>LBNX01000002.1 GCA_000989185.1 candidate division TM6 bacterium GW2011_GWF2_28_16 | reverse complement strand
TCATCCTCCACGCGGCGTCGCTGCATCAGGCTTTCGCCCATTGTGCAATATTCCCCACTGCTGCCTCCCGTAGGAGTCTGGGCCGTGTGTCAGTTCCAGTGTGGCCGGTCACCCTCTCAGGTCGGCTAACCATCATCGCCTTGGTAGGCCATTACCCTACCAACTAGCTAATAGTCCGCAAGCTCATCTTTCAGCGACAGCAAAGAGGCCGTCTTTCCCCCGCAGGGCTTATGCAGTATTAGCCTCGATTTCTCGAGGGTATTCTCCACTAAAAGGTAGATTCTCACGTGTTACTCACCCGTTCGCCACTTTACTAGTTTCCGAAGAAACTTTCTCGTTCGACTTGCATGTGTTAGGCACGCCGCCAGCGTTCATTCTGAGCCAGGATCAAACTCTCCGTATCGGAATTTTTAGGAATCTTTTGGGTTCAGGAAAATTTTTAAATTTCTTACCTGAAACTATGTATTTCAAAGAACTTTCAAACTTTTTTGCCTCCGTTTTGTCGTTTCAATCTTACGACGATGGTTATAGAATACACTAATCTTTTTACTTTGCAACTATTTTTTAAAATTTTTTTTAAATTATTTTTTATATCATAAAACAAGCATTATATGAGATATATTTTCAAACAGGCAAAAAGAGCTTTAGATCGAATAAAATACAACTTTTTTTGTTGCATAAAAATTGAATAAGTTGTAGTGTTTAAAAGATAAATTTAAACTTGTTTAGTAAAAAAAATTAAAAAAATTTTAGCTTTTTTTTATACAAAATTATGAAAAGAAATTACATGCTCTATAAAAGATACATAAATCTATTTAAAAAAGGGTCAATATCCACAAGTTTTTCTCCTAGATTTCCTGATTATGCAGACAAATATAAGTTTAATTTAATTAAAAAAGCCATAAATCACTGTAATAAAAGCACTTTTTTAGATATTGGAGCAGGTTCAGGTCGATTATCTTTATTATTAATAAACAGTAATTTTAAATCTGGAATAGCTTTAGAAGTTGCCCCTGATAATCAAATATGGGATAAAAACTTAAAGCAACATAGCAACTTACAATTGCTAACAGGTTTATTACAAGAAAAGCTTCCTGAATTATCAATAACACATAAAAGTAATATAAACTTTATATTGCTTTCTGAACTTTTTGAGCATATCCCACTAGATTATATTGATACTTTTATTAAGTATTTATATAAAATCTTATCTAATAATGGCGTAATTTATTTAACTACACCCAATTCTATAGTCCAGGGTCAGGCAGAACAAAGCTCACGTTATTATAAAATACAAGAATATGGACACCATAAACATTATAATTTACAAGAATTAAAAGTATTATTTTTAAAACATAATCTAAAAATAACTAGCTATAATTTCGAATCGGGTTATATCAAACGTAATTTTTATAATAAATTTTTTTATAGAATATCTAGGTTAGATAATAAATTATTAACAACTAAAAAATTACCTAGTTATATTAGGTATATATATAAGATAATATCTTACCCTCTTATATATATACTCAAGTTTTATTTCTGGTCTTTATCTAAAGTAGTATTTTTTAGCGAACAAAAATTCAATAACGAAAATAATAGCGAAACTATAGTTTTAGAAATTAAAAAAATATAATTTTTATAATTTTTTAATTTCTTGCTCTATTAAATTTTTAGCATATTCATAGCTATCACTAGCTTTAAAATATATAGCTTTACCAAATTTAACTACAACTGTATCCCTTCTTTTTGGAAAAAGCTTACCATACGGCACAACACTGTTACTATTTATTATTTTTACAGGAATTACAGGCAATCCCATTTCGATTGCCATAAGTCCCGCACCCTTTTTTAAGGGTAAAAAATTTCCATCAAGGCTAACTTGTCCTTCTGGAAAAACTACAACAGAATTTCCATCGTCTATAATTTGTCCCATATTTTCTAAACCAGTTTTTATACTATCTCCGTTATTTCTGGGTAAAGCAAAAGCGTTAGCAAATAATTCTGCAAGCCAAGCAACATATTTATATTCTTTATACAAAACATCTTGTGCTGCAGCAAAAGCTAATTTTTTTCTAATTTTATATGGCAATGCACTTAACAATACAAACGGATCCGCATAACTAATATGATTTGGCATAAAAATTACTTGTGATTTTAAATTTTTTATATTATTAAAACCCTCTATTTTTATTTTAAAAAAGATACGACCCAAAAATATAATAAAAACCTGTACTATATTTCTAATAATTCGTACACATAATAATCTGGGCCATTTTTTGAAATTTTTTGGTTTTTTAACACTTTCTTTTTTATCTATAATATTTTGTAACGCCTGAACAGTTAAATTATCTGTAATCAAATTTTCATCTATTAATATTCCAAATTCTTGTTCGATTCTCATTAATAGTTCTACTCGCATTAAAGAATCAAGATTTAACTTATTAATTATTTGTGTATTAATATTAATATTTTCGATATTAACTCCAGAAATATTGCTTAATAACTTAATTAAATTACTTGGCTTAATTTTAAGTTCGTAATCTTGTTTTCCAGCAACAATATTTTTTATAACAGCTAAAACATCTTCTCTTTTTACTTTTCTTGTAGCAGATCGTGGAAAATCTAAGTCTGGCCAAACTGTATAGTCTGTTATTTTTTGATAAGAGACTAAATTATTATTTGCTATATTTATTATATCTTCAGGTTTAATTAAATTATTATTTAACAATAAAACAGCATGAATTATAACTACCCCATTTTTTTCTAACCCCAAAACACAACTATCTTTAACTTCTGGTATTTTATTTAACTCAAGTTCTATATCTTCGGGGAAAATATTTTGAGCATTTGGGCCAATTATTACGTACTTTTTTCTCCCCTTAATAAATAAAAAATTCTCACTATCAAAATAGCCAATATCACCTGTTTTAAAAAAGCCATCTTGAGTAAAAGATTCTTTTGTTCTTTCTATATTATTATAATACCCCGAAAAAACACCCGGGCCTTTTACTAAAATTTCGTTATCTTTATTTATTATAACCTGCGTATTATTTAAAACTTTTCCAACAGAACCAAGTTTTATATATTTAAAACTATTACAAGAAATAACAGGCGAAGTTTCAGTTAACCCATAACCCTGCAAAACAGTAAAACCTAAATTATTCCATGCTTGTTCTAAATTTGGATCTAAAAATGCTCCTCCACTTGCTATAACATCGAGTTTTAAAAATAATTTAATAAAATATTTTTTATACCATTTATCATTTATCTTACTTAATAAGACTTTTAAAAATTCAGGAACAGCCAATAATTTTGTAATTTTATATTTTATAAGCAAATCACCTATAGCACTATAAGAATGCGCATAAACAACTTGTGCACAACAATACTGTGCTAAAAAAAAACCTATAGTTTGTTCAAAAATATGAGTTAATGGCAATATAGAAAGTATTATTTCTTGACCATATTTTAATGGAATAACACTCGATACTGCTAGCACATTCGAACTAATATTTTCATGCGTTAGCAATACTCCTTTTGGGTTACCCGTAGTTCCAGATGTATATAAAATTTCAATAATATCACTAGGGTTTATATTTTCTTGTAAAAAATCTTTTATATTTAAATTATCAAAATAATCTTGCAAGTATTCTATTTCAAAAATATTTATATTTATATCTTCTAAATTTAAATATTTACTTTTAATTATTATTTTTGCACCAGTTTGTTCTATTATTTTTTTTATTATATCTGTATTACTTTGTATATTAACAGGAACAATTATGCTGCCGTTTAAAATAGTTCCCCAAAAAACAATACCCCAATAAGGCGAATTTGGTGCAAATATTAAAACTTTATCATTTTTATTTACATTTTTACTTTTTAAAAATAACGCAAATTTTTGCGATAACTCATAAACTTGTTTGTAACTAAAATGTTTGGTTCTATAGCCCATTTTCATTGTAAAAGCTATTTTATTTGGAGTATTTAAGGCATTATTTTTTAAAATATCTATTAATAACATTTTTCTCCCTTTTTTAATTATTAAATTTTATTTATTTTTATTTTATCTATTATATTTAAATATAATAATAAACTTAGTTTATAAAAAAGGGCTACTATGCGTATAAAAATAAGTAAAATAACAGAAAATAATATCGATACGATATTAACTGTTATGGGTTGGATAAAATCTTCAAGAACATCTAAAAATTTTTCTTTTATAGAATTAAACGATGGTTCTTGCTTTAATAGTTTACAAATTATTATAGATGCAAATATAAATAATTACGAAAATATAATCACTAAGCTATCTACAGGAGCAAGTATTTCTGTTGCTGGCAAACTGGTAAAAAGTCCTGGCAAAGAGCAAAGTTTTGAACTACAGGCTCAAACAATAGAAATTTTAGGTGAATGCGATCCAGAAAAATACCCATTACAAAAGAAAAAACATTCTTTTGAATTTTTACGAGAAATTGCACACTTACGAGCAAGAACAAATACATTTGGTGCTGTAGCCCGAGTACGCAGCGCCCTTGCTTTTGCTACGCACCAGTTTTTTCAAGATAATGGCTTTTTGTATATTCACACGCCAATAATCACTGCTGCAGACTGTGAAGGCGCAGGTGAAATGTTTAAAGTAACAACTCTAGATTTAGAAAAATTACCAAAAACAGATAAAAATAATGTCGATTATACAAAAGATTTTTTCGAAAAGCCTGCTTTTTTAACAGTTTCTGGCCAATTAGAAGGCGAGACTTATGCATGTGCTCTTAGTGATATATACACTTTTGGACCAACATTTAGAGCTGAAAACTCAAACACATCAAGACATTTGGCAGAATTTTGGATGATAGAACCAGAAATGGCCTTTGCAGATATTTACAACAATATGGACTGTGCAGAAAATTATATAAAATATTGTCTAAAATATGTTCTAGAAAAATGCCCACAAGACATGAACTTTTTTAATAAATTTATAAAGCCAGGAATTATAGATAAATTAAATAATGTTATAAACTCACCATTTGAAAGACTCGAATACACAAAAGCAATAGATATTTTAAAAAAAGCTCCAAAAAAATTTGAATATAATGTCGAATGGGGAACAGACTTACAATCAGAGCATGAAAGATACTTAGCAGAAGAATATTTTAAAAAACCTGTAATTTTATATAATTATCCAGCCCACATAAAAGCATTTTATATGCGCCAAAATGATGATGGCAAAACAGTTGCAGCTATGGATATTTTAGTTGAAGGCATTGGCGAAATTATTGGTGGCTCACAAAGAGAAGAACGCTTAGATATTTTAGAAGCCAAAATGGATAAAATGGGTTTAGATAAAAATAGTTATTGGTGGTATTTAGAACTCAGAAAATATGGTTCAGTAAAACACGCTGGTTTTGGCTTAGGCTTTGAACGCTTAATACAGTTTGTTACTGGCATGGAAAATATACGTGACGTAATCGCATATCCAAGGTTTCCAGGGCACTGTGATTTTTAAACTATCATTTTATATAAAAATAAATTTAACATTTATTTATCCCGGATTTTTATCCGGGATTTTTTTTTCTTGCTGTTAAAAACATAAATATCATAAACTCTAACCAGAATAAATTTAAAAGCTTAAATCTTGGGGGCAAGATGCTTTATTCAAAAAAATTAATTCTAATTAGTATAGGTTTTCTAATTTTTATAAATTCAAATTTAATATGCATGAACAGCTATAAAATAAATAATTTATTTTTAAATTTTATCTGTAATCAAGATTTATTAAGTGAAGAAATAATAAAATATATAAAAGAAAATCCAGTGCTAGAATCACTGTTTTTAAACGAAGAATATACAATAGAAAGTAAATTTAAAATTTTAACCTGTGAAAAATTTTGTTCTAGATTTAATTACATAATATCTTTGAGTAAAGACTTAGATCTAAAAGCTATTTTTAATTTTACAGAAAAAGATTTTTTTAAATATTACGAACTAAATATAGTATCTAAATATTTACAATTACTTGATGATATAAACTATTTTGAAAATGAAATAAATAAAAAAAATATAAAAATAGTTGAACTTAAAAATATTAAGGCACTTTCTCTTGCAAATAAAGATCCAAAAAAAAGAGATTCTTGTAAAAACGTTTTTTTTGAAACAAAAAAAGAATTAAAAATCTTAAAAGCTATTAATAACAATAATAAAAATAGAATAACTGATTTACTGAACCTAAAAGATCTTTTAATTATTGTAATGCAAACATATAAAATTAATTTTTCAAATTATACAGAGATAGAAGATATATCAGATACTGAATTTTTTGAAAAAGAAAAAGATTATGATAAAGTTTTTGAAAATCTAAATATATACGAAAATTATATAAAAAATTATCTAGAATTAATTAATAGAACTTTATGTTATAAAAATATTATAAAATCACAAGAAGAAAGGCCTTCTACACCTGTTTATGCAGTTCACCAATGGCCTTAAAAAAAGACAAATGGGCGTAGGTTGGTGGAGATGAGCGGAATCGAACCCCTGGCCTTCTGTTAGCGAAACAGACGCTCTACCAACTGAGCTACATCCCCGAGAATTTCAAACTTTTATATACTTACAAAAAAACCACTGCAAAAAACAGTGGTAAAATAAATTCCGCTACTGGCATGCCTGTAGTGGCTCGCCAGAGCGAATTATGGTGGAGGTAAGCGGAGTCGAACCGCTGGCCTTCCGCGTGCAAAGCGGACGCTCTACCAACTGAGCTATACCCCCGAGAATTTCAATTACTGGCACGCCAGCCGTAGCCTTGGCGTAGGCTGGTGGGCCTAAGTAGACTCGAACTACTGACCTCTCCGTTATCAGCGGAGTGCTCTAGCCAACTGAGCTATAGGCCCCAAAATTTCTATAAATTATATAGTTATTTTATAACTCTTGCAACAATTTATTCTGTAAAACAAGTTTTTTTATCAAAAAATTGCTTTATTGACGAATTAATCAAAATAAAAGTAATTTAAAAATATAATAAAAATAATATAAATTATAAAATTATAAATATAAGGGAGATTATATGAATCCAAATAAAATGAATCAAGAAAATAATAATTTTAACGAAAAAAAGAGTTTATTTAAAACATTAAAAAACATTGCTGTAAATGCCAAAAACAGACTAAAAACCCATCTTAAAAATCGTTTTCCATCAAGAATCTGGGCCAAGGGTAGTGAAAATCATAAAGGCCCTAAAATATAAAAACCATATAACTTAATAAAGAGGGCCATTATAATTAAGGCCCTCTTGCTCATTTAAGCCTATTACATATACTAAAAAATATAAATATAAGTAAAATTTTCGTTTATAATTTATAAAAGAAATAAAAATATGTTACTAGAAGAATTACGCGAAATTTTAAAAAATATAGAACCTGATATTAATGCCATAACAGATTTTTGGCAGAATTCTAACAATCAAGAAAATTTTGTAACTCTTGATAAAGAAGTTAATCAAGAAGGTTTTTGGCAGAATCCCAAAAGAACAGAAATTTTAAAAGAACATGTATTTATAAAAAATTTAAAAGAAAATTATGAAAGTATAATTAATAATTATAACGAAAACAAAGAATTACTAGAATTATTTAAAGAAAACGAACAAGAATTATTAAAACTAAAACCTGAAATTAATTCTTTATTAAATAAAACTAGAAAATTTAAACTTGAACTTTTATTAAATAAACCAGACGATAAATCTAATTGTTTTTTGAGCATAAACTCTGGTGCAGGTGGCACAGAGTCACAAGACTGGGCAAGCATGCTTTTGCGTATGTATACACGCTTTTGTGAAAGAGAAAATTTTAAAGTTGAACTATTAGATTCTCAATCAGGAGAAGAAGCTGGTATAAAATCAGCAACGTTATATATCACAGGCGAAAATGCTTATGGTTTTTTAAAAAGTGAAAACGGCATACACAGGCTAGTTCGTATATCTCCATTTGATGCAAATAAAAGACGTCATACATCTTTTGCTGCTGTAAGTATTACTCCAGAGGTAGAAGAAGAAAATATAGAAATAAACGAAATAGATCTTAAAATTGATACCTTTAAAGCTGGTGGCGCTGGTGGGCAGCATGTAAACAAGACAGAATCTGCAATAAGAATTACACATATACCAACAGGAATTGTTGTACAATGCCAAAGCCAAAGATCACAGGGCCAAAATAAGCAAACAGCTATGAAAATGCTTGCAGCAAAATTAGCAGAAAAACAAAAACATGAACAAGAATTAAAAGAAAAATCTGTAGAAAAGAAAAAAATAGAATGGGGCTCACAAATTAGATCTTATGTTTTGCATCCATACAAAATGGTAAAAGACTTAAGAACAGATTGCGAAAGCCCACAGCCAGATTTAGTATTAGATGGTAATTTAATGGAATTTATAGAAAGTTATTTAGTAAAGTTTAATTAGCAATGTTTGAAAAATTAGAACAAGAATTAAAAAATATTATTAATTTAGAGAATAAACCAAAAATTATTTTGGGTCTTTCTGGCGGACCAGATTCTGTATATTTATTTTTATTCTTAAATAAATTAGCTCAAGAAGATAAAATAGAATTAATTTGCGCTCACTTAAACCATGAATGGCGAACTGAAGCCATTATTGATGTCGAATTCTGCAAAAATTTATGCGCAAAAAATAATATTAAGTTTATCGCTGGCAAAGCTAGTGAACTTGAAATAGCAATTAAATTTAATGGATCTTTAGAAGAAATTGGTCGCAAATTACGTAGATATTTTTTTAATAAAATTTTAAAACAAGAAGATGCAAATTATATTGCTCTTGCACATCACTTACAGGACCAACAAGAGACTTTTTTTTGGCGAATAATTAGAGGTACAACTCTTAAAGGGCTTTCTGGCATGAAGATGCTACAAGAGGCATATATTCGTCCTTTATTAAATATCGAAAAAAAAGATATTTTAGATTATTTAGATAAAAATAATATTAAATATTTAATAGATTATACAAACTATTCTGACAAATATTTACGTAACAGAATTAGAAAATACGTTTTACCTGCACTAGAAAAAGTAGATTCAAGATTTTCTAAGAAGTTTTTAACTACTTTAAATTTTTTACAAGAAGAAGAAGCGTTTTTAAATAAAATTACAGAAAATAATTTTAATATTATTTTTAAAAATATTAACAATAAATACACTGGTAACTTAACTGAATTTAAAAAACTAGATATAATTTTGCAAAAAAGAATTTTAATTTACTGGCTCGATAAAATAAAAGTTAAATTCACTGCAAGCAATAGCTTTTTGCTAGAAATTTTACGCTTTTTAAATAATCCCAATGGCGGCAAACATAAAATTAATCAAGATTTTTCTATAATTAAAAAACAGAATAATTTCATGGTTTTATAATTAAAAAGTTAAATAGTTTATTTACTTACTCAAAAAGACTAGAATTATATAAATAGAGATCGCAAAATTTTGAGTAGGTAATGAATAATAAAAAAGATAAATTAAAAATCTTTATTATAATATCGTTAATATTACACATTTTTGTAATATTAATTGCCTTTATATTCGCTGTAAAAAAATCATTTAAAAAATTTCCAGTTCAAGCAGAATTACGTCCCAAAAAATCTGAGTTTGGAACAACCGTTCTTTTTGATGACAGGCCACAATTTACACCAGCTGTATCAGATGTAATAAGCGATCAAATAAGAATAACGAAACAAGAACATGATCAAGAATTACAAACAACACAAAAAATAAAAAAAGAATCTAAAGAAAATTTAAAAGAAAAAATAAAAGGCGAAGACAAAAAAATACCAGATAAAGTGCCAGAAGTTAAACTTGCTACAAAACAATTAACTAAAGATATAAAGCCAATTGTAAGTTTAGAAAATTTAGAACAAGAGCGATTTATACCAGAAATAAAAAAAGATGAACAAATAACAACAACGCAAATTCTTGGCAAACACAAAATTGATCAAGAAGGCTTGCACGGCCAAGATAAAATTGATCAAAAACAGATAAAAGCAGACAAAATGGGTTCAACAGATATAATTAGGCAATATGGAAAAGACAAAAAAGATGCATCTCCAGCTCCAGCTTCAAAAAAGAATTTACTAAAACTTACAAATGGTTACTTATATAATGCTAAAAATGAAGGTAATGACTGGCTGTATCAAAATGGCAAAAAAAATCACATGCCAGATTTTAAGGAATTGGCAGAAATTTCGTACAGATCAAAATTACAATGGTATTTTCAAGAAGAATCTGGAATTAATATTACAAATATGTCTGAAAAAGATAAAATGCATCTTATAGATGGATATAAATGTAAACCTGCATTTTTTATATCTATATTCCATGATGGACGATTAAATGAAGTAAAATTAGTTGAAAGCTCCGGGGCTATAAATTATGATACATATTTATTTATAACTATTCAAAATATGACATTGCCTCCTGTTCCAAAACATCTTTGTGAAAATGGTACTAATAAATATGAAATAATTATTTATGTTAGAAATCCCTATTTGGACAAATAATACTCCTTTACAAAAACTACTATTCACAGTACATTTTTATCAAAAACAAAAGGTATAAATTTGGCAGAAGTAGTAATTGTTGGCGCAGGGCTTACAGGCCTAACAGCAGCATATTATCTAGAAAAAAATAATTTTCACGATTTTAAAATTTTTGAAAAAGAAAATTTATCTGGTGGGCTTTTACGCTCTTTTAATCAAGATGGTTTTACATTTGATTTTACAGGACATTTACTACACATTAATAATCAAGATTTTTATAATTTTTTAAATGAAGTTGCAGGCATTAATAATTTTTTTGTGCAAAATAGAAATTCTAGTATTTTTATGCAAAATACATTTACACAATATCCCTTCCAGACAAACTTATATGGTTTGCCAGAAAATATAATTTACGATGTTATTTATGGTTTTATAAACAGAAAAAAGAATATAAAAAGCCCCAAAAGCTTTCATGAATGGGTATTAAAATATTTTGGTGCAGGCATAGGAAAACACTTTTTATTCCCATATAACAAAAAACTATTATCTTATGACATAAAAAAAATAGATCATACTTGGACAGGCCGATTTGTGCCACAGACAGATTTAAAATCGATAATCTATAGTGCACTTAATAACAAAAATACAAAAAATAATTTAGGCTATAACAGTAGCTTTTATTATCCAAAATATGGTGGCATAAATTATTTAATAAATAAATTACAAGATAAAATTAAAAATAAAATAAATAATAATTTTAATTTAATTAAAATAGATTTAAAAAATAAAATTTTAATATTCGAAAATGGTTATACAGAAAAATTTAAATATTTAATCTCGAGTGTGCCATTAAATTATTTGCTAGAAATATCACAAGACAAAGCTAACACAAGCTTACAAGTTAATCACAAAAATCTTTTATGTAATTCTGTTATTAATTTTAATTTGGGATTTAATGTACAAAATTTTAAAAATAATAATTTAAATAATAAACACTGGATCTATTTTTCTGAAAAACAATATAACTTTTATAGACTAGGATTTTGGCACAATATAAACCATAATTTAACCCCAAATAATTATTGCGCCATATATGGCGAAGTTTCTTATATAAACAAAAATTATAAATATAGAAATAATTTAACAAATAGTTCTATAAAGCAGGCTTTAGAATTTTTAAATATTAAACAAGATGATATAATAGTTAACAATATATTAAATATTAATAATGCTTATGTAATTTATAATAATTGGCGACAAAAAAACTTGCATAAACTACAAGAAAAACTTTTACTTGAAAATATTCATTCTATCGGCAGATTCGGTGCATGGAAATATTCAAGTATGCAAGAAGCGTTTTTAGATGGTAAACAAGCAGCTACAAAGATCTTGGACGACTTAAATATAAATAAAAATTTTAGAGGTTTAATTACGCATGAACATAAAAATATTGCAAAACTTTTACAGCAATAAAAATATACTGGTAACAGGCGGCGCTGGCTTTATAGGCTCACACATAGTTAATCAGCTTGTAGAACTAAATGCCAAAGTTACTGTCCTTGATAATTTTTCAACTGGAAATTTGTCTAATATTAAAAAAAATTTAAGCAAAATAAATATTATTTATGGCGATATTACAAATTTTTTTACTTGTAAAAAAGCTATAGAAAACAAAAATGTTATTTTTCATTTAGCTGCATTTGTTTCGGTAGCCCAATCAATACAAAACCCAGAACTATGTTATAAAATAAATATAACAGGAACACAAAATTTACTTGAAGCAGTAAAAAATAATAATATAAAATTTATATTTTCTTCGTCTGCTTCTGTATATGGTAATAAAAATACTATCTGTACAGAAACAGATGCTCCAAATCCAGAATCTCCATATGCAAAAAGTAAACTAGAAGGCGAAAAATTGTGCCAAAAATATAGCAATATAAATACTGGCATATTAAGATATTTTAATGTTTATGGTGATAACCAAAACCCAAATGGTGAATATGCAGCTGTAGTTGCAAAATTTAAATATAATTTAATTAATAATTTGCCTATAATAATTTATGGTGACGGCAAACAGACAAGAGATTTTATACATGTAAATGATGTTGCAAATGCAAATTTAATACTCGCAACAAAAGAAAATTTAAATAACGAAATTATAAATGTTGCTTCAGGCAAAAGTATAAATTTACTAGAATTAATAAATATGCTAGAACATGAACTTGGCAAAAAGGCTGTAAATATAGAATTTATGCCAGCCAGATCTGGTGATATTTTAAGCTCTAGTGCAAGCAATCAAAAATATATAAACATTATCAAATAGGCCGAAGTGGCGAAATTGGCAGACGCGCTAGATTCAGGGTCTAGTCTTTGAAAAAAGATAGGGGTTCAAGTCCCCTCTTCGGCACCAGCCTTTGCTCTAAAGAGCTATGGCTGGCAAGCCAGTACCGGAATTTTAATAACATCGTTTGATTTTCGACTCTATTTCATTATAATCTATAATAATCTTAGTCTTAAAGACTAAAAAAACTTATATGAATTTTAGAGGGTAAAACCATGACAAAAAGAGATTATTACGAGATTTTAGGCATTTCAAAAACAGCAACACCAGAAGAAATAAAAAAGGCTTACAGGCAATTAGCTATTAAATATCATCCAGATAAAAATCCAGACAATAAAGAAGCTGAAGAAAAATTTAAAGAAGCTAGCCAAGCTTACGAAGTTTTATCTAATACAGAAAAAAGAAAAAAATATGATCAATTTGGCCATGATGCAATGCAAGGCGGATCTGACTTTCATGAATATGCAGATTTTAGTGACATATTTTCTAATTTTGGTGATATTTTTGGCGATATATTTGGTGCAGGGCAAACAAGACAAAAAAGAAGCAAAACAGGTATGACGCCACAACGCGGTCACGACCTTTCATTTAATATAGAAATTACTTTAAAAGAATCTTATTTAGGTGTTAAAAAAGAAGTTTCTATTTCTCATTTTGTTACATGTAGCACCTGTAATGGATCAGGTTGTGCAGCTAACACAAAACCTGAAAAATGTAGTACTTGTCATGGAACTGGCGCTATAAATTATAGACAAGGGTTTTTTGCATTTTCACAGCCATGTAACAAGTGTAATGGTCAAGGTTTTACAATAAAAACCCCTTGCCCAACATGCAAAGGACAATCAAGAGTACAAAATAGAGAAAATATAACAATAAATATTCCTGCTGGAGTTTATAATGATGCTGAATTAAGAGTTAAAAGCAGAGGTGATGCCGGTGTATTTGGGGGAGAAACTGGCGATCTTTATATAAACGTTAGCGTAGCAACAGACAAAAAATTCTGGCGTAAAAATAATGATCTTGTAACAAATTTAAATTTAACTTACCCTCAATTAGTTTTGGGTTGCCAAGTAGATATAGAAAATATCGATGGACAAATACAAGCTGTAAAAATTAGTAAAGGTTGTCCTGTTGATGAACAAATAATAATTCCAGGCAAAGGCTTTACAGTTCCAGGTAGTTTAGCTAGAGGTAATTTGGTTATTATTACAAAATGTCATATTCCAACAAAATTATCATCAAAGGCTAAAGAAGTATTGCTAGACTATGCAGATAAAATTGGTAACGATGCATCAAACAGCTCTGGTTCAGGAATTTCTGGATTTTTTAAAAAATTTTTGGGATAAAATGCAAAAATTAAAGTTTAAATTAAATATATTTTTATTAATTATATTTAATATATTTTTTAATAATTTATTTTGCAATTTACAAGAAGAAACGATTACAGAAATAAACACTGTATCAAAAACTATTTCAAGCGAATTAAATATTATTAATAAAATAGTTATTAAAGAACTAGAAAATATTTTACATGATTTAGAAGCTATTTATAATTTAAACGAAAAAAATAAAAATATTAATTTATTAAATAAAAAAATTAAAAATATTGATCTTAAATTAAATGCTCTAGAAAAAGAATATCCCAAAATTCAAGACAATAATTTATTTAAACAAATAAAAGAATTAACAAATATTTTAAAAATAATTAATAGTAATAATAAACAAAAATTAAGTACTTTTACAAAAACATTTTTATATTTGACCGTTTTAGCTGCAGCAGGAACAGGCTATTTTGTTTTTTATAAAAATTTAAATAAAAAAAATAATATTTTATAAAGAAATAGCTTTAAAAAATTCTTCTAGAGATATCACTCCAGCTTCTACAAGTTTTAATGCACTGCCTTGTAAAAATTGCATATTTTGAGAAATTAAAAATTCTTTAATCTGAGATTCTGTAGCTTTTTTTGCTACAAAATCTCTTATATTATCATCTACTTTTAATAATTCAAAAATACCTATACGCCCTTTATACCCAAGATCATAACAAGAAGCACAGCCACAAGGACGATTAATTTTATCCAAATTAAATTTATCTAAATTAATATTTTTATTTTTTATAAATTCTTTTTCTTGTATTGTAATAATATCTTGTTGCATACAGTTAGTACAAAGTTTTCTTACTAATCTTTGAGACAATACTCCGGTAAGTGCAGCATTTACCAAAAATGGCTCTACTCCCATATCTATTAATCTATTAATAGCACTAACAGTATCATTGGTATGCAATGTACTAAAAACCAAATGACCAGTTAATGCTGATTCTATAGCAATTTTTGCTGTAACTTTATCTCTAATTTCTCCAATCATTATAACGTCTGGATCTTGACGCAAAATAGAACGTAAGCCTTTTTCAAATGTAAACCCAGCTTTTTCATTAATTTGGCTTTGAATAATTCCATCTATATTATACTCGACGGGATCTTCCATAGTGACTATGTTTTTTTCCCCATTATTTAAATAAGATAATATAGAATATAAAGTTGTAGTTTTTCCAGAACCTGTAGGCCCTGTTAACAAAAAAAAGCCATATGGTCTGTCTATTAAATTATATAAACTAGTTAAAACTTCTGATGGCATACCCAAACAATTTAAGTCTATTTTATTTTGCTCTTTATCAAGAATACGTATAACCATTTTTTCACCATAAATAGTTGGAAATGTAGAAATACGCATATCTATTTTGTTATCCTGACCAGAAGAATCTTTTATAAAACTTACCAAAATTTTACCATCTTGAGGCATACGTTTTTGAGCAATATCAAGTCCAGATAAAATTTTTAATCGCGAAATTATAGATTCGCCGTAATCTTGATTTACAGGATTTTGATCATATAGAATACCATCTATTCTATAACGAACTTTTAACTCATCTTGAGTTTGTTCAAGATGAATATCAGAAACAGAATACTCTATTGCTATTATTAAAAGGGAATCTACCAAATCAACTATAGGCTGTTCAGTAATTCCCTTTTCTATTTTGGCTTCTTTTGAAAATAAATTATAAAAAAGCACAATAAAATTATCCTAATTTATATCCAATTAAAAACCCAACTGTACCAGAAATAAATATTACTAAATTTTGTTTAATCCATTCAAATGAATTATTTAACAAAACACCAAAATCTGTTGCAGGGTCTAAACCTAAAAATATATTTAAAGCTTTCCAATCTATTGCAACAACATTGTTATATTCTAAAACTAATACAATAACCATTGCAAATAAAAGAGTAAAAAATATAAATTTAAAATATTTTTTAAATAAAAAACCAAAAGCGAAGCCCAAACCAAAATAAATTGCAGCTTGAACTGCCATTGAAGATGAGCCTCCAATTTCTTCCGACCATTTTTTGATATCGATCTTATCCCACATCGCCTTTATCCAAGCTATAATAGCTTCAAATTTTCCCGTGGCTACAGGCGCTACATTATCTACTTGCACACCCTGAGTTACAACGTCTTGCATATTCTACTCCCTATTTTTAAAAACTAATAAAATCTAAAAATACCCTACCAAAAATAAAATAAAAAAAACCATATAAAAATAAAACAAAAAAAAATTGCAGGAAAACAACAAGTTTTTCCTGCAATTTTGAATATACGGTTACGTATATTAAGCTTTTTAAAAAACTTAGGCTTTTACTAAATCTTTTAATTTTTTTCCTGCTTTGAATTTTGGAACATTTTTGGAAGGTATTTGCATTTTCTTGCCTGTTGCTGGATTTATACCTGTTCTTGCTTTTCTCTTCATTACAGAGAATGTTCCAAAACCTGTAAGCACTACAGATTTTTTTTTCTTTAAAGATTTTTCAATTGCATCAATGAATGCTTCTAAAGCATCCTTACATGCAGTTTTAGATAACTTTGTAGCTTTTGACATTGTATCTATCAAAGCGGCCTTGTTCATACATAACTCCTAAAATTCAAAACTGAATTTCTCAATTAATCAACACAACACACAAACAACACAAACGTTTCGTAAGTATACCATTGATGTTTATTTACAAGATTTTCTTTTGTCAAGATTTTAATATTTTTTTCTAATACTGGCTTGCCAGCCATAGCTCCAAAGGAGCGACGGCTGGTGCCGAGGGCCGGAGTCGAACCGGCACAGGTTAAAAACCCGAGGGATTTTAAGTCCCTTGCGTCTACCAATTCCGCCACCACGGCACGCATTAATTGTTATAATTATGTACAATTTATAAATATAATCAACTTTTTTTTAAAAAAATTATACTGCCGGAGGGCGATAGCCCTCCTCTACCACAACATCGCCGCGCCTAAAGGCGGGCTTAAATTTAAATTATAAATATTTTTTTATTTCATATCATTAGAGCCTACGTTTATGTAGGCATCATTATGGTAGAGCAAGGCTATCGCCTTGCTGAGCGTAGGCTGGAGGCGGCACCCGGAATTGAACCGGGGATCGCGGTTTTGCAGACCACTGCCTTACCACTTGGCTATGCCGCCATACATAATTACAAAACTATTTTATCAAAGATCCAACTAAATTTGTAGCACTAACTTTATCTATATTAATATTAACAAAAGAGTCAATCAATTCTATATTACCATTAAATAAAACTGTATGATTACCACTGCTTCGAGCTAACAGCATACCATTTACAGCTTCTTTTTCAACTAAACATTTCAAAATTTTGCCCAGATACTTTTCGTTATTTTCTCTAGAGATATCAACTTGCAATTTTTGTAAAAAATCTAAGCGGGCTTGTTTTTGATCATATGATAAATCATCTTGCATTAATATTGCTTTAGTAAATTTTCTTGGCGAAAATATAAAACTAAAAATATTATCGAATTTTATTTTTTTTATAATATCTATAGTATCCTGAAAATCTTTTTCTGTTTCACCAGGAAATCCAACTATAATATCTGTAGAAATCGTAGCATGTGGCAAATATTCTTTTACCCAACCTACCTGCTCTAAATATTTTTCTGTATTATAGCCCCTGTTCATTAATTCTAAAATTTTATTAGAACCAGACTGCAAAGGTAAATGCATAAACGCACAAATTTTATCTGGATATTTTGCCATAATTTTTATTACATCAAGAGTCATATCTTTTGGATGAGGGCTAACAAACCTAATCCAAAATTCACCATCAAGCTCTGCTACAGCCTCTAATAAACTTGCAAAATTAATATTACTTTTTGGGCATTTATAAGAATTTACATTTTGACCAAGCAAAACAATTTCTTTTGCACCCAATATTATATCTTGTTTTATTTTTTCTAAAATTTCTTGTGAACTATAACTAACTTCTCGACCTCGAGTAAATGGCACAATACAATAAGTACAAAAATTATTACACCCGGTCATAATATTTACAAAAGCTTGAGTACTATGTTTTTTCTCTTGTTTTATACCACCAAATTTTAAATCTATATCAAGAACATTCTTACTACTTTGCGAAAGCATAACAACTTCGATTAATTTATCACGCAAAATATTTTTATCTTCTCGAGCACCATTAACAAATGTTATAAAATTAAATCTAGAATAAAATTCTTGTTTTTTATAACTAGCAATGCACCCTACTATTATAATTTTTAATAAACTATTTTGTTTCTGTAATTTAGCTAATCTGCCAATATAAGAATATATCTTTTGTTCAGCCTTATCTCGTATAGCACAAGTATTTATAAGTATTAAATCAGCCTGATTTTCTGTAAAAACCTGCTCACAATCTAAATTAACTAAGAAATTTGCTATAGCTTGCGAATCAGCAACATTTGCCTGGCATCCATATGTTTGTATAAAAAATTTAAGCATAATTAAAATATTTCTCTAACATTGTCATCCTGAACTTGATTCAGGATCCAGTAATAAAAAAATCAACTTAACCAATTATAACCAAAAGCGCTTTAAAAGAAAAAGGGCTGCAACCTGCAGCCCCAATATACTATATAATATTTTTTAACATTAATCATTATCATCATCTTTTTTAAGATACTGCTCATTAAACTTTTTGATAAAATCAGCTTTTGTTAATCCTGCACCTTTAAGGTGATACCCTATTATATCCGTATTTGAATCATTACTTGGAAATATAAATTCACCAATTCCAAGAGCTTTTGCTTCAAAAAATAATAAAGTATAAATAACCAACCATTCTTCAAAAAATTCTATACTTTCTTCTGAAATATCACCCAATTTTCCAAAAACTAAATCCGCAACTCTTTCTGATATAAAAATCTCAAATGATGTTTCTTGCAATTCTTGTGGTAAATAATATTCAAGAACTTTTTCACATAAAGATCTAAATTGTGGCGTTGTAGTAATATATTCACCCTTTACTATATCTATAACAGTATTAATTGAGCTATATATTTCATCATTAGATAAATATACAAAATCTTTTGCTATGTCATATTTATCAACTATTTCTTGCATTAAATTAGTATCTAACCAATTAATACCATAACTAATTGCTTCATCTTTTAAATTCTTATATAACTCTGTCCATAAAACTTTAAACCCAATATCTTCAGATTTGTAACCACAATTTTTTACAAAATCTATAATTATATTTTCTGTTATCTTTTCAATTGAAACGTATTTATTAGATAAGCATCTATTTGATAATATTTTGTCACCCCAAACTCTAAATTCATTAGAACAATCCATAAAAATATTAGATACAAATTCATTTATAATATTTAAAGATTCATCATCCAATACAAAATTTTCTTGTTCATTATTATAATCATTTAATATTTCTTGCATCAAAAATGTTTCAGACCAACTAATCCCCAAACTCAAAGCTTCATTTTTTAGGTTATTGTACATTTGAGTCCATAATTTTTTAAAAGATACTTTATTTATAGAATTAAAAGTATCAAAACTAAGCTTTCTTGTATTAACAAGATTTTCAACTATTCCATCTATGTAACTTTCAATTTCAACATTTTTAAAACTATTTTGTTCATTCAAATAAGAATATATACAAGAACAAAAGCCTTTAAACTCTACAGAAACATTTTGTATCTCATCTTGCGCAATAAACCCTATAATGTCCAAAGATTCTTTATCAAACATAAATTTATCAATTCTATTAAATCTAGAATTATTTGGAGATTCTGCTCTTCGTCTTTCAAGCTTTTTTCTTATAGAACCAAAACTAAAATTATTTAATGTTAATAAACTTAAAAATAATATTAATATTTTTTTATTTAAAAATTTCATAATAACCCCATTAGCTTTTAATCTAAAATAAACCTATTATCATTTCTAAATCTTTGAGTACCAATATTTAATCGATTATCACTTGCATTTAATACTTCTAAATTTCTCATACCTAAAAATCTATATGGTATATAATCTAAATTATTATTTTGTAATAATATTATTCTTAAATTTTGCATTTTTGATAAAACTTCTAAAGAATTTTCGCCCTGTATAAAATCTCTAAAACTTGCGTTAAAATAAACAATATTATTATTATTTAAATTTAAATAATTTAAATTTACTAATTCTCTAATATTTTGTGGTATTAATCTTATTTGATTACCAGCAAGATTTAGTTTTCTAACATTTCTTTGTGCCAAAAATGGTATTATAATCTGCAATCTTGCATCTGTAATAAATAATCCAGATAAATCTAGAATCTCATTTAAATTTTCAGAATTATAATCTCGAATTCTTTCAATAATTAAATTTACAATCTCTTGATTTAAATTTGTTGCAACAAGTTGTTCTCTGAATAAATCAAAATTAATTTCAAGCACTTGTTGTTCTTGAACTTGTTGCTCAACAACTCTAACTCTTCGAATTACAAACCTATCCATAGGTCCATTAACAACAGATTGTTCTCTTCTTGCATTAAGTCTACGTCTTATAGATGCATTTAAATCAAAAGACAAAATATTAACTAAAATAGCAAAAATTAACATAATTTTTGTAAAAATATTCATTTTTTTCATAATAACCTCATTTTTTATTAAAAATACACAAAATTATGTATTTACACTTAAATTATCCCATCTGGATAAAAATTCACAAATGGTAATAAATAAATGGCTTTTAAACTACGCTTTTTGCAAAAAAAATCAATTTTTTTATACTAGTATTTAGATCCCGGGTCTTTGCCCGGGATGACCCCATAAAATAATAGGTGAAAAATGGCAATTCAAGCAGGTTTAGTAGGCCTTCCAAATGTTGGAAAATCTACACTTTTTAATGCATTAACAAAAGCAGGAATACCTGCAGAAAACTACCCATTTTGTACAATAGACCCTCATATGGCTATTACAAATGTTCCAGATAAGCGCTTAGAAGAGTTAGCAAAAATATTTGGTTCACAAAAATTAATACCAACAACTGTGCAATTTTGTGATATTGCAGGGCTTGTAAAAGGTGCAGCAACAGGCGAAGGCTTAGGTAACCAATTTTTGTCTAATATAATGGGTGTTGATTTAATAATACACGTATTACGTTGCTTTGAAGATAAAAACGTAACTCATGTTCATGATCATCTTGACCCAATAGATGACTTTGAAGTTATAGTTTCTGAGCTTATGTTAAAAGATTTGGAATCTATAGAAAAAAAAGAAGAAAAATTAAATGCACTTTTAAAAAGTGCCAAAAACAAAAATTTTACACCAAATCAAATTAAAGAATTAGAGCAAGAACTAGAGCTTGTTTTAAAAGTTAAAAATTTTATTAACTCTGGTAATTTTTATGGTGTACAAGATATAATTCGTGAATATGCTAATAAAAATATAAAAACGATAGATCTTTTAAGTGCCAAAAACTTTATAATAATAGCAAATATTTCTGAAGATGATTTACAAAATAAAAACTATTTAAATAATATTCACTATAAAAATTTAGTAGCAAAATTTGGTGCTAATAAAGTAATAGCAATATCTGCAAAAATAGAAGCTGAATTATCTCAACTTGAAGATAGTGAAAAACAAGAAATGCTAGCGTCTCTTGAAATAGATGAATCAGGTTTAGATAAAATTATTAAAAGCACATACCAAAACCTAGGCTTAATTACATTTTTTACATGTGGCCCCAAAGAAGCGCATGCCTGGAGTTTGCGACAAAACACCAAAGCACCTCAGGCTGCTGGAGAAATTCATTCTGATTTAGAACGTGGTTTTATATGTGCTGTTGTTTATAATTATAGCGATATAATGTTAGCAGGAAGTGAAGCAAAATTACGTGATACAGGTAAAATGCGAACTGAAGGCAAAGATTATATAATAAAAGATGGCGATATAATTTTAATACGCTTTAACGTTTAACTATTTAAAATTTCCCAAAGAGCTAAATTTTCATTTAGCTCTTTTTCTATTTTATTAATTTCATTTAAAACTTTATTATAATCTTTAGATCCATATTCTAAATTTTCAAACTTTTTAGTTAAAAGTTCAAGTTCTTTTTCTTGTTTTTCTATCTTACTTTCTAATGCTCTTATTTGTTTACGAGTTTCATAATCATTTTTGGAGAAATTATTTGAATGTTTTATTTCTGGATCCCGGGTCCTTGCCCGGGATGACAATGCATGCTCAATATGATTAGCTCTTAATTCTATATTTTTAACATTTTCGATTACATTTTGCTGTGCATCTTTTTGTTCCAAAAATGCATCATAATTACCTTTATATTTATAGCTAGAATCTTGTTTTAATTCTATTATAGCTGTTGATAAATTATTCAAAAAATCACGATCATGAGAAACAAATAATATAGTCCCAGGATAATCTTTTAGAACAGACAATAGTACTTCTTTTGATTCTATATCAAGATGATTTGTAGGTTCATCCAATATTAAAAAATTCGCATCTTGCAAAAGAACCTTTACCATTGCAACTCTATTTTTTTCACCACCACTTAAAACAGATATAGTTTTTTCGATATCATCACCAGAAAACAAAAACGAGCCCAAAATAGTCCTAATTTTTTGTCTTTGTTCTGTTGTTTTACAGCTATCTTCTACTTCTTGATATATAGTTTTTTTTGGATTTAAAGTTTTATTTTGATCCTGTTCAAAAAATGCCGGAAAAACATTATGTCCAAAAATAATTTTAGATCCCGGGTCTTCACACAGAATATTCTCCATAATCATATTTAATAAAGTCGACTTACCTTGACCATTTGGCGCAACTATTGCAACCTTTTCGCCTCGATCAATTTCAAAATTTACATTTTTAAAAATTAATTTATCACCAAAAGATTTTGCTAAATTTTTAACAGTCAAAACTATTTTGCCAGCCTGTTTTACATTATTAAATTTTATTTTAACAATTTTTTGCATTGGTTCTATTTTTACAAGTTCTAATTTTTCTAATGCTTTTAATTTACTCTGCGCCATATTAGATCTTGATGCACTTGCCCTAAAGCGATCTATTACAGCCATCTCTTTTTTAATATATTTTTGTTGTTCTATATATTTTTGTTCTAAAAGTTGTTTATCATGTTCTTTTTGTTCCAAATATTTAGAATAATTACCTGTATAAATATTTAATTGGCCTAAAGATAATTCATAAATTTGTGAACATAATTTATCTAAAAAATATCTATCATGACAAACTAACATAAAACCAAAGTTAGCATTTTGCAAAAATGCTAAAAACCAATCTTTTGCTACTAAATCTAAATGGTTTGTTGGTTCGTCAAATAAATAAAAATCAGCCTTTTGCAATAACAATTTAGCCAAAACCAAGCGCATCTTCCAACCAACAGAAAGCGTTTGTACGCTATCTTTTAAGATACTTTCACTAAAGCCTAAACCCAATAAAATCTTTTTAGTTTCTAAAACTTTTTTTTCAAAATTAAGCTCGTTTAAAAGAATTTGCAAATTCGAATATCTTTCAAGATTATTTACTTCGTGATTATGTAAACTATTAATTTTATTTTCAAGATCATTATATTCATGAATTAAATCACCTAAATAACCCAAATCTGTTATAAAGCTATTTAGCGCTTCGTGTAAAATATCTTTTTTTGACTCTAAAATAACCTGCTGTGGCAAGTATGCAATTTTTTTATTTTTATATATCTCTATTTGGCCAGAATCAAAGTCTTTTGTACCTGATTGATTAAAATCACTTATTATTTTTAATAAAGTAGTTTTTCCAGAACCATTACGCCCAACAAGACCAATTCGTTCGTTTGAATTTACAGTAAACGAAATATCTTCAAAAATTACTTGCTGACCAAAGTTTAAACTTAATTTTTTTACTATTAACATAAAAGCCCAATATTATACCCCAGTGCCACGTTTTTTTATACTCTTTTGAGAGTAAATTAATCTTCGTGATTGATCAAGAGCTTCTTTTTGTAATAAATTATAAAAAAACTCTCTATCTGGTCCTTTTACAACTGCAGCTTCGTGCGCTTGAGCCAAAGTTACAGGGTAACCAAGCCCCTTATTAATTTGATCAAGAGCTACGCTTGCAATAAGATTAATTAACTTTTCATCTTGTGCAATATATTTAAAAGTCTCTATACGTACAATTTCTACCCCTGCATTTAAATAAAAAAAACAGGGTTTTAGATAATCTGGATAACTATCTACAATTTTTGAATTACTAAAAAAAACTGTAGTTCGCTCATTTATATTTAAAAAATTTCTTAATATTTTAGTATCTATTAAATTATCAACAAGCATACAGGGCTGAGCATTCTTAGAAATGGCAACCCCTTCGACTTCGCTCAGGGCGAACGGGGCGTTCGTGGTGAGCGCAGCAGCTTGCTGCGTAGTCGAATCCACTTTATCAAACGCTTTATTATTATAAATTTTATAACAAGCAATACAGTCAGCGTAATCGTACTTACACAAGCCAATTTTAATTAAATTAATAAGCTCTTTGCTTTTGGGAAAGCTTATAAAACCTGCAATTATTTTTTTTTGATCATAAAATTTTTGTAAAATATTTAAATATAAATTTAAAAATAAATTTTTTACTTCTTCTGGCTTACTTTCTAAAAACCAAAATATTACAGTACCATCTACAAATGCTATATCTATATTTTGTTCTAAAGTTATATTTAACAAGTTTAAAAGTTCAAGTTCTTCTCGCTTTAAATCAACAAGATCACTAGATCCCGGGTCCTTACTCGGGATAGCATGTTCAAATAAATCATCTAACAAAAATAAAAGTGGCTCAGAGCCTATTTTGACGGAGCTGCCTGTATTATTATATTT
The DNA here is from genome assembly GCA_000989185.1 of candidate division TM6 bacterium GW2011_GWF2_28_16. GTDB lineage: Bacteria > Babelota > Babeliae > Babelales > UASB340 > UASB340. The sequence continues at coordinate 410,575 of LBNX01000002.1, read as the reverse complement.
AATTAAACATGAACCGATATTTATTAAGCAACAATTTGCTCCAGATATATTACGATCTGGATAAACCTGAGAACCATCTACAGATAATATAGAATAATTAAAAATTTTATTATCGATCTTAAATTTATCATTTAAATTACCAAGCCAAGTTGGAGTTAAAAAACTAGCATGAGAAAATTCAACTTTATTTTTAAAATTAATATCACAAGAAATTTCTTGCCACTTTTTTTTAGCTAAATCAAATTCTTGAGTAAAATCACTAAAAAGTTTTTGCGCATTTTTTTTAATCTGTAAATATAATTTATTTTTATCTAACATAATAATTATTGACCCATTTATTTTTGTATTCAGTCATGTATATTTGCCATCCTGAACTCTATTCAGGATCTAGGTCAATAAAAAATATACAAAATAAAAAAGCCCGGATTAAACCGGGCCAAAAGGTAATTTTTATTTATATACTTACTCTAAGTCTGTATCTATATCAGAACCAAAAGTTAAATCTGCAAGTTCATCATAAAGCTCTTCGTCTTCTGCTTGAACAGCATTCATATCAGCATCACTGATATCTTGCTTTGTTTCTTCTACAGAACCTAATACATCAATTTCGGGTGCTTTTTCAGAAATTATTGCTTGAGTCTCATCTAACTCAACAGGCTCAACAGGATTTTCTTCTGGAACTTGGTCTTGACTAACATCTTGCTCCTGTTCAATTTCTTCCATTTCATCTAAATTTTCTTCACCATCAGGCTGTGCAACGTCCTGAACTTCTTCAAGCTCAACAACTTCTTCTGGTTCCGGCATCACTGATTCTTCAGGAACAATAAGATCACCAACAGACTGATCGATAACTGGGTCGATAGTTGATTCAACAATTGCAGGCTCAATAATAGCTGGCTCAACAACTGGAACTACCGGCTCAACAGGTTGTTCAACTGCAACAGACTCAACTTTTTCTACAATATTTTCTGGTACTTCTGTAGCAGGTAACACAACTGGTTCAATTTCTTCGACCTTTACCTGCTCAACTGGAACCTCAACAACAGGTTCAATAATCTGAGCTACCGACTCAACAGGAACCTCAATTTTTTCTGCCTCAACAACCTGAGCTACCTGCTCAACCTGCTGCACAGGGGCAGTAAGCTCAGAATCTGGCAAACTATTTTCTATCTTTTTTTCAGAATCCGAATAAATTGCAAAAAAAACAACCAATAATGTTGTTAATAGATATAACCTTTTATTCATAACTCCCCCCAAAACTGTTCTTTTAAACTTATTTTAAATCCCTATTTTAATAAGTTAACTCAACTTTTCATATATATTATATTACAATTGGAAAATATTTAGCAACAAAAATATATCTTTTTGTTTTTATTAGTCAAAAAACACTAAAAACAACAATATTTATTATTTTTCTGAAATTATTGGGGTTTTTAGTTCAAATTTGTATTTATAAGCCCAAAACTGTGATACAAATATTAAGTAAACAAAAACGCCTCTTAATGCAGTCACACTAGTCTGTAATGGTAAATTCAAAAGGTAAGCTGCCCAGAATTCTATTAAATTACCAATTCCAACAAAAGATATTAAAAAAAAGCTAAAACCTTCTACAGATTTGCTTTTATAAACTTTTAAAAGTTGTGGTAACTGGTAAATACTCCATATTATAACAAGTGCCCATCCTGCAAAATTACCAAATTTTATTGGGTTTAAATAAATTAAAAACGCTATAAATAATAAAAAACAAAAGTTTCCTAAATATAACTTTTTTGTTTTGTTATTTAAAACACTATTATTGTATAAAAACCGCTGATAAATCAATATAGATATCACAAAAAAAGCTATTATAGCCCTAATTTTGTAGGCTACAGGAAACCCAAGTGCATAAATATACAAAACATTAAAAGCATAACCATTAAAATAGCCTACTATATACAAATCACTAAGCCCTCGAACAGACTTATTTTTGTAATTTAAATAGACCTGAGGAACAACTGCTATAGAGAAAAAAATATTGACAACCCATGTGATAATGGTTGTCAATATTGGAGAATTAATCATCGAACTCCCCCAAAACCAAACACCGACATTCCCTTATTTCACGCCCCCTCACAAATGCAATATAAAACTTTTTTATATTAAAAAACAAGCTTTTTAAATAATTCATATTTTGGCTTTATTTAACATATTTTTGAGTTTTTAAACTTAAAAGACAAAGGCTTTCGACAACAAAAAGTAAATTTGCCATACTTTTAATATAAATTATAGCAATTTATTGGAGGTTTTAATCAAAATGTTAAAAAAAGTTATTTTATTAAATTTTTTATTATTTTTTAGTTTCACAAATTCTTTTGGTTTTTTTAGAAAAATAACAAGTTTATTTGAAAATCCCAAAAACGAAAATCGTTATGATTTTTATAAAACAGAACAAGAATTAATATATTCTCCAAAATTAAAACAAACACTATCACAAGAAGATATTAAATTTTTTTCCAAAAAATATAGAATAAACAAAACAAATAATATTATTGAACTTGAAACAAATCAAAGATTAATAGTACCAGAAAATACAAATTTAATTATAGAAAAATACGAATCTCTTTATATAAATAACATAGATTACATAGATAAGCCTGATAAAGAAGATATCAGTTATTTAATTCTAAAATCCGGCGCAAAAATAATATTAAAACGAGGCGCACGCTTAAATTTAAATGGCATAATTTTAATTGGTACAATAGATAACTTTGAATTTGAAGATGTTAGTTATATTATCGAAAGAGAAGAAATAATTAGTAACAATGATTCTAGAGAACCAATAATATTAATTACAAAAGAAATAAATCCCGGGTTAGCCAATGATATACCAAAAATAATTTACAATAAAAGCTGTGACTTAAACAATTTAGAAAAAAATATCTCAGACCAAAATTTAATTTTAAAAAACTAACTAAAATTTAATTTATTTAAATTTTATAAACTGAAATAAATAAATAATATAAGTTAAAATACCATTAAAATTATTTAAGCAACTCTGTATCGGCATACCCAAAACAAGCATAACAATAAATTCTGTAAAATTTCCAAGCCCAATTATGCTAACAAGTCCAAAGCTTAAGCCTTTAACAGCTTTATTTTTATAATTTTTAATTATCTGGGGAATTTGGTAAATAGCCCAATTTAGCATCATAATCCAGCCTGATATATGGCCAATAAGTTCTCTATTATTTATAGCCAAAAATAATAATCCCAGAAAAAACATTGTCACTAAAACAAAAAATAATTTTAATTTTCTATCACCATTTTTATTATCAGAATAATAAAACCTCTGAAATACTAAAACTAATGCCGCCATAAGACCTAATGGCACCATTATTTTATGAGCCAATGGCAAATTTAAACAATATGCATAAAAAGTGTAAAAACTATAACCCAAAAAATAGCCTATAAATAAAAAATCACTAAGTCCCTTTGTAGATTTTAATTTATAATTAAGCCTAATTTGTGGCAAAAGCCCTACAAAAAAAATTACTTGCGCTATCCATGGAAAAAAACTATTTAAATTCATAATTCTCTCAAATATTTTTTATATATTTTTTTTAATTTTATTAAACTACTTAAACTTACATATTCATTATCACTATGAATATTACCCCCAATTGGATTCATAATTATACACGGTATATTCTTTTCTGTAAAAAACCTACCATATGCAACTTTTATATATTTTTTATAATAAAAAGCTATTTTTTTAATTAAATTAATATAAAATATATTCGAATATTATTTTAAATATAAAGGAGCTTTAATGAATAAAAATCTATTAAAATTTGTATTAACTATTTTCTTATTTTCAAATATTAATGCCATGAATAATACAATAATTCATAAAAACGAGGTATTAAATTTAATAAAAAACACACTTTGGAAAGAAAATCATTCAATAGATGGAATTTGTATAATAAATAGCAATAATAATGAATTAAATTTGGATGAAGATGCAATTTTATCAATCAATGATAATTCATTATTAATAATAATAAATACACATGTTTTAAAATCTGAAATTGGAACATTTGTGATAAATTCAAATGCCAAACTTATATTAATTAATTCTTCTATATATAATAGTGAAATAACTAAATCTCATACAAATATTGCAAATATTTTTAAAAAAAATAAACCCACAACTTTAACTACAACACATAATTCTTATTCAAATCAAATAATAGAACTCACACAAGATACAGTTTGGAAAGAGTGCTATAATGAATTTAATGGAGTATGTCTTATTAATGGCAACAATCATCAATTAACACTAGAAAATACGGGCTTTATTAATATTTCAAAAAATAGTGTGTTATTTTTTTATAATTTAAAATTAAATGGAAATTCAAACAATATAATTGTTTCGAATAATTCAAGAATAGATGCAATAGATTCCAATATTTTTGATAAAATATATTCTATAGAGTTTATAGATCTGGCCAAAATTTAATTTTAATATATTCAAAAATGAATTAAAGGATAAAATTATGCAAAAACACTGCGAATCATGCGGAATGCCCATGAGCAAAAAAGAAGATTTTGCACTCAAAGATGAAAATTCAATATTCTGTCTATACTGTGTTAACCCAGACGGAAGCGTAAAATCTTGCGAAGAAATCTTTGAGGGTGGTGTACAATTTTTTATGAGCCAGCTTGGTAGCGACCGCAAAATGGCAGAAAAAGTAACCCGAAAAAATATGAATATGCAATCATATTGGAAAGATAAAAATTGTTCAATTTTAAAAGGCGAAATGGCAACAGATGAAGAATTTGCTAAAATATTAAAGGATCTTTAATGAATAAAAATTTATTAAAATTTGCATTAACTATTTTCTTATTTTCAAATATTAGTGCCATGGAGTCTTCTCAAAAACAAGAAATTATAAAAAATAAAACATTTGAACTAACAGAAGATTTCACGCCAGCAGAACCATGGCATGTTACAGGTATATGTATGATTTACTGTAACTATAATAATATTTTAGCAGATGGCGAAAATAAAATTAAAGTACCAGAAGATGCTTGTTTAATACTTTTTGAACCTGGAGAAAAAATAGAAATAGATGGTAAATACATAAAAGGTGAGCTAGATAAAGAGACAAAAAAGGAAACTTACAAAATAAAAGGCATTACAGTAATACAACCAATACATTATGCTACTCTAAGTGAAATATCAAAATTATTAAAAAAAATTTAATAATTTAATTAATTTATTAAAAAAATATAAAGCCCATAAAAATATTATGGGCTTTATATTTAAAAAATTGTAAAATATTTTTTTGTTAATTACTTGTTTTTATTATAATTTAAAACAAACTCAGACATAAGTCTAACGCCTGCACCAGTTGCACCTTTGCCTAAATAACTAACTCCAGGAACACCGTCTGCAGTACCAGCAATATCTAAATGAGCCCATTTTGCTTTTTCAACAAAATTTTTCAAAAACCATGCTGCTGTAATTGTTCCGGCTTTATAATTTGAGGCACCAATATTTGCAATATCTGCAACTTCAGATTTAATGGCATCTTTAAAATCTTTATCTAAAGGCAATGGCCAAACTCTATCACCTGTAACTAAACCAGTTGCTTGCAATTTTGTTCCAATATCATCGTTTAATGTCATAAGAGCTGTAAACGAATGACCCAATGCGTACAAGCATGCACCAGTTAAAGTAGCTATATCAACAATAACATCTGGGCTATAAAATTTTTCTGCATACGAAAGTGCATCAGCTAAAATTAATCTGCCCTCTGCATCTGTATTTTTGATCTCTGCAGTTTTGCCATTCAAAAATCTAATTATATCATCTTGTCTGCAAGCTTTACCACTTGGCATGTTTTCTACTAGTGGTGTAATGCCAATAACTCTAACATTTGGTTTTAGTTGTGCAATAATTTTAAATGCACCATAGACTGCCGCAGCACCAGACATATCAAACTTCATGCCTGTCATAGAATCTGAAGGTTTTAAGCTTATTCCGCCAGAATCGAATGTTACTCCCTTACCAACAAGAGCTATAGTTGGCACATCTTTTTTGTCATTATTATATTCTAAAATAACAAATTGTGGTTCATTATCTGAACCAGAGCTAACAGCCAAAAAGCCACCCATCCCAAGCTTTTGAGCTTCTTTAACTCCTAAAACTTTACATTCTAGATTATGCTCATCTGCCAAAATTTTAGCTTGTTCTGCAAGAGCTTTTGGATTTAAATAATTTGCAGGCAAATCTTGTAACATTCTTGTAAAATTTGTAGCATTACCAATTATTAAACCCTCTTGCAAGCCTAATACATAAGTTTGTTCTTGTTTATCACCTGGATAAATTAAAAGTTTATATTCAAGTTTTTCTTTACCCTCTTTATCTGTTTTAAATTCTGTAAATTCATAATTAGCCATAAGAGCTGCAATTACAACCTGTCTTATTAATCTATCTCTTATAAGACCAAAAGGTTTATCATCTGCAGGTAATTCAAGAACAGCTGTTTTTATTTCTAATTCTTTTAATTTTAAAACAACTGATCCTATTGTTCTTCTTAAATTTTCCAGTTCATAGTTCCACGTTGTATCAAGTTTACCTAAGCCTGCAAATATAAACTGTACAAGTTTATTGTTTTTTGTTCCTGTTAAAACAAAAATCTCACCAAATTTTCCTGTAAATTTATGCTTAGATAAAATGTCTCTTAAATTTGGATAATATTCTTTTTCTACTTTTTCAAAGTCTGTATCTTGACCAGTAGAATAAAGCCCCTCTTTTAACAAAAAGACGTAACCTTCTACATCATTTTGCCAAAAACTTTTTTCTGTAATTTGAATATCTAGCATGCTATCACCTTCAAAATTTATAATATTTTCTGTATTCGATTTTAGATTTACACTAAATATTATCAAAAATAAAATTAATAAATAATATTTTATATTTTTTAACATAAATCTCCCCCTTTTATTTAAAATTATTTTTTCAAACTAGCTTTTAACGCCTCCAAAGACAATAAAGCACACTTAATTCTATTTGGCCCTAACTCTATACCTAACATTTTAATAATATCATTTGAGTCAAGCTTTAATATTTCTTCTACAGTTTTACCTAAGCAATTTTCTATTAAAATCGATGCTGCTGCCTGACTAATAACGCAACCAGAACCATTAAAACTTAATTCTTTTATTATGTTTTTTCCAGTATCTGAGTCTACACCCAACTTACCCTCAATTAAAATGCTATCACCACAAGATGGGTTTTGCTGGCCACTAGAAAAATCTGGATTTGCTATTTTGTTTTTATAGATAGAGTTTTTAAAATGCTCCATTAATCTTTCTTGATAAATTTTATTATTCATAAACTACTTTCTAAAAAACTTTATGGTCTCATTTAATTTATCTAAAAAAATTTCTACGTCATTTACAGTGCTATAAATATAAAAGCTTACACGAACTGTAGAAACTAATCCCAACACAGATGCTAATGGCTGTGCACAGTGATGCCCACTTCGCACAGCAACGCCCAATCCTGCCAAAAATCCACTAAGATCATGCGCATGAATATAGGGCAAATAAAAGCTAACTAAATGCCCAGTTTTTTTAAGTTGTTCTATATTACCTATAATATTTATATCTTTTATTTTTAATAAACCATCTATTAATAAACTACATAAATTAGCTGTGTGCTTTTCGTATTCTTTAAAATTAATATTTTTTTCTAGATATTTTACAGCTTGGCCCAAACCTATTGCCTGAGCTATTGCAGGAGTTCCAGCTTCAAATTTATCTGGTGCTTGTTTCCATATTGCATCATTAAAAGATGCAGCTTGCACCATAGAGCCTCCAACTCTGTATGGTTCAACTTTATCGTGTAATTCTTTTTTTATAAATAAAACGCCAATACCTGTAGGTGCCAACATTTTATGACCAGAGAGAACCATAAAATCTATATTTAATTTTTTTACATCTATTTTTTTGCATGGTGCCATTTGCGAAGCGTCTAATAAAACTTTAGCCCCAATAGAATGCGCTTTATCAATAAATTCTTGCAAGTTATTATCTTGCCAAAAGTCACTTAATATATTCGAATTACCAGATATCGATAATAATTTAATATTTTTATCCCAAAAATTATTATCATCTAAATTATTTTTTATAAAAAAAGTTTTTATATCTAATTCTAAAAACTTTAATTTGGCATTATTTCTTTTTATTAATCTTAACCAAGGCAAAAAGTTAGCATGGTGCTCTACTTGCGTTGTTACTATATAATCACCAGATTTTAGATTATCCCTGCCCCAGGTATCTGCAATAAAATTAATTCCCTCTGTAGTTCCAGATGTAAATATAACTTCTTCAGGATATGCATTAAAAAATTTCGCTATATCCTGTCGAGCCTGCTCGTATAATGAAGTCGAAGCTTCGCCCATTTCGTGTATAGACCTGTGAACATTAGAATTATATTTTTCGTAAAAATCTACTAAAGTTTGAATTACCTGTTTGGGTTTTTGAGTAGTCGCTGCACTATCTAAATAAATTAAATTTTTATTATGTTCAAAAAACATAAAATCTTTTTTTAATTTTTGAGCATCAAACTTTGACATATCTCTCCCCATAAATTTAATCTAAAATTGCTCACAACAACATATTTTTCTACTTTTTTCTCTTTCTTTAGGATAATATTCTATTTTAAATTTATGTGCATTAAAATATTTAATTAAAATATTCCAGCAAGCTTTTATAAAAACTTCATCATCTGTGTCTAAAATAATATCCATAATAGAATCTTTATTTTTATTCTGCATATGTAAATCTTTATATTCACAGTTTTTACAAAAAAATTCTATAAGTTCTAAATGTTTATAATAAGCTGCATAATGAAATAAGTTATTCTCATCAATATCTTTAGAACTTAAAAGATCTTGAGCCCTTTCTTTATATTTTTCATCCAAAGCTCCAGAACCAATTGGCGCCTTTTTTTTCATTAAATAAACAATTAAATCTAAATTTATCTCATTATTAGTTAAAAAGCACATAAAAAATGGTGCTCTTTGAAAAATATCTACTCTAGATAAAGCACACTCTAATCGCTTCAAACCAGCAACAAATGTATTTAAATTTTCTGAATCCAAAGAATATCCACTCTCAAGTTCTTTAACAGTAGGATTATCAAACAAAATAAAATGCAATTCTGTCAGCCCACAATTTTTTTTAAGTTTATCTTGCATGCAAAAAACATTTGAATATATTTGCGAAAATAATATAAGTAAAAATATTTTTTTTATCATTAGTATTCCTATTGAAATTAAATTTATTTTGATAATTACCTACAACTTTCAACAAAACTACTAACTATTCTCATTTATATAATTACATTAAATTAAAACTGCTCACAACAACAGCGACTTTTTTTATCAAATATTGCCTCTTGAAGATATTTTTCTATTCCAATACTATTATCACCCAAATAATTCCGAAAAATCTCAATACATTTTTCTATAAATTTTATATCGTTTTCTGCTATAAGATTAACAACTGTTTTATTTTCAGTATTTGTTGCTTGTAAATATTTATATTCACCATTTTTGACAAAAAATTCTATCAATTCTAAATGTTTATAATTTACTGCATAGTGAAATATCGTATTATTTTGCGAATCTTTATATTTTAAAATTTTTGCTACTATATCTTTATAATCAGCAAATAAAGCACCTTTACCAATTGGGGCATTATTTTCTAACAAAAATTTAACCATTTCTAAATCTAACTTTGGCGCCAAAAAACAATAAAAAAATGGCGCTCTATCTATAGAATCAAGAACCATTAATTTTTTATATAACATTTTTTTACCATTTAATACTTGTTCTGGTTTATTTAATAAATAAATATTTTTAAGCTCATTTACAGCTATATTTTTCATAAATAACAAATGCAAATCACTAGCATTATATTTTTTTACTTCATTAACTACATTCATAGAAAAAAGTTGTAAAAAAAATAAGCTCATAAAAATATATAAATATATTCTTTTGCACATAATATATTCCTGCTAATTAATATTTTAATAAATAAATAATTTATTTAAGATAATCTTGTACCATTATCTACAGAGCCAGCAACTGTCACCATGCGCATATTGCCACTTTCATCTTTTGCAAAAAGCATCATGCCGTTAGAATCTAAACCCATCATTTTGCGTGGTTTTAGATTCTGTACATAAACACCTTGTTTGCCAATAAGCTCTTCTGGTTTAAAATATGGTGCAACGCCAGAAAGCACTTGTTTTTTGCCCAAACTACCCATATCTACTAATAATTTTAATAACTTATCAGACCCTGCAACAGGCTCACACTCTATAATAGTTCCTACAATTAATTTTACTTTTGTAAAATCTTCTATATTTATAAAATCTTGAATATCTGTAATCTTAGTCTCTAAGCTAGAATCTTTTTTTGCACTATCACTATTTTCCATATCAATCTCCGGACGTATAAATAAAGGCTCATTTAATTTATTTAAAACAAATTTTTTATTCCAAATATTATTTCTTAGATCTTGTTCATAATTATTATTTAAATTAAAATCATGACCTATAGCACTTAATAACTCTTGTGACTTTTTAGGCATTACAGGCCATAGCAATACGCCTATAACATATAAACTATGCGTGACAGCATATATAACTTCTTCAAACATTTCTTTATCTGTTTTTGCCAATGTCCAAGGTTGTTGCTCATGAAAAAATGCATTAACCTGCGAAATAAATATCCACAGTTCAGAAAGTGCCGTATGAAACTGATAATGATTCATAGCATCCCAAAAACTTCTGTATGCAGCTTCGCATTTTTCTTTTAATGCTACAGTTTTTGGTTCTAATGCTTCTGGCGCACTAACATTTATTAAATTATTATTTATTGCAAGTGTTACTGTTCTATTTAATAAATTACCCAAATTATTAGCCAAGTCTGAAGCTATTCTAGTTTGCAAATCTTGTATATCAAAATGACCATCTTGATTTATAGACATTTGCCTAAGCAAATAATATCGCAATGGCTCAACACCAAATAAATTTGCAAGCTCATTTGGGTCTGTTGCATTGCCCAAAGATTTGGACATCTTTGCACCATCTGTAAGAATATAACCATGTACCAATAATTTTTTTGGCAATGCTACATTTGCAGCCATTAAAAAAGAAGGCCAATAAACAGCATGAAAGCGAATTATATCTTTTGCCATGACTTGCAAATCTGCTGGCCAATATTTATTAAAATTTTCTATATCTTTTTGATCTTTAGATCCAAAACCTATAGCACTAATATAATTTGTTAATGCATCGGACCAAACATATGCAGTATGAGTATTATCCCAAGGCAATGGTATGCCCCATTTAATATTTTTTCTAGAGATACTTAAATCTTTTAACCCTGATTTAACAAAAGAAATAACTTCGTTTAACTTTTCTTTTGGAACTATAAAATCTGGATTTTTTTCGTAAAATTCAAGTAATTTATCTTGATAACTAGATAACCTAAAAAAATAACTTTCTTCTTCTAATTCTTTTAAAACTCTATTACATGTTGGACATAAATATTTACCATCTTGATCTTTTTTAATTTCAGGATTTATTGTTACATAAGTTTCGCATGGCACACAATACCAACCAGAATAAGTAGATTTATAAATATCATTATTATTATATAAAATATTTAATAAGCTTGTTACAGCTTGTTCATGCTCTTTATCTGTAGTTCTAATAAATTTATTATAATCTAGTTCAAAATTTTGCCATGTATTTTTAAAAGCAGGTATCATGCTGTCTACAAAATCTTTTGGCGCTTTATTATTTTTTTGTGCTGCTTCTTCTACTTTTTGACCATGCTCATCTGTGCCTGTCAAAAAATATACTTGTTTACCCAAAAGTTTATTCCAACGTGCTGCCACATCTGCTATTAAAGTAGAATATAGCGTTCCCAAGTGTGGCTTACTATTTACATAATATATTGGCGTTGTTACATAAAATTTATTTTTATTCATGTTTTATTTAATCCACTTTAAAAATCTATTGTAACGTATATTTTTAAACCAAAAATCTATTGGATGCTTAATAAGTTCAAATATCCAAAGAGCTTCTTCACTATCTACAGAATAAATCACAAAGCTAGCTCTACCATGAATTAAATGTTCATCCAGCAAACTCCAAAATCTACTGTCTTCACTATTTTTACGGCTATCGCCCATAACCCAATACTTGCCTTCAGGTATTCTTATTGGTCCAAAGTTATCAACACTTCGCTCAATATCACCAGTTTCATAATCATAAATATAACTTGGTGAATATGCTTCTCTTAATATAGGCAAACCATACAAATCTTTTTTAATCTCGCTCTCTTTCATGCTATAAAATGGCTGATTGTCATAAGATTTTTCTGGATCATAAGTATAAAAACCAAGTTTTTTAACACTAACAAGAAAGCCCGGTATATTAATCATACCTATAGAATTAAATGGTAAAAATCCTGTAGTCTTTCTTAAACAAATTAATGGATATTTATTTACATAAGCTGTTTCATCAAGTTTAACGCCATTTCTGTAAATAACTGTTCTATTATTTTCAACTCTACCTTCTATAGTATCTCCAGGAATAGCTATAACTCTTTTTACCCAATTGTCTGGACCAGCAGACAATCCCAATAATGGAACAGGCAGCCCAATATATTTTTGCCAAAAATAATTTATTTTACTTGATTTGTCATAAATAAATCTTGGATTATCAAAAATTACACTATCTCCATGTTTTATTTTATTAAAAAAATAAACCGTTTTATTTCCCCAAATTCTGTCTCCAACCAATATTGTAGGTTCTGCAGAACCTGTAGGCACATGATAAAGACCAAAAACATATGTACGTAATACAAAAACAAGAGAACCGGCAAAAACTATTGCTTCGATCCATTGCTGCCAAACAGGTTTTGTTATATCGTTCAACTTTTTACTAACACGTTTAAATTCTTTTATTTTTTTATTTATATATTCAGGCTTAAGCTGTCCTTCTACCGTAGCTGTAAAATTTTCTGTAATTTCTTTAAATAAAGCCTCTGTTTTTTCATATAAACTATTGGCTGAATTATACATGCTAAGATCATTTTTTAAACGCCACTTATCTATTATCTTTTTATAATATTCTTTTTTATTAACAAACTTTTGACTAACGCGTTCAAATTTATTTTTTAAATTCTTCATCCCAAACCTTTAATTTAAAATATTTTAATCTTTTGATAACTGTACTTCTAACCACAAATCATCTATTTTTTTTACATTTAAATTGTTATGCAATAAATATAATTTTTTAAAGGTATTATTATCAGGAAAAAATGCTTTATTTTTAACAAATTTTTCTGGTAATAATTCATAAGCATATTTATTAGCAGGATTATATCCAAATTTATCACTATTATATGCTATAATTTTTTTAGAAATTAAAAAATCAATAAATTTATGCGCTAATTCTATTTTTTTGCTAGATTTTGGAATTACTAAATTATCTACCAAAATTATTGTTCCATTTTTTGGAATAGTATATTCAAAATCATCACTTAATTCTAAAACTTTTTTTGCAAAAGCACTTGATGTTATAGCTAGAGGAACAACATCAGAAAATAGATAATATTGTAAACTGGCAAGCATATATGCATCTACCCAGGTACTTTGATTTACTAAAACTTTTTTTATTTGTTCTAGTTCTTGATCTGTTAAATTGTCTACTCGATTAAACAAATTTATAGCAACCAATAATATTGCTTCTTTTGAACTATCTAACATACATATTTTAAATTTATTATTTTTTGGTTTATTAAAAACCAAATCCCAGTCTACATTAATATTTTTAAATCTATTTTTATTAAAAATTATACCATCTGTAGACCAAAAATATGGAATAGAAAATTGATTTTTAGGATCAAAATATAAACCAGTTAATCTCGTATCTATATTTTTAAAATTTAGTAATTTATTAATATCTATTTTGGCCAGTAGATCACTATTAATTAAAAGCTCAACAGTACTGTCTGATGTTGTTATTAAATCGTACCCCTTACCCTGACTGATTTTAAACTTTGCATAAAGTTCTTCATTTGTATCAAAGTATTTTAAGTTTACTTTAATACCAGTTAAATCTTCAAACTCTTTTGCCGTTTCTGGCGATATCATATCGGTAAAAGCATAAACATTTAAAATCTTATTTTTTTCACTAAAAAAATTTTTTATTACAGGCAAATATAAAAAAATTGCAAACAATAATATATACACAAAAACAATCAAGATTTTACCAAGATTTTTTTCCCAAAAAGTATCTTGTTTTAATTTAGTGTTCATTAGAAACTACCTTATCTGCAACTTTTAAATAAGACATTAATAAAACTAATATGCTGCTTACAAGCAATAATAAAGTAGAAACAGCATTTATAGTAGGATCTACCCAAGTTTTGATCATAGAATAAACATAAACAGACAAAGTTTGCACTGTAGGGCTAGAACAAAAAAATGAAATTAAAAAATCATCAAGCGATAAAGTAAAAACTAACAATCCAGATGCAACAAGAGATGGTGTTAATAATGGGAAAATTACCCTTAAAAATGTTTGAATATAACCCGCTCCCAAATCTAGCGAAGCTTCTGTAAGCTCTGGATCAAGTTCATGAAATCTAGATTTTACAATTGGAATAACAAATCCAAGCCCAATTATGGTATGCCCTACAATTAAGCTTCCATAACCTAATGGTATTCGTAAAAATGCGAAAATACTAAGCACGCTCACAGCTAAAATTATATCTGGCAAAATTACACTTGTATTAAATAAACTAGTAATAAAATCTATTTTTATCCATCTACCAGATATAACAAAAAGAGTTCCTAGTAATAAACTTATTAATGTTGAAGATATAGCAACAATTAATGATACTCCTAATGCAGCCCAAATTTCTGGAGAATCAAAAAGTTTATAGTACCATCTAAAACTAAATCCTGTCCATTCTATCGAAACAGAAGAATCGTTAAATGAAAATAAAATTAATATAAATATTGGTAAATACAAAAATACATAAGTTAATATAACAGATATTGGATTTAAATATTTTGTAAACGTTCTTTTACCTAAAACCATTTAAATTTTTACCCTAAAAACTTTTTTAACAAATCGAAATAATAAAAAAATAAAAACCAAAACAAATAGTAGCGTTAAAATACCAAACATTGTTAACGCTGCACCCTCTTTCCAATCTCTTGCAAACAAAAACTTTTCAACAATAATACTTCCCCAATATATTTTTTTGCCACCACCAAGCAAATCCGGCACTGCAAATTCTCCAAAAGTAGGAACAAGTACTAATAAAAAACCTGTAACAACTCCAGGCATAGAGACCGGAAATATTACACGTTTAAATGTCTGAAATTTATTTGCTCCTAAATCGTGCGAAGCTTCTATTAATGTTTTATCCATTTTTTCTAATACTGTATAAATAGGAAATATCATAAAAGGCAAAAAACAATATGCCATACCAATTTGAACTGCAAAATAATTATTTAATAAATGAGTTGCTTGCGAAAATATGCCAATTTTTTGAAATACAAAACTAAATAAGCCACCTTTTTTTAACAAAAAAAACCAGGCATACACTTGTACAACAAAACTTGTCCACGATGGTAATATTAGAGAAAATAAAAATAACGATTTATATTTTTTAACTTTTAAGGCTATAAAATATGCCGCTGGATAAGCAAAAATTAATGCTATAAATGCTGTAGTTAAAGCCAAAAACAAAGAATTTACAATAACTTTAAAATATAATGGGTTAACAATATTTTTATATACAGATAATGTAAAAGGATTTAAATAATTAAAATCCAACAAACTATTTAAAATTAAAATAATTAACGGCAAATATAAAAATAAACATTGCCATATAAAAGCAGGAGCTGCAAAAATAAATGGTAAATCGTCATAAGAAAAAAATTTTGAAATTTTCATATTCAAAAATTACCCCTGCAACAGTACTACATTTTCTTTTTGAAAATATAAATTTACAATATCATCATAATCTATAACTTCTTGTGGAAAATGCTCTTCGTTTTGTTCAAATACAATTAACTTTTTACCATTTTTTAACATCAAACTATACTGAGTAGACCGACCATAATAAATTATATTATCAACACGGCCCTGCAAATGATTCGAAAATCCTGAAATCTCTTTTTTGCTAATAAATATTTTTTCTGGTCGAATACTTACAAATAAATTACAACCCAAAATCATCCAATTTTTATGTGCCTGTATATAAACTAAAATTCTATCTAGCCCTTTTACTTCTACCGTTGGTTGGTTGTCTACATCTATAAGTTTTCCAGATAGTATATTTGTGTTACCCACAAAGTTAGCAACAAATCTTGATACAGGGAATTCATAAATTTGTTTTGGTGTACCAATTTGTTCTATATGACCATCATGATTCATAATTGCCATTTTATCTGCAACAGTTAATGCCTCAGATTGATCGTGTGTAACATAAACAAATGTAGTTTTTAATTTATCCTGAAGTTCTATCAGTTCTATTAATAATTTTTCTTTTAATTTTTGATCAAGAGCTGCTAATGGCTCATCTAGCAATAACACTTCAGGTTCACTTATAATAGCACGAGCAAGCGCAACTCTTTGCTGCTGCCCGCCAGAAAGACTTTTTATATTTTTATTTTCAAAGCCTAGTAAATGCACCATTTTAAGAGCATCAAATACTTTTTCTCGAACAAAAATTTCTTTTTCTCTTTTAATTCTTAAACTATAGGCAACATTTTCAAAAACAGACAAATGTGGAAAAAGAGCATACTGCTGAAAAACAGTATTCACTCTTCTTTTGAATATTGGCTGATAAGTAATATCCTGATCACCCAAAAATATACGTCCAGAATCAACAGATTCTAATCCTGCAACAAGTCTTAAAAGTGTTGTTTTACCGCAACCAGATGGACCCAGTAAAGCAAAAAACTTACCGGCAGGAATTTCTAAGCTTAGCCCAGAAATTATCTCTTCACCTTCAAATGATTTACTAACGTTTTCAAATCGAATCTGCCTCATCTGTGTATCCTTAAGCGAATCAGCAATAACAACTCCAAACACCAAACACACATCTTATATAATTTTTAAAACTTTGTCTTTCTATTAAAGAATATTTACGTTTTTTATTTATTTATTGGCTTTTTATTTTTTGCAAACATCATAGGCACAACAATATCTGAAAGTGTACATGGTATTAAAACAGCCAAAATCATAAGTATAAAAACTAACCCCATTTGGCTATACCACTTTGCAAAACCAAAACTCACCATATATAAAATAGAAGCCATTGCGCTAACAAAAATATGTAAAAAATGAAAACCCTGAGAATAAAAAAGTTTTTTATTAGAATCATGATTAGACATAAGCCATCCATTTATCATACCTGCAAAAACAAATGGTAAAACTCTAGATAAATTTGTTATAAAACACCAATGAAAGTGCATATCCACGCCCAATAATGTTCCTGCAAAATATGGCAATACTGCATCTGAAAGAGTACAAAAAACTACTGGTATAAAAAAACCAAGAAATATAGCTTTTACTTTACTTACAGAATATCTTTTAAAAGTTAATACAGTGCCAGTAGCAGCAAATAGTAAATGTAAAAAATGAAAATTATGAAATAACCTATGAGCCCCTACAGTATTAGCTCCAGTTGTATCAAAATATGTCAAAAAGCTTAACACAACCATAGACATTGCTACCGCAAATATAGCTATAGGTAAATGACAAATAATTTCTTCTTTTATAGTACTATGTTTTTCGAGTATTCCTGAATTATTATGTTTTTCATCATGACAATGGTTACTCGTACAATTATTTTCTGGTCCGCAACACATAATTAATCTTTCTTTTTATATTAAAACCCCAAATTTAAACTTAATTTATTCTTAATTTATTATTGAGTATTATTATAAACTATTTAAGCACAATTTAAAGAAATTATATAAAAATACAAATAGAAATAGTATGCACGGTTGCACTATAAATTGTATTTTATAATATAGCTATATTGGGAATTTTTATTTAGGGTATTTTAATGCACAAATTAACAAAATCTTTATTTTTAATTTTTTTACTATTAATAGCTATTTTTACTGTTTTTATATACAAAAACAAATATAAAAATAATAATTTTTTTAATCCCAAAATTATTTTTAAAAATTTAAAACATAATAATTATATTTTAAAAAAAATTTTAACAGAAACAGGACAAGATATTTCTTTAAAAAACAGTATAGAAATAGGAGAACAAAAAATTTTAGAAACTAGCAAAGCTTTTACTGAAAAAGAGAATCAAAAAACCCGCTTAAAAGATATTTTAGAAAATAAACTCGAAAAAGAAAAAGAAGAATATTCTCAATATAAAATAATATTACATTTGAATGTAGATGCAACCCAAAAAAATTTAAGCTTTTCTTAAAAAACCTCACCCAAAGTTAAATACCAACCATATTTTGTATCATTTGGTAAAACATCTTTCCATTTAAAACCTAGATCAAATCTAATTGCCCCTAATGGCGTATTATATCTTAACCCAAATCCAGTAGATGGATACCATTTGCCAGAAAAGCCAGGCAAGCCTGTTTGGCTAAGTACACCCAAATCTTGAAAAATTACACCCTTAAAATTTTTATATACAGGAAATCTTAATTCTAGATTGCCATTTAGCATACCTGAGCCACCCTGTATGGTGTATCGTGTTTTTAAAACATTTTTATCATCTAGATAATAATCTATACCATATGGAGGCAAAGCATCTTTGTCGTAGCCCCTAACAGAATATGGTCCACCTAAAAAAAATCTTTGCGAAGGTTCTATTGTATTAAATTTTGAATTTAATATATAACCCAATCTTAATCTGGCTGCAAAAATAACTTGTTTGTATATTGGCGCAAAAACAGATTGTTCAAAAGTTAATTTGCCAATAGGTTTACCTGTATATTCTGGTACCATAAATTTTAAAGACCCAAAACTAATACTTCCCTTTTTTATATCTAACTCACTATTTATTTTTTTTACTATTATAGTAGGCTCAACAAAAAAATATGGTACTGTTCTATTTATATATTTACTATCTAAATTTATATTGCCCCTAACTTTTTCTGTTTTTATCCATTCATTGCCAAAATTTAATCTTGCAAAATAATCATGCTTAAATTCATTATTAAACCCAAATAAAAAACCATTTTCTATAGCCTGATATGCTGATTGGCTATTTTGCACAGCAACAGGATTTATAAATTTATTAAAATAAATATTTGCTTTTCCAACAAGCTTTGAATCTTTTATACTAATTCCAAATGGAGATAATATTTTATATTCTAAATTAAATTTACGTTCAAAGCGTGTAAAATCTGCATCTAAACTAAGTTTATCTAAATTATTTGTAGGATTTTTAAAAATTAAAGACCCACCTAATTTATAAGTAGATTCACGTTTAAATAAAAAGTTTTTATTAGTTAAAAAGTATCCAAATCTAAAACTTGCAGAGATAGGATCATCATCTATTACTTTTAATTTTACAGGAACAAATCCTGTTGTTTTACTTTCAGATATCTTTTCTGGCTCTATCAAAACAGATTTAAAAATATCTAATTTTTTTAAATTTTTTCTTGTTTCATCTATTTTTTTTGCATCCCAAATGTCATTTTTTCTAAAACTTAATTCTTTTAATATTTTTTTTGGTGCAACTTTTGTATATCCACCCAAAGTAATATCGCCAAATTTTATTTGTTCTCCCTTTTTTATATTCCAAGAAATTTTTACCATTAATTTTTTATCTATTAGTTCTTGTTTAATTTCAGGATAAACATTCGCATACCAATAACCTTCTTTTTGCAATTTTTTTAAAATTACAATTTTTTGTTCTTGTATATAACTTAAATCAACAGGCAAAAGAGTATCACTAAATAGCCTTTGTTGACCCATATTTACATTTATAAAAACATCACAAGTATTATCTTTTTTATTCTTTTTTAATTTTTTATTAATTATTTTAAAATTCCAAAAACCATTTTTATAGTAATAATTCATTATATTATTTAGATTTTCATCTAACACTTTTTGACTAAAAATTCTTTTTTCTAAGTTTTTTGTAGAATTTAAAGACATATTATCTTGTAGAAGATTATTATTTTCATCTTTTAGTAAAATTTTATTAACAAAAACAGGCTCATTTTCTTTTATGTTAAACAAATAAGCGCCATCTAATAATTTTTTATAAAAAATAACAGCATTCCAATATCCAACATTATAATAATAATTAAATAACTCTTGAGCTATAATTTCTGGAGTAAAAGCCCATGCAGGATAATTTAGGCCGAATAATTTTTCCTTTATATCCCTTGAAGTAAAAAATTGATTACCTATAAATTCTAGTTTTTGTTTTTTACCTAGAATAACATTAAAAGTTAAATCTATTTTTTTACTATAATTATTAATTATTTTTTTTATAGAAATTTTAGGATTAGTAAAACCATTTAATTTACAATATTTTATTATTTTTTTTATATATCTAGATAATAAACTTTTTGAGTAAAACCTATTTTCAAGATTTTTTATAATATTTAGTTCAAGCTTTTTGCTGTTATCTATTTTTAAATCAAAATAAACTTTATTTATTAAAAATTTTTCATTCTTTTTTATAAAAATATTAACTAAAATTGTTTTATTTTTTTTATCATAAATAAATTCTTCTTGAACACTACAATTAAAATAACCCTTATTTTTCAATAAAATTTTAATATTTTTTACAGCTTCTTCATGCTCAGATATATCAAAAACATCACCCTGCTGCATTTTATATAAAGATAAAAAATTATATTTACCAAAAGGCACACCTTTAACTGCAACTTTTTTCAAAATCCAGCAAGAATTCTCTTTTAAAAAAGTTTCTTGAGCAAATACAAAAAAATATATATTTAAAAACAATAAAAAAAACTTAACTTTTGCCATAATTCTACGACAATAACTTATATACAAAAGTTTTGCAAAAAGAATGGATAAGTTTTTTATTTTTTTTAGATAACCCTAAAAACACCCCTAAAATCAAAATCTGCCTGCACTGGCTGAATAATGACATTTTCAATTTTAGCTTTTGCTGGTCCCTGATAAACAACATCTATTAAATCATCAATTTTTTCTGCTGAACCACAAACCAAAATTTCTACTGTTCCATCTTCATTATTTTGAACTTTACCTTCAAGCGCAAGCTTTTCGGCGTGTTTTTGAATAAAAGCTCTATACCCTACCCCATGCACATGTCCAAATACTCTTACTTTTACGCACCTTTTCATTCACCCACCTTTCAATTCATCTTTTTAATCAAACTATTGGTGGGGTCAATTTAACAAAAGAAAAATTTAAAAGTCAAAATATTTTTTTTATGTATAAAGAACGCTTTTGTAAAGCAGTAAATGTTCGTTAATCATGTAATTATTATTAAACATAGATAAATTATCATTATAATTAGACAATTTTTCTCGATTAATATTATCTTTTATAATAAATTCAATTTTTTCAGCCAGCACTTCCCAGTTCCCTGAATCTATCAAAAAACCATTTTTATTATCGAATATAACTTCTGGAATTCCAGATATTTTATAAGCAATAACAGGTAATTTTGCCAATCGAGCTTCAACAACTACACAAGGCAAACCTTCCCATAAAGAGCTTAAAGCAAACAAATCCCAATTATGCATAAATTTTGCAACGTTATCTTGCCAACCCAAAAGCTCTATATTATTTTGTAAATTATTTTTTAAAATAAAATCTTGTAAATATTCACGTTGTTCACCATCACCTATAATTTGCAAAAGAATATTATTGAATTTTATATTTCTGGATGCTGAATCCCAGACTTCGCGTAAAGCTTCGTCGGGCACAGCAAGTTCAGTATGACAAAACCTGTGACGCTCTCCACTTGTTATATTATTTAATACTTTTTTAAAAGCTTGCAATAAGTCTATTAAATTTTTTTGAGGCTTAAAACAAGACACTGTGCCTATTATAAATTTTTGATTTAAATTTTTATTAAAATTTTTAATTTCTTTTTTTTCTAAATAAAATTTTTCATAATCTACTGCAGCGTTAATTACACTTGAACGCTTTTTAAAAAATGGCAATAATCTTGAACCAGTATTTAAATCAAAATTAGACACACAAATAAATTTTGTTGTAATAAAAGCCGTAAAAAATTCAAGCAAATAAATAATAAGCCATACAAATTTATTTTGCCCTTCATGAAAACCAAAACCATGCACAGTGTGCACTCTGTTTTTTACACCAGCAAAAAATGCTGCCCAGCGCCCAAAAATACCTGCTTTTGTACTGTGAGTATGTACAATTAAATTTTTATATTTTTTCTTATTTTCTTTTATTATTTTTATTAATTTAAAAAATAATTTAAATTCGTTAAATATATTTTTTATTCCCACTTCACGCTTAAACTCTGGTAATAAAAAAATATTATCTAAATCTTTTATTTGATCTACTAATACGCCCTGATCGCCAGATATTAAGCCAGCAAAATTACTATTTTTTTGGAAATAATCTAAAAGCGATATACAAACTTTTTGTGCGCCACCAAGTTCTAATTTTGTAATTATATAAAGAATGTTCATACAATTTTAACGGGAAGGCGATAGCCTTCCTCTACCTCAATAACGCTTACATAAACGTAAGCTTATTAAAAAAATATTATTTCGTTACTAAATCAAATACGCCTGCCTTCAGGCATGGCAACACTGGGGTAGCGTATGGCTATCGCCATACGCACAATTCATCTTTTAATTTATTCTTTAAAAATTAAATCCTAGTTGCCCGCCAAAAGTATATGCACTTACAATACGTTTCCCTGTAACCGGTACTTTAGCAAACATACTAAACTGTGGCTTAAATGCATATTTACTAGATTCTTTAAATAAATCTATATCTAGTTTAAATATAAAGTCTTGAGTCATCCACTCTTGTAATTTCTGTGCTGTATTTATAATGCTATAATCAAAATTATTAGATTCTGCAGTAAGCTTGTCTGAATCTTTTTTCAAAAATTGATATGCTATTTTTGCTGTAATATAATTTCCAAATTTCTTTTGTATAAATAAATTAAACTTCCAAGTCATACCTTGGCTTAATGTTGCATTGCCTTTGTGCAATAATAAATAATCTGTTTGATTACTATCTGTTTTTAATCTTCGAATTCTTGTGTTATCAAACAAAAATAACATTTCAAATTCTAAACCCAACTTAAAAGCATGTATAAAATCTAAGTCTATTGCACCAGCCAATGGAACACCCCAAGAACCGTCATTTCCAAATGGAAAATCAATAGATTTATCTTCGTTTATTTTATGACCTGTTGGAGCCGAAAGCCCTAATCTAAAATTTAGTCTTACATTTTTAAGATGCTCTTTTAGCTGTTTATAATCGTTATACCACCACAACATAACAACTAAATCACCAAATCCCATTCTATCAAAGCCTTCTAGATTTAATCCATCACCAAGTGTATTTACATTGTTTACAATATCATCTGTTAATTGTGCATGAACATCAAAATCGCATGCTAAAACATTTTTTGTTAAATCTCGCCATACAACATCTTTAACAACCATATGTGTCATTGGTACATGAACAAGTAAATCAAAATTGCCGGGTATAGTTTCTATAGGTAATTTATATTTAGCGAGTAAATTAATATTTGTTTGTTCAAACTTACCATCAAGTTCAAAGCAACCTCTAACTCCATCATCTGTAGCCGGAGCATATGCAGGTAATAATAAATTTGCTTTATTATAAATATCACTACCAACTTGAGCACCCAAAAGCATGGCTAAACTAGATTCTGTTGCATTATATAATCTTAAAACCGGTGCTTTATCTTCGCCACCATTTCTACAATCATTTGTATTACCATGTTCAAAATTTATGTTAAATAAAAACTTTTTATCTTTAACATCTGGCAACCTCCAATTAATATTATATGGCGTAAAAAAATTTGAAGGTGGATATGCCAAAGCCAAAGTTGAAAAACTTAGGCCAAGTAAAATAATTTTTAAATTTTTCATAAACAGTTCCTGTTATTCTTACGGGCACTTGTCATCCCGGACCCCGATCCGGGATCTAGTCCTAAATCTACTCACTAACCCTTATGCCCCAGTCGCCAGGAATAACCCAACCACCAGAAGCAGTATTTAATGTCATTACACCAATATTATATGCATTACTTTCTACATTTAAATTTAAATTAGTCTCTGTACTTCTAATATAACTTTGTATATAAGACATTCTTATTGAACGCAAAAATTGTACTTTATCAAAATGCTTAGAAAGCATACTAAAGCCAAGAGCACCATCTGTTGTAAAATTTGATCTTAATTCACCAAAAGAATAAAAGTAATCTGTTCCAGAATTTTCTTTTGTTGCTGTAATCACTCCAGCGTTAACATCAAATCTATAAACTGTAGCCATATTTAATGCTAAGTCTGCAGCTAGTGCATATAAATTACCATTAGTAGTATAACCACCCTTTTGTACATCTATAAAACTTAAATGTGCTACAGGTTTTGAAAATGCTGTGCCAGAGTTTAAATTTACTCGCGTCCAAACTGGTGCATTAACACCAATTTTATCTACATTAGCATCATTAATAGCATTTGAATAAAATAAACCCTGTGTTGTTGCAACAAGTAATCTTGTATCTTGATTTTCGCGTCTAAATATTAACATGTCTAATAAATATCCAGGAGGAGGTGTAATCGTTCTTGCTAATAAATCGGCAACAACAGCACTATCTTTAAATTTTTCACTATCCATTTCAAATCTATAAAGATTATTCATAGTCATAACATAAAACCATAATCCGCCATCTGGAGAATCTGCAAGTAACTTTCTTACATTAGAAAAATTACCAATTTCTTTAAATGACCAACCAGCAACCGTTGCTAAATTAACTGCAGCCTGATCAACTCTACCATCCCACCCCTTACCTCTAACACCTACAACATCCCCACCTTTACGTAACACTGCAATGCCGTTATAACCACCAACAAATAACCAACCAGAATCTGCAACAGCGTTAACCCGAGAAACATCTGCACAACAAATTGGTCCAAGATCGTTTAATGCTTGATCATTTAAAATAAAAGTATTCACGCCTTCTTCAAATAAATTTGTAGGCGTAAAAGCATTAATGCCACCTGCATTAACATTTGCTCCTGTTTGCACTAACGCAATTTTTTTGTATCCCAAGCACGCCATAAAAGACATTCTATCTGCTGCACCAGTTCTTGCTATGCTTGGCGTATATTCATCAAAATTAAATATCTGATGCACACCAGCATTAGCTTGTGTAAACTCATCTTTTAAAATGGTTGTAAGTCCATTACCCATTGTACCAGCTTGAGCAACGCCCTTGCCCCACTGAGTAATTTTTGCTGTATTTGCATTCGCTGCATCAGCTCCTGTAAAATACCAATAGTTTGCTCCGGTTACATCAAAACCAAAGCCATAGACTTTGTCCGTATTTCCCATCACACGTTGCCATGGTGACCAAGCGCGGATTTCGCCATTCGCATTCAAGATTGCAGTGCTCTTAAAAATTCCAGATTCCATAACATTACCATGGATATCTAACGTTCTATCACCAGATAATGAAACAAAAACAGTATCATTTACGACATAAATATCTGTAACTTTTACAGCTGCATCATCTGGTGAAGTTGGCAACGCGCCACCACCAACTAAAGCTGCTGCATCACCAGCTAAAGTCATATCTGCATTAGCAGCAACAACTGCATCATGATTATTTTTGCTTGCAACTTTACCAACATTGGCAACGGGTGTAACAGTTGTACCATCACTTAACTTTATGCCAAGAATTGGCAATGCATAAATTTTATTTTTTTCTTGCGCTAAGCCAACACTTGAATTAACTATTAAATAATTTTTATTTGTGCTAGTTGTCATTGTTTTTAATTTGTAAACATCAGCACGAAGATCATTGTTGCTATAAAAGCCCAAAATGTGATTAACAGAATCAAGTGTAAATAATGCACTGGTTAATGAAATAGCCGGTTCAATAGCTAAAGAACCATTATCATTAAAACGCCCAACTAAAATAGAGACTATGCCACCAGCCACCAACCCATTATCTTTTTTAGCATTCTTAAGACCAATAAATAATCTTTGCAAACTTGAATCCCAGTACATATCACCAAGTTCAGCAGCATCAACTCCAGCACTAGCCGCAGCTTGATCAATTGCAAAAAGTAAATCTGCACCAACAGCTAATTTAACTGCAAGATTACCTGCATTATCGCCTGTTTGAGCATTAATTGGCTTTAGCTTACTATCTTCTTGAATCAAAACAGCAAAACCTGCATTATCATCACCAAAGCTACCAGCATTTGATTTTACAGCTGCAATAATCTTATCTGAAGTTGCAGCCAAACCAACAACACTATTAGTTGCAGCATTATTGGAATCATTAATTTTTATAATATTAGTTTTAACAGAACTACCATCAGCTTGATTATCAATCAAGCAAACACACTCTCCAGCCAAAACAGGATTTCCAGAAACCCAGCCTTCTATATTTGTTTGATCAAGTAAAGTTACAACTGGTTTATTGCTTTGCAAAGTTAATTTATCAATACGTTTGTCATAAACAGGATTATCTTTTTTTACATATTTATCATTTTCTTTAATACCATTTAAATATGCAGTTTGTGGTGCTAATGGCACAAATTCAAGAGTATTTAAATCTGGAGTAGTACCTGCATTTAATCTAATATTAACAATAGCAGACGTACCAGGATTTGGAGAACTTGCACCCAAATAAAAATAATTTGCTGCATAAAAAGCATTTGCTGCAAAACTTGCAGTTCCTAATCCTGCAAGATAACGTGTAATAGTTTTATCTGCTTCTTGAATTTCAAGATTGGCCAAAAACTTAACATGTTCAAACTCTTTTGGAATTTCTATCTTAGCTTCTTTATCTTGAGTTAAAACAAAATTAACAACTTCTGTCGATATAGAAGAATTTAAATAATAAAAAAATAATAAAGTACAAGACGATAATAAAAAATATTTTAAAGAAAATTTAAACTTCATACTGGCCCTTTTTTTAAATAATTACATCAAGAGAATATATTAATATATCTTTTAATTAACGCCAAGTTAAAAATTTATTGAAAACTATTTTGATAAATAATAAATTTTGACACCAAATAACTTTTTAGTTTTATAAAGTAAAAATGCCGCAAAAACTACAAGAGGCGAAACAATAAGCCAATAACCAACAGTATTTTTAAAAAAATTAAAATACTGTGTATAACCCAAAGCAAAAAATATAGCGCAATAAATAACTAAAAACAGTGCACTAACAAAAATAATTTGTAATAAATATTTTGCCAAAAATTTAAAATAATTTGCATAATAAAATTTAAAATTAAATTTTTTATTTAAAAAATAAAAATACAATATAGTAAGAACGATACCTGCAACAGATGTGGCTGCAGCAATACCATATATACCCAAATAATACATACCAGTAATATTTAATATTAAATTTATAACAGCTGATATTGCAAGTGCTATAGTTGGACTTACCGTATCGTGTAAAGCATAAAAGACATTAACAAGAATTTTATTTAATGCATAAAATACAAGTGCGCTTAAATATATTATTAATAGCCACTTAGCTGTCATAGAATTTTGCAAAGTTGTAGCTTTACCAAACATTAAGTTAGTAAAAATTTCTTGCGAAACAAACATTAAAAATATCATAGTGGGCAAAAGCAACCAAGTTATAAATTTTGTAGTCTCTAATATTTGAAAATTTAATCTTTTAGGAGCATATGTTGCACAACGAGAAAAATGTGGTAACAAAATAGTTGCAAAACTTACAGCAAAAATACCTATTGGCATATTCATAAATCTACCAGCATAAGTTAGCATAGAAATGCTACCTGCATTTAAAAAAGATGCTACAGAAGTATCTACAAATAAATTAATTTCTATAATGCTAACCCCAAATAAACTTGGTACAAATTTTTTTATAACAGATTTTAAAGATTTAATAGACTCTTGTGTTGGATGTGAAAAACTAAAATTATATTTTAAATAAGCATAAACATGAATTAAAAATACAACAAAACTAGACAATAAAACACCAAAACAAACTGTGGTTACAGAAAAATTTAAAAACTTTGCACCCAATAAAAATGCTATAAAAAATATATTATTTATTACAGGTCCAAGCGCAGGTATTAAAACATGATTAACAGAATTTAAAGCACCAGCTAAAAGAGCACTTGCTGAAAAGAAAAATATCATTGGAAATAGTATGCGCAAAAATGGTACAGCATAAGTTAATTGTTCTTGTGTAAAACCTGGTGCTGCTACCATAAAAACAAGATTAGGGAAAAATGCGACAAAAATTATTAACAAAAAAACGATACCCTCAAAAAACAAGAATGTAGCAGACATTAATCCATTTGCCTCTTGTTTGTCTCCCTCTTTAACTTTACGAACAAAAACCGGAACAAACGCCGCAGAAAGTGAGCCCTCAGCTAAAATTCGTCTTAAAAAACTAGGCAATTTTAATGCTGTTAAAAAAGCGTCAGAAATTACACCCACACCCAAAATACGAGCAACAAGCATTTCTCGTATTATACCTAAAATTCTACTAAAAAATGTTACAAATCCAAATTGTGCTGTTTTTTTTAAAATCGCTTTTTTTGATAAATTCAAACTCATCTTAATATCCCGTTTTCAAGTTTTAAAATATTTGTCATTTTTTCATACACTAAACTATCATGCGAAGATAAAATTAAACCCATACCCCACTCTTTTTGGCAAGTTAACAACAAGTCTGTAATAATTTGTGCATTTTGAACATCCAAATCTCCGGTTGGCTCATCTGCCAACAAAAAAGATGGTTCGTTAAAAATTGCTCTCAAAATAGACACTCTTTGTTGCTCACCACCCGAAAGTTGTGTTGGATAACTATCTCGTTTTTCTGTAAGACCAACTTTATTTAACAGTAATTCTGCTTTTTGTATAGATTCTTTTTTAGATTTTTCTAAAATTAACCCAGGCAAAATTATATTTTCTAATACTGTTAGTTCTTTTATTAAATAGTGAAATTGAAAAACAAAACCTAAACTTAAACTTAAAGTTTTTTCTTTTTCTCTTTGTTTTAACTTAAAAATATTTTTATTATCAAAAAGAACTTGGCCACCTGTAGGAGTATCAAGCCCGCCTAATAAGTGAATTAAAGTAGACTTACCAGATCCAGAAGCTCCTGTTATGGCATAAGATGCCCCACGTTTAAATTCAAAATCTATATTTTTAATAACTTTTAATTCTTTATCGCCATCCCAAAAACTTTTGACCAATTTTTTTGCAATTAAATTGTTTATCTTCAAATCAAATCCCCTTATAAAATAAAAACAATTTCAACTATTATTAATATTATTGAATTATACCAAAATAATTTTTTATAATGCATCTGTAAACATTAGGGGAAATTTAGGGAAAATAAAAAAAAATATGGGGAGGGGCCAATGAAGAAACCAAACAAGAAGACAATACAAGAAAAAATTCCCAATCGCTTGCCTATTGTACCAACAATAGATGTAGTTGTTTTTCCAAATATGGTCGTACCTCTTTTAATTTTGGATGAAAAAATTATAGAGGGTGTAAATGAGGCGCTAGAAGGGGACAAAAAAATTGTACTTTTAGCTGCAAAACAACCAGAAGATAGCTCAGGACCTATTGGAATTGAAGATCTTTATAAAACAGGCACAATTGCTAATATAATGAGAACAATGCAATTACCTGACGGCGGAATAAAAATTCTTGCCCAGGGTATTTCTAAAGCATTTGTTCAAGAAATAGATCAAGATGAAACTTCTTTGTATGCAATAATTAAACCTATAAATCATGATATCACTAAAGAAGACCAAAACGAGCTTATGGCTTTGCAACGAAAAATTATAGCATTAATAGAACAACTTTCTGCTACAGGTAAAATATTTGGACCTGATTTTCAAATATTAATATCTCAAATGCAAGAGCCAGAAAAAATTGCAGAGTTTATAGTTTCTCATTTAAACATGAATGTTGCCCAAGCCCAAGAACTGTTAGAAAAAGAAACGATGATAGATACATATAAAACTATCTATGATCAATTAACTAATGAAGTAGAAATAAGTAAAATTCAAGAAAACATCCAAAGTAATACTCGCGAATCTATAAATAAATCTCAAAGAGAATATTACTTACGCGAACAATTAAAAAGTATTCATAAAGAATTAGGTGATGAAGTTGAATCCGAAATGGAAGGCTTAAAAGCAAAAATAGCTGAATTGCCTATGGATGAAGAAGCTAAAGAAGAAGCTATCAGACAATTACGCAGGCTTGAAAGAACAAGTCCCGATTCTATGGAATCAACTGTACTTAGAAACCATATTGAATGGTTAGTAAATTTACCATGGGGAATAACAACAAAAGATAATATAGATATTGAAAATGCAAAAAAAATATTAGATGAAGATCATGCAGGCCTAGAGCTAGTAAAAGATAGATTGCTAGACTTTTTATCAGTAAGAGCTTTAAAAGAAGATTGCGATACTCCTATATTATGCCTTGCAGGTCCTCCAGGGGTTGGTAAAACTTCGTTGGGTAAATCTATAGCCAAAGCTCTTGGCAGAAAATTTATTCGTTTATCTTTAGGTGGCGTTCATGATGAATCAGAAATTCGTGGCCACAGAAGAACTTATGTTGGAGCTTTGCCTGGAAGATTTATTCAAGCTGTTAAAAAAGCAGGAAGTTTAAACCCTTTAATTATGATAGATGAAATAGATAAAATTGGTCAATCACAAAGAGGTGATCCTTCTGCAGCTCTTTTAGAAGTTTTAGATCCTGAACAAAATAACACTTTTTATGATAATTATTTAGGTGTTCATTTTGATCTTTCTAAAACATTATTTATTACAACAGCCAATGATCTTTCTGGAATACCAGAACCATTAAGAGATCGAATGGAAATTATACAATTACCTGGTTACACGCATGAAGAAAAAATAGAAATCGCTAAAAAACATTTAATAGAAAAAGCTATAAAAAAATCTGGATTAGAAGATAAAGGTTTTAATTTACAAGATAATATTGTTAGTGAAATAGTAATGGGCTACACAAGAGAAGCTGGCGTTCGAGAACTTGAACGATTTATAACAAAATTATGTTCAAAATTTGCACGTTCTCTTGTAGAAACTAAACAAGCCATTAGTTTTAATAGCGAAAGTTTAAGAAAACATCTTGGCGCAAAACGTGTTCTAGATGAAGATGGAAATCATATAGACAAAATTGGTGTAACAAATGGGCTTGCATGGACACCATACGGTGGTGAAGTTTTACAAGTCGAAGCTGTTTTAATGCATGGCAATGGCAAGTTAATTTTAACCGGCCAGCTTGGCGATGTTATGAAAGAATCGGCACAAGCAGCTGTAACTTATGCAAAAGCTCATGCACAGCTATTTGGAATACATGATGATGTATTTGATAAATTCGACTTACATATACATTTACCAGCTGGAGCAATTCCAAAAGATGGCCCTTCTGCAGGTATAACACTTTTATCTTCAGTTCTTTCTGTTTATACAGGTAGAGCTGTTAACTCAAACTTTGCCATGACAGGAGAATTAAACTTACAAGGTAACGTGTTACCTATTGGCGGATTAAAGGAGAAAATCTTAGCTGCAAAAAGACGTGGACTTAAGAATTTAATAATTCCAAAATCTAACCAAAAAGATTTAGATGAAAGCGATGAAAAAATATATAAAGATCTAAATGTTTTCTGGGTAGATAGTGCAGCAGATGTTTTAGACAGAGTGTTATTAAAAAAGATATAAAAATCTAATCAACACAACTAAATAGCCCCGCAAATAAATTTTAAATCATTTGCGGGACTATTTAGTTTTATTTAAGCTGAAGCTTTAAAACTTTTAAAATCTGTATTTAATGAATTTATTATTCTAGATGGATTATTTCCCCAATTTATTTGATCAAGATAAATAAAATTTGGAACTTGCCCCTTTAAAGATTTTGTATCATATAAACCATTATTAATTATACGGCTTACAACATCTGATAATATTTTTTCATTTAAAATATTATAATCAATACTCCAATATAATTTTATATTCACAAAGGCCTTTATAAGCTCATCCAATCCAGAAATAATTACGCCAGATTTTGATAATTTATTAATTCTAATTTTACTTATAGCTTTTAATAAATAAACTTGTGCATCTTTTAATAATTTTTCAGGGAACAAATTTATAGTTGCTAAATGCTTCATAACATGCAAATTCTTTAATTTATATTCTAAAGAATTAATTTCTAGTGATGTATCTGCTTGTTTTCTTGAATTAAATCTATAATTTGGAAGTTCTGCTTTTTTGGCCGAAATTTGATCATCTATGTCTTTAATTAATTTTTGAATTTCAACATCATGTTCAGGATTTTGGACAAAAATATCTGGTTTTATATTTGTCATGCCTACATTAGATATTTGTGTAATAAATTTATTAAAAATAAAATCAGATATTAATGTATTAGAATAAATAATCAAACGTTTATTATTTTTAATTAACCACTCAATATTAGGCCATTCACCTTTATTTTTAATAATATCCCATTCTGTTTGAGTAAAAACCATAGACTGAACGCCTGAATTTTTAATTATTTCCTCAACTAATTGCTTATCAAAATAATTATGTAATTCAACACAAATAATATCTTCTTTATTTTTATCCAAAATATTTTTTAATTTATCAAAACTAATTTTTAATAAACTAAAATCATTATCTTGTTGTTTTTTAGCATGCAATAGTTCTGTTATAAAAGTTAAATAACTATAATTTTTGTTATATTTCAAAATATAATTTAACTTTTTTAAGTTATCTTCCAAAGCTCCATCTAATATAAAAGCTCTTACACCTAAATCAAAAAGTTTTTCATATCCATAATATTGTTCATTTAATAATTTATAACCATTTTCGCGAGAAAACTCAGGATTTCTTGCGCCCAAAAAAGCAACATGTTCTAATCGTAAAAAAGATCTTGGCTTTTTTAAATTTTCTGAATTAATTGTTTTATAAGTTTTATTAAAATCACCGTTAAATAACGAATCTAATAATATTTTTAAATAATCTAAATTATTTTTTAGGCCCTTAAACTGATCATAATTTTCTAGCATTTTTCCATCACAACTAATTTTTCTGACCAGCTTATTGTTAACCATATTAAAATATATATTTGTTTTTTGATTATCTTTAACAAAAACATTGCGTGACCAAATTTTTATATCATCCAAAGGGATATATGTTTTTGGGTCAAAAACACAAACAATAATTTTATCTATATTTCTAGAATTACCACCCTCTTTTGCTGTAACTCTAGGACCACTATTTTGACCTGGATTTAATTTTTCGTGACACCATTTTTTTACACCAGCAACTTTATAATCTATTTTTAAAATATGCTGTGTTTGATTATAAAACTTTACAGAAGCTGAAGTTGCAAAATTATTTAAGAATATAAAATTTAAAAATATTAAAATATTAAGTAAATATTTATAACTCACACTACTCCCTTTCTTTTTTATTATTTATTTTTTACTATCACCCTCATCTGTTTCTTGCTCATCCATAAGCACAGAAAAAACACGCTCTCTAAATGGCCCATTTTGACGCAAAGCGTCTCTTAATTCTTCTAATCGCTCATCATCTTGTCCTAAAAAAATCCCCAGTCTTTTTAAAAGTTCTTCTTGGTTTGTTGCATTATTTGGGCCTTGTCGTCTCTGATGCCGTTCCATGCAAAAAACCAGACTATAAGATAAAATTAAAAAACTTAACAAAATATATATTTTACTAATTTTTAGCATTTAAAACCCTTTACTTATTTATATTTTTTGTACTTGCATTTAAAATGGGAAATAATCTACTATTGAAAAATAAAAATTACAAATTAGGGATATAAAAATGAAAAAAATATTAAATAATTTACACGTACTAACCATAGGCGGCGCCACAAAAGATATCTATTTGAGCAATCAAGGTACAGACTATATGACAATAAATCAAAAAGATTGCCAACTAAAATATATGCTATTAAAAGCCGGCGATAAAATAGAAATAGAAAATATTTTAAATTTTACCGGTGGTGGAGCTACAAATTCTGCTGTTTCTTTTAAAAGATTAGGATTTAAGGCAACTTGTATTTCAAAAATTGGCACAGACGAAGCTGGAAATTTAATAATACAAGAACTTGAAAAAGAAAATATAGACACTAAAAATATAATAAGAACAAATAAAATAAGTACTGGTACCTCTTTTATTATAAATTCGTTAGAACGCGAACGCACTATTTTTGCGTACAGAGGTGCAAATGGTTTTATAGAAAAAAAAGATATAAATTTAAATAATATAAAAAATATAGACCAAATATATATAACTTCGTTAAGTCATGAATCTAGTAAAATTTTACCTGATATAGTAAATTTTGCTCATGAAAATAATATACCCGTAGCTATAAACCCAGGAATAAGCCAATTAGCTAAAGGCACACAAACATTAAAAGATTCTTTAAAATATATAGACACTATAATTATGAACAGTGACGAAGCAAAATCTTTTATGATAGCGTTAACAGAAAATGATAGTAATTATAAAGAAAGCTTAAAAAGTTCTATGCTAAACTGTACACCATGCGAAACTACAGAAAATAAACCCAGCTTATTAAATTCACCATTAAAACATTTAGATTATTATTTTAGTATCTGGAAATTTTTTAAAGAAATATTAAAACTGGGCCCCAAAACTGTAGTAATTACAGATGGAGCTAATGGCGTTTATGCAGCTAATAATAAAAATATATTTTATCACCCAAGTATTAAAACAAATGTAATTGATACTCTTGGTGCTGGAGATTCTTTTGGATCTTGTTTTGTAGCAAGCATATTATCTGGGCACAAAGTAGAAGCAGCTCTTGTGCGCGGCATTATAAATAGCTCAAGCGTAATAAGCAAATTCGGTGCAAAACCAGGGTTATTAACAAACGACGAATTAGATAAAAAAGAAATTAATTTAAATTTAATACAAAAATTTGAACTTAATTAATATAAAATTGGGGGGGGCGATTTTGTTTAACAAGTTAATTTACATAAATTTAACTCAAGATAATATAACCTTATCACGATTAATAAATACAAAAGACAAATATAATTTACAAGATCAAGAAGTAATAAACTTAGATAAACAAGATATTACAGAAAATAAAATTTTTAACTTAAATAAAATATTTTTATTAATTAAAGATTATTTAGACAAAAATAATCTAAAAAATAGTTACGCTATTATTAACTTGCAAGAAAATATATTTAAAAATAATTTAATTATATTGCAACTAGCTTTAATTTTTGGAAAAACAAGTTTAAAAATAAAAAAAATAATAAATACACAAGAAAAAATTCAAGATTTTATATTTAAAAAAACTCTAGACTCTCAGGAAAATTTATTTCAACAATTTTTACCGCCAAAAAAACATGACCCCAAAAACTGGCTTATTTTTGCTGTTTTTTTAATATCTTTTGAAATTATATTTTTAACAAAAAGTTTAATTAATAAAAATAATTTAAATAATAAATTAAATCTTGAGATAAATAATTTAAATTTAAAAAATAATTTATTAAAAATAGAATTAAATAAAAAAAATAACATTTTAAAAATTACTAAAGACTCTCAAAAAAACAAATTGATGATAAAAAATTTAGTAAATATAGCCCAAAGTTTACCTAATAATATTAAATTAACTAAAATAGAAATAAATAATAAAAAGAATAGTAAAAAATTTAAAAAATATGTTTTTAAAGGTGAATCTAAAACAGAACAAGATTTATCAAATTTTATGGCCAATTTAAGCAAATTGCCTCAATTTTATAACCTTAAAATATCTAAATTTCAAAAAGTAAGTAATTCCTGTTATTATTTTTCATCTTCAGCTAACTTACTATTATCATAATTTAGATAAGCATTCATTTGCATTGTCTAAAATTTGATCAAATATATCCCCAATAGAACCTCTATTTTGTTTAAATTTATTGTATATTATAGTTTGTTTAGACGAATCTTTCTCTGAAAGATATTCAACAACATACCCAAAAAAATACAATACAGCTCTAAATCTTAACAATAATAAATCTTTGCCTAAATCAATTACATTCATTTTAATGGTAGTCTCATTAATTTCATTATAATTTTCAGAGTTTTTAATACTCAAATCAATATCAAATTTAATTATTTTAAAAGATTCATCAAGCCAAGATTCATATCTAGTTTTATTTTCTACCAAAGAATTTCTAAAATTTGTTACATATTCTAAAATATCATCATTATTGCAATCATTTTCATCAAATTCATAATGATCAATAAAGACCAAATCAAATATAATATCACAAACAAAACCATTAAACATCGCTAAATCACCAACATAATCTAAAATCATTAAAAGATTTACATCTATCATTTTTACTAATTCAGCATATCTATTAATAAGATCTTTAAATTTATCAATAAATAAATTTAAATTTTTATTGTTTACAATTTTTTGCAATATAGAAGAATTTCCTAATTTTTCTAAAATATGTTCAGACAAAAATATATTTAATGAATCTAAATTATCTTCATTCCAATTAGCAATATTACTAAAAATCAACTTAAGAATTTCTATCAATTCTTTTTGTTTATCTTTATTCTCTTTTGTATGATCAATTTCATCAATAAGAACTTCTTCAATTTTCAATAATAATTTAACTAAACCCTTTTTGATAACATTAGAATCTTCAAAAGAAATTCTGTTAAAAATAGAATCTATTACATTATTTATTTTTTTATTTTTAATTAAATTTAAAACAATCTCTTCGGAATCAGAAAAATCTAGATCGTAATTGTATTTTTCATAAAATGCACCAATAGCTCTTGCTACACCATCAATATTTAATAATTCTAATACTTGTTCAAATTTTTTAGCAAACATTAATTGCTCTAGATTTTCGATATCATCAGCAATAGAACAAAACATATTTTTGATACTTTTAATTAATTTATTATTTATATCTATATTATTATTTTTAATATATTCAAAATAAACAAATCTCAAATTTTCCAAAAAGCTAGCCGCTTTTTTTATATATTTTTCATAATTTAAATCATCTAAATAAGAAATAAAATATTGATAAATATTTATTATTTTAACTATAGGATAAATATTTTTTTCAAGATCATCGCTAACATAGGGATCTGTATAAGAAAAATCCACAGCGTTTTCTAAATTTTGAATATCATCAAAAAAAGATAACACATTATCTATCTCTTCTAACTCAAGACCAAGATCATTTAAATTTAATCTATTTGTTTCTTTAAACTCTTTGTTACGAGTTTGTGAATATATCTTTCTATCAACATAATATAGCTTTGCTACAGGCTCCAATAAATTCATATCTTCTAACATCTGATTTCGCTTTTCAAAATTATTAATTTCTTTTGTATATTCTTCTTCTTGCTCAGATGAATCAAACTCTGGAAAATTTTCTTTTAATACATTTTTAAATTCATAATCATCTGGCCTAATCATAGGCTCGCCATACATAATTTTTATACTATTTAATTTTTCATCTTTTTCATCAAAAACAGGTGGCGAAAAATATTCATCATTATTAAAAGGTAAATCTTCTTCTGAAGAAATACTTTCAAATGACGACCATTCTCTTTTTCCAGAAGGGAAATTATCCATAGAAAACAAAATCGAGTTTGCAACTAAACCAAATGTAATAATTTTTAATATTTTATCTAAAAAAGTCTTCACATTTAACCTCATTTTTATAGTTTAAATTATAATACTATTTTAAATTAAATATTTCTATTTGCAAATGAAAAAACATAATTTTATGGCTTTTAACTAAAAAAACCCTGTTTTTTACATAAACCTAATTAAAAAATGGGTTTTTTAGGCTTTTTTAATTAAAAAAATTAATGATTTTGAATGTATCTATCGCAACTTTTCCTTGCCGAAATAGCATATTTTTGTTAGATTTTACTGTCGTGTAATATAATTTAAACCAATTAACCACCAAAACTATCTGTTTTAGGTGCATCGCAAAGGATCCATTTTAATGGAAAATAATCCAGAGAAATTCTCTATTTCGCCTCTTCTTAACACAGAATTATTAGAAGAAGTTTTTAATATAAGCGAACAAGATAAAAATGATCTTGCCGCTATTTTTACTCAAACCTTACAAGGGTTTGATGCTGAAAAAATTATTAAAGGCAAAATTATAATAAAAGAAAATAATGGAGTTACAGTCAGTATAAATTATAAATCTGACGGTTTTATTCCTAACTATGAATTTTCTGAAATAGAACTAAAAAAATTGCATGTAAATGACGAAATTGATGTCATTTTAGATCGCGTAGAAGATGAATATGGCAACATAGTTCTCTCTTACCAAAAAGCAAAAGCAATCAGAGCTTGGGAAAAAATTGCCGAATTTGCAGAAAAAGATATGCCTGTAACAGGTGTTGTAACACACAAAGTTAAGGGTGGTCTTAGCGTTGATATTGGTATCCCAGCATTTTTACCAGGATCTCAAGTTGATACTCAAAGAATTAATAATTTTGATCAATTTGTTGGACAAGAAGTTACCGGTAAAATTTTAAAAGTTAATAAAAAACGCGGTAATGTAATAATTTCCCGTCGTAAATTTATAGAAGAACAAAGAAGCGTTGATAAACAAAAAGCATTAGAAAATGTCAGCGAAGGCCAAGTGATTCGTGGTATAGTCAAAAACATCACCAACTATGGTGTGTTTGTTGACATTGGTGGTATTGACGGTCTTTTACACATCACAGATATGTCTTGGGGCAGAATTACACACCCAAGCGAATTATTAAAAATTGGTGATGAAATCAACGTAAAAGTTCTTTCTTTTGATAAACAATTTGAAAAAATATCCCTTGGCATTAAACAGCTTTCTGATAATCCATGGGCAGAAATTGATAAAAAATATCCTGTTGGATCTATTATTAAAGGTAAAATCTCCAGCATTACAGATTACGGCTTGTTTGTAGAAATAGAAAAAGGCGTAGAAGGCCTTGTACATATTTCTGAAATTTCTTGGACAGAAAGAATTACAAACTTAGCTAAGCACTATGCTGCAGGCGATACAATAGAAGTTAAAGTTGTAGCTCTTGATAAAGACAACAGAAGAATGTCATTAAGTATTAAACAAATGAGCCAAGACCCTTGGAAAGAAGTTGCTGCTAAATTTAAAGCTGGCGATAAAATTAAGGGTAAAATCACAAACATTACAGACTTTGGTATATTTGTTCAATTACTAGAAGGTGTTGATGGCCTTGTACATATTTCTGATATTTCTTGGGCAAGCAATATAAATCACCCTAGTGATAAATATAAAAAAGGTGACGAAGTTGAAGCTTTAGTATTAAACGTTGATAGCGATAATAAAAAAGTTTCTCTTGGCGTAAAACAACTTGCAGGCGATCCATGGGAAAATATCGAAACTAAGCATCCAGTAGGAAGCGAAGTTGAAGGTAAAGTTTCCAAAATTACAAACTTTGGCGCTTTTGTAAAACTTGAATCTGGAATTGAAGGCTTAATACATATATCTGAACTTTCTGATACAGATGTAGAAAAAGTAGAAGATGTATTACAAGTTGGCGAAACCAGAAAATTCAAAGTTGTTAAAGTTAACGAAGAAGACAAAAAGCTTGGTTTAAGCTTAAGAACTTCTAGTAAACCTAAAGAATCTAAAGGCAAAAAAGAAGCTGGCGCTGGCTCATCTGCTGCAGGCACTTCTAAACCTCGCAGAGTAACAGCTAGAGAACCTGAAGAAAACACACAACAAGAAGATGCAAGAAAACCAAAATCTTCTTTACAGCAAGCTTTAGAAGCTCACATGAATAAAAGCAATAAAGAGTAAAATTTTTATTGGGTAATTATAATTAGCCCGCCATTAAACCGGCGGGCTCTTTTTTTTAATTTATTTAATTTTTATAGGGTAATCATGGAAAAAACATTCGCAATTATAAAACCAGATGCTGTAAAAGCAAAAAATGCTGGCAAAATTATAGATAGAATCGAAAAAGAAGGCTTTAATATTTTGGGCATGAAAAAATTACAGCTTACACAAAACCAAGCAGAACAATTTTATGCTGTGCATAAAGAAAGACCTTTTTATAATGAATTAGTAAAATTTATGATCTCTGGCCCCGTTATAGTAATGGCGTTGCAAAAAGACAATGCTATTAAAGCATGGCGCGATTTAATGGGTGATACAGATTCTACAAAGGCAACAGAGAATAGCTTACGCAAACTTTATGGAACAAGTAAAGGCGAAAATGCAACTCATGGCTCTGATGCACCAGAGACTGCTAAAGAAGAGATAAAATTCTTTTTTCCAGAATTAGCATAAATTCTTTAATCTTAGCCCTGATTATTCCCATAATTCAGGGCTAAATTCAATTTTATCGTTTGACGCGAAGACTAGCTTTTGCTAGCCTTTTACCCTCTATAAATAACTAATATGTAATTAAGTCCAAATAACAGGGGGCATTTTTTATGTTAAATAAAAAACTATCAATACTCTTTTTATTCACATTTACGATTCAAAGTTTTCTTTTATTTCCAGATACATCTACATTAAATAACAATGATACACAATCAAACACTCAAACAAAAAACATATATCATTCAATTGAAAAACTTTTCATGCCATCAATAATCAAACCTGAAAATAATTCTGATAAAATCATAATAGAAGAAGATAAAAAAAATAAAAATAAAATCGAAATTCCAAAATTAACAGATTACGAATGTTATAAATTAATTTTCGAACTACAACAGAAATATAGTAAATCACTAAGCAATAATATATCAAACGAAACGCTCGCAAAAGATTTATGCCTATTTAATAGCTCAGAAACAACAAAAGACAATAGTATTTTCCATTTTATAGATAAAACAGAAACAAAATTTGGACGTATTAAATTAGCAAAAATTCTTTTTAATCCAACAACAAATATTACGCTTTTAAAAAAGAGACAAGATATAATACATACATTATTAAATAACGAAACATTATTTGAAAATATTAATCAAAATCTAAAAATAATAAAATTATATGAAAACGATTTTTTATCATTCTGGAAACCATTTGATAAAATGTTTGAAAATTTTCTAAAAAATTTAATATATTTTAAATTGCCAGGGTTTAATCAATTAAATACAAGCCCAACTGCACTAGGAACTGCACTATCATTTCAATTAATTACTGGTTCAATAATGGCATTAACAGCACCACTACTTTGTCCAGGGTTTTTTATAAGTGCTACGAATAACTTTGGAGAAAATTATTATGGAAACTCTAGTCTTGCAGCCGCATTCAAGATAGATAAGCCGGCAATTCAACTTCCAGCAGCTGCATTGGGATTTGGATTTGGCTTGTTTTTGTCTAGAGAAATGTACAACACAATAATAAAAAGCATTCTCGATGCTTCTAATAATATTCAACAAAGAATGATCAATACAAGCAGATATATTCAAGCTATAAAAAACATTAACAATTTAATTATTAACGATACAAAACTTCTTTTATTATTGCCAGAAGCAACAAATATAAAGTTAAATTTGGAAAAAAATAATCAAAATAAAAAACTGCTAAACATTTTAAATAAAAATACATTTAAAGCAGACTCTCCATCATTGATATCTCATAAAGGAAATATTTTTGCTTCTTTTGAATTAATCAAAAATTTAAAAGCGAACTTTTTAAAAAATTATAAATTGATCGCAAAAATAGATAGCTATATATCTATCACAAAACTATTTAAAGAACATATTAGTAATGAAAATGCAAGATATTGCTTTGTGACTTATAGAGAAAATGCATTAAAACCATTTCTAAAAATAGAAAACTTCTGGCACCCTATCCTAAATCCCAAAACAGTTGTAACCAATAATTTAGAATTGGGAATATCAAACAGTAAAATTTTAGTTACAGGACCAAATGCAGCAGGTAAATCAACAATATTAAAAGCCATTACTGCTTCTACACTCATGGCTCAAACAATTGGAATTGCTCCTGCAAATGTTATGGCTTTTACACCATTTACTATTTTAAATACATATTTAAATATAACAGACGCAACAGGAGATAAATCTCTTTTTCAAGCTGAAATGGATAGAGCCTTAAAACTTTTACAGTCAATATTAAATTTAAAAGAACAACAATTTGCATTCTTTATTATGGACGAAATTTTTACTGGCACAAATCCTGAAGAAGGTTCTGCAGCAGCTTATGGCATAGCAAGAAAACTAGCCGATTTTGATAACACTCTATACCTACTGTCCACACATTTTAAAGATTTAACAAATTTAGAAAATGATACTAACCATGAAATTATAAACTACATGGTTTCTGCAATAAAAAAATCAGATGGCTCATTTTATTACCCATATGATTTTAAAGAAGGTATATCTTATTCAAAGATTGCATTAGACCTAATCAAAAACGAAGGTTTTGATCCTGATATTTTAACTTATGCGTATCAAAGATTAAGTGTTAATTAAAAATTAAAATAAAAGAGCCCGGAAATAATTTCCGGGCTCTTTTATTTTAATTTATTTATCTTAACTAATTTCCGGTAATTTTTTAGACTTAACAAAATTATCTAATTCAATTAAATATTTTAATAAATCTTCAAGTTGCGAAAATCTTATAGAATTTGGTCCGTCGCAAAGGGCTTTTTCTGGATTATCATGAACTTCCATAAATACACCAGATATTCCTTGGGCAACTGCAGAGATAGCCAAAGGCAATGCAAAGCGCCTGTCGCCTCCAGAAGAACAACCTTGAGCGCTAGGAGTTTGAACAGAATGAGTAGCGTCAAATACTACTGGATGTCCAAAACGTTTAAGAATACTAAAATTTCGATAATCTACAATTAAATTATTATAACCAAAAGAATATCCACGCTCACATGCCCAAACATTTTGATTTCCGGTAGAAGTAACTTTGTCCAAAATAGATTTCATATTTTCTGGAGCTATAAACTGGCCTTTTTTTATATTTATAAATTTGCCAGTTTTACCTGCAGCAACAAGCAAATCTGTTTGTCGCGACAATAAAGCTGGAATTTGTAAAACATCAACAACGCTGGCAACTTCATTTACCTGAGAAATTTCATGAATATCTGTAATAACAGGAACATCAAAATCTTTTCGTACACGTTCAAGAATTTTAAGCCCCTGCTCAAAGCCAGTACCTCTAAAATTATTTAAAGAAGTTCTATTTGCTTTATCAAATGAGCTTTTAAATATAAAGTTAAAGTTTAACTTTGTTGCTAAATTAGTTAAAAATTCAGCTGCTTTTAGTGAATGCTCTTCAGTTTCTATAACACATGGACCCAAAATAAAAAATAAAGGGCTGTTAGAATTAATATTTTTTAAACTATTTAATATCTGAGTTATCTTCTGGCTCATGATTATTTACTCCTGCGTAAGCTTCATCTTGATCAGTTATGTTTAAATTTTTACAAACTTCATCAAGAATGCCATTTACAAATTTATAAGAATCTTTTTCTGCAAAATCTTTAGCTAGCTCTATAGCTTCGTTAATTATTATAGAAGGAGGCAATAATCTTTGTTGTATTTCCCAAATAGCCATACGCAAAATTAAAAGAGTACAAACCCCAAGACGATCTATTTTCCAATTTTTTAATAATGGCTTTATAATTTCATCAAGAGTTTGTCTTTCTTGAATTGTATTAAAAGCCATTAAAATGGCTTTAGAGTCATCTTCAATTTCAAGACCATAACCATCTCTAAAATTTTGTACAATTTCATCTACAGAAATAGCATAATCAAAAGATTCAGCAGCATAAAGTATGTGGAATGCAAAACTTCTTATATCTCGCATTCCATTAAGAATAATTTTACTATTTTCGCTCATAATTTTATGTTAATAATTAATCTACACGTTCAATATAAGAACAATCTCTAGTATCTATTTTAATTCTTTGTCCCTCTTGAACAAACAATGGAACAGAGATAACCAAACCAGTTTCTAATGTTGCAGGTTTATTACCCCCTTGAGCTGTATCACCTTTAACACCTGGCAAAGTTTCTTTGACTTCTAAAATCAAAAACATTGGAGGTTCAACATTAATTGGTCTACCCTTAAAGAATAAAACTGTATATTCTTGACCTTCCTGAAGGAGCTGTTTTACAGTTTCTATAGCTTCAAGATCAAAATCTACCTGATCAAAACTTTCTTGATCCATAAAATGTGCATGGCTATCTGTATAAAGATATTGCATAGTTTTCTTTTCTAGATCAGGTTCTGGAAATTTTTCCGCAGATCTGAACGTTTCTTCCAAAACTCTGCCTGTTAGCAAATTCTTCATCTTGGTACGAACATAAGTTCCGCCTTTTCCAGGCTTTACAAGTTGATAATCTAAAATCATCCAAGGCTCATCGCGCCACAATATTTTTGTAGAATTTTTACGAAAATCTGATGTTGAGATCATGTTAAACAACCCTTTTAATATTTATATATATATTTATTAATTAAAGCTTTTAAACTGTTTTTCTATTATTACGAATCTTTTCAATTAAGACAAGTAAAAAAAATTGCCCGCTTATGCGAGCAATTTTCCCCTAAACGAACAACATTATATCATTATTTATTGTTTTTTAACTCTT
The DNA here is from genome assembly GCA_000989185.1 of candidate division TM6 bacterium GW2011_GWF2_28_16. Taxonomy (GTDB): domain Bacteria; phylum Babelota; class Babeliae; order Babelales; family UASB340; genus UASB340. The sequence continues at coordinate 365,598 of LBNX01000002.1, read as the reverse complement.
CTACTTGTTCTTTAAGCATCTTGTTTTCTGTTTCTAAAGAGCCAAGTTTTTGATATAGCTTGTTAACTTCTTCTCTAAGTCTTACAACTTCTGCGCTATAATCTTGTGTAGCTTGTTGTGCAGGTTGCTGAACAATAACAGTTTTCTCGCTTGGTCTATTCATAGCTGATCCAGCCACTAATCCCATCCCAAGACCAATAGCAGCATCTCCACCACCAGCGCAAACAAAACCAGGAACAAGTGTAAAAATTAATAAATTTTTAAAAATTTTATTCACAATCAAACTCCCTTTTTTTACAAACTTTTAATTATTTTTTTCTCATCTTTAAAAGCATTACAGCCATAAATATAATAGCTATAAACATTAATCCCATAAATATTAATAAAATATTAAAGTTTGTTTCTGTTTTAGTTTTATTTAACTCTTCTTTTAATTGAGCTAATCTTTCCTGATCACGTTCTCTTTGTAATTGATCTACTTTACTTTCAGCGCGACCTCCAGATCTATCCTTTGTCATTGCGCCAGCTACAACACCACCGACCATTCCCCCTGCTAAACCTCCAGCAAAAGAATCACCGCCACCGGCAAGAACAACAGATGTTGGTAACAACATAAGTACAGACAAGATAGAAGCTAAAATAAGTTTTTTCATAAAACATCTCCCTTTTTTTTAATATTTTTAACAAATTTTTTTAATGTTATATTTAGTTAAAACTTATTAGTAATAAAATGACAAATTTAAGATTAAACAGTCAATGAAATTAAATTTTAATTTATTAAAACCAGCGAAAAAATAAAAAAAAGGGCCAATCATGTCAGATTTTATCTCTAAATTAATAAAAGAAGAATTTTTGCGCCAAGAATTAACAATAAACTTAATAGCTTCAGAAAATTATGCCCCCCAAAATGTTTTGGATGCCACAGGTTCTGTTTTAACCAATAAATATGCCGAAGGCTATCCTGGTAAAAGATATTATGGCGGATGCGAAATAGTAGATAAAGTCGAAAATTATGCCATAACTCAGGGTAAAAAGTTATTTAGTTGTGAACATATAAATGTTCAGCCACATTCTGGCTCAAGCGCTAACTTTGCCGTTTACTTAAGTGTTCTAAAACCAGGAGATACTATTTTAGGCATGGACCTAAGTTGCGGCGGCCATTTAACCCATGGTCACAAAGTTAACTTTTCTGGCAAAATTTTTAATTTTATACCCTATCACGTTAGCCCCGAAACTGAACAACTTGATTACGACGAAATAGAAATTTTGGCTAACCAACATCAACCCAAAATGATAGTCGCTGGCGCAAGTGCATATTCAAGAACTATAGATTTTAAAAGGCTTTATGATATAGCACAAAAAAATCATGCACTATTATTTATAGACATTGCCCATATTGCAGGTTTAATAGCAGCAGACATTCACCCAAGCCCAATGCCATATGCCGATTTTGTAAGTAGCACTACACATAAAACTTTGCGCGGCCCACGTGGTGGAATAATTATGAGCAAATTAGATCATGCTCAAAAACTAGACAAAGCTGTTATGCCAGGCTCACAAGGTGGCCCTTTAATGCATGTTATTGCAGCCAAAGCAGTGGCATTTGATAATGCTTTAACACCAGAATTTAAAAGTTATCAAGAACAAGTTGTTAAAAATTCTAAAACTATGTGCCAAGAATTTAAAAATCTGGGATATAAAATAGTTTCAGGTGATACAGATAATCATTTATTTTTAATAGATTTACGTAATAAAAATATTTCTGGCAAAGAAGTCGAAAAACTTTTAGAGCAATCTGGAATTATATTAAATAGTAATTCTATACCCTTTGACCCAACACCCCCAACCGTTACAAGTGGCATAAGAATTGGTACCCCTGCAGTTACAACTAGAGGATTTAAAGAAAAAGAAGTTTTACAGGTTGTGCACCTTATTGACGAAGCAATTAAAAATAAACTTGATACAAATTTTGCACAAAAACTTAAAGTAGAAGTTCAAGATTTATGTAAAAGGTTTAAAATTTATTAAAGCTACACATAAAATATAATTTATATTACAATAAAACCCATTAACAATTTTTGAAAGTTATACATGAATTCATTTAAAAAAATATTAAATTATATAAAAACATATAAAAAACATTTAATTTTATCGGTAATAGCCGCAACACTTTATGGCATATTTTCAGCTGCACCAACATACATTTTAAAAAATGCTGTAGACGATATTTTTATAAAAAAATTTAACCATCTTTTAATACCATTTATTATTGGCTTTGTTTTGCTTTTTGCCCTTAAAGGCATATTTATGTATGTTTCAAATTATTACATGAACTTTGTAGGCAATAAAGTTATTAACGATATACGACATGATCTTTTTAAAAAAGTAATACACTTTCCTATTTCTTTTTTTCAGGAAAAAACAACAGGACAATTAATGTCCCATTTTTTAAATGATATTCAAATGATTCAAAACGCCACAGCATCTGCAATAAAAAATGGTGTTCGTAGTTTTTTTGAGGCCATATTTTTACTTGGAGTCGCATTCTCCCAAAATTGGAAACTTGCTTTACTCATGATGCTTGTAGGTCCAATTATAGGCATATCTATAAAAAAAATGGGCGGCGCTGTAAAAAAAGCTTCTTTAGAAATTCAAAAAAATATAGGCAATATAAGCAATTTACTGCAAGAAGTCTTTGTAGGTATTAGAGAAGTAAAAGCATTTAATGGTGAAAAAATAGAAACAAACAGATTTTACGAAAAATTAAAACATGTATTTACTGCTATTATGCAAAACGTACATATTGAATCTTTTGGCCCAGCATTTATAGAAACGGTTGCTATGTTTGGTAGTGGCTTTGTTTTTTACATAGCTGCTCATCAAATTATATCTGGCGAAATTACTGCCGGACAATTAACAGCATTTTTTGCGTCTGTATTACTTTCGTACCAACCATTAAAACGTTTAATCAATGTCTATGCCGAAGTTCAATATGGCCTTGCAGCAGCAGATAGAATTTTTGATCTTATGAATAAAGTTTATCCTGCACAAATAAAAGAAAAAACAGAAACTTTAAATAATCAAAATATAAATACTATAGAATTTATTAATACAAATTTTAGTTATAACCAAGAGACTACAGTATTAGAAAATATAAATTTAAAAATTAATTCAAGCGAAAGCATTGGAATTATAGGCCAATCTGGCGCAGGCAAAAGTACTCTTTGTGATTTATTATTATCTTTTATTAGCCCAACGTCTGGCACCATTTTAATAAATAATCTAGATATAAATAATATTCCAGAAGAAGAATTACGTAATAAAATAGGCTATGTAGGACAAAAAACATTTTTATTTAACGATACTGTAATAGAAAATGTCTCTTACTCACAAGAAAGTAAATCATTAAGTAATATAATAAACGCATGCGAAATGGCGCATGCTCATGAATTTATACAAAACTTACCAGAACAATATAATTCTATAGTTGGAGAAAATGGCAATAAACTTTCTGGCGGGCAAAAGCAACGTTTAACTATTGCCCGAGCTCTTCTTAAAAACCCAGAAATTTTAATTTTTGACGAAGCCACTTCAGCCTTAGACCAAGAATCTGAAAATGCTATACGACTTGCAATAGAAGAAATTAGCAAAGAAAAAACTGTAATAGTAATTTCGCACAGACTATCTTTTATAGAAAAGATGGACAGAGTCTTTATGATAAAAGACAAAAAAGTAATAGAAATTACTAAAAAAGATTTAAGACTAGAAATAAGCAAAAGTTTATAAATCTTTTGATTATTCTCTTCACCTCAGGAATAAATAACCCTGGATTAGTTAAATAATTTTTTAAATATAAATTTTTATATTTATCGCCTGTTCTAAAAACATCTTCATGCTTTATATAACTTGCAAATCCAAGAGATTCTTTTGTTCCATCATAAAAAACATCTTTCCAATTCTTTAAAAAAACTTCAGCATCTTGTAAATATTTTTCATGATTTTGCGAACGTATTTTTATATTAGCATGCGGATAATGCTCTACAAAAGATTCTTTTGAATCTATAATTTTATACCCCAGTTGCCACATTTTTAAGCACAAATCTGAATCTGCATTATAAAAAAAGTAATCATCTTCGTTTATAAAATTAACATCACAAAGCGCCTGCTTTAAATAAATGCCATGATTTACGTATAATTTTTTACCTACAGTGTAACGCACACAATAATTGGTTTCTTTATTCCATTCACGAGCATAAAACGCAACAGCGCCAATTTTTTGATTATTATTTAATTGTTCTTCAAATAACTTAAGACCATTTTTAATTGCACCAGGCAAAAGTAAACAATCATCACTAATCATGCATACATATTTTGAATTACTAGCGCGAAAGCCCAAGTTCATAAAATACCCCCACGATCTTTTTTCTATACTTTTACCCCGCCAAATTCCCCTGTTGTGCTGCAATATAGTAATTATATCTTTTTGTTTTATTAACCAATTAACAACACCATCTGTAGAACCACCATCTACTACAATAATTTCGTGTGGGATATCAACTAATTCTTTACGCACAGAATCTATTGTTAGTTTTAAAAAATCGTATCTGTTATAAGAGCCAAGAACTACTGATATTAAACTTCTGTTCATTACAAAATCCCCATTAAAATTTTTATATTAATTTAAATTTTTATTTATTAATATATTTTATATTTAAGTTTTAAATTTAAAAGCGAAAAAGAGATTTAAACGTGAATAATTTAATAGAATCAACAAAAAATTTACGCAAAGATTTTACAGCCACAGGCTATATTGTAAATCCAGAACGAACTAAAATGCTGGTGATTTTTCACAATAAATTACAAAAATGGTTACCAGCAGGAGGCCATGTAGAACCAAATGAGTTACCTCACGAAGCTGCATTAAGAGAAGTCTTTGAAGAAACTGGAATTACAGCAAAAATAATTACTGATGATCCTATAATAAATCTTGAAAATAAAGTTGACTGCCAAATACCAAGACCATATACAATACTTTATCAAATAGTTCCAGAAAACAAAAAAGACATTGAACATATTCATGTAGATTTTATTTATGCCATGCAAGCAGAAGAAACTATTGTTAAAATTGATTTAAATGAAGTTTCAAATATTAAATGGCTTACAAAAGAAGAGCTTTTAAAATGCAATTGTTTCGACTCTGTAAAAGGTTTTGCTAAAAATTTTTTAAAATAAAAAAGAGAATTTAAATGTTAAATAAAATTAAAGAAAATTTTTTTAAAAATTTTCTTACACAGAATAATAATCTTTTCAACTATCAAATAGGCCCTCATACAATTAAATTGCCAGGCAATCATGCTCTTAAAAATTATCAAGAAGTATTTAAGCGTTACGATATAGCTTTAGGTGAAATTACAAAAATAATTAACAACAAATACCCTGACTTAACAGTCATAGATATTGGCGCAAATATAGGTGATTCTGCAGCACTAATTTCAAAATATCGTAAAATACCAACATTATGCATTGAGGGTAACGAAAATTTTTTACCAACATTAAAAGAAAATGCAAAAACAATTGGCACTCATATATTTATTGAAGAATGCTTTGTAGGCAAAGATAATACAATATTAGATATAAATAAAATAGAAACAAAAAGAGGCACTGCAAATATAAATAAAGCAATTAAAAATAATAAATTACATGATACAGTAAGCGACATAGCTATGCAAAGCCTTGAAACTATACTAAATAAATATACAAATTTTAGAAATTCAAAATTAATTAAAATAGACACAGATGGTTATGATTTTGAAATAATAAAAAATTCACAAGAAATTATAAACCAATTAAAACCAGTAATTTTTTTTGAATACGATCCAAGTATGGCCCAAAATGGCGAACAAGAAAGTATTAATACTATAAATAGTTTAGTTAATTCTGGTTATAAACAATTTATTATTTACGATAATTTTGGGAACTATTTATTAAGCCTAGATAATAAAAATATAAGTAATTTTGTAGATTTAAATTCTTACTTAAGATCAAATAAAAAATATAAACAAATAGTTTATTACTTTGATATATGCGCATTTCACGAAAATGATTTAGATTTATTTGAAAAAGTAAAAGAACACGAAATTAATTTAACTATTTTGTAATTCTTCTTTAATTAAAAGATCTAATACTTGATAAAAGCTTAAATTATAATCCCAGCCTAAAACAGTTTTAGCTTTTAAATAATCCCCATAAGAATCTGAAACTTCTACAGGTCTTAATAAACTTTTATCTATTTTAATTTTATTTTTATCTATATTTAATTTATCAAAAACATAATAAATAATATCTTGCAAGCTAATAGATTTGCCAGATGCTATAATATAATCATCAGGTTTATCTTGCTGCAACATAAGCGACATAGCTTTAACATACTCTGGTGCAAACCCAAAATCTCTTTTACTATTTAAATTACCAACAAATAAAAAATCTCTTTTTCCTGCTTTTATTTCCAAAGATTCACGGATAACTTTTTTTACAAAAAAATTATCCCCACGCAAATAGCTTTCGTGATTAAACATAATGCCACAAGATATAAATAGATTATATAATCGCCTGTAAAGAACACAGAGCTCATGCGCTGCAATCTTTGATAAAGCATAGGGGTTATTATTTAAAGAATTAAACTTAAAACTTTCGTTAATGGGCAAATTTTCTTGCTTTCCATACATTTCACTACTAGATGGCTGGAAAAATTTAATTTGTTTACCAGATAAACTTAATAATCGAATAGATTCTAAAAGATTTAAAGTCGAATTAAAATTAAAATTTATCGTATTATATGGCTCTAAATAAGATAAGCCCACAGAACTTTGTGCTGCAAAATTATAAATTTCGTCAGGTTTTATAGTATTTATATTATTTTTAACTTGCTCAAAATCCAAAAGATTAAATTCTAAAAAATTAATTTCATTTTTAATTTTTAAATATTCTAGTTTAAAATAATCATCTTGAGCTCTTACAAGACCATAAATTTTATAATTTTTATTTAATAATAATTCACTTAAATATGCACCATCTTGTCCGGTTATGCCTGTTATAAGAGCTATTTTTTGTTTCATAATATATTTTCAAAGATGTTTATAAATATCTTTAGAACTCCAGCACCTTAAAATTCGCTCAAAATCATCAATAACTTTAAATATTTTTTTTATATATTCTTGTGTTTTATATTTTTCAACTAACTCTTTCCCATTTTTAATTAAATTATTTTTTAAATTATTATCTTCATAAAGTTTTTTTATATTTTCAACAAGCTCAAGTTCATTTTTAGGATCAAACAATAATACTGCATCTTGCAACTGATACTGAACACCTTCAACTCTAGCTGTTATTACAGGACAATTAAGAGCAAAAGCTTCAAGTGGTGGAATATTGTCCGGACCAAAAAAAGATGGAAAAACTAAAGCAAAAGCATTTTTATAAAAATAAATTATATCTTCTATGGGAACAAAACCTAAAAATTTTATTTTTTTTTCTAAACCAAACTCTTTAACTTTTTCTTTTATATAATTTAAATTACCCTTATCACTCCCTGTAAAAACAACATTAAAATCTAAATTATATTTTTCTTTTAAATTTTTTATTGCTAACAAAATTATTATATGATTTTTATGGGCCCAAAATTGGGCTGGGTAAAAAATAAATGGTTTTTTTATATCAATACACTCATTTGATGTCACAATGTTATTAAAGACAAAATTTGGCACAGGCAAACTAATTTCTATAACTCGTTCTTCTGGATAATTATAAAACTTGCAAATATCATTTTTACCAGCTTTATTACCTGTAATAACAAATGCTGCTTTAGGAATAATTGAATTATAACTTTTTTCTCTATTTTCAAACTCACTATTAATAACTAACTCCGGAAAGTACGTCTGTTTTCTATGTTGTAAATCCCAAACTGTATAAACATATGGTACAACTACAAATTCGAACGCTGGAGTTGCAAACCACATTAAATCTATTTTATTTTCCAAAACAGATTTATTTAAAGCATTTTTATATTTTTTATCTTGAATAAATCTCAATATTTTTCTAGGTAATTTAAGTATTGTTTTTTTAAGCAGATTTTCTTTTTCACTAGCATAATATCTATTTATTTTTATAAACTTTATATTTATATCTTTATTGTCATAAAACTTCTCAGCATCCTCAGAAAATATATAAATATTATGATCTGTACTTGTTTTACATAATTCTTGAAAAATTGACATTGCAAATGTAAAACCACCACCACTCTTTGGATCTGAATCAATTTTAGGACCAAAATAAAAGCCTATATTCATATTTTTTTACAAACAAAACAAACACCCCAAGTTTTATTACTTGGTTCTTTTTTTGTTAACCATTCTTCTGTTTTGACAATAACAAGATTAATTTTTTTTAATAAAAATTTTAACTCTTCTTCAAATAAATATCGCACTGTGTGAACTTCTTTAAACGAATAATTTATATTTTTAATTTTATCTGTTACTAAAATTTCATAATTTACATTAACAATATTTTTATCTTTATTGTGTTCAGGTTTTGCTTCTCTTACTATTTTTAACAAATTATTTTCAAAATTTTTTACTCTATATTCTAATCCCTGGCTTAAAACAGCTGGCCCATACCAAAAATCAAATATAAAAAGCCCATCTTTATCTAAATGCCGTGAAACACACGTAAACATATTTTCTAAATCAAGATTCTCTTGCATGTAATTGACAACATGAAAGAGCGCTAGAATTACATTAAATTTTTTATTTAAGTTAAAAATTCGTGCATCACCAACTAAAAATTTTATTTTATTATTTTTATTATTATTTGAATCTTCTTTTAATGATTTATTATTAGCAATATTAACCATATCTTGGCTAAAATCTAATCCTGTTAAATTATACCCCATTTTATTTAATAATATTGCATGAGTCCCTGTACCCGAACCAAGCTCTAGTATATTTTTTGAATTACTTTTATATTCTTTAATTAATTCGTGAATATAATTGGCTTCGCTAATATAATCTTTATCTTGATACAAAAGATCATAATAACTTGCATAATCTTTAAATACTTGCATTAAAAAACTCTCTTACTTTTTTTACAACAAAATTTAATTGCTCATCTGTTATAGCAAGACCACTTGGAATATAAAAACCTCTTCGGGCTAAATTTTCTGCTACTGGATATTTTTCGTTTTTAAATAACCCCATTCTTTTTAATACAGGCTGTTCATGCATTGGCCAAAAAAAAGGCCTACAACCTACGCCTAATTTTTCTAATTCTTTTATTACATAATCAGCATCATGAGAGTAATTATCTTTTAAAATAATACCAAAAACCCAGTAAATATTTTGAGCATAACTTCTTTCTTCTTTGGGTAACTGCAAATATTTTATATCTTTTAAATTTTGCATATAAAATTTGCCTATATATCTTTTTTTATTTACATGTTCTTCTAAATTTTCAAGTTGAGCTAAGCCTAGCGCAGCCTGCAGGTTTGTAAGTCTATAATTAAAGCCAAGCTCATCATGAATAAATCTTCGCTCTTTTTTAAAACATAAATTTTTAAAAGATCGGCATTTTTCAGCTAAATTTTGATTATTAGTTAAAATCATGCCTCCTTCACCAGTGGTCACATGCTTATTTGAATAAAAGCTAAAAGTAGAAATATCACCAAAACTACCACAGGGTTTATCTTTATAATACTGTCCAATCATTTCTGCAGTATCTTCTATAATTTTTAAATTATATTTTTGAGCCAAATTTAATATTTTATCTACATCAACAGGAAGCCCATAAATGTGTACTATCATAATAGCTTTAGTTTTTGATGTAATCTTTTTTTCTATTTGCACTACATCCATATTCCATGTATCTGGATCACTGTCAACTAAAACAGGTTTTAATCCTGCTCTAATTATTGCACTAGCACAAGAAATAATAGTAAAACTTGGCATTATAACTTCACTACCATGATCTAATCCCAAAACAAGCATTGCCAAATCTAATGCAACAGAACCATTACTTACAGCAATTCCATATTTTCTGTTAAATTTTTTAGCAAATTCTTTTTCAAACGTTTCTACAAAGTGCCCCTCACTAGATATCCATCCAGAATCTATACATTCATTTATATATTTTTTTTCATTACCATTTAATAATGGCTCATTTACTGGAACAAATTTATTCATAAATTTTTATATAAGCTATTTTTTAATTTATATGTATCATTTTCATAATTTTTACCACCCCTTGGGCCACGAGTTAAAACTAAAAATTCTGAATCTTGTAACGCTTTCATTGCATGTTTTTCCATAGGACCAGTAACAGCCAAATCACCTTTTTTAAGAATAGCTTTTTCCAAAGCATCCTCTCCAGCCTGCGTCAAAAGCTCCAATTCACCATTTAAAATAAATACATACTGTGTCGTCTCTTTATGATAATGATCACCTCTTATTGCCCCTTTTTTTGAATTTATCAGAGTTACAGAGTCAATCGCTTCATTTTCTAAAATATCTAAAATTTGACCTCTATTATCTTCAAATGCATATTCTCTATGAACAATTTTCATTATTTACTCCACAATAAATGGTTTTGGAACTGGTATAATAAATTTACCACCATTTTTTTTATATTCTTTTAAATTATCAATTATCTCATCTGCAAAATTCCATGCCAATAATAATACATAATCTGGTTTACGTTTTATTAATTCATTATCTGATAAAATAAATATATGTGTACCTGGCGTATATTTACCTATTTTCATTGAATTTTTTTCTGTAATAAAATCTAATGTCTCGTTACCTATTTTACAATAATTTAACAATGTCATTCCTTTTGCAGGAGCACTTACACCAGCAATAGATTTGCCATCCCTTTTTATTGATTTTAATAACCAAACAAGATCATCTCTATTTTGACTAACTTGATCAGCAAATTTTTTTAAAGTTTCTAAATTATATATTTTTTTTTCTTTTTCTAAGCTACAAAAATCGTCAACATTTTTAGAAATATTATATTTACCCTTTCGAGCAATAAAGTATCTTAAAGTACCGCCATGAATACTCTTTTTTTCAACATCAAATATTTCAAAACCATATTTATCAAATAAAAATTTTAATGGTTTTAAAGATAAGTAAGAAAGATGTTCATGATAAATAGTGTCAAATTCAAAATTTTCTATTAAATCTACAAGATATGGTGCCTCAAAAATAAAAACACCATCATCAATTAAAAGAGCATCAATTGCTCTTAATAATGCGTGCAAATCATTTATATGAGCAATAACATTTGTTCCTGTTATAACTTTGGCCTGACCTTTTTGTGCAATTATATTTTTCACAACATTTTCTGTGAAAAAATCAGGAATGGTTTCTATTCCTAATTCATTTGCTTTTTTTGCTATATTTTTTGCAGGATCAACTCCCAAAACTTTAATTCCTTCATTTTTAAATCCCTGCAACAAAACACCAATATTACTTCCAAGATCTACCACCAAATCATGGTTTGATAAATTAAATCTAGAACATACTTGTTTAGCAAATAAATGATAATGTGCTACTCCTGTCTTTGTGGTCGATGATTCATAAGGATACTCACCCTGAAAAAGTATTTCTGGATCGACTACATAATCAAGTTGAACAAGAGAACAACAAGGACATATACATGCCCTTAACGGATAATATGTTTCGCTATTATTTAATCTTTCTGGTACTAAAAAATCATCAGCTGGAGGTGTAAACCCCAAATCCAAAAATTTTTCTAATTTATCACATCCACATATTCTACAAACCATTTTTTTTCCCATCAATTTTTTTTTAATATACACATATGCATATGATTATGAAAAAACGGTATCTTTTTAAAAAAATTATTCAAAAAATTACTAACAATACTTATTTTAAATTCCCAATTATTAAATTTAACTAAGTTTTTGCTAACTTCGTGATAAAAGCCATCAACGTGCGCAATAGGCAAACTTTTAACTATTTCAAAACCTGCATTTTTACAAATATCTTCAAACTGTTTTTTAGTAAATCTATATTCAAAAAATTTACCATATTCAGGCTCTATAAAATATCCCAAATTACTTTTATTTTTATTTAATAAATTTTTTTTAAATATTCTTCTTATAAAATTATATTTTCTAAAATCTAAAAACCTCAAATAATATTTAATTTTTCGTAATTTATTAAAACTAGGCACAGTAATAATTGCAATGCCTCCAGAACATAATACATTATAAAGAGACTTTAATGGCTTATCTGGCCCATCGTAAAAATGCTCTACAACACCATAACTTAAAACAACATCAAAGCTATTATCTTTATATTTTAAGTCTAAAATATCACCATAAATTATATTTAACTCTGGATAATTATTATTTAGAAAATTTACAGAATCTTTATTAATTTCTATTCCAGATACATTTTTATAACCCAAATCATTTAAATACTTAACAACCCGGCCAAGCCCACAACCAGCTTCTAATATTTTTATATTTTTATTATTTAAATATTCTAAAGTAATTTTAATAGCTTCATCATTTTTACAAGATTTTAAAAGAGCCTGGAAGTCATTATTATCCCAGCCAAAAACTGTGCTACTCTTTTTCATATATTCTATTTGCATATATCCTTTCATTGTTTTGCAAAATTTTTTCTAAAAAATTAGTTATATTAAATGTAAAATTTTTTCTTGAATATTCTCTTAATGCAAATTCCTGTATTTTAAAAATCTCATCTTCTAGCTTTTGATTAGATAAATTATAAACTTCATAAACAACTTTTTCTATTTCTTCAACAGATGAATCTTCTAAAAAATAACCACAATTTAAAGGCAAATCTACTCCTGTATTTTTGGAAACTATGGGATATAAACCTATTTGCATAAGAGTAGTTACCGATGGAGAAATACCTTCACTACAAGACGGCGCAATAAAACAAAAACAATTACTAATAATATCTATAAATTTTTCATCAGATGGATGTAAAAAACCATGATATCTAATATTTGGTGAATCAAATAATTCTTTACTATAAAGCATACAAAAATCAGCTTCATTAATAATTCCACCAACAATATTTAATATTAAATCATGATTTTTAGAAAAAACATCCAGAACTCTGTCCAAACCCTTATGAACAGCACCGCCTCCAAAAAACCACAAGAATTCTCTTTTTTCTGGAACAAATTTTTGTTTGTTTTTTATAAAATTAAGTCTAGATGATGAAACTGGAATTTTTGTAATCTTATTAATATAATTTGTAGGAAAAGTGTTTAAAGTAATATCATTGCCGATTAAAGAACAATAATCTGCAAATTTTAAGGATCTATCAAAAAGTTCGACATCTACAATTCGCTTTGGTGAAATAAAAAAATGTCTTCTTAATTCAAGATCATCAACCCGTTCTAATTCTGCATTTACTGAAAATCTTGGATAACTACCTGTAATATGAAGAATTTTAATTGTGTTTTTATCTAAAAACGGCATAAACCTTTGTAAATTATAATGAATATCAAAAACAACATCATATTTTTTTTGTGGTATAAATTTAAAATCATCAAAATTTATTGCTTCAACTGTATAACCAAAATCAGTAAATATTTTTGCTATTTGCCTACATTCCCACTTATTGGAATGATCATTAAAATAAATATTTTTTTCGTCCATTATTTCTAATGATTTTGATAAATAGCTTAATAAAACACTACCTTTAGATTTTACTTTAGGACTTAATATAACTGGATAATTTTTACTTTTGTATAAATACCATTTTTTTAATTGTCTTAAAAACTGCAAATCTAAATCTCCATATTTTTTTAAATAAATTATATTTAAAAAGGCCTATATTTTTATATGTTAATTTATCTAAAGCATCATCAGCAACAATATTTTTTGGGTCTATTATTAATTGTATATCTGTTTTTTTTATTGGCATCCTTAAAAATGGACTACCTCCAGATCCATGAGCACCTATATTGCCAATATTAGAAACAAGATTATTAACAGGAACCAGTGTTACACCATCACTTAATAAGCAAGCGTAAAACCACTGATAGCCCCAACAGTCTATTTTTTTATCATAAACAGCATCAAAATTATTAGACCAAAATTTAGTTAATTTATCTCTTTTAAAATTAAAACTATTTTTCAAGTAATTGCTATTTTTTATTTCGGGCCAATTTGTTAAATTAAAATCAAAATCACGCCAAGCCCTTTTCCATGTTGCCCAACCCCATATGGAATAATATTTAGAAAAATAATAAGATTCAGTTCTTTTGATTTTATTAAATAAATAATTAGTCCCAGAGATCATTTTAACTTTATTATTATATTTATATTTTTCTAACATTAATTCTGCAAAATCAAAAAATGTTAAATCTGGAACACAATCATCTTCTAAAATTATACCCTGTTCAACATTATCAAAAAACCAAGTAATAGCACTACTAACCCCCAAACCACAACCTAAATTTTTATCACGAAACAATGTTTTTAATTCGCAATCCCAATCTATTTGATTTATTATTGCTCTCGTTTTCTCACATTTTGCTAAATCATCAATATTATTTACTCTAGGTCCATCAGCTGCAACAAATAAATATTTAGGTTTTATTTTTTTTATTTGATCAAAAACTATTTGAGTAACATCTGGTCTATTAAAAATAATAAATAAAACCGGCGTTTTAAATAAAACATTGCTCTTTAACATATAATTATAAAGTTTCCAAATAATTAAACTTTTTTGAATAAATAATAGCTTGAAATTTTATACCACGATACACACAATATTCATAATTTATTTTCAGTTCATTTAATTTTAAAATTATAGCTTCAGCTAAATCTTGCTCACCTTTTCTATCATAATCATCAACAATTATTACAAAATCTTGAGCTAAATTATTTGTTATTAACTCTAAAGCTCCAAATCTTGAATATCTTGAATTACCACATGGTCCATCTATTAATATTAAATTAAATTTTAAGTCATTTAAATTTTCTATTAATTTATCATAGGCTTTTATCTTAAAATTATTAATATTTTTTTCTTTTAAATTTAACAATAAACTATTTATATTATCATTATTAAAATCTTTATTTTCTTCTTTTACTTTATCCATCCAAAATTTATTATCATCAACACAATATAATCTACTGTCTTTGTTTGCATAAGCATATTGAAACAATAATTTTGAAGACTCCCCCATGCCCAACTCTAATATATTTTTAGGTCTAACAAAATCGAGTATTTTAAATAAAATATATAAAAATGAATAATTTACACTTGCTCCAGAAGGCGAAAACGTATTCTTTTTAATCCAATCAACATTTCTAATACTATCATTAAAAACAGATGCAAAAAGAATTTCTCTTAAATATCTGTTATTTTGTAATATGACATTTTCACTTCGCCAGCTGGGACTAATTCTTAATAAAAATTTTTTTATTATTTTTTTTAATGAATACATTAAAAACTCTCTCTTCTATTAATGATGTGAACATAAAAACAAGATATAATCCAGATGCAAAAACTAATCTTTCAACAAAAACTACTGGTACAAGACCTAACCATTGGCTAGCTGTCATAGGCACAGTATAAAGCCAAATTATAGAACCAATAGCATGCGCAATAAATGTTGCTGTTAAATATTCAAAAAATAAATTATTTTTATTAACAAAATATAAAATTACAGGAATAAACCAATAAAAAGAATATATAAATGCTTGGTTACCAACAGGATTTAAGCTAAAAATTATCATACACGATAATGGCAAAATTACGCTTAATAAAAATATATATAATTTATTTAAATTATTTTTTTTATTATTAATTAAAGAAATATAAACAGTTGCAAAAAGTGTTGGCATGCCCAATGTTAAAGCGCCACCAACTGTTAGCTTTTTAAATAGCAAAAATGCGAAAACTATAACCCCAGAAAATGCTCCAAAAAAATTGCCTATTACTGGCAAAGCAAAATTTATACCAGAAAAAAATAATTTATGCGATCCTGATATAAAACTAATTTTTATTAAAGATAATAAAATAGTAAATATTAACACTATAATTAGATTTAAGTATTTTTTGTTTATTTTCATAAAATTATTGCTCCAGTAATATAGATCCTGAAACCCTACTTCGCTCTGCGAGCTACGAAGGGCAGGCAAACGCAGGATGCGTTATTATTCCCATAAATTTATATAACTCTCGTAAACTTGTTTAACTCCATATTTTAATAAAATCTTTGGCTGCCAACCTAAGCTTTTTATTCTTGAAACATCCAATAATTTTTGTGGTGTTCCATCTGGTTTAATATTATCAAAAACTATATCTCCGGCAAATCCAGAGATATTTTTAATTAAATTAGCTAAATCTTTTATTGTTAAATCTATTCCCGTACCAATATTTATAATCTCACCTATATCTTTATAATCATAATTTTGCATTAAAAAAATTAAAGCTTCAACCAGATCACTTACGTGCAAAAATTCACGATATACATTGCCAGAGCCCCACAATATTATTTTATTTTTATATATCCCAAATTTTGCAAGTTCAACTTCTATATCTTTTATATTTTTTAAATTTAAATTTAAATTTTTGTTTATTAAATCAAGATTATTTTCTTGTAATAATTTTGCTAAATAAAATTTACGTATTAATACAGGCAAAACATGCCCTGTTTCTAAATTAAAATTATCATTAGGACCATACAAATTTGTAGGCATTACAGAAATAAAATTTGTATTATATTGTTCGTTATAATATCTACACAATTTTATTGCTGCTATTTTTGCTATTGCATATGGCTCATTAGTAGCTTCTAAATACCCAGACAACAAATATTCTTCTTTTAATGGCTGTGGTGCTAATTTGGGGTAAATACAAGATGATCCTAAATTTAAAAGTTTTTTTACGCCATATTTATAACTTGCGTGAATTATATTTGCTGCAATTATTAAATTATCATAAATAAATTCTGCTTTATAAGTATTATTTGCCCAGATACCACCAACCCTTGCAGCAGCAAGAAAGACATATTCTGGTTTATATTTTTCAAAAAAGTCTTCTACTGCTTGTTGGTTTATTAAATCTAAATCTTTAAAATCTCGCGTAATAATATTTTTGTAACCCAAATTTTTTAATTTATTTAAAATATTTGAGCCAACAAGACCTGTATGCCCTGCTATATAAATTTTAGAATTAATATTCATTTGAACTTTTTCTTAAATAAAATATTCATTTTTATTAGGCAAATAAAATTTATCTAGATCTTTAACCAAATTAATATTGCTGCTTTCTATTTTATAAATTTTATCACAACCTTCTACTGTAGTTAATCTATGCGCAATTATTATCAAAGTTTTATTCGTATTTAAATTATAAATTTCGTGCATTATAGCCTCTTCTGTTTGATTATCTAGTGCCGAAGTAGCTTCATCTAAAATTAAAATTTCAGGGTCACTATATAAAGCTCTTGCAATTGCAATACGCTGTTTTTGGCCACCACTTAATAAAATACCACCATCACCAACTAAAGTATTTACACCTTCTTTTGTTAATAAAAAATTATAAATATTAGCTTTTTGTAAAACATCTATAATTTTATTTTCATTATATTCTCGGCCAAAAACAACATTATCAGCTACCGTACCATCAAATAAATAAATATTTTGTGGTATATAACCAATTTTTTGTCGCCAAGATTTTATATTAGTACTATCTAGTAATTGACCATCTATAAAAATACTCCCAGATACAGGCTTATATAAACCCATAATAATATCTGCTATAGTACTTTTGCCTGCTCCACTTTCACCTACAAATGCAACTTTTTCGTTTTTATTTATTTCTAGATTAATATTATTTAAAATTTTGCTTTTAGTATTATATTCAAAACTTAAATTATTTAATTTTATATTTTTATTAAAAGTTATTTTATTTTCACTTAAATTCTCTTGTTCTATAAATAAATATTCATTAACAGAATCTAATGTATGCCTAAAAAAAACTAATCTATTATACGAAGCAAGAATTTTATTGATCGCTGGCAAAAATCTATAAAATGCAAATGCATACATCGAAACTAATGGTATAATAGCTGTTGCATTATGATACATATAAACAACATAAACAATAACAGCAATTAAACTAGAAAAGCCTACTGTTTCTAAGATCAATCTTGGAAAAGTTTGTAATATTGCATTTAAAGTATTTACACGAACCAAATTTGAACAATTTTTATCAAATTTTTTGTTAACTATTTTTTGAGTATTAAATAATTTAATAATTTTAAAATTCCAAAAACTATCTGCAAATGTTTTTGAAACATTAACACTTGATTCATGTCGTTCTTTACCTGCCTTTTTTATGCGCTTAGAAAAAAATTTAGCTATAAAAATAATTTTTATTATCAATAAACAAGATAGAACTAAAGTTAATTTAAAATGCACAAACAATAACGCAAAATATATAAAAGCAACATTTAAACCTTCAGAAAATATTTGTAAAATTGCATCTATAATTTGCGTTAAGTCTGAGCTATCACTAATAATAACTTTACTTAATTTTGATGAATTTTTACTAGTAAATTCTTTATATTCAAAATTTAAATAATTATTAAAAAACTTTACAGCAAAATGCCTAAATCTACCATAAGAAAATCTATTTGATGCATAAGTAAAAATTGTAATAATAAAAGCTCTAAAAATATAAAATAATATTAATAACACACCAAATAAAACGACAAAATTTGGACAAGATGTGCAACCCAAAATATTATATAAAAAATTATAATATTTATTTGTGTATATAATATCAAAATTAGTAGCGATAGAAGCAAAAACCATTACAAGTGAAATACTAAAAGTCTCTAAAAAAGATACTAATATAGAAAATATAAATAATAAACCCAAAAAATTCTTTTCTCTTTTGGTTAATAATAAATTTAATTTTTTAATAACACTTATCATATAAATTTTCTATTTTACTTACATGCATATCAACAGTAAACGTTTTGTTACATAATTCATAAGCATTTTTGCCAAGAGTCTCATTTAATTTTTTATTAGTTAATAAGCCATAAAGTTTTTCTACCCATACTCCAATATTATTAGTATCTATTAAATATCCAGTAACACCATGAATTATAATTTCATCTAATGGTGCAATTCTAGATGCTATTACAGGCTTTGACATAAAACCAGCTTCTATAATAGGTCTAGAAAAATGTGATACTGTAAATGGGTTAATTAAAACATCGCAAGCTGCTATTGCTTGTTCAACATTTGTAATTGGTCCAGTAAAAACAATATTTTCTTTTATATTTTCTAAAATATTTTTTACTTTTAAATTATATCTATTTCTTACAAAATATTTTTTTAAACTATATTTACTAGATAAATTTAAATCAAAATAGCCTGCAACTATTAATTTAGCCTCAGGCATAATAAGTAATAATTGTTCAAAGATTTTAAAAGCTATTAAAGTACCTTTTTCTTGAGAAAGCCCACCCAAAAATAAAATTTTAGGCTCATTTAAATCTAAATTATATTTTTGTAAAAAATCATTTTTATCTATATGTTTATTAAATTTATTATGATCTACGGGATTATAAATTATATTTATTTTATTACTTTTAGCCCACGGCTTTGCATCATTTTGGCTTATAGGCACAATAAAAGTTGAATTTTTTAGCACACTTTTTTTTACAAAATTTCTTCTTAACCCAAAATAACCTTCGCTTAATGGTTCTCGTACATGAGTTATAACTGGTATATTATTTTTTTTTGCTGCATGTGCCCAAGCTATAAGTGAACTTGTATTTAAATGCACAATATCTGGTTTTATTTCTTTTAAGTATTTATTTGCTACATAAATATAAGTTTTCAAGCTGTCTAAGCAAGCTTTTGCAAAATATTTTGCATGATACCATCTATACCAATAAATATTTGTATGCGAAAAATCGTTAATATTTAATATGCCAGCAATTTTTATATTATTTTGTTTGTATAAATCTACTACAGGTGAATTATGCAAAAATAAAACTACTGGTTCATATTTAGTTTTATCTAAATTTTTAATCAGATAGTAAAGACTCAAAGGAGCTCCGCCTAGCCCCTTGCCATGATGTATGTACAAAATTTTCTTCATAAATAGCTTCTTTCACACTATTTCTGCCAATACAAAAATATTTTATTCCAGCTTTTTTCATTATTATTGGATCAAAAATATTTCTTGCATCAAAAATAACTTTATCTTTTAATAAATTAAAATTATTTATATCGATATCTACAAATTCACGCCATTCTGTAAGTATTATTAAAAAATCACTATTTAATAATACTTCCTTAGAACTTGCTGCGTAATTTATTTTATTATTAAATATTTTTTTTATATTATTTACCGCTTCTCTATCATAAGCCAAAATATTTGCACCATATTTTAATAAACCTTCTATAACATCTATAGAAGGTGCACTACGAATATCATCTGTTTCGGGCTTGAATGCTAAACCCCAAATACCTATTCTTTTATTTTTAATATTATCTGTGTAAAAATTTAATATATTTTTTATAAAAATTTCTCGCATATTATTATTAATATCTTCTACAGCTTCGATTAAGCTCATTTTTAAATTATAATTTTCGCCTATTTTAATTAATGCACTAACATCTTTTGGAAAGCAACTACCACCATAACCAATACCTGCATTCAAAAATGCACAACCAATTCGTTTGTCTTTAGCTATACCATTTTTTACAGCCAAAATATCTGCTCCAACTTTATCGGCTAAAATAGCCAATTGATTAATAAAGCTAATTCTTGTTGCAAGCATTGCGTTACTTGCATACTTTGTTAATTCTGCAGATTCTATATTCATGCTTATAAACTGATCTTGAGTTTTAATAAATGGTGCATATAATTTTTTTAAAATATTTTTAGCTTTTAAAGAATTTACACCAATAACCACTCTATCTGGCAACAAAAAATCGCTTAATGCATCACCCTCTTTTAAAAATTCAGGATTACTAGCTATATCAAAATTTATATTTTTATTACGAGACACTAATTCTTGAGATATTATTTCTTTTACTTTTTTTGCTGTTCCTACAGGAACTGTCGATTTATTTATAAACAAGCAATAATTATTTATGTTTTGACCAAACTCTTTTGCAACTGCAAATACATATGATAAATCTGCATTGCCATCTGGCAAACTAGGCGTACCAACACACGAAAATATAACTTCAGGATTATAAGATAAAGCTTGATTTATAGAATTTACAAAAATTATTTTTTTATTATTTATAACAGTTTTTAATAAAAGATCTAAACCTGGTTCATAAAAAGGGACTATACCAGCAAGTAAATTTTCAATTTTTTTGGTATCTCGCTCAACAATTACTACAAAATTATCTTTTTGATTTGCAAAACAAACACCAGTAACAAGACCAACATAACCAGCCCCTATAACAGCAATATTCACAACACTCTCCCTCAACTTTTATAAAATTTCTTGAAAAAATTTATATGTTTTTTCTGCTATATAATCATATGAATAATTTTTTAAAAATAAATTATACCCCTTTTCTGATAACTCTTTTCTTAAGTGTTTATTACAAATTAATAATTCAAGTTTATTATTTAAATCACTTAAATTTTTTTGCTCAAAAATTAAACCTGCATTTTTTATAACATCAGGAATATTTCCTGCATTACTACCCAAAACTGGAACATTACAAGCCATAGCTTCTATTAAAACATGGCCAAATTGTTCTTTCCATTCTGGAGTATCATAAGATGGTAAAACAAAAATATCAAATTTATTTAAAATTTCACCTACCTGTTCATGCAGTATAGATGGTATAAATTCAATATTATCTTGCATATTATTTTTTTTTATAAAATTAATTAAATTATCTTTTTCTTTACCAGAACCAACAAAAATTAACTTTAAATTATTATGCTTTTTACTTAAGTCTAAAAAAACTTTTAATAAATCCCAAATACCCTTTTCTGATACCAAACGGCCAATAAAGCCAATTGTAATTTGACTAGATCCTGAAACCCAAACTTCGCGTAAAGCTTCATCGGGCACAGCAAGTTCAGGATGACAAACTGGGTAAAAATATCTTTCATTCACACCTAACTGGGGCAAAACTTCGATATTTTTTAAAAATTTTTTATTAATTAAAATATCTTTTGCAACACTGTTTCCAACAATAGCTCCAGAACTATTTTTTAAATTAAATTTTTCTATAAAAGACCAAACTAATTTATATTTTATTGACCATTTATGATGCCAATTAACCCAAGTAAAAAATGTAAATTTACTTTTTAATCGTAATATTTTTGCTAATAAAATTATTTGAAAATAACTAAAAGCATTATCACCTTGCTCTACATAAATAATATCTGGTTTATAACTTTTTAATATTTTATATAAATCTAAAAATTTATAACTATATAAAACTTCGTTACCAGCTAATCTTGTTTTTAATGCTATAAATTCACAATTATTTAAATTATCTTTTTTATAATCACCAGCGTTAATATTAAATAAACTCGCTGGCCAAAATTTGGGTATTATTACTTTTACTTGTATATTATTTAATTTATTTGCAAAAACCTGCCATTTTATACGATTTATACTTGCAATATAAGTGTGCCCAATTACTAATATTTTCATAAACTATTTATTTTTTTTAATGTTAAATAATTTTGCAACGTCCATTTTTGAACAGCAAGCCCAGATTCATGATATTTATAAGCATTATCAAGATTTTTAATTGCCGGCAAAAATAAGCTATTATTTTTAAACTCTTTATCAAGTAAATCTTTATAATATTTTTTAAAATATCTTCCAGATTCAAACCATTTAATAATAGGACTAGCAAAGCCAACCTTTTTTCTATAAATAATATTATCTGGCAAATATCTTTGTGCCACTTTTTTGAGCAAATATTTAGTTACATTATTTTTTACTTTTAAACTAACTGGCACATTTAACATAAACTCTATCAATTTAC
The DNA here is from genome assembly GCA_000989185.1 of candidate division TM6 bacterium GW2011_GWF2_28_16. Classification (GTDB taxonomy): domain Bacteria; phylum Babelota; class Babeliae; order Babelales; family UASB340; genus UASB340. The sequence goes on along the minus strand of LBNX01000002.1, from coordinate 342,521 downwards.
TATCTAAATATGGCACCCTAGCTTCTACACCATTTAGCATGGACATTTTATCTGCACGCATTAATAAAAGTTCTGGCAATCGCAAAGTTAGCTCAAGATAAGTTATATTATTTGCAAAATCTTTATTAAAATTTTTATTGTCACTTAAATTTTTTAATTTATTTTTTATTATATTAAAGCTATCTAAATTTTTATTATTAAAAATAATATTCTTTTGATATTCATTAAACGCAATAGCCCCCGACCAAAACAAATTTCTATTATTTGCCCAGTTATACAAAATTTCTAAATAATTACTATTATTTATAAATTTTTTACCAAAAATATTTATATATTTTTTTATAATATCTGGGATAAATTTTACGCTATTTTCCCAAAATAAATCATAAAATTGTTTATAATCTAAATAAATTTTATAGCCAAAAAACAGCTCATCTGCGCCTTCGCCAACTTGTACCACTTTTATATTATTTTCTCGCGCTAATTTTGAAACAAAATAAAACGGTATACAAACAGGATCTGCTAATGGTTCATCCAACTGATAAACCATAGATTCAAAAAATTCAAATGCATCTTTTTCTGTAATAATTATTTCATGATGTTCTGTATTAAAAAGCTTGGCAACCTGCCTGGCGTATTTGAGTTCTTCAAGTTCTTGTGTATTTTCAAATCCAACTGTAAAAGTTTTTATTTTACTATTAAATTTGGACATTAATGCAACGTTTAAACTAGAATCTAGCCCCCCAGAAAGAAATGCCCCAACAGGAGTATCTGACATCATGCGTTTAGAAATACTATTATTTAGTAAATTATCTATATTTTCTAGAACAAAATTCTCGTTATTATAATTATTTTTAATATTATTTAAATTTATATTTTCTAATAAATTATAATATTTTTTTATCTCTATATTTTTATTACTATCAAGATATAAATAACTTCCTGCTTCGAGCTTAAAAATATTTTTATATATACTATCTGGTGCAGGGGTTACCATAAAAGTTAAGTAATCATAAACAGAATTATTATTAATTTCTTTTTTTACCCAGGGCAAAGCAAAAAGCGCTTTAATTTCTGAAGCAAAACTTAAAATATTATTTTGCAAACCATAATAAACAGGTTTAACTCCAACTTTATCTCGCATTAAATAAAATTTATTATTTAAAATATCAAAAAGTGCTATTGCAAAATCGCCATCAAGTTTGTTTACAAAATCTATACCCCATTCTTTATACGCGTATAAGATAGATTCTGTATCACACTGTGAGTAAAACTTATAACCCAAAGACTCTAGTTCTATTTTTAAATTTTTATAATTATAAATTTCGCCATTAAACGAAACTATAACTTTATTCTCTTTGTCTATCATGGGCTGATGCCCTAATAAACTTAAATCAACAATGCTTAATCTTACATGCGCAAGCCCAACACCTCGCTGACTAGAAAGCCAAATTCCAGCATCATCTGGGCCTCTATGCCTAATTTTTTCTTGCATTTTAAATAATAAATTTTTATCTATTTCAAAATTTTTATTATTTAAATTTATAAAACCCGCTATTCCACACATAAATTTTATATATTAATTTCTTTTTGTTCTTTTATAAAAGAATTTTCAATCTCAACTACTTTATTATCAAATAAATTGCTCAATTCTGGATAAACCGTAATCAAACCATATTTTATTATTGCTTCAAACTTTTTTTCAGAATAATTATCTTTTATAAAATTTAAAGCATTCTCACTAAAATTTTTATATATATCCGGTGAATTTAAAATATAAAGAGCATATTCAGCCATAAGTTTATCATCATTTATATCAACCAAATATCCAGTTTTATTGTTAATAACATAATCACTTGTTCCACCACAATTTGTAGAAACTACAGGCAACCCGTAAGCCATAGCTTCGAGCCCAATAATTCCCAAGCCTTCTTGATACGAAGTAATAAGCATTAAATCTGCAATTCCATAAAATTCATCTAATTCGTTTTGATTAAGATTACCTGTGAATATTATATTTTTATAAAATTCTTGTACATTAAATTTGTCTAGCATTTTTTTACTAGGTTTATCTCCAACTACATATAATTTTATACTATTATCTTTTGTATAAATATTTTTAAATACCTGCATTAACATGTCAAAATTTTTTCTTGGATCTGCAAATCTACCAACTGCAATAATATTTTTATTTTGAGATAACTGTTTAGCTTTCACTTTAACATTCACAGGAAAACCATAAATAGCCAAATTATGAGAATTAATGCCAAGAATTTGATCAATTCTTTTTCTTGAATAATTACTTATAGTAAACGTATATCCAGAGTTTTTAAAAATTTCTTTTTCTATTTTTTTCATTTTTAATTGCGAAAAAATATCTATGCTTTTTCTAAATACAGATAAACTTTTAACTCTTTGCTCTCTATCATCTTGATATACTGTTGCAACAGAAAGTGCATATTTTTTATTTAATTGAACTAATGGATATCCTGCAATATTAGATCCACTAACAATAAAAAAATAATCATATCCCTGCAGAGCTTTTTTCCATAATTCTAAACTATATTCATAATGTCCCGGTTCCCAAAAAGCATATTTGGCACCAACTTCTACAGCATTCATACCAAAATAATCAACTTTTCTTATATCATTTTTAAAATTAAATTTTTTTAAACTAACAGAAATTTTTGGATCAAAGCTTAAATAAAATACTGTAGGGTCAAAATATTGTTCACAAAATTGATACAACTTATGCACACTAGCAAGAACACCGCCAAATTTATATGAATTTCTTATAGTTAAAATTGCAATTTTAGGCTTAGCCATTACATTCCCCTTAAACTTTTTGCTTGTCACCCTGAATTTATTTCAGGGTCCAGACTTACAATAACTCCTGATCCTGAATATATTTCATAAATTTTTTTAGTACAATTAAAAGTTCAAAATCTTGAACTTTTTTATGCGAAGCATCAATAATTTTTTCTCGCGCACTTTTATTACTTAAATAATAATTAATTTTAAATACTAACTCTTGTATATTATCAAAACATTCTATATCTTCACCCTCTTTAAATAAAAAACTTGCTTGCTCTTGTGTTCTTTCTGTTAATAAAAAGCTCTTTGTAGCTGGTACTTCTAATGTACGCATATTATGCGAGCTTAAATTTTGTTTGCGAATAAAATTTAAAATAATTTTAGAACTTTTAAATAATTTAATAAGTTCATCTTTATAAACAGCTGGCCCATTAATTTTATTTATTAAAATCGAGCTTTTAGACAAATTTTCTAACCACAAATTTCCCCAAATAGCTAAATTTAAATCTGGCATACTTTTGCACAAACTCTCAAGCCAAATTTCGCGTTCTTTATCCCAGGTGCCAGCAAAACAAACATCGCATTTATATTTTTTTATATCTTGTTCACTAATATTTATATTTGTTTCGTAAATATCTTTGTCATAAGCAAATGGGAAATAATAAACATTTTTTGCTCCAGCACTAATTAAGCTACTTTTTAAAAACTTTCCCCAGCTTAAAAAGTAATCAAAATATCTTAAACTTTTTAAAACATTTATATTTGAATTGCCGTTCCAAAGCGCAAAAATATTGTCTGGATAAAAATTAACTATTAATATTTTTTTTTCTTTTATTTTTTTTATAGTATTTAAATTTATATTCTCAGCTTTAAGCAAAAAAACTAAATCTGGCTTAAATTTATCTATTTTTTTTATTAATAAAAAATTTATTATTTTATTATTTATAAATTTAAAATATTTAAATATTAAATAATTATTTCTGTAATTAAATTTTTCTGTAACATAATTTAATTCAATAAATTTATTATAAAAAGAATTTGCATAACAATAATTTTTATTATTAAAAGCACCAACTAATAACACTTTTTTTATAATCATTTGCAATCTCTTAAATCAAGTGCTAATTTCTAGCAAAAAGCTACTTCTTAGCAAATATTTTATTATTAAATAAACTTATTTTGGGAGATAATATGTTTTTTAGCAAATTAACAAAATTTTTACTATTTTGCTCTTTAATTTTATCTGTAAGCTTGAACTGTAATCCCAAAAGAAAAGTAAAATTTCCAAAATGGTTAATAGAAAAATATCCAGAAGCTTTTAAAAAAACTTATAGTTTAGAAACATTATTAACTATTCAAGATTTATTACAAAATAAGCCTTCAAAAATAACAGGTAAAGATCTTGCAAATATTATTATTTTTAATGATTTATGCAACAATGCGAATAATGAAAAAACTGATAACGAAGAAACTGACAGTGAAGATGCTGATAGTGAAGGCGATACTACAGATTAATTAAATTATAAAAAAATTTTATAAAAATGTTATCTATTAAAAAAATAAATATAAATATAATTATACTTATACTACTTGGACTAACATTAAGAGTAATCTTATTCAATCTATATACAAAACATAACAATTATAAGATTCCAATAGATTCAAATCAATACAATGAAATTGCGTCAAAATTAGCAGAAAAAGGAAATTTTCTCAATGCTGATAACACCCCAAATTTTTTTAGACTTCCAGGTTATCCAATCTTTATGGCAGTTATATATAAAATTTTTGGTAAAAATCAAACAACAATGCTTTTTATACAAATAATAATATCTCTTCTCATTATTTATCTAGCATTTATACTGTCAAATCAAATTTTTCATAACACATTAACGTCTAAAATAACAGCTTTAATTTTTACTATACATCCTGGAATAATTCTTTTTTCAGGACTACAAGCTTCTGAATCTATTTTTATAATATTTCTTTTATTATTTTTAATTTTTCTTTTTAATGGAATAAATAAAAATAAAATATTTTATTTTATTTTTTCTGGAATATTCATTGGAATTGCAGGGCTAACAAGAAACGTTGGAGAATATTTATTTTTAGGATCAATATTCGCAATACTTTTATTATCTAAAGAAAAACTCTTATTAAAAATAAAACATATAATAACAATATTTTTACCGTATTTTAGCATAATATCAATTTGGTTTATTAGAAATTATATATTAACAGGTTTTATATTTCTTCATACTCTTACAGGTCAACATTTTTTAAGATATAATGCCGTACATATATTAATGGATATAAATAATTGCACCTGGGAAAGTCCACACCAAGAATTATTTAAAAACAGAAATAATACAATCAAAAAACTTGAACAAAAAACTCATCGAGTATTAACTGAAATAGAACAAGATAGAATTGCATTAAAATTAGCATATAATATTATAAATCAAAACAAACTAATAGCCTTAAAGGATGCAATAAAACAAATTTTTATAACCTGTTTTACCCCGTATTCTTTTATGTTTTTAAATTTGCCTCCCGGAATACTTTTTAATCAACATACCTCCACAATTACAAAAATTAAATATTATCTGACAAATACCATAAAATATCCAATTATTATTCCTTTTATAATATTAGATATATTAATTGATTTAATACTATTAATTGGATTTTTATTTTTTATTATTAACGCAATAAAACATAAAAACTTATTTAACATATCCATTGTTTTATTATTCTTCACATTAATTTTAATTTCTATAACATTATCTTATGGCTGTGCTAGATTAAGAATACCAGCCGAAGTATTTATAATATTAATAGCGTCTTTTGGTCTGGCAAAATTTTTATATAAATTTGAGAAAATAAATGATAAAAGAATCAATTTATAAAATCATTGTGCTTATAGGTAATTCTGCTTTTTTCTTTTTGGGTTTAATATATTTAAAAACAATACCAAATTTTAACTTTTTAACCAAAATAATAATTAGTTTTCTTGTATTTATTTTATTAATATATCTTTCAAAAAAATTAATTTTAAACAAATTTTTTTTTAAATTATTAACTATCTTTTATTGTTTTTTAGGCTCAATATTCATCATTTCATTAATTTTAGGTAAATCTAAATTTAATGATCCTTTATTTATTTTAAACTCAACACAAAACACCATAAATGCAATATATAATATAAAACAAAATAAAAATATTCAATTAAAAATAAATAAAAATGAAATATTAATAGAAAGTTTAAATCTTTTAACTAAACAATTGATATACCAAAATAATTATAAATTACGCAAAACAAAATTTTTTAAATGGACTGTGAATTTTTTTAACTATAGAATATTAAATTATTTATTTCAGGAAATTTTTTTAAATAACTGTTATTTTTTTAACACAAATTCTAAGCAACCAAACATAATTGATTGCGGAAGCAATATAGGAATATCAATACTTTATTTTAAAAAAATATATCCTGAATCAAAAATTATATGCTTTGAACCAGACAAACAAACTTTTGAAATTTTAAAAAACAATATTGAACAAAATAAGCTAAAAAATGTTTTAGCTCAAAATATTGCTCTATCTAATAAAAACGAGTACTTAAAATTTTATTATGATAAAAATACGCCAGGTAATCTTAAAATGAGTTACTTACCAGAAAGAATCAATTCTGGTCAAAACTACGAAATGGTAAAAGCTACAAAACTTTCTAATTATATAAACGAAGATATAGATTTTTTAAAAATGGATATAGAGGGTGCAGAAACAGACGTTATTAAAGAATTATATAAAAACAATAAACTTAAGTATATTAATCAAATGGTTATTGAATTTCATCATCACATATCAAAAAGTAATTACAATAATTTGTCTGTAATATTAAAAATTCTAGAAAAATCAAATTTTTCATATCAAATAAATACAAATACTAACACTCCATTTGAACAAGATAAAATTCAAGATATTTTAATATTTGCATACCAAAAAACTACCTAATATTTAATAAATTTCATTTAAAACTAACAACAGAAAATATAGACTGTCCAAACTGTAACTTAAATTTAGAATGAACAAAATTATCTATTGGCTTGATTAAAGGACAGATTTTTTCAAAAGATTCAACCATTTTAATATCTATTTCTTTCTTTTTAAAAACAAATCCTGACATTATCCATCCAATTAATCCAATAAAATTAAAATATCTACAATAAAAATCTGCCTCCGGAATAATAATATTTTGGAAGTTTTTTAACGTTTTTTTTGAATAACGTCTAAAATGTCCATAATTTTTATCAATAGCAGTATAAGCAAATTGGTGTGCTGGAACAAAAGTAATAATTCTTTTTAAATTATTAGAATTATTACTCCTAAGAATATCTACCAAATCTTTAAAAAAAGTTAAATCGTCTTCCACATGTTCCATAACATTAAATGAAACAATCGTATCTATATTTTTATCAATTAATTGTTGTTTCCAATTAGTCAATAAATCAATATGCAATACATTTATTTTTTTATTATCAAAAACATCCATTGTTTTTTTTAAAAATGGAATCATATCAGGATTTACTTCTGAAATAATCAACTTTTCTCTAACAGGTAAAAATCTAGACATATTACCTATCCCTGAACCAATTTCTAAAATATTATTTCCCAAAAATGAGCTAACTACTTCTATCATCCATTTTTGATAATTTGTAGCATTACGTAATAAATCAAGCTGAAATGGAATTTTTTGATCATAAAAATTTACCCTTTTATTGTTTAAAACCATGACTAGATCAATCTCCAAATTTAAATTATTTTTCGATAAATTTCATAAATATTTTGGCCATAATTATCCCACGTAAACTTACTTGCATTTTGCTTTGCTAAATTACCCATAATTTTACACGCATCTTTATTTTGATAACAATATAAAATTTTTTTTGCGAGAGCATCAATATCTCTTATGGGAATAATAAAACCATCTTGATTATGTGTAACAATATCTTGTGCTCCAGTATTGGTAGTACAAATTACAGGCAACCCACACGACATAGCCTGTGCAATGGTCATAGAAAGACCTTCTTCTATAGAGGGTAAAGCAAACAAACTAGATTTAGAATATAAATTAGCAAGATTTACTCTATCTGTGCTACCATAAAAAACAATATTGTTATTAAATTTTATTTTATTTAAAAATGGTTTGATATCAGCCAAAATATTACCAACAAATAATAATTCACATTTATCTTCTGGTAAGTTTAATTTTTGCCAAGCTTTTATTAAATATTGTACACCCTTTCTAAGCCCAACAAGCCCAACAAAAATCACTCTAAATTTTTCTGGTTCTTGTTTTTTAAATTGCGAAAAAAATTCGTAATCTACACCATAATTAACTTTTAACAATTTGCTTTCTTTTATACCATGTTTTATAAAGCTATCTCTAGTAAAATTTGACGGCGACATTATATAATCTGCAAGTTCATATTCGAATAATACTTTATTTAAAGTTTTTTTATTTATAGGTAAAAATTTTGCACCAAAATCTTTATACTCTCGTTCTAATAATTTTTGTTGCTCAAGTATATGTGTAGATCCTGATTCTAAAATAATTTTAGCACCTGTTTTTTTTATATTATTAAAACTATTTGCCCAATAATTTGCCCAGCCTACAAAAATATCAAATTTATCTTCTTGAACTATTTTTTTAGAAAGCCATTTATCAAATAAATTATCTTGAAATTGATGAATTTTAGATTTATTAATAAATTTATATAATTTTAATTTTAATAAAAAATAATTTATATATTTAAAATAATTATTATTTTTAATTAGATCTCGCGACATATAATCATTATCACTTTGTGAGTAATAACCAGTATACAAACGCTTTAAAGCATTACGCTTTTCAAGTTGGTAAGCCAGATGAAACGCGTGAAATCTGCCCCCTGACGCAATAATTACTTTCATTTTTTAACACTTTATCAAAATATTCTATTGTTTTAATTAAACCTGTTCGTAAATCTATTTTTGATTCCCAATTTAATTTTTCTTTGGCCAGACTTATATCTGGCTTACGCTTTTTAGGATCATCTGATGGCAATTCATCTTTATATATTATTTTTGATTTACTATTTGTTAACTCAATAATAATTTTTGCAAGTTCAAGCATTGTAAACTCACCCAGATTACCTAAGTTTACAGGTCCTGCAAAATTATCAACTTCCATCATTTTTAACATTCCAGCAATTAAATCATCAACATAACAAAACGATCTCGTTTGCTGGCCATCACCATACATAGTAATATCTTTATTTTTTAATGCTTGAGTTATAAAATTACTTACTACACGACCATCATTTGGATCCATATTTGGCCCATAAGTATTAAATATTCTTATAACTTTTATATCTAAATTATAAACACGTTTATAATCAAAAAATAAGCTTTCAGCGCAACGCTTGCCTTCGTCATAACAAGAACGAATACCTATTGGGTTAACACTTCCCTTATAACTTTCTACTTGAGGATGAATATCTGGGTCACCATAAACTTCACTTGTCGATGCTTGCAAAATTCTAGCATTATTTTTTTTTGCTAATTCAAGCATATTCAAAGCCCCCAACACAGAAGTTTTTGTTGTCTGAATTGGATCAGCCTGATATCTAGGTGGCGATGCTGGGCATGCAAGATTAAATATTAAGTCTAAATTATTAAAATCGATATAATTTATAATGTCATGCTTTATAAAAGTGACACGCATGTCATCCCGGCCTACGAGCCGGGATCCACTCAAATTTTCTAATCGCCCACTAGACAAATTATCAAGAACAATAATTTCATTATTTTCGTATAATTTATTAACTAAATTACTCCCCAAAAAGCCTGCGCCACCAGTAATTAATATTTTTTTATATTTTATCATAAAATTTTAAATTCGTTTTTACTATAATCCCAAGTAATAAATTTAATATCAGGATCTAAATACTTTTTATCTAAATATAGGGTTAATTCTACAGGCTTATCTTGCAAATATTTATCTGTAATTAAATTGCCCATAATGTTTCCCCTATAAGTCAAAAAGCTTTGTTTATTAACATCTTTTATAATAAATTTAAAACCATTATTTAATTTTATAATCTCTGGATTATTTTGTTTTTCTGGAAAATTATGTGCTATAAAAGTTCTATCGTCATAGTATATATCAAAACTTTTATTAAACCCTTTAATCCATAGATATTGAGCAATACTATTATAAAATAAATAAGCTGGTAAGCACAAAAAACATACTTTTTTATTTTTAAGATTTTTATTATTTAAGATTTTATTAAAATAAAGTTCCTTTTGATAATAAGAAATACTTTGATATTTTATACCGGATCGTAATATATAAATATCAAATGGCAATAATAAATATAAAAATATTATTATTATTTTTTTATATAAAATAATACTTAAATTATCTTGCTTATAATTAATTTTTAATAATATTAATACAATTATTAAATAAAATGGCAATACAGGATATAAATATCTATCAACATATAAATGCAAAATAGCAGGCCACAAAAACAAGCACATACTAAAAATAAAAAATAATATATATTTTTTATTTTTATTTATCATAAATAAAAAAATAAATGGCACAAAATAAAGTAAAACTAAAATTGCTTTAAATTTAAAATTACCTCCTGGTAAAAAATAAATACTTTGATTAGCTAAATTGCTAATCAAAGTTATAAAATCCGGATATCTATTAAATAAAAATCTAAAACTATTAATAGAAAAATTTGAGTGAACTGCATTATTAATTGGATAAAAATAAAGCCTTAATAAAAAATAAAATCCCCAAATAAACCAAAACCCTAAACTTAATTTAAAGCTATATAAAAAATTGTTATAAAAATTCAATTTATTATTTTTATAACAATTAAAAGTTATAAAAGCCAAAACAAGCCAAATAGGCATTATTACAGATAATTCTCTTGTAAAAATAGCGAATAAAAAAAATAATAACGCAAATAAATAATATAATATTTTTTTAGATTCTAAATATTTTTTTAAAAAAAGAATTATCAATAAAATAAAAAATAACTCTATTTGATAAACCTGCGATGCTATCCATCCAAGCCAAGTACACATGCTTACGTGAAAAGCAAATGTTAAAGCCATTAAAAATGCAAGTATATAACCAGAAAAATATAAAAATATATTAAATAATAAAACAGCATTTACTGCATGTAAAAATATATTAAATAAAAAATAATAATATGCTTGATAGTTAAAAAATATATTTTGAAAATAATAAAAAATATAAGTTAACGGTCTATAATAAACAGCAAAAAAAGTCTGTTTATTGTATTGATAATTTGAAGGAGATCCAGCATTATTAGCGGTTACATCTGAACAAAAAAAATTTAATAGGTCTTTTATATTTTTAATTCTAGAATGACATAAAAGACCTCCATCGTCTCCAGTTATACCCCAATTATTAACAGCAAAACCTAAAATAAAAATGATAAATAAAAAAATTAATATACTAATAAAGACTTTTTTATATTTTAAATAATAATAAATCATTCTAATATCCTAAATTTATTTTTATTATAATCCCAAGTAATAAATGCAATATTTTTATTTCTATAAGAAAAATCAAGTAAATATCGGCGCTCAATCAATAATTTATTTTCTGTATCATAAAAAGTGCCCATTTTAAAATAATCACCAAGTTTTAAAAAGCTGTTATTCGAATTTTTTTCAATACAAATTATGAATTCATCAGAATTTTTATAAATTGAAAATTTATTTAATTTTTTATTAAACAAAATAAATGTATCTGTATCATAATAAACATTAATATTCTGGTAATATTCATTCATTAGTACAAATTGAGACAAACTTGTTACAAAAAACGATGGCATAGCTATAAAACAAATATTTTTAGATTTTAATATATTTTTATTATCATTCAAAAAACAATCGAATGACTTATATATTAAATAGTTATTTCTATTATTTAAAGATCTCTTATTCAAGATAACTACATTATAATAAATATTAAAAAAACAAATTAAAATTACTAAACTAAAGCTAAATTTTTTATATTTTTCAAAATAAGGAATAGTTAACAAATAAACAAAAATTATAAACAATGGTAAACCAAAATAAGTATATCTAGAACGATACCCATTCAAAAAAATAGGCCAACATGCTGCCACAAAGAATATAAAAAACAAAATAATATTTTTTTTATATTTACTTCTTAAAAAGCTATAAAACATTCCAAATATAAATAAGCTCAATAAAAAAAATTTCCAGTAAAAATTATTTGAAGGAATAAATGGCATATTTATATATTCAAATAAAAATGTTGCTAGTGTAGGGTATGCATGTTTAGTAAATGAAACACAATTTTTATAAAGAATACAAAATATAGAGCAATATGAATCATTATCCATTAAATGTATTCTGAATAACAAATATACAAATTCTAGTATAAAAAAACTAAAAATTTTTTTTATATAATTTAAAAATTTATCTACACTATAAGTAAACCCATTATTAAATAAACCATCTATAAAAAAAAGATTTAACAATAAAAATGGGAAAAAAAGAACAATTTCAAATGTTAATAAAGCAATAAAAAAAAATATATTAGATAAAACTAATTGAACTATTTTTTTTGATTTTAAATATCCAAAAAAGAAATGTAATGATAATAAACAAAAAAATAACGCAATCATATAATTTTGTGTTGCAATCCAGCCAAACCATGGCCCCAAAGATATATGAAACAAAAAAAATAAAGATCCTAATAAAGAAAAAATAATACTTAAAAATCTTGATGCTAATAAAAAAAATAAAATAGCATTTAATACATGAAAAATAACAATTATAATGAAGTATCCACTAGGCGTTTTATTAAACAATTTAACCTGTAAACTCATAAATACCAGAGAAAACGGCCTATAATATGAATTAAATATAGATAAATTATCATTCTTATAATTACAAGGAAAAGCCATAGCCCTGAAATCTTTAATCATAAAAATATTTTTTAATTGTTTAAAACTTTTTATATTACTACTGTATATAACAGCATAATCATCTGCTTCTATTCCCCAATCCCTTTGAAATTGCATAAAAACCAAAAAACCCAACAGCATAATTAAAAAACATACAAATATCTTTTTATTTTTTATCATAAAATTTTAAATTCGTTTTTACTATAATCCCAAGTGATAAATAAAATATCTAAATTTTTATACTTATTATTTAATATATAATCCCGCTCTTTACTTTCTATAGTATCTTTAATTTCGCCCATGGCAAACTCTTGAGACCCACTAAATCTAGCGTTATTAATAATTTTTAAATTTAAATTATTATTTATTTTTTTAATTTCTAATACAGTATCATTGTCATAATTTTCTAAAAAAGTATTATTATCAGCAAACGCCAACAACTTTTTTTTGTAATTATAAATTCTAGCTGGATGTATAGCTCTATTTATATAAGAACATGGCAATCCAATAAAACACACAGGCCTACTTTCTGTTTTTATAGTTTTAGCAATGTTTTTTAAAGATTTATATGCATTATGTGAATAATATTCACGAGCTTTTAGATAAATATAATTATTTTTAATATTAAAAATAATTAAAAATATAAATAATATTTTTAAATAAATATTATCTTTATATTTATTTAAAAACAAAATAATCAAAAAATATATAAAAAATGGCAAAGCAAAATATAAATTACGGGACATGTATGTTTTTATAAACATTGTCCAGACAGAAAAAATAGATAAAAATAAATAAACTAATATTTCTCTTTTATTTTTATTTTTAATAAAAAAATAACTAAATAAAATTAAAATTATTAATAATAAAAATAATTTAAATATAAAATTGCCTGCAGGTATAAAACTTAAATTAAATAACTCAAATATATATGTAGCAAAATTTGGATAGTATTTTAGTTTTATAAAATTTATAAAATTACTATTAATATTAGAATTAATGCCAAACAAATAAACTCGCAATAAAAAATATAAAATAGTTATAAAAAAATATAAAAATATAATTAAATATTTATTTTTAAAATTATTTTTATTTTTTAAATAAATTAAACACAATAAAAATATAGGTAAAAATATAGTCTGTTCAAGCAATAAAAAAGAAAATATATAAAATAAAATAGAAATAACTAAATAAAAATATTTATTATTTTTTAAAAATTTAAAAAATAATATAACAGTTAAAATAGCAAAAAACATAGCTACAGTATAATTTTGTGCAGAAATCCAACCCATCCAAACTGGTATAGAACAATGAAAGGCAAAAAATAAACTTAATAAAAAAGCCCAAAAATAATTTATAAATTTTAAATAAATATTAAAAAGTAATATCGAATTTAAAGCATGAAAAAATATAGTTACAATAAAAAAATAAAACGGCTTAAAGCCAAAAAGATTTAACTCTATAGCCAAAAAAACTCTAAATAATGGCCTATAAAAAACATTTGCATAATTATGCATAGGCGATATAAAATTATCTGGAAAACTTAAGTATGCAAAATGCATGCCTTTAAATAAATTTAAAAACTCTTTAAAATTATTTGCTGCAGAATTTAAAATATTACCACAGTCATCAGCTTCTATACCCCATTTTTTAAATAAAAAATAGTAAAAAAATATTATAAAAAAAATTAATATAGAAAATAAACTCTTTTTATATTTTTTTATAAATACCATAAAATGTCGATCCAAAAGGATATCTCATACCCTTTTTAAATAAAAAATTTTCGAATTTTAAAATAGTAATATTGCCAATAAAGTCCCAAAATCTGTTGATTACTACAATCTTATATTTTTCATGTTTAATTTTTAATATCTTAATAATATATCTATAACAAAATATCGCAGGAAAAATAAAAAAGAACCAGTTACCAAGTTCTATTTTTTTAAAATTTAAATTACCAAATAAATTTATTAAATCTTTTTTATTATAACGCCTAAAATGCTCTAAATATCTATCATGAGCGCTAAACAAAAAACTATATGCAGGAACAGTAAAAACAAAATGTCCCCCCGGTTTTAAAAGTCTAAGCACTTCTAAAACAGCTTTTTTATCATCTTTTATGTGTTCAAGTAAATCAAAAGCTAAAATTAAATCAAAATTACTTTCTGGTAATTTTGTATCACAAGCATCTGCCAGAATCTTTTTTTCTACAATATTATCTGGTATTAAATTAAGAGCTTTTTGGTCTATATCTAAAACAGTAACTGTCCCAAATTTTTTAATAGTGTCCAAATCTTGACCCGTTCCTGCTCCAATATTTAAAATTTTTATATTTTTATCTAATTTTAGATTATCTAATAAAATTCCAATAAATTCTGTTTTTCTGTAAAACCAAAAATTATTCCCCTGAGCGTTTGCAACATAATCTTTGTAATCCACTATTCTCTCTTTTTTTATAAAATTTGACCTATTTATATATTTACATATTTTTATATAAAATAATTATAAAAGTAAAATCGAGAAAGAAATATTATGAGTAATTTAGAAAATATAAATTTATTGTCTGTAATTACACCCATATTTAATGAGCAAGATAATATTAATACGCATTATCAAGAACTAACTCAAATTTTATCTCAACTTAAATATTTTAAAGATTACGAAATTATATTTATAAACGATGGCAGCACAGATAATTCTATAAACATTTTAAAAGAATTAAGTGTAAATAATAAAAAATTAAAAATAATAAATTTTACACGTAATTTTGGACACGAAGCTGCAACAACTGCCGGTATTAATAGCGCAAATGGCGATGCTATAGTGATTATAGATGGCGACATGCAAGACCCTGCAGAATTAATTCTTGAATTCGAAAAAGAATATATAAATAATTTTGATATAGTTTATGGTCAACGTTCAAAAAGATTAAAAGAAAGTTTATTTAAAAAAATTACGTCTAAAGCCTTTTATCCAATATTTAAAATCTTAACAAAAATAGATATGCCAAAAGATACTGGTGATTTTTGTTTACTAAGTAGACGCGCCATAAATATATTTAATCAATTACCAGAAAAAAGTCGCTTTGTCAGAGGTTTAATTTATTGGTCAGGCCTACCTAAAAAAGCCCTTTTGTTCGTACGCAGAGAACGCAATGCAGGCAAAACAAAATATAATTACAAAAAATTAACTATATTTGCACTCGAAAATATAATTTCTTTTTCTACTGTGCCTATTTACTTTATGATATTTTTTTCGATGTTTTTAATATTTACTTGTTTTTTGGGCGTTATTGCAACAATAATTATTAAACTAATGGGCTATGTTATTATGTCCGGATGGGCATCTTTGGTTATAATTATGCTATTTTTATTTGCAGTTACATTTTTCTTTTTAGGCATAATAGGCCTTTATATAGGAAAAATTTTTGAAGAAACTAAAAATAGACCCACTTACTTAATAGATGAAAAAATAAATTTTTGAAATTTACACTTGTTACTTAACGCATTCGTTCGTGGTGAGCGTAGTGGCTTGCCACGGAGTCGAATCCATAAAAATAAAGAAAGGGAGCCATGCAAAAAAATATTATAATTTTATTTATAATAATATTTTTTAATAATTTACTTTCACTCGATATAATTCCTGGAAATGACATTTGCGAAAAAGAAAAAAAATATATTTTAAACAGACAAGATCTGGTAAATGCAGCAATAAAGCAAATAATTAAAAATAAAAATATAGATAATTCTAAATTACCAAAAATAGCAATATGCTTTTCTGGTGGAGGCTACAGGGCAATGATAGCCAGCGCTGGTTTTATACAAGCAGCCGAAGAAAATAATTTATTACCTGCAGCAAGTTGTGCGTCTGCACTTTCTGGTTCAGCCTGGCTTTTTATTCCATTACTTACAGCAAATTTAGAAATGTCACAATATAAAAATATTTTAAAAAATGAAGTTAATACAAACTTTTTTAATTTTAAAAATATAGACACAAAAAAATTTATAAAAAATATTTATAACTATTTTGAAAATAAAGATAATTATTTAATGGAATATTGGAGCAAAACACTTTCTGAACATTTATTATCAGGGTTTAATCAGAATACAACATTTAAAGCTATAAGAAAGAATCTTAAAACAACAAATCATTTTCCATTTCCATTGTTTTCGTGTTTAATAACAAATTCTAAAACACAACAAAATCTACCTTATAATTATATGGAAATAAGCCCATTTTATACATATTCAGCAGCTCTTTCTTGTTCAGTTAATACTAAATTTTTAGGTAGCACATTTCAAGATGGTGAAATTTTAGAAAAATATAACGATTTAACTGAAAGCTTTTTTATGGGCATGCTTGGCAGCCCATTTTGTATATCCGGTGGAGACGTTCTTAGCTTTTTTTTAGCAGACCTAGGTGAATTTTTGAAAGTAAATAATTATCATTACTTAGATTTATTTGAAAAAATATTTGAAGATTTGGACCTATATAAAAACCGTGTGACTCCAGCACAAATACCAAATTATACTTATAATTACAAAAAGAGCTCTTTATCTAATTTAGAAACTCTAGAATTAGCAGATGCTGGAATTAATATTTTAAATTTAGCTCTTGATCCATTATTTAGAAGAGATATAGACGTATTAATTATTTGCGATTCTTCTGCAGATGCAACAACAAAAAATTATCCGGAGCTCGAACTAGCTGCAAACTTTGCAAAAGATAATAATATAAATTTTCCAGATATAACAAACAGCGAAACTTTATATAAAAATTTAGACAACTTTAAAATTTTTTATGACCAAGATAATAAAAAAGCACCTGTAATAATTTATATAACAAACCCAATAGAAGAATCGACTTTAAAATTACAATATAATCCTAAAGAATTTGATGAACTTTATAACACTATGCATGATATTGTTATAAATAATACAGAAAATATTGCTAAAGCGATTAAATTAAAAATTAGTTAATTTCTAAAAAATATTGAACATATATTTTTGTCATATTTAATACCAGTATCTCCAAAAACACGAAAAATGAAGCCTTGTTTGCTTTTTAAAAAGACAATTTTTTTAACAGATGTTTCTTCATTGTAAATATTTATAAACAAATTTTCTAATGCCTCTTCTTCAATAAAAGCAGAATTAATAAATAATGAATCAATTTCAGGTGAATCTGCAAGAATTTCTAACAATAAATTTACAGAACCACTTATTAACATTTTTGGGCTAACCTTTAAAGGTCTATAATCTGTAGAACCTTTACTTTCACAATAATTTAAATAATTATTTAAAATATCCAACATACTTATTGATTCACGCTTTAATGATACAAGCTCTTTTTGTTTATTTTCTAATAATCTAATAATAATTGATAAGCTCTCAATATCAATAAAACTATTTTTACTTGACGTTAAAGCTGTTTTATAACAGATAATATCTTGGTTAAGATCATAAAGACGTGAATCTATATCCAAAATATAACTAACACCATTTTTTATTTGTTCTTCAACAAAAGTAATATCGAATTTTTTTGGTTTTAATAAACTAAAATTTATTGCTATAAATACCAAAATTAATTTTATCTTTATATTTTTCATGTAAAACCTAATTTTTATATGTGTTATAAACTACAATTTAATAAGTTTATTTATACTATTTTTATTTTTAATATAGTCAATTTTAATTTAAGTCTTTTTGTATTTTAATAATTATATTTAAAATATTATTTATTGTTTAATAATAATTAATTATTGATCTTCGATAAAAAAAGATTGACATTCGATATTTTTACTTATAATATAATTTTAGTTTAAATATATTTTATAAAAATAAATAATTTAAAAATAAAGGTAATTTATGACATCAATAAAAAAATACGCAAAATATCTAAAACTCTTTTTAATATTTATTGTAATTCCCATGTTAATTTATATTTTCATCAAAAATATCACAAACTGGGTTAATGGTTATATTCCAAAAGAGATACTTGCAACGGTTCCTGTATTTAAACCAATTTCATCATCAATTAAAACACTGGCAATAATTATAGATACAATAATTCCATTTATAATATTATTTTTTGGACTTATTTATTTTATAAAAATCTTAGATTTATTAAAAACTGGAGAAGTTTTTTCAAAAAACGTTTTCTACTTTTTTAAAAAACTCACAACAACTGCACTAGTTTGGGTTATTTATCACCCGATAGGCTACACAATACTATTACTCACACTAACAATAAATAACCCCAAAGGACATAGATATCTTGAACTAGGATTTTCTAGCACAGATGCCCTAAATATTCTTTTGTTTGGATTATTATTAATTATGACTTCACTTATGCACCAAGGGTTACTACTGAAAAAAGAAACTGATTTAACGGTGTAATTATGAAAATAATAGTAAAACTAGATGAAATGATGGCCAAACGCAAAATAAGACTAAATGAACTTGCAACACTTGTTAATATCACAGAAGCAAATTTATCAATTTTAAAAAATGAAAAAGCAAAGGCAATACGATTTTCGACGTTAGAAGCTTTATGTAAAGCTCTAGACTGCCAACCCGGGGACATTTTAGAATTTGATAATAAAGATTAGTAAAAGTTTAAATCATTCACTTTCTCCTAAGAAAATAGCCCTTAAACATTAGGGCTATTTTCTTTTATTATTTTTTTATATTTAAACTTAAATTAAAATTTATTAATATAAAATCATGAAAAAATTAATATTTTATTTAACAATATTTTGTTTGTTAATTTTAAATTTTAAAACTTCTCGAACAATAGTTCTAGAAAATTTAATTACAGAAAACATTCTAGAAAAATCTCTTTCTAATAACAAAATAGGCTATTATCTTGGCTCCTTTGACCCTATACACAAAGGGCACGAAAATGTTATACAAAATATTTTGGACCAAAAATTATGTGATTATGTTTTAGTTTACCCTGCATGGGGTGGTGATAATTTTAAAAACAGAACAGATGTAAAAATAAGACTTAAAATGTTATTCGCAATTTTTGAAAATCATAAACATGTAATTGTTACAAAATTAAAACCACTAAAATTACAAGAAAATCTTATAAAT
This sequence comes from candidate division TM6 bacterium GW2011_GWF2_28_16, assembly GCA_000989185.1. Classification (GTDB taxonomy): domain Bacteria; phylum Babelota; class Babeliae; order Babelales; family UASB340; genus UASB340. The sequence goes on along the minus strand of LBNX01000002.1, from coordinate 322,579 downwards.
TTAAAAACAGAATATATTGGCATAATAGGCTCAGACCTAGCACTTTATGGCGCTAAAGATGAAAAAACTAGAGAAGAGTTTATGTCGGGCAAAAAAATTACAAAAGATTTTAAAAAACACACTTATGGTTGCATAATAGCTTTACCTGTAAAAAGCTTTATTGTAGCAATACGATCGGGCGATAATATAAAAAATTTAGACAATAAAATTGGTACTAGAAATATATTAGCAATAGTAGAAACTAATTTTCCAGATATATCTTCGACAATAATTCGTAATTTTGTAAAAGAAGATAAAAATCTAGATATTTATATAAATAATAAAATTATAGAAGTTATTAATAATTATAATTTATACAAAAATTAATACTAAATATATTCAATTCATACGGTATGCATGTAAAATACAAAAACATTTTGGAAACTGCTTATCAAAAGGATCTATCAATCCATGGCCAATTTGATAACCAAAATTATTTTTTTCTAGTATTTTCATAAGCGTAGACAATTTATTGTTTTTAAGATTTGGAGTATGATGATATTCCATAATAATTTCTTTAACAAATCTTAATTTTTTGTTTTGTTCTAAATCCTCTATTACAGATAACTCTGATGCTTCGATGTCTAATTTTAATAAATCAACTTCTTCATTTATATAATTTGATAATAATGTTGTCGATACCAAATATTCTGAATAATTATTACGATCTTTTTCAAAATTAAATGATTCATCTATAGTTTCATCCGAAATATAAAATTTAATCTTACCAACCTTATTTGAAACAGCTTTATTAATGAGGATAATATCTTTAAAATTATTTGATACCACATTTTTATATAAGATTTCAAAAGCTTTGTCATAAGGTTCAAATGCCACAATCCTCGCGTTCGGGTATATTTTTTTAAAAAATAGAATACTCATGCCTCTATTACTGCCACAATCTATTATAAATGGATTGTTTTTATCTGTAACAAAATAATAAATACTATCAATAAAAATTTCTCTATAAAGACATCTAATTGGTATAATTTTATCATAATATAATTTATCAAATCCTAAAAAATTATTAATTTCAAAAAAAGCAGAATCTTTTTCTTTATGAATAAAATTGGTCTTATCTATTAAAAATAATTTGATAAAAGTTTTTAATACTTCAAAATTATTTTTAAAATTCAAATTATTTTTAGATGGCCTTTTATAAATATCAACACAAACATCACAAACTTTTACTAAATTAAAATAATTAAATAACGATAGTAAAATAATAAAAGACAATAAAATAGATAATAAAATTTTTAATAAATATATTTTCTTCATAAATCTTCTCCTTTAAAATTTTCAGAGCCAATAACAATATATTCTCCAGTAAAGCTATCCCAGGTTATAAAAACAGTATTTTTGTCTACCCATTTATCGTCTATTAAATAAGTAACATCTGTAAGCTGACCTGTTTTTTCTCTTTTATGAATTTTAAATTCACCCATAGAATATTTATGCCAAGTATCAAGTTCTGGCTCTTTTTCTGTCCAAATATAAGCTCGTTCTTGTTCTGACCACTTTAATGGAAAATGCGAAAAGCTAATCCACCATCCACAGTGTTCTGGATCTAGTGAAGTTAATCTAAAGCCAAGTTTATTATTCTCACGTATCCATTTAAATTCACTTTTTACATTTTTAGTTTTACATGTAGCTCTACAACCCATACAACCGGATTCAGCCAAACTTGAATGCCTTATATGCGCAACACGAGTATTTAAATTTTTTAAAAATATCTGAAAAATATATTGCATATCCGAAACAAACGGGACACCAAATATTATAAAATTATTATTTTTATTAAACTTATTTTTATTAAAAAATTTTTCAAATTTACTTTTATATAATATCGAGTTTTGCGCATTATTTTTAATACTAGATAAATTATTATAAAAACCAGATTTAATATAAAAAATTATTATTATAAAAATAATAAATAATATTATATTTTTAAAATATTTATTTATATTTAATTTACTAAATAAATAAAAGCAATAAACAAATAAAAATATTATTATGGGATAAACAGCGTTTATATATCTTGGGTTATGATAAGCAACTATGCCAGGCCAATAAAATAGTAAACTCGATATTAATAAAATAAAAAGTATTTTTAAATTTAAATTTTTCATGATAAAAACTTTTTTATTATTGGCACGCGCATGCTCACATTATTAAACGTTCTAGGCAGACTTTCGAGCCCAAAACTATATAAGCGAATTAAAAAATAAATTATATAAACAAATAATATTAAATACGTTTTTTTAAATGCAAATTTTATTTTTGCCAAAAAATTATTATTGTCACAAAAAATAAAACTAAACAAAAATATAGAAACCCCTAAAAATATTGTATTTTCCCTAGAGCTTATAGAAAACAAAAAAAATAGTGCACTTAAAAAAATATATATAAATTTATTTTTAATCCAGTAAAATCTAAAACAAATTAAACTTAATAGCATAAAAAAAGTTGCCAAAAAATTATGCAAAGTACTTATCCAGGTAATCCAATCCATAACAGGATAAAATGCCAGTAATAAACCTGCTATTACAGAAAAAAATATAGGCATAAATAAACTACATAAATAAAAAAATAGAGAAATATTTATTGCATGAAAAAATACATTCAAAAAATAATATGCTCTCGCATTAAATTTAAATAAATAATAAATTACAGAAAAAAATATGTGCTGCATTGGCCTATAAAAACCAGAAATAATATTAGCCTTAGGAACATTAAAATTTATTGGATATAAATAATTTCTCTCATCTTCACTAAATATTTTTATTAAATCTTTTGGCTCTTTTATAATACCAGCAATTATGTTTCCACAGTCGTCAAGAGAAAACCAGATCTCTTTTACAGAAAAAAAATATGCACTAAAAGTTAGTGTAAATAAAAATAGGGCCCAAAAGAGCTTAGATTTAAATATTTTCATAATTTTTAAGTTCTTTTAAATCATGTTCAACCATAATACGAACAAGCTCTTTAAATTTAGTTTTAGCCTTCCAACCAAGTTCTTGTTCAGCTTTAGCTGGATTACCAAGCAAGAGTTCAACCTCTGTTGGTCTAAAATATTGTGGATCTATTTTTATTAAAATTGCACCAGAATTTTTATCTATGCCAACTTCGTTAACTCCAGAGCCTGACCAAATAATTTTTTTATTAATTAATTCAAAAGATTCTTCTATAAATTCACGTACAGTATGAGTTTGCCCGGTTGCTATTACATAGTCTTTAGGCTTATCTTGTTGTAACATAAGCCACATTGCTTGCACATATTCTTTTGCATGGCCCCAATCGCGTTTAGAATCTAAATTACCCAAATATAAAACCTTTTGTAACCCGTATTTAATTTTGGCAACAGCCATAGTTATTTTACGAGTTACAAAAGTCTCTCCCCGTCTCTCTGATTCATGATTAAATAATATCCCATTACAAGCAAAAATATTATATGCCTGCCTATAATTTACAGTTATCCAATATGCATATAATTTTGCGGCAGCATAAGGTGATCTTGGTTGAAAGGGAGTATTTTCATCTTGTGGTGCTATTTTAGTATCACCATAAAGTTCACTAGTAGAAGCTTGATAAAATTTTGTTTTATTTGTTAACCCTAAAATTCTAATTGCTTCTAAAATTCTTAAAGTTCCTAATGCATCAGAATTTGCTGTGTATTCAGGTGTTTCAAACGAAACTTGAACATGGCTTTGAGCAGCAAGATTGTAAATTTCATCTGGCTGCACAAGCTGAATTATTCTTATTAAATTAGTAGCATCTGTTAAATCACCATAATGTAATATAAAATTTCTATTATTTTCATATCTATCTTGATATATATGATCTATTCGTGCTGTATTAAAACTAGAAGATCTACGTTTAATACCATGAACAACATAATTTTTAGAAAGTAATAATTCAGCCAAGTAAGATCCATCTTGCCCAGTAATTCCAGTAATTAATGCTACTTTCACTTATACCCTTTACAGATACTCTTGACCACCAGACTTTTTAACAGCAACCAAAAGATCTTTCACTTTTTCAACATCACTCTTTTTTACAATTAATAAAACATCTTCATCTTCTACAACGCACAAATCACTAACACCTACAAAGGCAACTAATCTTTCGTGATTTATTTTTTTAGGAATTAATGTTGCCAAATTATTTTGTCCATCAATATTAATAATTTTAACATGCTCTTTTGATAATTTATTTTGTAAATTCAAAAACACGTCTATATTTCCTACATCGTACCATGCAAAATCACATGGAACGACAGATATATTTTTACTTTTTTCCATTAATGCATAATCAATAGAAATATTATTTATTTGAGAAAATAAAGCTTTATTTTGAATAAAATCTTGCATTTGATTATAAATATCTAAAGCATGCATCTTAAATTCACTTAAAAAAAATGCTGTCTGCGTTGCAAACACAGATATATTCCAAAGCATTGCATCATGCAACAAATATTCTTGAGCTTTTTTTAAATCTGGTTTTTCATGAAATTTTTCCACTTCATAAACAGTATTAACATTTATATGTTTATTTTTTTGGTGTTGTGCCTGGATATAACCATAAGAAATATTAGGACCCGATGGCATAACTCCCATAGTAACAATTTTTTTATTACCTTTTGCATATTCTATAGCAACAGATAAAGATTCAATATATTTTTCTGTTTCTATAACAAACGAATCTGCTGGTAAAAAAACTATAATAGATTCTGGATTCTTTTTATAAATATCAAGTGCTGCATAAAGCATTGCGGCTGCAGTATTACGAGATTCATCTTCTTGTAAAATAAACCCAACATCTTTACCAACTAAATCTAACAATCTGGATCTATAAATTTTATTTGTAACTATACCTATTTGACTAGTATTAGCTTCTAATTTTTTTATTCTATCTATCGTTTGTTCAATCAAAGATTTATTATCCAAAAAAGGAACAAACTGTTTTGGCCTTTCAATTCTGCTTATTGGCCACAAACGCTCTCCCTGACCACCGCCTAAGATTACAAAATAGACGTTATTCATAATTCTCCTAAAGGACAAGATTTATATTTAAGTCTAAAATAAAGCATATATAAACCTTGTGCTGCCAAGATTATCAAAACAGGTTCGAACATAATTCTAAATCTAGCACAACCATCATGCCCAGTTATAAAAGCAAAATATAAAATATAAAAAAATAAAAATAAAAATATTTTATATTTTCTTTTTATTAATAAAAATATTAACGCTGCAAAAATTAAAAATATACGTAATAAGCTCCATAAAGCCTCAAGAACAGCAATTGCTTTTATACTCAATAAATCTGTTCCAGATTTTATATAATTTATAATTCGAGATAAAAAGTTTCCCTTAATTTTAAAAAAAGATAATTCGCCACCTATTAAATTTTTATTAATTAAAACCTTTAAATTTGTAGAATATAAGCCTAAAAATGTCTTTAATACATTTTTACACCATATTTTTATAAATAAAAAATAATTTTGTGTTAAATTTTTATTAAATAAATTTCTTACCTTATCCCAACTTTTTGGATCAATTTTATTACCAGAAATTAATTTTGCAATATTTCTTTGTTCAATGCGTTCACTACTATTATTTTGAATTGCCAAAACTTTTGGTAATAAATAAAAATATATAGCTTCATCTTTTATTGATGTTACTGTATATTGCCCATAATTAATTTTATTAAAATATGCATAAGCTATTACTGGCAAATAAAATGCAAGCATAAATAATATTATAGCTTTTAATTTATTAATTTGACTAGATCCCGGATCGTGTTCCGGGATGACACTTGCTTGCCGCAGGCAGGCTAATAAAATTAACACTAGAAATATAAAATATATAGCTGCGGGCTTTACCCAAATAGAAATACCTAAAATAAATCCAGATAATACTAAATATTTATAATTATATTTATATAAAAATAAAATAAAAAAATACAAAAAGCTTGTTAACAAAAGCAATAATAAGCTTTCTGTTAATATAAAATTCGAAAACGTTATAAAGCCTACGTTCAAACAAGATAAGATAAAAGCAATAATACCAACATTTTGTCCCCAAATTAGACTTGATATACTAAAAATTAAAAAACAGGTTAATAAAGTTAATAATATTTGTAACCAAATTACTGCATTATTTTTAGGACCAAAAATTTTATATATTACACCAATAAATACTGGATATCCCAAAGAGAAATAAGGTGCCTGTTTATCGTCATCTTTTAAAACAAATTTATTAAATTTATAAAATTTTTCGGCATTATAAATATATCCTTTAGAATCTATATCTTGATAAGGGTCCACATAATTTGTACGAGCAATATAATTACTTAGCATTTTTGCTAAAAATATAAATATAAATGCAAATATTATTACATAAAATTCTTTGTACTTCACAGCTACCCTTTTTTATTTAAATATTTTATAAGTTTAATTCTATATTTTTTTTATGTCCTGCTAAATATATATTTTCTCTATCAAAATTACCCAAAAACTTTTCTGTCGCATCAAAAGCCGAAAGCATTGCTATATCCATATTATTATACTGATGCAAACCATTTCTACCCATTAAGTATAAATTATTAAATTTTAATAAATAATTTTTAACTATATTTAAATTTTCTTTATAATTTTTGTCATAAACAGGATAAGCTTCGTGCTCACGCAAAATCATGCCATTTAAAATTAAATTTTTATTAACTAGCCCTATTTTTTCTAGCTCTATTTTACCAAGTTCTAAAAGTTCAGTATCACTTTTATTCCAAAAATCACTATCTACAAAAGAAAAATATTCTAAACTCAAGGCTGTATGGTTTTTATTATCTGACATTTTTAAAGAAAAATTATTCATATTACCAACACGACCCATTTCTACGGTTTTTTCGTGAATATATAGCCAATGATCTGGACATATATTTTTTTTGTTAACTATTAAGTTAACAGTAATTAAACCTCTATACGAAAGTTTATTGGCTGCACTAATTACAATTTCTTCTGGCAATGGGTCTAGCGCTAAAATTAAATCTCGCAATGGCATAGTTGAAAACACAAAATCACAAATATGTTCATTAAATTTTTTTAATGCATGTACACCTAAACTTGTATTATAAGTTAAAATGCTTTTTATATTTTTATCTTCATGTTTTATTTGTATTACTTTTTCATTTAACGTAATTTGTGAATTATTATTTTCTAAAATTATATCTGCTGTTTTAGACCATAATGTCCCTGCACCTAACTCAGGATAATAAAAAGTATCTGCTAAAGTTCTTGGTGCATTTTTTTTAAAAAACTTTCCAAAAAACGCATAAAATATTGCTTTAGATAACGAAAAGCCTTTTATACGCTCACTGGCCCAATCACTAGATATTTGATTACAATTTATTCCCCAAACTTTTTCTGTATAAGTTTTAAAAAATATAGAAAATAATCTATAACCAAACTGATTTGTAACCCAATCCTGAAAACTTTCAACCTTTTTTATAGGGAATAATCGAATTTTGATATAACTCAAAACGCATAAAAAACCTTCAAGCAAACCTAAGCCCAATATTGCATCAAGAGCTTGTAACGGATAATGAAAAAAATGCCTTTTGTAATAGATTCGAGTGAATCTTTTTAAGTGAATAAATTTATTACCTTTTTTACTCTCTCCTTCCATCACTTTTTTCCACCAAACTTCTACTTTATCAGAGTGTGTCAAAAAATGATGCGGTCCTATATCGAACTTGCAACCATTATAAACAGTAGTTTTAGAAAGTCCACCAACAACTTTATCTTTTTCTAATATATTTACATTAAATCTTTTTGTTTTAGATATCTCAAAACCTGCAGTAAGCCCAGCAGGTCCAGCTCCAATTACTATTATATTTTTATTTTTAAACTCATCCATAATTTCTCTTTTTTTTATAAAATATATCTACCCAGAATTTTAAAGATAAGAGTATCAGAATGGGCTCTATTGGCAACCTTAATCTTGCAAAACCACAAGAAAATGATAAAAAAATAAATAAAAAAATAAATAATATTAATTTTAAAAATATATTTTTATAATCTATTAAATGTATCGATTTAAAAGCAAATCCCAAAAAACCTATAATTAAAAATATATTTAATATTATTTCTAAATAAACAATAAAAACAATAAATTCATTATTAACTTCTGGGACTAAAAATTTTTTAAATAATTTTTTAATATTATAAAAAAAATTATTATTAATTTCGTATTCTGGCAATACGCCTGTGTCTAGAAAAATAATCTCTGAAGAATATAAAGAAAAACAAGTTTTTAAAATATTTTTTATTGCTAATTTTATAGTTAAATATGGGTATTTTACAAAATAATTTAACGCTATTTTTTCTCCCAAATTACATATCTCAGGTTCACTTAATTTTTTATTTAAATTTATATTTTTTTTAATTTTTTTATTAATTTCACATTCCCATTCATTATTAACTTTATTTAATGCACACATGTAATCACAATTATTTGCTTGCATACAAATTCTAGCAGCGCCATGCTTTATAAAGTGAATACCGGGTAAAGTAGTAAAAAACAAACACCCTGTTAATAAAAAATTACGTAATAATAATGGCAAAACAGCTATAAACCAGCCAGAAAAAATATATATAATATTTTTTAATTTATTTTTAAAATTTAATAAAATTAAAAATATTATTATAAATATTAAATAATGCCCTACAGGCCTAAACATACTAGATAAGCCCAGAATTATACCTGAAAGAAATAATTTGTTTTTATAAAATAAAATTAAAAAAACTAAAAATAATATTAAAAATAAGCTCTCTGTCATTGCAAGCCCAGAAAATGTCATAAACCCTATATTTATACAAGAAAATATAGCTGCTAACTTTGCCAGTAAAAAGCTTTCTGGGTAAATTATTAATGCTAAATAAAATATTAATATGGGAATAAGGCTCGATAAAAGTATTTGCAATAATAAACTATTATTCAAATTATTATTCAAACTTGTTAGTGCCAAAAATATAGAATACCCCGGAACACGATAAAAATGAGGCGAATCATCCTGATTGCTTATTTGTTTATCTTCTATTATTTTTTGGGCAACTTGTTTATAAACTTTACTATCAAATTCCCATAAAACCGGGCTATCTTTTACTAAAAAATTAAAAAATAAAAATCTAATAATAAAAGAGAATATAAATATAAAAAATAAAAATTTTTTGTTTTTATTAAACATGTTTAAATTTATTTTTAAAAAAATTTAAATAAAAATTAGACGCAAATATTATCAAAAACACTTCTATAGGTAATCGCAAGCGGGCAACTCCAGAACCTAAGGTTAAAAATATAAATAATAAAATAAACAATAATATTTTAAATATAATATTACCAAAATCTCTATTATAAATAACACTTAATAAACTAAATAAAAAACCAGAAAGCATAACAATTAATAATATTATTTCTAGATAAATAATAATTTTAAAAATAAAACTTGTATTTTCTGGAAATAAAAATCTTTTAATTTTTAAAATAATACTAGTATTATTAGCATATTCAGGCAAAGCTTTAGTTTCTATAAATAATAAATAAGCACTATTTAAACTAAATATAGTTTTAAGCATATTTATAGTCGCATATTTTAGTGTAACAAAATAATTTTTAGTTAAATATTTAATAGCAATTTTATTGGCCTGTATATCTTTTAAACTTTCTGTACCAGGTAATATAAGTCGTTCGCCCAATAATTTATTTTTAGCTTCGCTATAAGAGATACCAGAGTTTTCGGCTTCTACTTGCGAAGCAAAATAAGTTAAAAAGTGATACCCAGACATAGCATGTAATGTAATTTTGTTTGTTAATAAATAATTTCTATAAAGCCATGGGCTTACAACAAATGCCCAGGCCAAAACAAGTAAAAAAATATATTTAATTTTTTTCAAAAATTTTAAATTATTAATTAATATTAAAAATATAGAAATAACAAGTAAAAAGTGCCCGACAGGTCGCACAAGTGAAGCCAAACCCAATATTATTCCAGAAATATAAATATTATTTTTAAAAAATAAAATTAAAAACAATAAAAATAATATTAAAAATAAGCATTCTGACATTACAAGCCCAGAGTGTAAAATAAAGCCAATATTAATTACAGAAAGTATAGAAGCTACTTTTGCGACTAAAAAATTATTGGGGAACAATATTAAGCTTAAAATAAAAATTAATATGGGTATAAAGCTAGACAATAATATTTGTGCATAAATAAATTTTTTATTATTAATACCAAATAATTTATAAATAAAAGCTATAAAAATAGAATACCCAGGAACTCTATAATACGTAGGCTCACCATCTTGATTGCTAATGCTATTATTTTTATAAATACTTTGCGCAACAGTAATATATTCACTTGAATCATGGCAAACCAGATAACCATTATTTTTTAATAAAATAAAATTAAAAAATAATAAATTAATAATTAAAGACAATATATAAATAAAAAATAAAAAATATATATTATTTTTAAGCGCGATTTTCATGATATTCTTGCTCTGTATTTACGTGCCAAATATTACTTTTATCTTGTATATTATTTTTTATATTTTCTACAGCCTGCATCGCCGTAAGCATACTGTGATCCATATTATTATATCTATGCATACCATTACGACCTATTAAATATAAATTTTCAAATTTATTTAAATAATTTTTAACTAAATCAAAATTTTTATACTCACCAAAGTATGCAGGATATGCTTTTTTAACTTTTATAACTGTGCTATCTAAAATATATTTTTCTTCTATAAAACCCATTTTACAAAGTTCTTTTATAGCCAAATTTACGAGTTCTCTTTCATTCAAATTCCAGAGATAATCATTTTCATTACAGAAATATTCAAGCCCTATCCAAATATTATTTAAATTTGCGACCATATAAGGACTCCAATTATTAAATATTTGTATACGTCCAACAAGAACATCTCGTTCTTGAATATATATCCAGTTATCTTTAATTTTTAAATTATTTAATAATAAGCCAACTGTTATAAAATCACGATATAAAAGCCCCTGTGAAATATCAAAAACATATTCAGGCACGCCTGTTTTTAGACAAGCTACCAGATCTTTTACAGGCATACTTGATAAAACATAATCACTATTAAATTCTAATATTTTATTGTTTTTTATATCACGAACATAAATTTTATTAATATTATTTTTACTTATATCTAAATTTATAACTTCGTGATTTAAATAAATTTGCCCACCAAGCTTTATTATTTGCTCAGCAACACTTTCCCACATTTGCCCAGGGCCATATTTTGGATACAAAAAAGAATCGATTAAGCTTGTTTCTATTTTATTTTTATTTTTATTTAATTTTAATATATTTTTAAACGCATGCGATATAGCTTTAGATATAGAAACACCCTTAACTCTTTGAGCACCCCAGCTAGCGTCTATTTTATCGCAATCTATACCCCATACTTTTTCTGTATAATATTTAAAAAATGTATTAAATAATTCTTGCCCAAATCTATTTATAAAAAAATCTTGTAAATTTTTTTCTTGTCTTTTGGGTAAAACTTTTATTTTTAAATAACTTAAAGTAATTTTTATTGTGCGCCATAACCCCAAATTAAAAAGTGTCTTAAACGATAAAGATACAGGATAATCAAAGAATTTTCTTAAAAAAAATATTCTAGACAACCTAGAACGTTTTAAAAATATTTTATCTATTTTATCTGGATTTAGATTACTATTTTGTTCTGGCAAAAACTCTTTCCACCAACTATTAACTCTTTCACTTTTAGAAAAAAATCTATGTCCACCAATATCGATTCTATTATTTTTATAATTAACAGTTTTAGAAAGACCTCCAACCTGAAAATCTGTTTCAAATATTATTGGCTTTATATCTGTATTTTTAAGTAATTCATATGCTGCAGTAAGCCCGGCCGGGCCAGCTCCAATAATTATTGCAACTTTATTACTCTCTTTTTTTTGCATAACTAAGCCCCTTTTTTATTATTTTTAAATTTTAACTTTTTTAAAATATTATTAAAATTTTCAAGCCAATAACTAACTGCAAATAATATTAAAAATATTTCTACGGGCAATCTTAAACGTGCACATCCATAAGCAAGCGTAATAGAAACAAATAAAAGCACAAATAATAAGATATTTAAAATTAAATTTAAATTTTTTTTATAATATAAAATTTTTAAAATAAATAAACTAAAACCAAGTAATAATAAAAATAAAAATAAAATTTCTAAATAAATAATAAAATATAAAAATTTATTATTTATTTTTGGAAATAAAAATCGCTTAATTTTATCTAAAAAGCTAGTTTTACTGGTATAATTTGGTAATTCTTGAGAATCCCAATAAATAAGCGTACCTGAATGCAACGAAAATATAGTTTTAAATATATTTATTAAACTGTATTTTAAAAATAAAATTTTATTATTTAATATATATTTTTTCGTGATATTTTCAGCTATATTACAAGACTTTATATCGTAATTTATATTATTTTCTAAAAGCCCTGCTTTTTGATTATCATGTTCCCATTTGTTTAATAAAATATTTTTAGCTTCGTAATATTCTATTTTTTCTATATCACTTTTAATATAAGCAGCTGTATAAATTAAAAAGTGAATACCTGGTAAAGTATGAAAAAATAATGCACCTGTTAATAAAAAATTGCGCAATAACCAGGGGGAAATTATTAATACCCAGGGTATAAAAATTTTAAATATATTTTTTATTTTTAATTTAAAATTAAACTTTTTAAATAAAATTATAATTATAGAAATTATTATTATTAAATATACCCCTACAGGGCGCACAAGCGATGCTAAACCCAAAATTACACCTGAAAGAAAATATTTATTTTTATAAAATAATATTAAAAAAATTAAAAATAATATTAAAAATAAAATATCAGACAAAACTACGCCCGAATAAACATAAAAGCCCAAATTAAATAAAGAAAAAATTGCACTTAATTGCGCAAGTAATAAATTATTAGGGAATATTACTAAACTTAATATAAAAATTAATATGGGTATAAAACTGGCTAAAAATACCTGTATATATAAAGCTTTTTTGATATTATCTTGACCAAGTAATTTATAACATAAACTTAAAAACGCTGGATACCCAGGCAGGCGCCTAAAATTAAAATCTCCATCTTCTTTTTTAATTTCACAATTATTGTAAATACTTTTAGATATTGCAATATATTCGCTTGAGTCTGTACAAACCATATGATTATTATTTTTGTTTACAAAAAAATTAAAAAATAAATACTGAAATATTATTGAAGTAACCCAAATAATTAATAAAAATTTTTTAATACTCATGAACAAAACTAAATTAATTTTATTATTACTACTCTGTATAGCTACAACTTACTTTGTATCTAGCATCTTTTTACTCAAAGACTATGGTATAACTTTAGACGAACCTGTCAATTTTGGAATAGGTCATAAATATTTAAACTATTATCAAACAGGGCATTTAGATTTTCAAGATAATATTCCAGAATTAAACGAGCATCCAAAAGAATATAACGCTGTAGCAAAAAAAATCCCATACATGATATTTTCGCTCGAAAATATTTTATCTGCTATATCATGCAAATTATTTTATGAAAAATTACATATATTAAACCCAATAGATGCGCATCATATAATAATTTTAATATTATTATTAATATTTATTTTTATATTTTTCTTTTTTTTACAAAAATACTGGGGGAATTTTATAGCTTTAAGCTCTATATTAATTTTATTAACTATACCAAGATTTTTTGGGCACACTTTTAATAATATAAAAGATATTCCAGAAATTATATTTTTTACGATTACTATTATATATTTTGTAGAATTTATAATTAATGAAAAAGCAAAATTTTTATACTTAAGTTTTATATTTTTTGGCTTTGCACTAGCTACAAAAATGGATGCACTTTTAATACCAATAATATTATTTTTGTGGCAATTTAAAAATATTATTACTTTAATAAAAAATAACTCTTGTATAAAAATACGCACTATAATTAATTATTTTCTGGGAGCTTTAATAAGTTTTTTTATCTTTATAAGTTTGTTTCCGCCATTACAGCCATGGGCTTATAATAATTCTCGAGACTTCTTTGATAAAGCCCCAATATTTTTTATTTCACTATTTAGATATTGCGTAGGCATTGGCTCTGATATAAGTTTGGGCTGGAATTTATACTCTATAAAACAAATTTATTACACTACACCAATATTAATTTTAGTTTTTTTTATACTGGGTTTTATATTTATATTATTTAATAAGCATAAATATAAATTTAATTTATTACTCTTAATTTGGGTGCTATTTCCCGTTTTAAGACACTGTTTACCCAAAGTTAATCATTATGATGGGCTAAGACATTTTTTAATATTTATAGTGCCATTTTCTATAATTACAGCTATTGGCATAAAAGAGCTCGCTAATTTTATAAATAATAAATTTAAAATAAATAAAATATTTTTAAGTATATTTTTATTTTTTATAATTTTTTTTACAAATATTTATAACTTAATAGAAACTCACCCATATCAAACTACTTTTTATAATTATTTTACCGGCGGCCTTAATGGCGCCCAAGATAAAAATATCCCTTTTAGTTGTGATTATTGGCTAAACTCTTTAAGATCCGGTATTAACTGGTTAAATAAAAATGCAAATTTAAACGCAAATATAACTTCACCTTTATTAAATTACTTTGATAAAGATACTTTTTATTTTTATGACTTAAGAAAAGATCTAAAATTTATAGATTTTGATAAAAATAATATCCCAAATAACAGCTATATTATTAATATACCCAGAAGAGAATGTAGACTAGATTACGAAAAATTCCCAACAATTCAAGAACTTATACCCCTAATTAATAATATTAATTTTTATGATCACGTATATTCGATAGAACGCCAAAATGGTAAAATTTTAGATATATTTTATTGTAAAAATAAGACGCCAAAATTATAATAAACCCCTCTACAGGCAATCGTAATCTTGGATATCCACAAGCTAAAGTAATAAAAATAAATAATAAATAAATTAAAAATATATCTAGATATTTTAAAAAATTATTATTAATAATAATTAAAATTATAAATCCGCAAAAGCCTATAAATAAAAACAAAAATATTAATAAATCTAGATACATATAAATTAATAAAAATAAATTATCACTCTTTGGTATATAAAATTTACTAAAAGCTTCTTTTAAATTATTTGCTGGGCAAGCAAAAGTATCATTAAAATCTTTTACGTAATATAACTCTGTAAAAAATGGGAAAAGCATAGTTTTTAAAATATTTATACTAGCGTGTTTTATAAATAAACCTGGGTGTTTTAAAATATAATTAATACTTAAATTTTCGTATATTTTACACTTTTCTATACAATATAATCTTCTATTTTTATTATTCTCTAAAATTTTTATTTTTTTACTAGCAATATTTTGTAAATCTTGTTTTGCCTTTACATAATCAACTTTATTCACATTTGCATAAATATAATTTGCCGTAAAAGTATAAAAATGCTGACCAGAAAATGACGTTAAAAATATAAACCCTGTTAATAAATAATTTCTTAATACCCAAGGTGAAATAACTAGTAACCAAGATATAAATAATTTAAATATATTTTTAAATTTAATTTTTAAATTATATTTTTTTAAAAAAATAATAAATATAGAAAGTATTATTAAATATAACCCTACAGGGCGAACAAGCGAAGCTAAGCCCAACGTTAGCCCAGAATAAAAAAAATTATTTTTAAAAAATAATATTAAAAATAATAAAAATAATATTAAAAATAAACTCTCTGACATTAATATCCCAGAAAAAAATATATAGCCCAGATGCACACTAGAAATAAAACTTGATAAACAAGAGACAAAAAAGTTATTAAAAATTAATTGCGCTAAAATATAAATTAATACAGGTATAAAAGATGCTAAAAATATTTGTACCCAAAGAGTTTTGGGCGATTCTTTACCAAATAATTTATAATTTAAACCCAAAAATATTGGATATAATGGCAAACGTAAAAACTGAGGTTCTCCAGAAGAGTTTGCAATTTTATTGTTTTCATAAATTTGTAATGCAACAGTATTATAATCGTTCCAATCACCAGTAAAATAATTTTTGTCTTTATTCAAAAAGCTTATAAAAAATAACGCTCTTAATAAAAAAGAAAATATAAATATAAAAATTAAAAAATATGTTTCTTTTTTAAGCATAAATTACACCTAATATAGCCAAGCGCATACGCACGTACAACCAAAATTATAATAAGTCCCTCTACTGGCAAACGTAAACGCGCAAATCCAGAAGCTAGAGATAAAAATATAAATAAAAATATAAAACTTAAAATATTTATATCATTAAATATATTTTTATTAATAATAAAATTTATAAAAAATAATATAAACCCAATAAATATAAAAAATATATAAATTAATTCGAAAATTAATATTAAATTTAAATATTTATTATTTAATATGGGTATTAAGTTTAAATAATATCTATTTATATTATTACTTAAATTATTGTTAATATTATTTTTTTCTTGAATAAACAAAAATTCTTCGCTAAATGGCCTAAATGCTGTTTTTAAAATATTTGTTATAGCATGTTTTATAAAAATTATTGAGTGACTAAAAATATATTTATAAGCTATTTTTTCAGCGATTATACAAGTTTCTATCTCAGTAATATTTTTTTTGTTCTCAAGCTCTTTAATTTCACTATTTAAAAGAATTACTAGCTTTTGTTTAGCTTGCCCATAATCTAAATTTTCTGTTTTCATAACTATATTAGCAGCACTATGATACAAAAAATGCTTACCTGGCAAAGTGTGAAAGAATAAATGCCCAGTATATATATAATTTTTTATTAATAATGGGCCTGTTATTATAGTAAAACCCAGTATTAAATATAAAATTTTTTTGAAATTATTTTTTATATTTAATTTATAATTTTTAAAATTTAAATTATTTAAAATTATTAATAATATAGATAAAAATAATAAATAATGCCCAACAGGACGAACTAGGCCTGCAAAACCTAAAAATAGGCCAGCAAAAAATATGTTTTTATTATGATGTATTATATTTCTGGATCCTGAAACAAGTTCAGGATGACAGTCACAAGACGCTGTTCTAAAAAATAAAATTATAAATATTAAAAATAAAAATATAAATAAACTCTCTGACATTAAAAGCCCAGAAAATATATTAAACCCAACATTAATAGCACTTAATAAAGCTGATAATTTTGCCACAAGAATAATATTGGGAAATATAATTAAACTTAATATAAATATTAATATGGGAATAAAACTAGATAAAAATATTTGAATATATAAAGCTATTTTATCTTGATTATTAAATAATTTATAAAATATAGCTAAAAAAACAGGGTATCCAGGGAGCCTATAAAAATTATCTTTTATATTATTTATTTGAGCTATTTTTAAAGCAAACTCTTTATATGCGCCAGAATCTGCAGTTATATAATTTTCATTTTTACTTAAAAATAAATTAAATAAAAATAATCTTAATAAATAAGATAATAAAAATATAAATATTAAAAACTTATAATTTTTTTTAATTAAATTAAAAATTTGCATGTTTTTTACTATAAAAATTAAATGCCAAAATTATTAATAATGGCTCTGCCGGCAAACGCATTCTCGCATACCCTCCAGCTAAGCCTATAACTAAAAATAATAAAATAAAAGCGAACGGGGAGAATAGAGATCCCGGGTCCTTGCACCAGTCTTCGCCAAAGGCTACGACGGTCAGGCTCGGGATGACACACGCACCCAACACCCCAAGCCAAATAAACAAATTTAAAATTATCTCGAAATAAATTAATAATTTTAAATCAATATTTTTAGTCTCTGGAACTAAATAACGCTTAACTAAACTAAATACAGTTCTTTTATTCGAAAAATAATCAATATTATTTCTATTATTTTCAAGATATAAAATCTCAGAAGAGTATAAAGAAAAACTAGTTCTAAATATATCTATTAAAAAATTTTTTATAGTTATTAATGGATACTTTTTAAAATATTGTATAGCCAAATTAAGCTGTAAATCACAATATTCTATCTCGTTTAAATCGCGATTTAATTTATCTTTTTGTTCTTGAGCTAAAATTTTAATTTTATTTTGTAAATAAACTTTAGCTTTATTATAATCACAATTTTGTTCAAGCATGGCACTACGTGCAGCAGCAAAGTTTAAAAAATGCCCACCAGGTAAAGTATGAAAAAAGCTTTTACCCTGATAAATATAATTACGAACAAGCCAAGGGCTAACAATAATTATAAAACCCAGTATTAAATATAAAGCTTTTTTAAAATTATTTTTTATATTTAATTTATAATTTTTAAAATTAAAATTATTTAAAATTATTAATATTATAGATAAAAATAATAAATAATGCCCAACTGGACGAACTAAACCTGCAAACCCTAAAAACAGGCCTGATATAAATATGTTTTTATTATGATTTCTTATATTTCTGGATCCTGAAACAAGTTCAGGATGACAATCACAAGACACTGTTCTAAAAAATAAAATTAAAAATATTAAAAATAAAAATATAAATAAACTCTCTGACATAAAAAAGCCAGAATACAAAACAAGCCCTAAGTGCACACAGCTATAAAGAGACGCTAATTTTGCTGCTAAAAAATAATTGGGAAATAAAATTAAACTTAATATAAAAATTAATATGGGAATAAAAGAAGCTAGAATAACTTGAGCCCATAAAACAGTTTTTGTATCTCGAATATTTATATTAAATAGCTTATAAATACTAGCTAAAAAAACAGGGTAACCAGGAAGCCTGTAAAAATTTTGTTTATAAATATTATTATTATCACTTGTGCTAAAGCCATTACCAGATAATAAGCCACAGGCTATTTTGTGATAAGTACTAGAGTCAACTTGCCAATAATTATTATTTTTACCTAAATAATAATTAAATACAGTAAATCTAATTAAAAAAGCGAACACAAATAAAATTATCAAAAAACATTTATGTTCGCTCCAAATATTAATTTTCAAAAACCTCAAAACCTCCGTTTTTACGAACTAGTTTATCTACAGTTAAAGCTAACTTTGAGGTATCTATAATTCTTTTTAAATTTATTAATTGCTTTGAATTTGCAATTCTTGCATTAAATACAAACTCATCAAAAATATATTGATGTCCCTTATCTGGATATTTATCTGTTCTATTAAAAGATGCTGGTAGGCCAAAACCTTTTAACACTTTATAATCTTGCATTACTATAGACTTACCATCGAATAAAATTTCCATATTTTCTTTGCCCATATCATGGTTGCCCAAAGAAGAATAAATTAAATTACAGCAAGAACCATCAGACATTAAAACTGTTGCTACAAAATTATCTGTATTAATTGAACTATCATGATTACCATTTATAGATTGCACACTAACAGATATAGGGCTCGCATCAGTTAAAAAGCCAAACAAATCAAAAATATGACATGCTTCACCTATAATTCTGCCACCGTTTTCTTTGTCATTAACCCAATGATCTTGAGCTATATAGCCTGCATTAATTCTGTAATTTATCATTAATGGATTAGTTCTGTTAGATAATACATTTTTAATTATTAAATTAAATGGTGCAAAAGATCTATTAAAATCAACAGTATAATAAATATCTGGGTTTAATTTAAAAAATTGTTCGAGTTTATATAACTGTTCAAAATTTACAACAGCAGGTTTTTCGACAAAAACAGCTTTGCCATTTTTTAAAGCTTCTAATGATTGTTCAAAATGATATTTATGTGGTGTAGCTATTACAACCATATTAATATCTTCATCATTAAATGCTTTTTGAGCAATATTACCTATCTTTTTAGCATTATAAGTTTTAGCAACAGTTAATAAATTTGCATTATCTTTGTCTATTAAAGTATGTAGCTTTGCATATCTGTTTTTAAATAATATTGGCAATAATTTTACTTTGGCAAAACCTCCAGCACCAACAAAACCAACTTGTATTTTATTTTTTGGAGGTAAATATTTTATTACAGATAAATTTTGTGTATCTAAATTTTTATAATTTTTAATTTCATTCAAAATGTCTAACGAAAGATCTTGGCCAAATGCAAATAATGCACCAAGCCCTTTTTGCTTATCTAAGTAAGTATAAGCAGATTCAGGCTGATTTATATCAAACTCTTGATCTATCAAAAAATCTAATTTTAATTTTTTATTTTCTAAAAAATCTACAAATAATTCCATATTTCTGTTTTCTGTCCAACGAACATATGAATATGGATAATCAATATTTTTATTTTCATAATCATTATCATATCTTCCTGGACCATAAGAACATGAAATTAAAAAATCTATTTCTTTAGAATAAAAAGGATTTCTATCAAAATTAATATCTACATTGCCAACCAAAACTACTCTACCTTTTCTGCGAGTATATTGCATGGCACTATTAATTATACCACTATCACCTGTAGCGGTTATTATTGTTGCATCAACACCTTTATGATTAGTAAAAAAATTAATTTGATCTGCAACTGCACTATTTGCATCTAACACAAAATCTATGCCATTCTGTCTAGCCGTTTCCAATCTAGAAGGTTCTATGTCTATACCAAAAACTTTGCATCCAGCAAGCTTACAAAGTTGTGCAGTAATTTGGCCTATTAAACCCAAGCCCAAAACAACCACAGTTTCACCTAATGCCAAATTAGCACGTCTAACACCCTGCATTGCAATTGCACCTATGGTTGTTAAACTTGCTTGTTTTAAATTGTTTTTATTTAATACTTTTGTTGCTAATTTTACAGGAACAGAAATATATTCTGCATGATTGGCAATATTAGCACCGGCACATGCTACATAATCACCTACTTTAAAACGTTGTACATCAGCCCCAATTGCAATAACTTTTCCAGAACAAGCATATCCCAAACTAGAAACTGCATTTAATCTGTTTTTTATTAAAGCAAAAGCACCAATTGGCCCATCAGATTTTACAGCACCAAATATTTTGTTGGTATTTTTATTACTATTTTGAGCAAATCTTTCTATTAAATTTTTTTCTGATTCACTTATTGCTGCAAGTTCAGTCCCCGAACTTATAAACGAGTAATAAACTTTAACAAGTATATTATTACTTTCTAGAACAGGAGCAGGAACATCTTCTAAATAGACATTTCCTTTTTTTAAAAAAAGCTGTTTCATTATAAACTCTCTAAATTTTTCTAATAAATTAATTCTATAAATTTTAAGCTATAACAATTTTAATTTTTGTACATTCTATATATCAGACCAGATTCGTCAATGATAATTTTGTCTTTTAAATTAATATTTTTTAATTCAAAAAATATATCATGTGAAACAAGTATTAAAATTATATCAGCCCAGTTTATAGCTTCTCTTAGATTATTAAAATTTTTGAAGTCAAGATTATCTAAAATAATTTTATTTATATTTGGTTCAAATACAGATAACTTTAATTTCTTTTTTTGTAAATTTAATTTTTTAGATATTTTTAAAGCCGGCGATTCACGCAAATCGTCTATATCGGGCTTAAAAGTAAGACCCAAAGATAATATTTTGGGTATTACTTTATTTTTTTTATAAAAAGTTTTCGATAATTTTAAAATATTTTTTATTATAATTTCAGGCTTTTTATCGTTTATATCTCTTGCAGTCTTTAATAATAAACTATCTTTTGGAAAACTACTTACCAAAAACCATGGGTCTACCGCTATGCAGTGTCCACCCACACCACAACCGGGTGTTAATATATTTACTCTAGGATGCATATTTGCAAGATCTATTAATTTATATGGGTTAATTCCTGCACTATTTGCCATTGCAGCAACCTGATTTGCAAAAGCAATATTTACATCTCTATACGAATTTTCTATTAATTTTGTCATTTCTGCTGTTTTTGCATCAGTAATTAAAATATTACCCATTACAAATTTAGAATAAAATTTTTTAGCTAATTCACTCGCCTTTGGGCAAATGCCACCAATAACTCTATTATTATTAGTTAACTCTTCAAATATTTTACCCGGCAACACTCTTTCTGGACAATGTGCCACATAAAAATCTTTTGATAATTTTAAACCAGAATGTTTTTCAAGAATTTTTGCAAATTTTTCTGTAGCACCAACAGAAACTGTAGACTCTAAAATTACTAAATTATTTTTTTCAAGAACTTTTGATATTTCTTTGGCAGCATTAAATACATACGATAAGTCAACCTGTTTTATTTTATTTAAATTATTATTTTTTTTATTTTTTATAATAAATGGCGTAGGCACAGCCACTAAAAATATATTCGCTTTATTAATATTATTACTAGCTTTTAAATTTCCAGATTTAATTATTTTTTTTAATTTTTCTGTAATACCAGTTTCGAGTATTGGAGAAATGGCTTTATTAATTTTATTTATTTTATCTTGATCTATATCAAATCCAGATACTTTATATCCTGATTGAGCACAAATTATTGCCGTAGGCAGACCTATATAGCCCAACCCAACAATAGTTACTTTTTCCATTACTCTCCAGTAATTTTATATATTTAAATTTTTTCTAATAATAGAAACTATTCGATTACAACTTTTGCCGTCTCCATATATTGACGACATTTTTTCTGTTTCTTTTTTTAGATGATAACATTTTTCTAAAGAAGATAAAATTAAATTTTCGTTAGTTCCAACAAGATCTTCTGAGCCATCCCAAACACCCTCCCAGCGCTCTGTTACATCACGCAACACTATTACATGTTTACCCAGGCTTACAGCCTCTTCTTGTATACCTCCAGAATCTGTTGCAACAAAGTTTGAATTTATTAACAAATAAATTAAATCTTTATATAAAAGAGATTCTGTAATAATAATATTTTTTGTATTTTTAATCCCAGAATTATTTATCGCAACTAAAACATTGGGGTTAGGGTGTGCCGGTAAAATTATTAAAACATCTTTATGTAAATTCGCAAACTTTTTAATGCTATTAAATATTCTTACAAGCCCTGGCCCAAAAGATTCTCTTCTGTGTGCTGTTAATAAAACTATTTTTTTATTTTCACTTTTAGCTTTTTCTATAATATTTTTTATTTTTAAATCTATATCTATTTTATTATTTAAAATTAAATCTTTCATGTATAACAAAACATCAACAACTGTATTTCCTGTACAAAAAACTTTAGTTCTGGCTACGCCTTCGGCGAGCAAATTGGCTGTAGAAAATGCAGTAGGTGCAAAATGAAGATCTGCAATTTGTGTTACTAATTTTCTATTTAATTCTTCGGGGAATGGCGAACGCATGTTGCCAGTTCTAAGTCCAGCTTCAACATGTCCTACAGGAATATTTAAATAAAAAGCAGCAAGAGCTGCCGACATAGTTGTTGTTGTATCACCATGAACTAAAACTAAAATAGGATTAACTTTGTGATAAACTTCACGCACTCTCTCCATAATAGTTTTTTGCAAATAAAAAAGATCCTGATCTTTGATCATGACATCCAGATTAAAATCTGGAGTTATTTTAAAGATATCAAAAACTTGTTGTAATAAATCACTATGCTGAAATGTAGCACACAAAAGTACATTTATATTTTCTTTTTTAAATGCTAAATATAATGGAATAAGCTTTATTGCCTCAGCTCTAGTTCCTATAACCAAAAGTATTGGCTTGTGCATTCCTTGATAACTCCTGTCTTACTATCTCTCTAATTTTATATTCCATTTCTTGTATAAATTGTGCCCGCTCACTAATTATTTTTTGTGTTTCTCCATATTTTTCATATTGTTCATTATACATAGGCCAAGATTTAATTAAAGAAAATCTAACAGTACAATATTCCATCAATTTTTCGAGTCTTTTATATAGATTATTAATTTTAATTAAAAGATCTTGCTGCTTATATTTTTCTGCCATACCAAAAGCTTTATCTAAATAATGTTTTTTTATGAATTTTAAATCTTGTACATATCGCTCTAAACTATTTACTGCACTAACCAATGGCCATTTAGATTCATATTCACTCATAATAAACGTTAAAAATGCTGCATGATTTTCAAACTCTTTTATAGCAATAGAATCTTTTTCAATTCGTTCAATTATTTCTAAAGCCAAATCAAATTTTGTTTCAGGGGTATATTCTTGCATTTTTTTATAACTTAAATATCCCGCAATAATACTAGAAGCCAGCACTGTTCCTGCTGCAATAACTTTTGAACTTTTCGCTGGTTTAATCCATGTTTTAACGCCATGTTCATCCTGAGTATATTTAAAGCCTGAACCATACAGGGCTAACCAAGCTAAACTTGATGTTAAGCAAACAGCTCCAATGCCTACACCAACACCAATTAATTTTGCATTTTTCTCAGAGACAGGTTTTAAAGTTGCAAAAAAATTAGCCCCCAACAAAACAAATAAAATAATTTTTTTTAAATTTTTCATAAAGTCCCTAAATTTTTAATAATATTTGAGTATAAGAGCTATTTTAATCAACTTAAAGAGAGTTGCAAATGCCTCTATAAATTAATATTAACACCAACATGTCCATGAGCTTGATTTATAGCTTGTTGTGCAAGTTGTTGTTTTTCACGTTGCGCTTGTAACTTATCATGACGTTCTCGTTCTTTTTGTGCAATCTTTGCGCTTTGAACAGCAAGTTTTGCAGCCTGAGAAGCAATATAAGCTTCGTGCGCTAAATAGTCTTGATATCTTTTATACTGATCTTTATAAATAGGCCACGAAGTAATCGTTGCCATTCGCACAGAAATATATTCAAGTAAATGATCTATTTTTTTATATAAAGAATTTGCGTCTGTTAATATCCAATAATCTTGATCATATTCTCGAGTTTGCTTACATGCAGAATCAAGTAAATCACGAGGTTCTATTAAATTTGATTTTATAATATTAAGATCATCAATAGCGTTAAGTAACGGCCAATCAGAAACATAAGAACTAAATATAAAACTTAAGTAATCATTATGACTCGCAAATTCTCGCGCTGCAATTGCATGCGAATAACATTGCTCAATTAATTTTCGTGCTTTTTTAAATTTTGCTTTAGGTGTGTTACTTTTTGCAATGCTATAAGCCAAATAACCTGCAAGCAACCCAACCCCAGCTCCAACACCTGCAGTTATCAATTTTGTTGATTCTGTTAGTTCATCACTATAAACGTGCCCTGAGCGATCATGTATCATATTATTATAAGTTATACTGGATGCTAAAATGCCTGTGCAAGCTCCAGTGCCAAACCCAACCCATTTTACATTATCTTTTTTGATTGGATGTAAATTTGTAAAAATACTAGTTACCAAAATCAAGCTATGTAAAAATTTTTTCATCTATTTTCCAAATTAATTAAATATTTTAATTCATACCTAAAACTAATCATGTATAGTATTTAAATTTTTAAAAAATTGCAATAAAAATAGCCGGTATAAAAACCGGCTATAATTTTATAAAAAATAAAATTTATTATTTAGCTTAAATAAACAATCGAGGCATCTTTTTTAAGTTCAACTTCAAACTCTTTTTCAAAAACATCTCGCTTTTGAGCCTGAAGCAAAGCTTCTATCTCTGTATATCTTTCATCCATTGTTCTTAAATTTTTTTCTGATCTATCAAGAACTTTAACCATTTTATATGAATCATCTGTTTTAATAGGCTTACTCATTTCACCTTTTTGCAAACCAGAAACTACAGCCAAACTTTTGTCCAAATCTTTTTTAAGTATCCAACCAAGATCTTCCCATTTTAATAAACTTAAATCAGCAATTAAATTGCCATCTTTATCTAAGTCTTTATCTTCAAGATCACAAATTTGCAAATTATACTTTTCTTCTGACCAACTTGGGTTCTTTTTGTAAAAATCTTCAACCTCTTGGGCTGTTACAACAACACGCTCGCTAAACTCTGCACCTTTTAATCGCTCTACAGCCATAAATTTAGCTATCTGTCCCTTATAATCAGCAATAGTTAATCCCTCTTGTTTTAACTCTTTTTCAAAATCTTCATCTGACATTTCTGCCATGCCATTTCTGATTTTTAAACTTGCAATTTGTTTATCAACTTCTGCACTTGTTGCAAGCATTTTATGTTCTGATGCTTTTTGAATAAGCAATTCTTGAGTAACTGCAGATTCCAAATCCATTCTTTGGCCACCACTAATAATTTGTGGTTTTTCCAAATCTGATTTTAAAATATTAACACCATTAACACGAACAACTATTTTATCTACTGTATCTTTTTTTACTTTATCTTGTTTTTGTTCAACCTTTTTTACATCTTGTTTAATATCTTTTTTTACATCTTTTGTTACATCTTGCGTAGCTGCACAAGTTACAAATCCAAATATTAAAAACAAATTAATTATTCTAAATTTCATACTATCTCCTGTTTAAATTTTATCTAACGCTATAACAGATCGAATATTATCAATGCACGAAATATTTTCAAGTGTTGTAAGGTCGCCTACATCACTTTTTTGTAACAAACTAGAAAGTACCCTTCTCATAATTTTACCCGATCTAGTTTTTGGCAAACTCTCAACAAAGTATATTTTAGCAGGTTTTGCTAAAGCGCCAATTTCTATTTTTAAAGTATTAATAATTTCTTTTTCTAAAATAATATTATCAAGATTATTATTTTGTTTAAGCACAACAAATAATACAAAATTTTGACCTTTAATTTTATCTGGTATAGCAGCAACTGCAGTCTCTGCAATATTTATATTTTTAACAACAGCATTTTCTATCTCACCTGTACCAATTCTATGTCCTGCAATATTTAAAGTTTCATCAGATCTGCCCAAAAACCAAATATAGCCATCTTTATCTTTTATTGCATAATCACCAGGGTAATAAGCATCTTTAAATTTGGACCAATATGTTTCTTCAAAGCGCTTATTGTCTCCCCAAATGCCTAATGTTAACCCTGGCCAAAAATTTTTTATTACAAGATAACCTTTTTGTCCTACTGGCACAGATTTGCCATCTTCATCTAATATATCAATTTCAATTTCATCTAATGGGAACGTAGGCGAGCCAGCTTTTAAATCTTCAAGTTTATAATTTATCTTGGGACAAATCATAAAACCACCCGTTTCTGTTTGCCACCAAGTATCAATAATTGGACAACGGCTACCACCAATACGCTCAAAAAACCACTGCCAAATATCTGGATTTATAATTTCACCCACAGAACCTAAAACTTTTAAGCTACTTAAATCTATATTTTCTAACCATTCTTCGCCAAGCTTTCTTAACATTCTTATAGCAGTAGGCGAAGTATACAAAATATTAACTTTATATTTTTCAATTAATTTCCACCATATACTTGGGTTAGGAAAATCAGGAGCACCTTCATAAATAACACTTGTAGCCCCATTCATCAATGGCGCATAAACGGCATACGAATGTCCTGTTACCCAACCAACATCTGCAGTACACCAATAAACGCTATTTTTTGTATCACCAAAAGCTGCATTATAACTATAATTAACATAAGTTAAATAACCACCAGTAGAATGAACTATTCCTTTAGGTTTACCGGTAGTACCTGAAGTATATAAAACAAATAATGGGTCATTAGACTCAACTTGAACCGGCTCAAAATAATCTTTAGAATTTTTAATTAAATCTTGATATAAAATATCTTTTTCGGGGTCTAAACTTATATCCAAATTTGTTCGTTTTACTACAATAACTTTTTGTATACTTGTCTCATGTGAGGCAAGATCTGCAACAAATTTTAGATCTATAAATTTACCTCGTCTTAGTGAGTAATCAGCTGTTATTAAAAATTTAGCATTTGTATCTATAATTCTGTCTTTTAAAGATTTATACGAAAATGCCGAAAATACTACATTATGAATTGCCCCAACTCTGGCAACAGCCAACATAGAAAATATAGCCTGAACTATCATGGGCATATAAATTACTACAACATCACCCTTTTTTACACCTAAATTATTTAGCCCAAAAGCTAACCTATTAACTTCGTCATAAACTTGTTTATAAGAAAAGCTCTGACTCTCACCTAACTCATTGATCCAATAAATAGCTATCTTTTGTCCTAAACCATTTTTGATATGTCTATCAAGACACTGATAAGAGGCGTTAAGCTTACCACCGGTAAACCATCTTTTATATGGTCGTTCACCAGCAATTACACTTTTCCATTTTTTATACCAATCTAACTTTTCAGCCTGCTTTTCCCAGAATAAATTATTCATTTTGATATCCAGAGTTTTAATATTGTCATGCTGAATTTATTTCAGCATCCAGTCATTTTTAATAAAAATTAGAATAGACCAAAAAGTTTAGCTTCGCAAAAGGGTAAAATTAAACTTTTAATACCTGCAAACAGGCAATTTTACCAAACTTATCTTGTATTTCATTACCATCAAAATCTAGCAAAATTTCTTTTTGAGTTAAATTATCTTTTTCAGTTTTATCAAAAAAACTTACTTTTAAAAACTTAGCGCCTGAATTTATTATTGCTGGATCATTTTCATCTTTAAGCAAAAAACCAAGATTTTGAAATACAAAATTATACCCATTAATTTGTTTTTCATTATCTCTTAAAAAATCAGCCCATGAACTTATTACAAATGAAATAACTTCGCAAACAACAGCAAATCTAGCACCAGCTTTTAAGGCGCTTTCTGTAACATTATTTGTATTATAATTTTTGCTATTAATAATTCTACAAGATGCTTCAAAACCTAAGTCAAATAAAAAGCCAATAAGAAAATCTATAGAAATAGACTTTAAATGCTGCTTGGTAAAAAAATCTTCCAAATATAATTTTTTAAAAGCATGTGTATTTATTTTATAATCAACTTTAAAAAACATTTTTTCATTATTAATCAAAGACAAAAGAGTATCATTCAAACTAACGTTATAAATATTTTTAATTTCAAGATTACCCAAAATACTACGTATTCTTTGCCCAGCAATTAAATCTTTAGCCAATACTTTATCATCAACTTTATCTACTTCGCAAAAAATTGTATCATCTTTAATCAAAATACAAACATTCTTTGTATGAAGTTCATTTTCAAGTTCAAGCAAAAGACCAGAATTTTGTGAATATAAACTTGTAATATTTAATAAAATTAAAAAAAATTTAATTTTATTTTTTACTTTCACCATCTTCATTACTCTTTTCAGCTGAAACGAAAATAACATCTTTAAATTTTTGTGCGGCAGCATAAAAAACAGTTTTAATAAACATTACAGCCATTCCACCCTTATTAACAAATAAAGGCACTTTAATAGGACTATCATGTAATAAAATATTCTTTTCTTCACTAATTAAAACCAAAAATAAATTTTCATCTTTTATAGCAATATCATATAAATCTTTTTTATATTTAAATTTTTTAATTATTACATTTTTTATTTCTAATTCTCCCAATTCTGGAGAATACAAAAGATCTTCTATCTTTAAATCTTTTGCTTTTACAAATTTTGAGATTTTTTTATTAAAAACCTTTTGATCTGCTCCAAAAACAAAAATTTCATTTTCTGTTCTTACAATCACAAGTTGTTTAGTTGAAGTCTTTTTTATTTTTTCTATAACATCAACTGTTTCTTCTAACTTCTTTTCATCATTATTTACTTTATAAACAAATACAGAATCGCCCTTCTTTAAATCCTTGACCATTTTGTGCTGTCCATCAGCCATCAAAACCTTCATGCCGGGAAGTAGTGCAAAAACAGAAGAATTAAAAGTTAATAACATCAAAAACAACAATGCAAAAGATTTTAAACGTTTAATCATAAGAAGCCCTTAATAAAATTATAGAAATAAAATTTAAAACTTGAATCAGAATAATAGATTTTAGCTTAATGTAAAGGCTTTTTTTTGTTTTTAAAAAAATTATATTTAATCGAAAATCCTTATGCGATAGTTGGCGTAATAAAGATCATTAATTGATCATCGTTTTTAAGTCTTCGTCTTCCCGAAAAAAGCAACCCAAGCAATGGGATATTTTGCAAAATAGGAATACCATTTTTAATTTTACGTTTTTCGTTAGAAATTAGGCCGCCAATAAGTGTAGTTTGCCCACTGCCAAGTATAACTCTATTACTAGTCTTGTTCATAACAATTACAGATGTCTTTGCAGCGAATGTAGAATCTTTAAAATAAGAATGTTCAACAAAAATATCTAAAAAGACAGATTTATTATCGGGCGAAACTAAAGGTTTTACTTTAAGTTTCATACCCAAATCTTTGTAATTAATTGTATTTATGTCTCGCAGAGTTCCCTCAAGGCGTTCTTGAACGCTAGTTTCTATTGGCACTTGTTGCCCAACCAAAATTTCTGCCATTTCGCCACTATTTACAAGCAAGCTTGGTTTTAGAATAGTTTCTATTTCATTTTTATTTTCAGCTGCGTTTAAAACCAAATTTAAACGCTTAGTATTTAAGTCTTTACCACCAAATATCAATGGAAAATTTAAAAACCTACTTGCAGCGTCTGGCAACAAATTTAAAGCCCAATCCATTAAATTTGCAGGTTTAATATCACCTTGACCTCCAGTAGTTACAGGACCAAAACCTGCAGCATTCCAACCATGATTTATGCTTGCCGACCTGTTATAAACTCCAGAGGCCTGAAAGCCAAAACTTTCTTCAAAATCTTTTGCTGCAATTATAATTCTTGCTTCTATTCTTACCTGTGGAATACTTGAGTCAATTTCTTGTAAATATTTATTAAATTCTAAAACATGCGATTTTAGGCCTTTATAAAATATTTTTTTTGTTTCATCATCAAAAATTAAATAATATCCCTTTTTATTTTCTGTAATTCCTGTAATACCTGCCCACATTTTTTCGGCACGTAATTTAAAAGTCTCTGACCATTTTGCATTATTGACAATAAAAACCTGCGATACTAAATAATTATTATTTATAGATTTTAAAATAGGCACAGCCTGCGAAAAATACATAATGCGTAAAACATTATCTTCGTTTATTAATACTAATTCGGGTTGAACACTAGATAAAATAATTTTTAATGCTTTATCAAGTGTTATATTTTCAAAATTTATATTACTTATAACGCCAGATATATTTGAATCTATAATAAAATTTAATTTAGCTACTTGGCCTATTAAACTAATAACATTTTTTATATCACTAGATTTTAATTTAAGCGAAATTTTGTTATTTAATAAATCTTTATGTTGATACTGTAAATTTATAATTTCTTGTAATTCTATTTTGTCTGTATTATTTAAATTATTATTAGCAGGAATAATATTGTTTTTATTAATATTAAATTGCGAAAGCAAATTATCTAATTTAGCTTTATCATTAATTAATTCTTGGGCTTTTTTTTCTAAATCTTTATCATCACTTTTTACTATTTCTTTTACTGTTTGGCCAAATTTTTCTAGCGCTTTATTATTATTTATATTTTTTTCTTCCTGATACATATCTGCTGTATAATTTGGCACATAACTAAGATCTGGTTTTTCGGTTGGTAAAAAGAGATCATCAGCTTTTAAAATAAAAATACAAGAAAATATTACTAAAAATATTAATTTTAATTTAATTAACATATGTCCCTTAATTTTTAAATTTAATTTTTAAAAATTTAATTTAATTTTATTATTATCCTTAAATAAAATTACACTATTATTACTTACTTTTAAAACTTTATAACCCCAAACAATATCTTGCTCAAATACAGTTTCTTGCAATAAATTATTTTTTAAAATAGCACCATAATTATTATTAAATTTTGATATAGCTAAAACCTCTGGATATATCTGTGTATTCTTTTTATTTTCTTGATCAAATTTAAAAGGGTCTCGCAAACTTTGTGAATATAAAAACAAGTTAAAAAAAATTAAATTTAATACAATAATTTTAACTATTCTTTTTATTTTTATCTTCACTTAAAAAGCTCACTTTTCTTAAATTTGTAACAAATAATAAATTATTATTAATATTTTCTATATTTATAGATTTTATTTTGATAAAAGAATTTTTAGATAAATAATTTTGCAAAAAATTAATATAATCACCAAAACTGCCAGAAAGCTTTAATTCATAAAACTTTTTTTTATATAAATTATTCTGTGTCTTTTTTAAAAATTTATAATCTAAACTGTTTAAATTATATTTTTCTAAACTGGCAAGAATATTTAAATCATATTCTTTAAATTCACGATTTTTATTATTATTTAGTTTATTAATAGCTTGAGTAAAATTATTTTTTTGCTTTTGTAAATTACAAAGAGTTATTTTTTGTTCTTTTATAGAACTATTAAATGATTTTATAAAAAAAAAGTAAAAAATAAAAAGAATAAGAATAAACAAAGTTATAAGTAACAAATATCTATGAACGATTTTTATATTTCTTAAAAAAACTATTATTTTGCTCTCTTTTAATATATTTGACATATCTCTCTTCTAAAAATTAAATTTCTAAAATTTTAAATCTTTACACCTTAAATAGAAACTATTTTTTATTTTTAAAATAAATCAAGCAATAAAAGGCCTTATTTTTAGCAAAAATTAATATTTTTAACAGAATTATTTGTTCAAAATATGGGCAAAGTTATAATCTTTATAATTAAGATAATTAAATTTTTGTTTTGGGGTTAATCGTTAAATAACAGGGATCATTAAATGTTTATAAAAAATAAATTTATATTTTTAGTTCTATTAAGTGCATGTACTTTAGGCAATTCTATAGTTTTATCAAAAGCTAGAAGCAAAAGAACCAAACAACCAAGAATTTCTAAGACAGAAAAATTGCCAAAAAAGAAACGCTTAGCACCTATAAAAACAACACAAACCCAAATTTTAGAAAAAGTTTTTAAAGATCAAGATGATATAGAACTTTCGGAAAATTTAGAATTTAGTAATACAAATAATTTTAAAACTTCGTTTTACGAAGAACTAGATCTATTTAAACAAAATATTTTAAATACATTTTCAG
Organism: candidate division TM6 bacterium GW2011_GWF2_28_16; assembly: GCA_000989185.1. Lineage (GTDB taxonomy): Bacteria > Babelota > Babeliae > Babelales > UASB340 > UASB340. Next base: position 289,460 of record LBNX01000002.1, on the reverse strand, counting down.
AAAAAAATAGAAATTTTATAGATCAAAGTAATTCAGAAAATCTAGAACACTGTTTATATTATGGTAAAAGAATATTTATAACAGACAACACAAAAGTTTATTCTTGTGGTGATTTACATGGTAGCGTATTTCACTTAATCAAAAATTTATTATATTTAAAATCTATTGGAGCTATAAACGAAAATTTAGAAATTATTGGAAATAACTTAATAGTTTTTACTGGTGATTTTGTAGACAGAGGAGCTTTTGGAGTAGAAGTTTTATATTTACTTATGGTTTTATATAATAAAAATCCAGATAAAGTTGTTATTATAAAAGGTAACCACGAAGATATAAATCTTACTATTAACTATGGTTTTGCTCTAGAATGTTACAAAAAACTTTTACCAAAAGAACCAAATACTAAAGATAATTTATATAAAAATTTTGAACTTTATCAAGAAGGCGATTCTTTCATAGACATGCCTGATAAAGAAACATTCATAAAAAGCATATTTGAATTATTAGGCTCAATCATGGAAATAAACAAAAATTTAGAAGCCAAACAAAAGTTCACAAAAAAACAGCTTATTTTTATGAAAGCAACATATGCTAAGTATCAAGAAGAATTTAAAAATCTAAAAGAATATGTTGACATTATTAATGTATTAAAAATGTTAACATCAACAAGTTTTATAATATTTGAAACACAAAATGAAAATACCCCAAATTTAATAGCACAATATACACACGGAGCAGTTGATATAGAATTTACGCCAAATCTTAAAGATCGAAAAGAAACTTTTCCATTAAGCGATAAAGGTTCAATGATATTGGCAAACAATAATATTTATAACTGGGCAGACATGCAGTTAGATAAAAATCAAAATGTCGCCTCCCGTGGCCAGAATATAAGTGCCCCAATTTCTGGTGAAAATGTTTTTGAATATGCAAATAAAAATAATATAAAATTTATTTGTGCAGGGCATGATCATCAAGATAAAAACTTTAATAAATATGGTTATGCATGCTATAAAAACCAAGAAAATATTAATGACGATACTTTAATAGTAAAACACGTTCAATATTTTGGAATAAATACTGGCTTTACACCATCTATGGTCAAGCTAGAAGTTATAGATAATAAATTTGTAACAGAATGTGTACATGAATAAATTAATAAATATTTAAAAATAGCCCCCGACTAAAAATCGGGGGCTTAATAATGTTATTATTATATTTTTTTATTTAAAAATTTCGTTGTGTCCACTGCATTGGATTTACAGCCACATTATTAACTCTAATTTCCCAATGTAAATGATAACCATTTGCATAACCTGTCATACCAAGGCGACCAAGCTTGTTGCCCTTTTTAACAAGATCACCAACTTCGATATCTGCAAAATCTTCTAAATGGCAATAAATACTAAACACACCAACACCATGGTCTAGAACAACTGTATTTCCTGTTAAAAGAAATCTATCTTTTATAACGACTCTACCTTCTTGGCTTGCCCAAACAACAGTCTTAGGGAAATTTAATAGGTCTACAGCCCTATGCATATAATGTCCCTTTTCTGATGTTGTTCTAATTTCACCAAAAGGTGTTGTGATCTTTTTAACATCTATAGGTAATTCAAATTTACCTGACCATAATTTTTTATTTGGAGAATCTTGTACCCATTTTTCGATAGCATCTTCAAGAACTTTGTTACTCATGCTAACTTCTTTTTCTTCTTCAAGCTTACCACGTTCTACGACAAAACCCTTTTGTTTAGGGAAATTATATTCAAGAATATCAACTTTACTCGATAAATTAGTTTCGTTACCTACAAAATCTTTTACTTTTGCATTTAAAATATATTCACCAGGATTTAAATCACAATCCAATGGAATAAAGCATTCGTAAACATTTGAGTATTCAGATTCAGGATAAAAATTAAAAGGTTTTTCTAGAAATAAAGCTGTAATATTATCTAATTTTTTATTTGACTGTATTTTGGCATGAATAGTATGTCCTTGATAAACTTTATATTGCATATCTAAAAACGCAGCTTTTAATTCACTATTATCTACATAAAAATTTACAGTCTCTTCATTTCTATTTTTGTGCTTGCTTGAATCTAAAGCTACTACATTAAAATCATGTTTACCCTGAGACAATTCTTTTGTATCTAAATTAAATGCCAATTTAACGTTTTTTTTGCCAATCTCTTTAGAATTTTCTAAATCTACTGGTTTGCTATCTAAAAAAGCAGCTATGCTAGATATTTTATAGCCACTGTTTACATTTATATTAACATTTAAGTTATTTGCATAATAACTATCTTTTTTTATGCCCTCAAGAGATATTACTGGTAATTCAGAATAAGATAGATAAGAAAATACTTTTATACCTGCAAAAACAGTTACTGCAAAAATTACACACATTATCAACGGCATTTTTAATTTATCTAACATAAAAGACCCTTTTTTTTATAATTTTAATAACATTTTATTTAAAAACTTTACCCCATTTGCATTGCTCAATTAATATACATATTTTTAATATGTAGTAAATTTTAATTTAAATAATTGAGAATATGAATAATAATTTTAATATTTTATTAAATCAAGCAAAAAAATTTCCGCAAAATTCTGGCGTTTATATTTTTAAAGATGTAAATAACAATATTATTTATATTGGTAAAGCTAAAAACTTAAAATCTCGAATTAAAAGTTATTTTTTAAAAAATAGTGATTTAAAATCTATAAAACTTACAGAAAATGCACATCATCTAGAATACATAATAACTAAGAGCGAATTACAAGCTATGCTTTTGGAAGCTGAGCTTATAAAAGCAAATCAGCCTAAATTTAATATTTTACTAAAAGATGGCCAGCCATTTTTATATATATTATTTACAAATCAAATAAAAATAACCAGAAATAAAAAAGAACCGGGCGCATACTTTGGCCCATTTTTAGACAAAACAGAAACACGCAAAGTTTACGATTTTTTAATACGTACTTTTAAATTAAAAATATGTAACAAAAAAATCGAAAATGGCTGTCTTGATTATCACTTGGGAATTTGTTCGGGATCTTGCAGAAAAGATTTTGATAAAAACAAATATCTAGAGCGTTTAAATATGGCAAAAGAGTCACTTGCAAAGGGACATAAAAAATTTTTAATTTATCTAGATAAAGAAATTAAAAAAAATAGTGATTTATTAAATTTTGAAAAAGCTAAAGAACTACTTGAATATAAAAAAGCTTTTAATACTATATTTAATACTTTAAGCGAAGATTATAGCTATAAAAAAATAGCAAAAAGCTTAACTCACAAAGATATCTGGGTTTTAGATAATAATTTACAAAAATTATTTATATTTACAGAAATTAATAGTGTTATAAAAAATAAAAAGATTTTTGATCTTACTTTTAATAATAATAATCTTGAATACATGCAAAGTTATTATTCCAATTTTAATGCAAATAATATAATTCTTGTAAACTTTAATATTAAAAATAGCGATAAAAATTTATTAGAAAATTTTATACAAAAATATCAAAATAAAAATAATAAAATAAATATTTTAGAACCCAAAAGTGGTCACTTATTTAATTTAATAAAACTAGCCCAAATTCATGCACAAGAATTAACTAAAAACCAAAAGTCACTTAGCGAAACTCTAAAAAATTTATTAAAACTAGATAAAGCTCCAGAAACTATAGATTGCTTTGATATTTCACACAAACAAGGCAGCTTTATGGTCGGCTCTTGTATTCGTTTTAAAAACGGCCAACCTGATCCAAGTAATTTTAGGCATTTTAAAATTAAAACATTAACCCAACAAGATGATTACGCTGCACTGCAAGAAATAGTTGCGCGAAGATATAAAGATATTAACGAACTACCAGATTTAGTTTTAATAGATGGTGGTAAAGGGCAATTAAGTTCTATAAATAAAATCTTACCAGATATCCAAGTTGCAAGCTTAGCCAAACGAGAAGAAACTGTGTTTTCTAAAAATTTACCTAATGGCAAAAAGTTAAATAACAAAATTCATGCTCACCAAGTTTTAATAGCTTTACGCGATTATGCTCACCATTTTGCTATTAGTTATCATAGAAAAATAAGTAGCCTAAAATAAAAGGCCCGTTTTTTATAACGAGCCTTTTATTTTATTATTTTATATATTTATCAATTTTATTTAAAATTTAAAAGCATAAAGATCTTCAGAAAAAACAGGAAGCCTCTCTTCTATTTTCTTTATAACATATTCATTTAAATCATTTCCATCTGGGTCATTTAAATCAAAATTGTTTCTAACAACATTGATTATAAGTTTAATCGCCGCTATATTTTGATTTAATTCTTTTTCATTTAAAAAAGAAATATTTGCTAAAACAAGATTACTAATATCTATAATCTCAAAATCTTGCCCCTCACCAATATTGATTCCGTTTACCAAAATGTTCAACAATTTATTCTCTAGTTTTGAATTATATTCATCTTCACTGTTCGAAAAGGCGAAAAACAGTAAACCTATAAATAAATATTCTATACGAGAACTACCTTTCGCATTCATATTATCTATATAATTAAGCATATGTTTTTTTAAAGTTTTATATGCAGGTCTAATAGCTTTTTGATAACTGTTTCGTACCAATTCTATAAATATTCCCAAAGATATAACTTGCTCTTCTTCATCTGTTGAATTAATACGTTCATTAGCAATATTTAATGCTAATTCAAATGAAGGCTCATATCCTTGTGCAACTAATTCTATTAATAAATCCATAACATCATTAACATAACCAAGATCATCAGATTTAATTTCCTGTTTTACAATTTCTAATGCTAGTTCAAATGTCTGTTTTTGCTTCACTAATAGAGTAACTAGCTTAATTGCATGTTTTTTATAAAAAACATCATCTTTTTGTAATTCTTGCTCTACAATATTCAAAATTTTGTCAAATTCATGTTTATAAACTTTTTCAACGCACTTTGTTAATTTTTCACAAGACCTATCAAATAAATTTGATGCTAAGTTTTTAATTTCACGATCATTACTTCTCATTACTTCTATAGCAACGCTTATTGCTCGAGCAAGTCCTTGATCTTTTTCAAGCAGTCGCTTAAATAAAGCTACTGAAAAATCTACAATGTGTGAATAATTATATCTCATTCCTTTGTCTGCTGCTTTTGTTGCTTGTTCAAAAGCCTGGCCTTTTTCAACCAATGCCTTAAATAGCTCTAGAGATAAATCTATAATAACGCCAAAACCACTTTCCATCCCAGCTTCTGCTGCTTGAGCTGCTTGCTCATAAAATGCGTCGCCTTCTTTAACTAATATTATTAATTTTTCAAGCAATACCTTAAATAATTCTTGCGCTGAATATTTAATACTCCAGTCATTACTGTTTATTCCTTCTATAAGTGCCTTAAATAATTCTATACTTGATTTCTCTTCTCTATAAAATCCATCAAGGACATATTCTATAAGTTTATTAACGTCATCACATACAAATTCTTTATTTTTTATTAATTCAATATCTCTCAATCTTTTTTCTAAAGAATTATCTTCAATAGATTTATTCTTTTTTTTAGACAAATCAACAAAAGATTGATTACTCTTTTTTTTTTATCTCTTCTTTCTTGAGCATCAAGACTATTTATAGAAAATATAAATAAAAATAATAGTAAACCCTTATTTACTATATTTTTTAAATTTAAAAACTTTGGCATATAACCCCCAAAAATCGATATTTTATTTTTATTTACTTAAAATTCAAAATCAACAAAATCTTCCATAAATATTTGATTGGCTAAATCATGGTAAAATTGAAATATTAGATGACCTTCTTCGTGAGTAGTTGATAATTTTTCTGCCATTTTGGTTATTCGTTCATATTCCTCATTCTCTTTTACCAAATTTTTAAATACATACAATAATGCTTTTAATAATTGTGTTATTCGATTATGAACGTTACAAGAATCATCATAGCTTGCAGTTTTTTCTAAACCTAAATTTATAATATCAATTGCTTGATCAAATCCTTGTTTTTTTTCAAACAACTTTGTAAATATCATAAAAGCTGTATCATCCATTTTATAATTAGAATAAATTCCTAATTTTGCAATTTCAGCTGCAATATTATCATCATATTCTTCTTCTTGTCCCATAAGAGTCAAATAATTACCATTACCTTTATTTTTTACATATTCAATTATTTGACCATATCCCTGATTTTTTATAAACAAACATCTCAATATAGACTTAATTCTTTCTATATTATTAGAATTAATTTCGAAATTTTTTTCTAATTCATTAGACTCTAAACTTTCCATTACAAAATTTATTACTTCATCAACTTCTATAAAATCACGTTTAAATAAGTTTATAAATAATAAACTTGCACCATACCTGAACCATGGCGATAAATCAGGACAAAACATTCCCTGCTTTGCAACCTCAACAGCCGAACGCAAATTATAATCTCCAATTTCATTATTATTTAAAACACGCATATAATATCTAATTTTTTCTTCAAGATTTAACTCAATATTTAACTCAATTAATTTATCTTCAATAGATTTCTTTTTTTCTAAATCTGTAGGCATCTCTGTGTTCTTTTTGCATATCTCTTCTTTCTTGAGCATCAAGACTATTTATAGAAAATATAAATAAAAATAATAGTAAACCCTTATTTACTATATTTTTTAAATTTAAAAACTTTGACATATAACCCCCAAAAATCGATATTTTATTATAAATTCACAACGTAAATTTTTATTATCAAATATAGCATTTTTAATACAAGTTGAAAAATGCATTTTTTATATAAAAACAGCTATAAATACCCATAAAATCGTTTATTTTTTAACTTTTAATATTTAAATTTAATAAAAAAGGCCCATTTTTATAACGAGCCTTTTGTTAAAATAACGCAAAAAAACGCTGTTTTTATGTCTTTATTGAGCCAAAATACCTTCTGCTGCTCTTTGACCAGCCCAAGCAGCACCAGAAAGATCTGGTGAATAGATATAGTCGCCAGCAAAGAATATTTTGTCTGAAACACTAGCCTGTAATTGTTCTTGATAATTTGTTAAATATTGTAACGAAAATTTTACAATTCCATGATCATAACGTTTAATTAAAGAACTAATTGTATCATTTTCGTGATTAAATGTTGGCCCTGCGCATATTTCTAATTTTTCACCAACAGTTTCTACTAATGCGCTATCTGTCATAGCCAAAAGCGTTGGGTCTGTAACTATAACATCTACAACTGTTGTATCTTGCAATAAATATCTATCTGATTTGCCAATATTTATAATGCTACCTGTTTGGTTTATATAGCCAATTATACTATCATTCATAAATAAATCGCCATGGCGCACTATGCCAGATGGGAATTGTTTTAAATATAAGCTTACAATAGCAATTGGAGCATATTCAACTGCATTTAATGCTGTTTGTTTTTCTGTTGAAAGACCAGATACTATGTTTTTTGCAACATAAGATGGTGTTGCTACAGCAACATAATCAGCAGAATAGCTTGAATTATCTTGGCAAGTTACATTAACAACATTACCATTAATAACTACATTTGTTACAACTTTACCATATAAAACTGTTGCACCCTTAGCCGTTAAATCATTTTTTATTGCTCTTGCCAAAGCGCCATTGCCATCTTTTAATAAATACCTTGTATCTTGTTCAAGATCTCCATACCAACCAACAAGCACTGTACTTGCTAAATTAGCAAGAGAACCGCCTGTTTCTCCAATAATAGCCGCTGCTATATAATCTGCTGCGTCTTGATCTAATGTTTGATAAGAATAAAGATAAGTATCAGATGCTATATTATCTAATGTATTCCAAAGAGTATTTTGTGGATTTTTGTCAAAATAAAATTCTTTTGAACCTATAGAATTAACATAATCGCCATTTATTGTACCAATAGCTCCTAATAATTTTAACATATAAGGCAAGTTAAAATTATAGTATTGACCATTTTTTACATAACCAGTTTTTAAATCATTTAATTCTTTTTTTCTAATATCATTTATATAATAATCAATTATTGGATGCATATTATTATAAATATATTGTGCACCTAAATTGGCTTGTATTCCACCAATTTCTTGAGAATACAGTTTGCCACCAATATAGCTTTGTGATTCTAAAAGCGTTACATTACAGCCATTATCAATAAGTGTTATTGCTGATGCAAGCCCTGCCATGCCACCACCAATAACTATAACATTTTTAGGTTCTGTTTTTGTTATAAATTTTTCGTTTTTAAATACAGCTGTATTTGTTACAGTAGCACTAACTGTATTTGCCACACATAAAGAAATTATAAAATATTTTAATAAATTATTTGTATTCACGATCTACTCTCCAGTAAAAACACTAATTAAACTAAACAACAAAATATTTTTTTAAGTTCGTTTAATCCCCCTCTTTTTTAAATTAAAACTATTTTTTATAAAATTTTAATAACAAACATTTTATTAAATCAAAATATACAGGGTCAATAAATTTAATATTTAAAAATTATTGCAATTAAACGGACATTTATTTTATTTTATTATTAAAAGTTTAAAAGTGATTTAAAAATAGGAGAAAAATATGTTTAACACTATTTTTTTTAGAATTTCTCAAATAGTAACTCAAAAAGTATTTAACCCTTTGGCTCCTTTTACAAAGCCATTTCAAGCATTAGATAATATTGGACAAATAAAAGATCATATCAGCCAAGCTAAGCTTGCTGTTTATATTTTAACAGGTGTCTTAGCTGCAATTTTAATTGCTTTAATCATTTTGATTTTCAAAAAGAGAAAATAATGGCGTTAAACCTCTTGAATTAATATACAATTTATTTTCTAAAGTTAATTTTCCTGCAATAAAAGATTCAATTTTTTCGTAAATAATATAAAGCTCATTTAATTTACCATTAAGTTCCATTTTATCTACAAGACCATATAAATTTAACTCAAAGTGCCCATAATTCTTTTTTTTGCCATTATAAAAACTTAAACGTTTTTCATTAACATTAAATTTTATATTAATTTCCTGAATTCCGCATTTTTTTATTTTTTTATAATCTTTTTTGTTACAATCAAATTCAACAACTAAAGAGTTAAAATCATTTTCATCAAAAGGGCTATTTCTACCACTATCAATACATCTTTCCCTCTCAATTTTAATTAATTCTGGGCAATCACATTTACAAAAAAAATTATTAAGAGAAATTATTCCATCTAAATTTTTATCTAATAATATTTCAGTTTTTTCGCAATTAAAATTAAATTTTAAATTAACAGGTAACTCACTTTTATTAACAAAAACAATTTCAACTAAATTTTCAAAATCAATATCCTGTATATTGTTTTCTTTTTCTCCAGGATAAACAGATTTACTTCTCTTTTCGTCTTTCTCTTCTTTCTTTAAATTTGATTCACTAAAAGATCGTTTAGAAAAAAAATTACGCCCTTGGCCCAATAAATTAATCAGGCCAAAAGCAATAACTAAAATTATTAAATTTAATTTATTAAAATTCACACCAAATCCTAATATTTATTATTTATTAATTTATTACTTATTAAAAATCTCTTTTATTGTAGATAAAGAGCCCATTAAAGCACTTGATTCGTATGGCAATAAAATCAACTTACCCTCTTTATCTTTTGTAATTTCTGGCAAAGCTTTAATATAATTTAAAGCAATCATGTATGGCAATGGATCTGCACCAGGAACAGATTTACTTATCATTTGTATAGCTTCAGCTTCTGCACTTGTTGTAACAAGTCTAGCTTGAGCTTCACCCTGAGCTCTGGTAATTTTTGCCATCTTTTCACCTTCAGATTCAAGAATAGCAGCTTGTTTTTTACCTTCAGCTTCCAAAATTAACGCACGTTTATCACGTTCAGCTCTCATCTGTTTTTCCATTGCAACACGAATATCTTGTGGTGGATTAACTTCTTGTAATTCAACTCTGTTTATTTTAACGCCCCACTTATCTGTTGCATCATCAAGAATTTCACGTAACTTTTCGTTAATTTGATCACGCGAAACTAATGTACCATCAAGATCTAAAGCGCCAATCACGTTACGCAAAGTTGTTTGTGTAAGTTTTTCTATTGCTTGTGGCAAATTAGAAACTTCATAAATGGCTCTTTCTGGATCTGTTATTTGATAATATAATAATGCATTAATTTCCATAGTTACGTTATCACGAGTAATAACATTCTGTTTAGGAAAATCGTAAACAGCTTCTCTTAAATCGATACGTTCTAAAAGTTCATTATATCTATACATTTTACCAATAGATGTTGGTGATTCTTTTAAAAATGACCAAAATACACGTCTTGGTTGGTCTACAAAAGGAATTATAAAATGTATACCAGATTTAAGCATTTGGTTATATTTACCTAAACGTTCTATCATTATGACTTCTGATTGTTTTACAATATAAGTCGCTTTAGAAATTACTATTAATATAAAAAATATTAATATCATAAAAAATATATAGAAATTTAACATAATTTTGCTCCTAAAAATTTATTAATTAAAAATTATTTTACTATTAATTTATTACCTTTAACTGCAATAATATTTACGGTTGTATTCTCTAAAATTTCACCACTATTTTGAGATATTGCAGCCCAAACTTCACCTTCAACTTTAACTAACCCTGAATTATTTTTATTTATTTTTTTTACAACTATACCTGTTTTACCCGAAAGAGCATCTGTATTTGTAGGTACTCTTTTATTTTCTGTAACTTTTAAATATTTTTTAAATATTAAAAAAGATACCAAAAATCCAGTAATTAAACTTATACACTGTATAAAAAAACTATAACCCAAAAATGCCATCACACCAGCAAGCACTGAGCCAATAGAAAAAGTTATAAAGAAAAATAACCCTGGCGTAGCTAATTCTAAAAATAAAAACAATATAGCAATTAAAAGCCAAAAGTAACCTAATTGCTCAAAATTAAAAATAATATCGTATATCATGTTTCACCTCGTGATATTCAAAAAACTTAAACTTTCTATTATTGGGTCAATTAAACTATTAATTTGTTCTTGGTCTGCCACGCCCAACTCTATAATTAATGCAGGCGCAATAATTCCAACTAAAGATTTTACAGGTATCCCATATAAACCATAAAAATCAAAATTCTTTTTATAATTTTCTTGTGTTAAGCAATTTTTTATATGTTGTCCAAAATACTGTGTCTTTTTTATATTTAAAAAATGAGCCTGATCAATTGATACAAATTTATAACTATCAATAACCCTATTAGCAAGATCGAAAACTGAATTATACACAAGATTATATATAAAAACAGATGGTTTGACAAGTTCACTCTTGAATATATGCACAGACAAATAAAAATCAGCGTTTAGTCTATTCGCAAAAGAAGCATTTTGTAATTCAAAAACCTGTTCCCCAGGAGAACGAGTCAAAATACAACGTAAATTATATTTTTCTTGTAATCTATTTTTTAAATTTTCAACAAAATTAAATGTTAACGTACGCTCAAAATTATTGTCTATTTTTCTACCTGGATTTTTTACGTCACCCGCAGGATCTATCATGACTAATACCTGGGGTTTTAAAGTAAAATTTATTAATATTAATAAATAAATATATATATTTTTGTTAATTTTTAGCATGTTATCGCGCTTAACTTTATATTTTTATATAGTATTATAATTACGGCGTTTGTAAGTGTATTATAAAGCTATTTTTAAAATTATAAATACTGGGTAAAAATATGAATTCTATGGAAATAAGAGAAAAATTCCTAAACTATTTTAAAAAAAATGGTCACGAGATTGTTTCTAGCTCTTCATTAATACCAGCCCAAGATCCAACTTTATTATTCACAAACGCCGGTATGAATCAATTTAAAGATTTATTTTTAGGCAATGAAAAAAGAAATTACAAAACTGCCAGCACTATTCAAAAATGTGTTCGTGCAGGCGGTAAACACAACGACCTAGAAGAAGTTGGTTTTACAAACAGACACTTAACTTTTTTTGAAATGATGGGCAACTTCTCTTTTGGTGATTATTTTAAACAGGAAGCTATAAAATATGCTTGGGAATTTTTAACAAAAGAAGTAAAAATTAACCCAGATAATCTAAAAATTACTATCTATAAAGATGATAATGAGGCCTATAAAATCTGGCACGAAACTATAGGCATATCTTCAGATAAAATTTACAGGCTTGGCGAAAAAGAAAATTTTTGGCAAATGGGCGATACTGGACCTTGTGGCCCATGCACAGAAATACACTTTGACAATGGCAAAGACGTAGGCTGCAAAAAAGAAACCTGCGACCCTTCTTGCTCTTGCGGTAGATTTACAGAAATCTGGAACTTAGTATTTATGCAGTTTAACAGACAGCCAGATGGTGTGTTAGTACCTCTTAAACAAACAGGCATAGACACGGGTATGGGCTTTGAACGTTTAAACATGATTTTGCAAAAAAAAGATTCTGTATTCCAGACAGAAATTTTTGCGCCAATAATCAAAAAAATAGAAGACTTAACAAAGCTCTCTTATAATAAAAGTGACAAAAATACACGCGCAGCATTTCACGTACTTTGCGATCATGTTAGATCTAGCTCTCTTTTAATTGCAGATGGCTGCTTGCCATCTAACGAAGGACGAGGCTACGTTTTACGCAAAATTATTAGACGCGCTGCTCTTTTTGCACAAAAGCTTTCTGACAACCCTAAATTATTTTCTAGTTTATCAAAGGAATTTATAAGCTATTTTTCTTTAATTTATAAAGAATTAAAAGATAACGAAAAATTAATTATTGCTACTCTTGACGATGAAATTACAAAATTTAGTGAAAACCTAAAACAGGGTAAAGTAATTTTAGAAAAATATATTCAAGAGAATAAAAATAATAATAAAAATTATTTAACAGGCGAACAAGTTTTTAAATTATACGATACTTATGGTTTTCCTACAGAGTTAACAAAAGTTGTTGCAAACGAGCAAAATTTTACACTTGATATGCCTTCATTTGACGCAGAAATGGAAAAACAAAAAGAACAGTCTGGCAAAAAAACAAAAGATAAAATAATAACACTAGATATTCCAGAAGATATTACAACTAAATTTGTTGGCTACGACAAACTCGAACTAGATACAGAGATTAATTTTATCTTAAAACAAGACGATTATATTTGGCTTGTAACAAAAGAATCACCATTTTATGTTGAATCTGGCGGACAGGTAAGTGATAAAGGCTTTCTTAACATAGATAATAATATTCACAAAATAGAAGAATTTTATAAAGCTAATAATACAAATAATCCAGCAATAGCCGTAAAAATTAAAAATAATAATTTAAATTTAAAAATTAATAATAAAATAAAATGCATAGTCGATTTTTACTCAAGAACTATTACAGCTAAAAATCACACTGCTACGCACTTATTACAAACAGCTTTAATACAAATATTGGGCAAACACATTCAGCAAGCTGGTTCTTTTGTAAACAGTGAGTTTTTACGTTTTGATTACACAAGCAATCATGGATTAACAAAACAAGATACTATAAAAATAGAAAATATCGTAAACCAAAAAATACAAGAAAATATTGCTTTAAATATTTTTCATACAACACTGCAAGAAGCCCGCAACCAAGGTGTTACAGCATTGTTTGGCGAAAAATATAATCCAGAGCAAGTAAGAGTTGTTCAAGTTCCTGGATTTTCTGCAGAGCTTTGCGGCGGCACCCATGTTAAAAACACTGGAGACATAGGCTTATTTAAAATAGAAAGCGATGTTGCCCTTTCTTCTGGCGTACGCCGTATTACAGGTTTAACCGGACCTAAGGCTATAGAATTATTCCAGAACAATTTTGATACAGTAAAAACTCTTGTAGAAAAATTTAAAGTAAAACCTGAGCAGGTTTTAAATGCTATCGAAAAACAAGAAGAAAATATGAATAATTTAAATTCACAAATTAAACAACTTAAAAAACAAATATCTAAAGCTAATATTCCAACATGGCAAAATAGCGTTACACATATAAATAAAATCCCATTTTTATTTTTAAAATTACAAGACTTTGATAACACACAAATTAAAGAAATTTGCGAAACTATCGAAACAAAATCTCCCGGCTTTTACTTTATAATAAATATAAACACACAAACACCAGATATAATTTCTTTTATGGGCTATTTAAGTAAAATTTTTACAGATCAAGTTAACTTAAAAGAATTTAGCAAAAATATTTTACAAGACAAATTTAATCTTAAAGGCGGCGGCAGCAATAATTTAATTCAAGGTGGTGGCAACAAGCCAGAGAATATTGAACAAGAGATTATTAATTGGCTTAAAGCTATATAAAAAAAAGAGCCCCGATTTTTTTCGGGGCTCTTTTTTAGATCTTTATATTTTTTATACCATTAAAGCCTGTAACGTATTCTGTGCTTCGTTTAAAAATAAATCTCCAAAGCCTTGTTGCTTTAAAATTTTGAATGCAACATTTTGATGCGAAATTCCTGGTTCAAGAATATATGGATATTTAATCTCCCAATTTTGTTGTGATGCTACAACATCAGCAAAAGTAGTTTCTAAAACAGAAACTTTATAATTTACAAATTTATCGTGCTCTGTATTTTCTAGCCCCGTTACAGCAGGAAAGTGCGTAGCGGTTAAACAAATATTTTGATTATAATTTCCCAATAATTTTATCATGCTATAAGCTGCAGCTTGGCCCTCTACTGGTGTTGTGCCATTAAATACTTCGTCTACTGCAGTTAAAGAAAACTGATTGTTACCTAAAGCCTGCGATTCTTGAACCGTGGTAATAAGTTCTCTAGCTCTTATTACACCAGCTTTAAAATGAGAATTACCAGCAGCAATATCATCTGTAATATTTAAGTATGTCATAATTTTACCAAATGGGGTAAATTTAAGCTCACTTGCAGGTGCAATGCCCAAACTTTGAGCTAAAATTATACTTATCAAAAGGCCCTTCATGGTAGTAGATTTACCACCAGCATTTGGACCTGTAATAATAACATTATTGACCTGATTAAAATAATTACCCAAAGATAATGAATTTGGAACAACAATTTCTGAATTTACCATTGGATTCCAAAAATCTTTTGCCGATATTGCAGGCGTATTTACATTTTCTGTAATAAATTCTGGAAAACAAAATTTAACACGCTTATTTTCAAATTCTTTGTAAAGTTTTGCAATAGCTAATTGTGCATCAAGTTCACCAACTGCGAGCATAGCTTCAACAAAATTTTCTTTTTGCGCACACATTAAATTATAAGCAACAATTACTCTACTAAAATAAGTAGACCAAGAAAATTCTTTTTTGAATGTGTCTGTTTCTAACAATTTAATTAACTTTTCAAAATCAAAAGATTTTTTACGCAAATCTTGGTATGAATCAACAAATTTTTGAACTGCAGGTAAAGCTTTGACCAACTCAGGATATTTATTTATAAAATTGACCATGTTCTGTAAATTTTTTAAATAAGTTACAAGATATGTCATTTTTTTTAATAAACATTTAAAAAATGCTTCATCTTCTATAACACCATAAGCGTAAGAAGCATTATCATAAACGCTATTACCTATAATTATACTTTTTTCTATTCCACTTAGGATATTACTGTTTTTAGCCAATTTATTTGCCAATAGAATAAGTGCTCCTGATACGGTAAGCACAGGAAGCTTATTGAATTTATCTACACCAGGAAAAGCCTGTATAATATCGTGGCCCGTAAACATATGAAATAAAATATCGGCAACACCATAGATCATAACAGCTCTAGCAGCATAACCTGTTATTTTTTGTGTTCTATTTATTAGTTCCAATAGCGCAGGAGTATTATTAATTTTATCTGATATTTTTTTTAAAAAATCAGCCTTATCACTGAATGGAATTTTTTTTCTATCATTTCTAATTCCAAAGGCAAAAAAATCTTCTTTATCCCAAAAAGAAAGTAAAACATTTTCTGGAATAACCATTTCTTTAAGTTTAGAATCTAATTGATTAAAAAGATTTTCATCAGTTAATAATTTTTTTGTAACATTTTGTTGAATTAAAAGTTTTTGCACATCTGCATTAGGTTGTACCAACATACGTAATATTGTAGCAGCACCAACTCCAGTAACAGTTCTTCCATTAGATATTTCAGCAGCTAAGTACATACCCGGCTTTGATTTTGGTCCAGATAAAAGATTTAAATCTTGCCATGTAATTTCATCTAAAACATTTGTTTTTTCAAATTTATTTTTATCATAATATTCTGATAAAAGAGATAATATCAATCGTTGTTTGCTTGTTTGATCCAAATTAAGCTGATTATTAAGTTTTGATTCAAAAAAAGCTTTGGCGCCATTTTTTTCATATTCGCCAATTGATTCGGCAAGCCCTATATTTGTATCAACATCGGTTAAAGATTTTAAATTCTCTTTAGCAATTTCTTGATATAAATTGGATTTAGTTAAAGCTGTCTCTTCTGGATAGATATTACTAGAAAATATAAAACTAAAAATTAAGATTATATTTTTAAATTTAAAAATATTCATATATTAACTTTCTATTAAAGCTTACTTAAAAGCCCATTTTTTATTTATAAAAACCACTCAATAGATAAGTTAATTTTATCATGAATATAAAGCAAAAACAAATACACACATGCTGTAATTAATAGCTTAAACTTAAATAAAACTTGTTACAAATAGAATATAAATATAATTAATAAAAGTTAATAAAAAGAATCAAAAGTAGCAACTCTGCAACTTATTCTTCACTTATAAATTCATTAAATTTTAACCAATAATCTACCTGTTTTTTTATTATATCTTCATTAATTTTAATTTTATTTAAATAAGCAGCTTTATAGCAAAAACATTTAACAGTTATCCCAATTTTTTGCATCTCTTGCTCAACTTCTATACAATTACCATAACTATCATCGACAAAAATTAATTTTTTAGGTTGCCAATTTATTTTTTTAAAAAATTCTAATAAAACTTTACCCTTTGGATTTCTGGCCGCACTCAAAACGCCTTTATAATAAGCCGGATAATAATTAAAAACTTTTTTTAAATTATCAAATTCTATTTCCTGAATATCAAAACTTTTACTAAAGTCTAAGCCAACTTTATTTAAAGTAGCTTCTCGCCATTTTTGCATATTTTCTACAAAACCATATTTACCAGTATTACTTGTAGTCAACCCAATAACTTTTATTTTTTTATCTTGAAGTTTTTTTATTGTTTCTATTGTAATATTTTCTGTAGGTATAAAATCTGTTTTTGCAAAAACAGCGCTAGCAAATATATTATAATATTCAGCTTTATTTATTTCTGGATCAAGTTGATTAAAATTTTGGCGTAACTTTAGAATAAAATCTTTATGAGAATCATCAAAATCTTCTAGATTTCTATATAACAAATAAAACATTCCAGAGTTTGCATTTATTAATGTATCATCCAAATCAAAAGCAACAAGAGTTTGCTCATCTAAAAAATCAAACTCTGTAAAAACTTGCGATATAGAATCTATAGTTACAATTTCAGCACAATTTTGTTTTAGTAAAACATTATCAAATAAACTTAAATTCATATATATATTTTCAGCACATACTTTGGGGCTATTTTTACTAGAATCTACTATAAAATCATACTTAATATTAGGAGTAATATTAACACTATTTTTATTTATTAACTCAAAATGCTTAATTAATAATTTTTTATTTTCGTTATAAACCACTACTTCTTCGTGCATAGCATTTAATGGTGCAGTATAAGCAATCTCTATTTCTTGCCTAGAAATCTGTCCAACAATTACTTCATTTTCAAGTTTTTGTTTCCTGTACATATCTGTAAATCTTACAACACCAACAAGAGAGCGTATATTTTCAAGATTATTTTCTTTTATTGCTAACTCATTTCTTGCATGAACTCTTTTAGCCAAAATATTTAATGGGCAATAAACAAGAATTAACACAATATTTAAATTTTTTAATCTTGTAAGACCGTGCAATAACTCTTTTTCACCCTCAATTCCAGAAAGCACAGTATCTACCAAAACATTTTTACCATTTAAAGCCAATTTTTCTATTTTATCAAACATTTTATCACTGGCTTGCCAAATACGTTCAAGAAATTGTTCTTGTGGTAATTGTAGTTTTTTTTGTTCCATTATTACGTCTATTACAAAATCATCAATTGCGACTTTTTCGTACGACTCATCTAATAAATTAACTAATTCATGAGTAATACTTGTTTTACCAGAAGTTGAAGTACCATCTATAACTACAACCTTGCCACTATTATTTTTTGTTTTTTTTGTAAACATAACTTTGTTATCAATATATTTTTGGATTATTATTATTTTTTTAAGAAGTTTACTATATCAAAAATTTATTTTTTAAATGTCATTAATCTTCAGCCGATACTATAATTTTATCTAAATCGCGAACAAGTTCTTGTTTTATATTTTTTAAAATATGTTTTATTTTTACTTCATTTCCCTTAAAAACAATTTTATTCTCTGAATTTAATATTATTTTTGTATTTTCACTTAATGATAAAATCTTTTCACCTTCAGACAATTCTATAATAGGCATCATTGGTTCTGTTTTTTCTACATACTTAAACAATGTGTCAAATAAATATCTTGTTGATAAATTTTCGAACGGACCAATTACTGCAGTATATTCTATTTCAATTTTTTGATCTTCAAGTTTTTTAAAGCCTATTAAAAGCATTATTGGTGAAGCTATAGATGTTAAAATAATAACAGTAACACATATTACATACTGGTTTGACGTCATCAAATTTGTGCTATTTAAAATAGTTGCTATAACCAGTCCAACTTCACCTCTAGCAACCATTGATGATCCAAATAAATAACTTTCCCAAAAACTCCATTTATTTTCTTTATTTTTTATAAAAAAATTACCTATCCAAGTGCTTATAAAACACCCTAAAACTTTTGCTAACACGGCAACTATTAATAATATAAATATATTTACCCAATCGTGTAGATTTAAACCGCGAATATTTACTTGCATTCCTATAGAACCAAGAAACAACGGTAACAAAATTGTATTTACAAAGGGTGAAAGCGCACGAACAGCTCTATGCTTTTTATCTGAAGAACGATGAAATAACCCTGCAAAATAAGCTCCTGTAATACCTGCAAGACCTCCAACCATCTCTGCCAAAGAGAAATACGAAAGCATCATAAGTGTTGCAAATGGAGGAATTAAATGTGATAAATTACTTTTATCTAACAAATTATTTATTAGTTTAATAAAAATTTTTCCTATAATATACATGGCAAAAAATGCAATTAACATTTTAATTAAAGAATTATAAATACTTGTATTTTTTGCCATTTCAGTTGTATTTATATTGCCGCCAAGCATACCACTCTGTAAAATAATTATAAAAATTGAAAATAATATAATAGCCAAAATATCATCTATAATAGATGCACCAACTGTAGCCTTTGAAGATCTTAAATTCATTTTTCCATAAGAAATTAACATTGCTATGGGTATAGAAACGCTTGTAGCTGCAAAAACAACGCCCTGTCCCAGTGCTGAAGCAATTGAATAATCAGTTCCAATTAAATAAACCGTACCTGTTATCATAAATATTGGTAATATTGCAGCTATAAATCCGGCTAGAGTTGCTTCTATGCCAACTTTTGCAATATCTTGAACATCAGTTTCGTGCCCGGCTATCCACAATAAATAAGTAACTGTTATAGCCGACGATAATAATAAAACAAAAAATATAAAAAAATCTGTAGATGCAATATTACAAATATATTGCTTAGTTGAATCTAAAAATTGTATTGGTTCATTTAAAAATTTAAAATTTTTGATATTAAATAATGACGGTCCTAAAATTATTCCACCAATTATTTGCCCCGCAACAATGGGTAATTTAAATATTTTTTTTAATAATTTTCCACAGACTATTGTGACCAAAAGTAATAATGCAATAAATAAAGTAAATTTTGCTGTAAAATCTGCACTAATTCCACTGTCTGTTATTATTGGAATAAAAAGTGTTTTAATATCCATAATCTTATTTTTTTCTATATATTTAATTAATTTTTTATTTATTTATTTTAACATTTTTTAGTATATTTTCAGAATATTTTCATAATTTATTCTAGTCAATAGTAATATATAATTTAATTTTTCATATATGCCAGAGATTTAATTAAACAAAATCAAGACGTTTTTTAAGTGCCTTAAATGCCCAAAAAGCTACACTAACTAACATAATTAATAAAACTAAGCAATTTATCCAAAAATTTATAGATCCCTCTTGTCCAAGTACTGCAGCTCGCATACCTTCTGTCATATACATAACTGGGTTTAAAAGCATAAAATAAGATAATTTAGGAGCCATTAAATTTATTGAATACCATGAAAATTGAAAGCCTCCTAAAAACCATAATGGAAATATGATTCGCGTCCATAACATATCAAATTTATCCATTGATGGAACAAGCGCTGCAACAAGCAATGATGCTGTTGCACAAACTAAATTTAAAAGGGCCAAAAAAAATATAAATTTTAACCATGCAATATTAAATAAATTAAGTTGATTCCATAAAATTATTTTTGCCAATGGCAATAAAAAAAGAGCCATTACGCTGCCAACAATTGTATTATAAAGTACATGGCTACATAAAACCGTTATTGTATGTGTTGGTAATGTTAAATAATATGCAATTGTTTGATCATGTTCAAAATCGGCTACCATTGTCGCTGCATTACCATACAATTCAAAAATTCCTCCAGATGCCATTATGCCTGCAAACTGAAAAACTCCAAATTTGTCAGACATACCAAACGATTGCATTAAATAACCTGCAACTAACATTGTACAAGTTCCCCAAATGTAATAATTAATAAATTTATTAAAAAGTACATTTTTTATATTTGTAAATTTTAAACGTAACAATTGTTTTAATACATTTAGATCTATTTGAAAAATCATACTCATAATAATTCCTTATTTTCTTGCATTAATGCCAAAAAGACATCTTCCAAATTCTTTTTCTTAAAATCTAATACAAGTTTTTCTGGCGTATCTATTAATTTTATAAGACCATTGTCTAAAATACATACTCTGTCAGAAAGAGATTCTGCTTCATCTAAATAATGCGTAGTTAAAATAACAGTAACACCCTCTCTTTTAAGCTCTTTTATTATTTCCCATATTTGACGTCTTATATGTGGGTCCAAACCAACAGTAGGTTCATCAAGAATAACAATTTTGGGTGTATGCATTAAAGAACGCGCAAGCATAAAACGTTGTCTATACCCGCCCGAAAGAATATTTGATTTACGTGTAAGATATTCTTTAAGCTCAAATTTATCTACAAGTTTATTAAGCCTTGCGTTAATTTCACTTTCTGACATTCCATACAAGCGACCCGAAAAAATTAAATTTTGTTCTAGTGTTAAAAAATCATCTAAGTTTGGCTTTTGAGGACAAAACCCAATATTAGAACGATAATTATTTAAATCGCTATAAATCGATTTACCCTCAAAAATAATATCACCATCTGTTGCCGGATGTAACGTAGCAATTATAGAAGAAAGCGTAGATTTACCGGCACCATTAACTCCAAGAAGCGTAATAACTTCGTTATTGTAAATATCTAACGATACACCCTTGAGAGCACTTATTGGCTTTTGCCCTTTTTGTTTATAAATTTTTTTTATATTTTTTACTTGTAATAGCTTATTAGACATAATAATTCCCTAATTAATTTTTTAAAATAATATCCTGAAACAACCTAAATATCAGGTAGAAAAAAATTACCCCCGCATATGCAAGTGTACGATAAGTAAAATTAATATGTAAATGAAATAAATATTAAATACGAATAAATGCGAAGAATAATTATTTACTTGATTTTAACCAAAACTTTCATGAAACGACTCCTTAAAAGATAGAGCTTATAATATTATTAATTAAAGTTAATCATAAATTATTTATTTTTACAAGAACTTACTAATTAATAATATTTTGCAAAAAGCTTACCCATTCTGTCTCTTTTGCAAAAACTATATTTAAATAAGATTCGTCTATTTTATTTCTTGGAAAATAAAACGCCAGCCCTTGCATGCTTTTTACATTTTCTCCAGTAACATTATAAACAATAGTTTCTTTTAATATTTCTAGCCCTTTTATAAGCAATATCTTTAAATCTTTTGCACACTGCGCACATGCACCATCAAGCTCAAGTTTGCAAATACTCTCTAATAAATTTAAATAAAAAGATCCCAAATCGCGATAATAGCTAGAAGAACACATGTGTAAACTATTTTCTCGCGCATCAAAAATTAACTTACTAAATTCTTGTTTATGTTTGAGCATTGAGCTCTTACAAGTAACTATAATATCATTAAAGTTATTAACTAAATTATTAATTTTTGATAAATCTATAGCAGAAAGTGTATAGCTATTTTCTTTTGTATTTTGTTTATAATAATCACTATAACTTTGAGTTATAAAACTTAAAACTTCTACTGGTGTAATATTATCTTTATTAAAATTATTAAATAAACCATTATAGTTCCAGCCATCTATTAATTCACAATTTTGTGAGCCCACTAAATAATTTGCATAATCTTTTATTTGATAAGCTACTTCGAGCATAGACATTTTACAGCAATCTGTGCCTAAAATATCGAGTTTATTTCCCAAAACTTTTTCTTTAATTTCTTTAAAAGCTCTTACCATTTGGGCATTATTAATAAAACTTTTATTACTGTTAAACATAAATCCCCTGTGTAAATATCTATGATTTACATGATTTAAGTTTTCACTTATTAAATTATTATTAATGTTTTTTATTGGGCAAACTCCATCAACACAAATAACACCCGGCTCATCAGGCTCAACATCCCATGCAAATTCATCTTCTAGCGTTGGCTTGTGTTTTGGATCCAAAATACCAAAACCATGATTCCACATAATCAGTGCATAATGTTTTGCAGGATAATTATCTTTTATAAATTGCATAAAGTTGATTACATTTTGCGAAGAATCTTGTTGTATAAAATTTCCTGTATTTATTAAATTTATTTTATTATCGCAAATATTATATCGCGAAATAATTTCGTGACTTGCATGAACCTGTGTAATTAAATTTAAATTTTTACTGTTAAAATTAGCTGCAGCCATAGCATTTAAATTTCTATCTTTCCAGTAAGCTAGACTACCATCACTATCTTCCATATAAACTGCAACTGTCCAACCTTTTGGTTCTTGAGAGTAAATAGAAGTTAAAGTAAATATTAAAATTACAAAAATTTTTATATAAATTTTAAATATCTTAATAATGCTCTCCTTTAACAATATTATAAATTTTTATTTTTAATATTTTACACTCGTTCATCCACAATAAAAGAACTAAATTGCCAGAGCTCTTTTTTATCTGGAGCTTTAGAGCCAAATTTTAAATATTTTTTATTTAAATCTTTTAATGGCGTCCAGTCTGACTGCATAGAAACAAATGGAACAATATATGGTATAGCAAAATCAAGAATAAATTCATGATCAATATCATCTGGCAACAAAAAGCCTTGTTTAGGATTTTTTATCATCCAAAGAGCTGCACCCACAACAGAAACAGCAACTTGCAAAGTTGTAGCCTGCTGATTTGGTACTAATTTTCGTGCAGTATGAATATCAAGCAAACTACCTATCCACCAAGAATTAAAATCGTGTCCCATTAAAAGCACACCAAGTTCATCACGCCCATCAATAATATCATCACTAAGAATTCTCTGTTTTTCTTGCATATGATATTGTCGCATTCTAAGTTCATGCAACGAAATTACAGCAGAATCAGATGGGCAATAAGCATAATGAACTGTAGGTCTATAAACAGCTTTATTTTTGTCCCAAACGGTCAATCTATCTGAAATTCCAAAAGCTTCACCATGGCGAATGACCATACCATTAATTTCGCCAGATGGCACCCACGATCTAACTAAAGTGTTCATGCCAAGCGTACCTAAACAAATTTGATTTTTGGGTCCTGTTTTATATTCATATCCATTTTTTGGTAAAGTTTTTTCGTGTGTTCCCCAACCCATTTCAGCTGGAGCTACACCTTCTTCGTAAAAGCCTTCTACCGACCAAGTGTTTACAAATTCATTAAATTGTTTTGGTTTATCTGTAATTTGCGAGTCACGTTCGCTAACATGAATAACTTTAACATCAAGAAGTTGCGCAAGCTTTGCAAAATTTTTTTCTAAAATAAATTTTTTTAAATCTTTTATACGTTTATCTTTAGGCTTTTTTTCAAAAATTTTATTTGCAATATCTATTAATGCTTTTTTTGTAAAGTGCGAGACTAAACCAGGGTTTGCACCATGATCTACTATTGCAGTAGTACCCTTTTTATCACCCCATTTTTCTGCCATTAATTTACGTAATCGCATATGTCTTGTATATAAAGTATATTTTCTAGGGTCTGTACGTTTTTCGTCTTTATATGGTTCCCATTCTTCGATAGAAGTATTTATATACAAAACATTATTTTGTCTGCACCAATCAAGTATATCCCAACATTCAATATTCCAAGCAAGATCTATTATCATGTCATCAGAGCCAACATATTTGGCCAAAGTTTTTTTATAATTATTTTTTGTAATTTTATCAAAAACATAATTTACGCCACTTTTAAGTGCATCTTGCACTCTATGTTTATTATCAATAAAATCCATTATAGTTATTTTTTTTGCTGGCATATCAAAATGACGCAATATCAATGGAATTGCAGTTTGCGCTACAGCACCACAACCAATAACTAATAAATTACCATTAAATTTTACTTTTACTTTTGGAATATTTACTTTTACTTTTGGGTATACAAATTTGTTCATCTATTTCATTTCCCCTCTTATATAAATTTTAAAAAAAACAAAAGGAATATTTAGCTATTTAACAATAAACTTCTTAATATTTCTAAATAAATTTGATACACAATTTGATCATATTTTTTATATATATCACAATGTTCTTTATTAGAATTATAAATATAAATAAATCTATTATTATTATAGTTTAATAAATAACTATATATTGATATATAAGAAATTAATAAATTTTGATCAAAGTCATAGTCTTCTTTATGTTTTCTATATTCAAAATAAACAGATCTTGCATAATAGGCCAAATCTTGAATTTCTTGAAATTCATAATTTATCTGTTTTGTCCAAAATTGAACTATATTTTCATAACCAAACTTGATCGCTTTATCTATTGATAACATTTTTTCAATAATTGAATCATCAACTTTTATGTTTTTAAAATTAGAAAGAATCAAATTAACAATCTTCCATTCTTTATTATTAACTAAATAATACAATGGAGACCAATTTTGCTCTCCATTGTCTAAAATATTTGCACCTAAAGATACCAAGCCCACAAAACAACTATTAATTACACTTTTACGAAATTTTTGATATTTTTTTACCATGTACTGCAATGGGGTCCATTTAGTAACAGGATCAACAATATTAACTCTTTTTGATAAATTATTATCACAAATATACATTATGCCATTAATATCATTTTCAGTAGGCCAAGCACACACTTCTTCTTCAATATTATTACGAATGTTTTGAATTGATAAAAAGTTAACTTGATTACAATAAAGCCCAGATACTATATTTAAAAAATAAATAAATATTATAATTAATTTTTTATTCATAACATATCCCCCTTTATTTACTTTAATTTTTTATCCTGAACTTCATAGCCAAGTTTTAATAATTGGGCTCTAATCTTATCAGACAACTCCCAATTTTTAAATGCACGTGCTTGTTCACGCTCTTTTATAAGATTTTCTATTTCAGGAGTTAATGCTATCTCTTTTTTTACACTTTCTAACGTTAAACCCAATAATACATTTACAAAATTTTTAATAAACACAGCCAAGTCTTTATCTTCTTTTATATTATTTAAATTTTCAAATAATATGCCAAAAAATTTTGGGGTATTTAAATCATCACAAAGAGCTACAAGCATTTCTGTAAGTATTTCATGCCCAAGAACTAAATCTAAAGTAATATTTTTATCTTGAGTTTTTATATCTTTAAATACTGTTACTAATTTTTCATAAGCTGTTTGTGCAGCCTTTAAACTTTCTAATGTAAATTCTATTGGCGTTCTATAATTATGTTGTAAAATATAAAATCGTAAAACCATGGGATCAAAATTTTCAAACACAGTTTTTAATGTAAAAAAGTTACCAAGAGACTTGGACATTTTTTCTTTATTAATATTTATAAATGCATTATGTACCCAATATTTTGCCAAGGGCTCTAAATTATGTGTTTGCGATTGTGCAACTTCATTTTCATGATGTGGAAAAATTAAATCCATACCGCCACCATGAATGTCTAAAATATTACCCAAATATTTTTGAGCCATAACAGAGCATTCTATATGCCAACCAGGTCTTCCATAACCCCATGGAGATTGCCAAAATAAATTTTCGCTATTACCTTTCCAGAGAACAAAATCTGCAGGATGTTTTTTGCGTTCATCAACATCTACACGAGATCCCATTTTTAAATCTTCAAGTTTTTTACCAGAAAGTGCTCCATAATTTTTAAAAGACAAAACATCAAAATAAACATCGTTATTTAAAACGTAAGCATGTTTTTTTTCTATTAAATCTTTAATAAAATTTATAATTTCTTGAATATTTTCTGTTACTTTTGGCTCATGATCAGGTTTTAGATTATTTAAACTTTGCATATCTTGCCAAAAATTTTGTGTATATTTTTGTGAAATACTTAAATAATTTTTAATATCACCTGTTTGCTCTATAGCTTTATTAATTAATTTATCATCTATATCTGTAATATTACGAACGTAAGTAACTTTATATTCTAAAAATTTTAATAATCTATATAAAACATCAAAGTTAACATAACATCTACCATGTCCTATGTGTGAATCTGCATATGGAGTAATGCCACATACATACATATTTACTGTTTTATTTTTTACAGGAATAAAATTTTCTTTTTTTCTTGTCAGTGTATTCGTAATAACTAAATTCATAAATTTACCACCCACAAAATATTTATAAGTTAAATTCTTTTAATTCACTTTTATCTAATAAATTTACTTTTTGAGTATCTTCTAAACCACTATTCTGCAATAAAGCAATTTCTTGATAAAGATCTCCAGCTTTTTTTATTAAATTATCTTTTTGTGTTTTTTCAATACCTTTTGTCTCTAAATATTTTTCTAACAATACTTCTAAATTCATATCAACATTTAAAGACGCTCTAAATTCTCTGACAACATTTTTCCTTACAGGTATTATAGCAGCTAAACTTATAGCACTAACACAAGCCTGTTGTATTTCTTGCAAACTTACATCATCTTTTTTACCATCTGGAACATAATAAACTATTTTTACTATTGCACCAGATATTTCATGTCTATTTATTTCATCCAAAATTTGTTGCGTAAAATCTAAACCTTCTTTTAAAATAATCTCTATCTGTACCATAGGTCTAGTTTTTAATTTTATAAATTCAAAAGAACATTTATTATTAATATTTTTGTCATCTATTAAAACAGAACAAAAACCCTTATCTTCTTTGCGTTCGCCAAAATCTATACGCTCAATAGACCCTGGATAAATAACAGCAGGGTACCCATGAGAATTTAGATTTTGAAATCTATGCAAATGCCCAAGAGCAACATAATCAAAACAATTGAGAGCAAGTTGCGATGGTAAAAATATAGGGTCATTACCAAATACAGCACATTTTTCTGAACCAGAAAATATACCTGTACTTACAGTTAAATGCCCAGCTAAAATTGCAGGAATATTTTTATCTATTTTTTTTGATAATTCCAAAATTATATTGTATACAGCCTGAGATAAATACTCTGTAATTTCTTTAGAACTTTTTAAGTGAAACTCTTTATCAGAAATTAAATTATTTCTTGTTGGCCAGGGAATCCCCAATATTTGTATAGGTCCATTTTTTGTATCAAGCTTTAAAATTTCTGGCTTAGCAATAACATGCAAACCATCTAATGGTAAATAATCCAATACTTCTAACGAATTAGATTTACCAAAACTTAATGGATTATCATGATTACCAACAATAGAAATTATAGGTATACCTGCAACCTGTAATCTTAATAATTCTGTAATAAATATTTTTTGCTGTGTAGGTGTAGGGAATGCAGTTTTGTATGCATCACCACAAAATAAAAAAAAATCTATATTTTGTTCTATAGCCTTATCAACTATGGTCTTTAAACTGTCTTTAAAATCTAAAAGACGGGAATGTATTCCCGTCTTAGCGTCAATTTTACCGTAGTTTTCTACTCCTAGGTGTATATCTGCCGTATGAAAAAATCTGATCATAGATTCTGCATATTTTTAGTTTTTGTAGCACCAACAAAATTTAATTTTGCATTTTTTTCTTTATTTTTAGAACTGCTTAAATCATCTTTATTATCTGTTTCTTTTTTGCTCTTAGCTTTTAATTTTTTTGCATAATCTATTTTATTTTCTTGTCTTGTTCGTGCAATAGCCAAGCTATCTTTTGGAACTTCTTTTGTAATTGTAGAGCCTGCTGCAGTATAAGCATTTTCATTTATAACAACAGGTGCTACTAAAGTATTATTGCTACCAATAAACACATTATCTTTTATTTCTGTTTTATGTTTATTAACACCATCATAGTTACATGTAATAGTACCTGCACCAATATTTACATTCTTACCAATTATAGAATCACCCAAATAAGTTAAATGTTTAGCGCTAGAATTATCACCGATAGTACTATTCTTTATTTCTACAAAATTACCAATATTAACATTATCACCAAGTATTACGTCTTTTCTTAATCGTGCATAGGGGCCAACATGCGTATTACAGCCAATTTTACTAGCCTGCACAACAGAATGCGAATGTATATAACTATCATCACCAATTATAGAATCTTCTATAATACAAAATGCATTTATAGTGCAATTTTTACCAACTTTAGTCCCCTTAAATAAATGTACCCCTGTACCAATAAAAGAACCTGCACCTATTTCAACATCAAAGTCCATATGAATATTTTGAGCCAATTCAAATCTAACACCCTGTGTCATCCAATATTTTATAAAATTCGATCTTTGAATTTGTTCCACAGCCCATAATTCTTCAAGAGTATTAACCCCACGGATATTATCATATGGAACAGGAATAGTTTTTACTTTTAAATCTTGGTCACTAGCCATTTTAACTAAATCAGTAAGATAATATTCTTTTTTTACAGAATCTATTTCTATTTTATCTATATTTTCTTCTAAAAAATCTTTTCTAAATAAATATATTCCACTATTTATTAAAGTTACAAAACGTTGTTCTTCTGTAAGATTTCTATCTTCTACAATAGATATATGCTTACCGTCTCTTATTACTCGACCATATCCATCTGGATTTAAAGAGTGTGAAGAAAGAAATGTAATAGAAGCATTACTATTATTATGACCATCAAGCATTTGTGTAATAATTTCTTCTGTTAATAATGGACAATCACCATTCATGATTAATATATTTTCTTGATCCCAAGAATTTTTAGTAATCGATATGGCATTACCTGTTCCTAGTTGAGATTCTTGATATACATAATTTACATTATCTATTCCAGCTTTTTGTATAAGCTCTTTTAATTCTTCGGCTTGATAACCTACAACAACTGTAGTAGGAATACCTAAATTTTTTAATAGCTTTAATGCATATAAAATCATAGGCTGGCCACAGATTGAATATAATAACTTACTCTTATTTGTTTTGAACCTAGACGACTTGCCTGCAGCAAGTACTATAGCTCTTGTGTTTATACTATACATAGTTTTTTACCTCACTAAAAGTGGCTTTAATACAATTTAATTTTTCATTTTAAATATTTAGCAATATTTATCAATAAATATAAATATTTTATACTTTTCAAACCTTGATAAGGGTATGCTTTCTTGCTCATAAAATCAATTATTTATAAATTAAATTACAATAGTTAATAATTTACGCTAAATTTATGTTACAACCCTTTGTATTTTTAACAAATATATATAAATTTATATATATTCCGGAGAGATGGCTGAGTGGTCGAAAGCGGCCGCCTCGAAAGCGGTTATTCCTGGAAACAGGAATCGTGAGTTCGAATCTCACTCTCTCCACCAGCCTACGCCAAGGCTACGACTGGCACGGCCAGTACCGGATTTTTTATAATTCAAACATGCTAGCAATAAGAATATAAGTTTGTTTATCTTTATTAAAGATAAACTTAAAGCTAACTTCAAAAAATAATTCTTTTAATATTATTTCTGATAATTTTATCAAAATCGTAAAACATTCAACATCTAAATTTAATATATTATTATCAAACTCTATCCAACAAGTATATGTTTGCTGCTGTATTTTACTTTGAGTAAAATCTACACATGTATATAAATTTTCCCCAAAACGTTTATCTAGTTTCAATAAATGAGTCCCATTTTTAAAAAAACAATCTTCTTTATTTAAACTTACTTTATACAAAAGTTTATATAAAAGAGTAAAAAAATTCTCAATAAAAGATCTTTCATCGTCTGTAGGAACAAAATTTTCTAAGTTTAAATCTGCTATAGCCTTAGTAATTGATTGTAAATATTTATTTTTTATATCAACAACTGCAATTGTATTATCTTTTATACTAAGCTTATGCAAAAACATTGAATAAATATTTGGTACAAATATAACAATAAAGAACGATACTAATATAAATTTTTTCATAAATATTCCCAATTTTATTTTTTATATTATATACAATAATTAATTACAATTTTATTTGTAAAAGGCCATTTTATGCTATATAAAATAATTTTAATATCAATATTTATTACCATAACAAATATGTTAAACACAACACCAAAAATAATTAAAAGTTATAATTTAAACCCACTAGAAAAAATAATTAAAACAGACAATCAAGATACTTTAATAATTTTTGATATAGGCAACGTAATTTTACGTAGACCAGACAACTTTTTTAATTGGGTTAATGCTGACAAATCTAATATAATTTTAAAAAAATATATCTTTGATAGATACAAAGTGTATGCAACACAAAATAAAATAAATCCAGAATTATCAGATACAGAAAAAAGTATTATTTGGGTAAACATCAAAAATAAAGCCAATAAAATAATAACTTCACAAGAAATTTTGAGCTTAATAAATAAAATACAAGAAAAAAATATACCTGTAATTGCGTTAACTCTAATTGATACAGGTATTCAAGAAACAAAAGAAGATATAGAACACGATAGAATAAATGACCTTTTAAAATTAGGTATAAATTTTAGCAAAGCTTTTAACATAAATTTATTAAATTTAATAAATATAAACAACCCAGACTCAAAGCCTATATTTAAAAACGGCATTCTTTTTGCAGATAAAGCACCAAAAGGCGAAACTTTAAAGTTATTTTTAGAAAAATTAAATTTAAACCCAAAAAAAATTATATTTATAGATGATTCTATTGAATATATAAATTCTGTTGCAAAAACATCACAAGAATTAAATATTAATTTTATTGGCATACATTATTTAATAAAAGAAACTTTTTACGTAAATCAAAATATAGAACTAAATAATAAACAATTAGATTACTTTTTTAAACACCAAATTTGGCTAAATGACGAAACTTTTTTATCTTAAAGGTAAAAAGTGTTATTTAAAAAAAATATATTTCTATTAATTTTACAAGTATTATCTTCTCAAATAGTTCTTTCACAAATTTCAAACAAAGTTTATAACAGCAAAGGCTCAGAGAAAACAGTATACTCTTGTGAATATAATGGGTCAAAAGCTTGTTTACTTGAATATAAAAATTTATTAGAAAAAAAATATTTAAATGAAAAATTTATTTTACAAAATTTTTCACACCCCAATATAATTACTTTAATAGATTTTAACGATAACAACTTAACTTTAATAGAAGAACATGGTGAATTAAGCCTAGCAAACTTAATAGAAGCTATTTGTGAAGCCCAATTTATTGATATTGACCCAATCTCATTTTTAAAATTTAAATTAAAAATATTAATAGATATAATTACTGGAATACTTTTTTTACACAATAAAAACTATATCCATAAAGACCTAAAGCCAGAAAATGTTATTTTATTTGGAGTCAAAAAACTTGCAGATGAAAAATTTAAACTAAATAACCCAGAAGATTTTGTAACGGCAAAATTGATAGATTTTAGCTTTACAAAACAACGCGATAAAAAATCAATATTTTGTGGCTCACTTGCTTATACTTCTTATCGACAATTTTTAGAAGATTGTGGAGCCAGTTTTATTGATGATATTTGGGCATTTGCAGTAATAGGATATGAACTTATAAATGAAGTAAATATAGGAGAAATCCTAGAACAAATATTTAAATCTGAAAATAAACCAATGGAAACTCGCAATGATTTTAAAAATAATATGAAAGAGTTAATTTTTAGTGGTTGGATACCTCCAAAAATACCAACAGAAACAGATAACGAAATTGTAATAAAATATACAAATAAATTAAATGATTTATTTGAAAAATGCTGGAGTAGAAATGACAAAAAAATTCCAACAACAGAATATATCCTTAATAAATTAAATAATTATTTAAATAAATTAAAAAGTATAAATTCAAATTTAACTGAATATTTTGCCCCAAATGAATTTGAAGATCTTCCAGATCTTTCTGAATCTCTTATAAAATCATCTAGCGAAGAAAATTAATAATCTACCTTAAGACCTGCAGAACAAAAAACACCTGGAGATTTTTTTACATTCTTAATTTCTTCAATTTTTATTTCTATTTTATCTTTATTACTAGGATAACTTAAACCTAATAAATATTTACATAATTTAGCCCAAAAATTAAAAAAATCACCCGCTAAATCGAATTTTTCTATAAACCTTTTTGGGAAAAATATTTCAATTTCAGAATATAATTTTATCTGTTTTGAAATCATAAAATCATTCTTTTTGTAAGTTATAAAACAATCTTTATTTTGAAAAACATTTACTGCGCAAAAAGTATTTCTATATATAGTTTTATCAATTTCTTTTTTAAAATTTAAATTTAAAAATTCTACAAATATAGAATTAAACAAATTATAATATTTCTGATTTTCGATTAACCTTATAAAACATTTACGAGTATCATTGTCTAAATTTTTGAATAAAATTTTATAATGTGCTGATACATTTCCAATTAACTCATTAAGAATAATGTCAAAAAATAAATTATGCATTTCTTGATCTTCTAAAAGAGTTATATCATTTTTAATTTTTTCAATAGTATTTTTAAACAATTTATTTTTTAATAATTTTTTCCAATCATTATCTTTTTTTAATAAATTACCTTCATTATCTTCACATGAATCATTTAATTTATTATATTCACTGTTTTCATTGAGTTTTTGATTTATTGTCTTCTGTAAAAGCTCATATTCTTCTTTTTCATCTTGCATAAAAATAGCATCAAAATTTAATTTTGCCCGAGATTTTTCGTATTTTTTATTTAACAAATCTTTTTCTTCTTTTGTTAAATGCAATTTTTCAAATTTAACTTCTAAACCATCTTGATCATAAACTTTTTGTTGCATAGAAAAAATATTATTAAATAAAAGTAAACCTAATAAAATAATATTTAAATTTTTCATAACCCACTCCCCATAAATTTTCCTAAACTCGCCCCAAAAAAAATAGGCCCTGTAAAAACAGGGCCATATTATTAAACTTTATTTAAAATTTCCGTTAAATCTCGTTCGTGTTCTTCTTCATCTTTTAAAATTATAACGATATCTTTTTCTAGTTCTGTGTAGTCTTGAACTTGTGTCAGTAAATCTTTATAAAATTTAATAGCACAACGTTCACCTTCTATATTTTGTTCTAAAATAGTTTTTATATCACCAGACATAGGAGGAACAATATAACCACAACCAGAAATTATTTGTAAATCTGCAAAATCCAAAATAGGTAACCCACCAAGTTTTATAATATGTTCAGTAAGCATTTCTGCATGACGCTTTTCGTCATTAGCATGCTGAACAAGTTCTTTTATAGCTTCTTGAGCTAAATTACCATTAACAATTTTGGCTCCTACCCAATATTGATAATATGCAAGCCATTCATCAGCTATAGCTATATTTAATAATTTTATAATCTTTTTATCACTATGAGAAACTACTTTTGTAAGCACATATTTTTTGTTTTTTAAAAAAAACTTACTCTTAATATTTTTTCTAAAAATAATAACTGGTATTAAAAGTATAATTATAAAAAATAATAAACTTTGAACTCTCATGATATCTCCAATTTTTTATTTATAACACCTAAGTTACTCTTAAAAAAAAGATATCAAAAAAGCAATACTTTACTTAATTTTATAAATTTTATGCTTTCCAGCTTTAACTATTGTACCCACTGCCCAGCTTACTTCTGCCTTAAAATCTTTAATCTGTACATCATCTACAAAAATAGCGCCTGACTCTATTAATCTTTTAGCATCAGAAGTACTATTTACAGCTTTTAATTCTTTTAACAGATCTACTATCCATATTATTTTTTTAAAATCTTTTGGTAAACCTACTTCTTGCGCTTGTGTATAATCTTTTTTCTGAAATAATGCTTCAAAATTTTCTTGCGCATCTTTTGCATCTTTTGCAGACCAATATTTTGCAATAATATCATGCGCTATCTCTTTTTTAAGCTTCATGGGGTGAATAACATCTGTTTTAACATCTTGCTGTAATTTAATAATTTCTTTTTCTGTTTTACTTAACAATAATAAAGCATACCTGTACATAAGCTCATCTGAAATAGACATTAATTTACCATAAGCCTGAACGCCTGTTTCCCAAAGTCCTATATAATTACCTAAGCTCTTTGACATTTTTTTAACGCCATCAAGCCCTTCAAGTAATGGCATGGTTAAAATAGCTTGAGGCTCTTGACCATATTGTTCTTGCAAAAATCTACCCATTAATAAATTAAATGTCTGGTCTGTACCACCAAGTTCTACATCTGCATTAAGTTCTACAGAATCAAAGCCTTGCATTAATGGATAAAAAAGTTCATGCAAACCTATAGATGTTTTTTCTTGCAATCTTTTTGCAAAATCTTCGCGCTCTATAACTCTGGCTACAGTAACTTTGCCAGCAAGACGCAAAACATCATCAAATTTAAATTTGGAAAGCCAGTGAGAGTTGTAAACAATTCTTGTTTTTTTAATATCAAGAATTTTGCCAACCTGTTCTAAATAAGTCTTAGAATTTTTTAAAACTTCTTCTGGGGATAGTGGCGGGCGAGTTTTTGATTTACCCGTAGGGTCACCAATAAGTGCCGTAAAATCACCAATCAAAAAAATCACTTCGTGACCAAGATCCTGAAACTGCCTTAATTTATTTAAAACCACAACATGACCCAAATGCAAATCTGGAGCCGTTGGATCTGCGCCTAATTTTATTCTTAATTTTTTACCACTTTTTAATTTTTTTAAAAATTCATCTTCTGGCAATATTTGAACTGTTCCAGATTTTAATATTTCTAAATCTTTTTTAATATTTTCAGACATGTTTTATCTTTCAAAAAACTAAACTTTTTACAAAATTAAAAACTAAATTAATTAAATTTATTAAAAATTCTCTTGTAAATGGCATAAAAAATAAAACTAATAAAATAAACATTGAATATCTAAATAACCAAATAACAAGATTTGGAAATCTTTTATAAAAAAAAGCATGTATCAAGTGGCTACCATCCAATGGAGGAATTGGCAACAAATTAAATACACCTAGCATAATATTTATATATGCACTTACTTCAAATATGGACATAAAACTTTTATAAAAATTTACAGGTAAGTTTAATAAATAAAAATATTTTAATAATATAAAAAATATAAATGCCAAAATAAAATTCATAACTGGCCCAGCAAAAGCTGTAATAACACTATAAAATCTAGGATATTTAAAATTATTTGTCGTCATTGGCACAGGCTTTGCCCAACCAATTCTAAATAACAATAAAAACAAAGTTCCCATTGGATCTAAATGTGCAATAGGATTTATTGTCATACGACCTTGATCTTTAGCAGTGTCATCTCCCAATAAATGTGCAACAAAGGCATGTGCAAATTCATGAAAAGATAATGCTATCAAAAATGCGGGTAGCATTATTGCTACACTTGCCAAAAAGTCATAAATTGTACCAGTATTTATCATTTTAAAACTTTCTTAAAATACCAATTTAGCCAAACCCACTTTTATTAACAAAGCTACTAAATAAATGGCTCCCAAAAAATAGTCTTTAACAATTGGCATAAAAAATAAAGTTAATAAAATAAAAAACGAATACCGTTCTAACCAATCTACAATATGCTGCATGCTTTTTGGTAACAACACACGCAACAATCTACCTCCATCAAATGGTGGCAATGGTATTAAATCTAAAACACCAAAAATTATAGAAATTTCTATAATTGTTCCAAATATTTCTTTAAAAGACACAACTGCATATTTTGGTAATAACGATATTGGCAAATATTTAATACCATACATAAATAATAATGCTGTCAAAAAATTTGTAATAGGAACAACTAAAGTTACAAAGATTATGCCCAAACTATAATTTTTAAATTTATTTTCATTTATTGGTGTTGGAATAGTAAATTGAGCACCAATTAAAATTATTATTACAAATAAGGCTACTAAAGACATGTAGGTAGACAAAAAAAGTGATAATATAAAAATAGCAACTATTGCTGCTACAAAGCCAGTTAAATTTATATGCACCAATGGATTTAAAGACATAAAACCAAGTTCATAGGCTGTATCATCACCCATAAGCCTTGCAACCAAAGCTTTAAAAAAACCCCTGAATGTAAAAATTACCATAAAAGTTGGGAATAATATCGCCAACACATTTAATAGCTCTAGCATCTGATTGTTTAACATAATCTTCCCCATATTTAATAAATAATAATGCTTAATGATATTAAAATATAAAGTTTATTGGGTCAAATGATAAAAAAACAAAAATTCGACATTAAAAAAAAATAATTCTAAAACAAATTTATAACCAAATTATTTTTAATTAATAAAACTTGTTTTTTAAAAAAACTAAACTATAATACTTAAAATAAATTTTGTAATTAAAAATTAAGGGAGATGTCTATGGACAAATAAACAATTCAGGATTTTATGCAGTATTTGTAATTATTTAATTTATAAAAAATTAAATAAAACTCATATTATATTTTAGGACAAAGGAAACAGTAGTAAATTTTTTAAACAATATTAATAATCATTTTAAGTTAAGGGAAAAAATGCAATTCATTAATTCATATCCTAAAAATATAATCTTAATTTTATTCTTTATAACAGCTACAACATGTATATTTTCATGGAGTAACAATAATATTGAAGAATATTATCCTAATCCAAACTTTCAACCTCATTATCCTAAAGAAGGTTTTCAAGGGCCAGGCACAGGAAAACGTCCTCAACAGCCTGACAATAGACCTGATTTCCCTAAAGAACGTCCTCAAAGACCTGACGAAAGACCTTATTATCCAGATGGAAGACGTCCACAACAACCTGGCAATCAACCTAGTTATCCTCTGGTATATCTACAAAATTCTTATCTATAATAAGTTATTATTAACCTAAAATTTAAAATAATTTAAATAACAGAAAATAATCAAAAAATTAAGGTATAAAATGATACAATTTAAATTTATATTTAAAAAACTATTTTTGTTTTTATTTTTAATATTAACATCTCAAAATATCTTTTCTGAATTACCAAAAGATACTTTTGTAAGAACTGGTCTTAATATTACAGATATTAAAAAAGTACAAGATTTAAACGTTGGCGAAACGGTTTTAAGTTTTAAGCAAAATGATTTAGGGCAATTTGAATTTATAAATATTCCTATTACACAAGTCACAATTAAAAAACAAAATAATAATCCTGAATATTCTCAGTTAGTTATTATTGATACAACTTCTAATAATAATATTAATAGTCAACTTATTATTTGTCCTGGTACCAAATTTTATAATTATGAAACTAATACTTGGATAAATTCTTGCGATTTATCTATTAATAATAAATTATTTAATTTAGATTCGAATTTTATATCTATAAATAAAATATCTTTAGTTGAATTAAATTCAAACTTAGAATTTTATGATTTATCACTAGAAGAACCTAATTGTTTTTTTATTTGTGATTCAATAGGACAATCTATATTAATTCATAATATGGATATTGCTGTACAACAGGCTCCAAAAATTTTATCTTTTGCAAAAGATATGGCTGCTGTAGGTGCTGCAGCCGCGGCTAGCGCTTATGCCTCATCTAAATTTGAACAAGAAAATAATCGTTGCTATGAATATCATGATCTTCGTCAAGGACAAAGTTATAATCCTCAACGATTATATGCTCAACAAGTTAATATTCAACCTAAACAAGCTCCTGCTCCAAAACTACCACCACAAAATAATATTCCATCTGGACCTAATAAAGATCCCAAAAAAAATAATTCTTCTCAAGATAAATATTCACAAGGAGATGCTTGTAAAATTACTTCTAATACTTCAAAAGCTCCAGAAAAAGCAGATCCAAACTCAGCTCATTATAAGCTAGATAATACCGATAAAAAAACTGTAGTATCTAAAACTGTTTACAACAATAATGGCCAACCTGATTTTAGAGATGATTTTGATCATTCTCACTTTGATACAATAACAAAAACAAATATAAATGGACCACACAAGCACACATTTGAATATAATGAAAAAGGTCAAATAATAAAACCAATTAAAGTCACTCCTTTAAACAAAGGGTAAATAATGAGTATAAAAATTCTAACTAAAATAATTTTTTCAAATAATTTTGTAAATTTAGATCAAGAAATTAATTTTGCCTTTTATATTACAAAAATAGGAATTCAAAATAAAATAGGAATTAATTGCGGAGGTAATATAGCTAAAAACTTTTCTGATATTCTCAAAAATTCAACCCAAGATGAATTTATTTTTGAAATTACAGATGATCCAATGGACATAAATTCCGAAAATTTATTTAGCGGAGATTGTCCAATAGATAACTCAACAGAACATGTTGCATTAGTTTATGAATCTTTAGAATCAAGAATGAATAGAGTTCAAAATTTTATCCAAGAACTTTTAAATAATAAAGATATTAAAAATATCTCAATGGATATTGATGCATTAAATACATTTGATTACCAAGAATTTGAGACTATTAATATTAAAGTTCAAGATTTTACTAAAACTATGATTGATCTTTTTGAAAAGCATAATCAATTTACACCTACTGTTAGAATAAACTTTATTAAATAAAGGATTTCAAAAAATGAAAAACAAAATAATAAAATTCTTTTTACTTTCATCATTAATTTTATCTTTTGGTAAAGCAAATAACATAGAAAATATTAATATTGAAAATGTAGATCCAAATTTAGTTTACCAATTAACCTTACAAAAACAAATGCAAACAGAAAACGTTAAATTGGAACAAGATAAACTAAAATTAGAACAAGATAGACTAAATTATACAAAAAAAACATCCGATCCATCAACCATTACTCTTAGTGACAAAAAATTATTATATGTTATCGGTGGCATTATAATTTTAAGCTCAGTTGGACTACGTAAAATTACGTGGGTATCTGATAAGTATTTTAAAACTACAGATTGGATAGGCGAAAAAGCTTTGAATGGCTGGGAGCATACCAAGCATGGTGGAAAAAAAATAAAAGAGTTCTTTGTTGGAAAAGATTATTCAGAAAATAATCCTGAAGTTAAAGAATTTTTTGATGGATTAGAAAAATGTTTTAAAAAAATCAAAAAAAATAAAAATGCCACCGATACATTAAAACGCCCTTCTCACATAGAAATAGGCACAAATACAGAAGTACATCGTTTTTATTTCGACAATGAATTTGGCAATAATTCTATTGAACGTAGCCAATTATTAAATCAAAAAATAATTTCACGTTTCAACAAAGAAGACTTACAAGAACTTGGAGCCTTTAAAGTAAACATCCTAAATGGAAAAATCAAATACCCAAAAGAATGTAATGAAACCGCTCGAGACAACATAAAAGTTATAAAAAAATAATTAATTGTTTAAAAAAAGCTCCCATAAATTTATTATCATTATGGGAGCTAAAATAAATTTTTTAAAAATTCAAGATTTAATCTTTAATAATTAATTACTCTTACAGTTGGCGTTGTATCAACATACTTATCTTTTTTGATTTCATATCTAATTTTATCTTTTATAGCATCGATAAATTTAAGATTATGTTTTTCTAAATATTTTTTGCCATGTTTTAAATATTTTGCATAGAGCCTGTCAAACAACTCATGCAATTCTTGTGGTATTATTTTTTTATAATTAACTTCTTCGCTATTTTCATCCATATTTGGATCGTATTTTTTCAAAAAATCTTCCAATAAATTAACCAACTTTTTCTTTTCTATTCTTTGTTTTAAAAAACTTTTGCTAACTTTATCTGTGATATAAGATGAAATTATACCTGTAACCGCAGCAAATGGTTGATATATAATATGGTTTAAAGCTAAATCAAAATTATCTTTAGACCAAGATTGTATTAGATACGTAGTTATTAAAGTTGGAATAACAAGCATACCTCGCTTGGCATAATTAACTGCATCTCGAGTAAAAGATCGTCGTTCTTTAGCATTTTTAATAAGAATCATTTCCAAATAATCCCAAATATTGTCTTCATAAAATTTTTGTTCTGCTTTTGATATTTTGGTAATATCTGGTTTACCTGCAAAACAGTTGGGAGCTATTAGCAAAATCGTAAACATAATTAAAAAAAGTTTTTTCATAAGAAAAGCCTCAAAAATTTTAGCTTATAAATAATAAAATCAAGTTCGAATACTTTTAATATTTTCAGAAATCCATTGTATAACTTGCCAAGTCTTTTTAAATGGCCACTTTACAACTTGCTTAAATGGATAAAAAAAACTTAATTCTTCAGTTATTTCATCTAAACAAGCATAAAAAACCTCTTTCTCTTTTTTAAATTGATCATCCGTTAGATCATCAGGAACGTTAATTGCTCCACTTTCTCTCAAATATTTTTTTTGAGCGTTTGTAAGACCAATAACTCCATCAAAATCAGCGTTATCTACAATAGTTCTATCTTCTCCTTGCATTATTATATTAGAATCAAACATTGCAGAGTTATTTAATTTTGAATTAGAAAAATCTGATTTAGTTAAATCACAATTTAAAAACCAAGATACTTTTAAATTAGCATTATTAAATATTACATTATAACATTGCGCACCACAAAATCTTGAATATCTTAAATCTGAATTAGTAAAATTGGATTTTGTGAACTTAGAAGAAAAAAAATCACAGTAACAAAAACTACTATTAGAACAATTAATATCATGAAACCATGCACCAGAAAAATCTTCAAAATCAAAATTATCGTTAGAAAAATTATCTAATTTGGAATAAAGATTTTTATTTTTATATTTTTCACTGGCATGACAAATACCAAATATTAAAAC
Organism: candidate division TM6 bacterium GW2011_GWF2_28_16; assembly: GCA_000989185.1. Classification (GTDB taxonomy): domain Bacteria; phylum Babelota; class Babeliae; order Babelales; family UASB340; genus UASB340. Next base: position 247,760 of record LBNX01000002.1, on the reverse strand, counting down.
AATAAAAAGCCCCAATAACATTTTTTTCATTTTATTAGCTCCTAAAAAAATCGTATTATTGTGGCAATTCTATTACATTTTTAAGTTTTGTAAAAACCTAAAATAATTTACTAACTTTTAGATGTATTTTGTACTTTTTTAGAAGTATCTTCTTGTTTTGAACCGTATATATTTTTCATTCTATTTTCAGCCTTATATCTAGATTCTGAAACAAATCGTTCAGTTATAGCTCTCAATCCAATACCAATAACATTGTTAACAACACCATAAGCAACAAGTCCGACTACAATAGTTGTAGACCAACTCTTATTTGCCCAAGCTCCTTTAAAAAATCCTGTTAACAAAGCGTTCGTGAAAATAGACATATATTTTACAGATGCTGCAGATGCCTTAGTTACCAAATTTGGAAAAAAAGTTGGATTTATATATTTAGCATAAACATATGTCCCTGTAATGCCACTAAGCTTTAATAATCGCTGATTAGCGCTTATAATTTCAGCTACTTGATCATACTTATCTCCAACCTTTTTAAGATAAACATCTGCAAAACCAAGTTTTTCATTTATTTGATTATCTTCTTGTTGTGGCATTAACGCTTCAAACTCTTGAATAGAAGCTTTTAGATCTTCTATATTATTTCCAGAAATAGATATTGTAGAAAACGCGATATTTGTTTGTAATAAAATGGCTAAAGCCATCAAGATTTTAATCAGATATTTCATAAATCCCCCACTTATTTAAATAACAACCATTTATCACTATTATTTTACCACTTTGGGTTAAATGGCACAAAGGGACAATGTAAAATAATAAAAAATATATAATTTTAATTATTTAAATTTTAAAAGCTTGCAGACTGTAACGATATATTGTCATAAAATATAACAAATATTCTAGATGCAACAAAAATTCGACATTAAAAAAAAATAATTCTAAAATCTATAAGAAAAAAGAGATCCCGCCCCTCGATACACCTCGCAAGTTCGGCACTCGGGACGAACGGGTAAAAATTATGAGATAAAAAGTATGGATCCTCGATCGTGGTCGAGGATGACCTTAGCCAGGAGAGAGTATATGATGAGAAAAAAAGTTATAAATCCAGAACAGGATTATAGTGCACAAATAGAGCAAAATAATGTTGTACAAGATTTAAAAATAAATAAATTTTTAGATTTGGCTCAAAAACATTTACCGGCTTTTGTGCTAGCAATAATAACATTTTTATTTTATTTGCCATCTTTAAGATATCCATTCCAGTTTGATGATCTGGCAAATATCACCAAAAAATTCGTTATAAGAAATGATAATCCATTATCAAGATTTTTTTCTAGTGCTCGTTGGATTGCCGACTGGATGAATAGAATAAATTATGAACTTGATAAATTTGATCCATTTTATTACAGATTATTTAATTTATTTATACACATAGCTGCAGGGATTTTACTTTTTTACTTAATTTTAACTTTATGTGAAAAAGCAAAAAGTTCTAAATTTTTATCTCAAAATTCTATTTTAATAGCATTTGCAACAGCAGGTTTATTTTTGTTACACCCAGTTCAAACACAAACCGTTTCTTACATAATTCAGGGCAGGCTAGAAGGTTTGGCTTCGATGCTTATAATTGCTAATTTATTGGTATTAATAAAAGCTATTTTAAGTAAAAACACAAATATCAAATTTTTATTATTTTTATTAAGTGCAATTATAACTTTTATATCGTTTGGTTCAAAAGAAATTGTTGTAATTACACCAGTATTATTATTTATTTGCGACTGGTTTTTTATATCAAATAATAATTGGGAAAGTTTTAAGAAAAATATCTGGTATCATGTCGGCTTTGCATTATTTTTTTATATTTTATTTTTTGCAAGATTCATGGACTTTAGTTTTTTTACACGTGCAATATCACTAAAAATGGTAACATCAAACAATAGAGGCAATATTTTAACAGACCATGCACAAGATGTTATAAAACCTCTAGAGTTTTTAATTTCTGAATTTAAAGTTGTATTACATTACCTATGGATATTTATTTGGCCATTTAATATTAGCGTTGAATATGATTGGCGATTAAGTACAAGTTTTTTTGCATTAGATAGTTTTGCACCATTTTTAATTTTATTATTAATTTTAAGTTTATTAGCCTATTCGATAATTAAAAAAAATATTTTATTTTCTTTTGGCTTAACTTGGTTTTTTATAACAATAGCTCCAAGAACAACTATTATACCTTCGCCAGAACTGTTATGTGATTATAAAACTTATTTAGCATCTGCAGGCTGGTTATTTATACTCGCGACTTTAATTGTTTATATAGCTAAATTTATAGCCAAACAAATACGCGAAATTAATCAAGAATTTATAAATTTAGCCCAACTTGCAGTTATATTAATTTTATTAATTCCTGTAGCCACAGGGACATATTACAGAAATACAGTCTGGCGTACTGCTAAAGAATTTTGGGGTGATATTGTCAAAAAAGCACCAACAAAAGCCAGAGCTCATAATAATTACGGCGTAGCACTTTCCGAAGCAGGCAAAGTAGACAAAGCTATAAAACATTATGAAATAGCAATAAATTTAGACAAATATTATTCTGACCCATTAAGCAATATAGCCGTCGCATTTTCTATGAAAAACGAAATAGATAAAGCTATTCAAGCGCTTGAAAAAGCTTTATTAATAAACCCAAATTATCCAGAAGCATTTAATAATATTGGCAGTTTATATTTAAGCAAAAAAGATTACATAAAAGCTGAAGAATTTTTAGACAAAGCCATCTCTTTACGTTCATATTACGGCAAAGCCTTATATAACAAAGGTCGCTTGTATATGGAAAAAAATGATGAAAATACAGCTTGGACATATTTTAAAAAAGCAACAGAAGGTGATTTAGATACACCAGATGGATTTTTTACACTAGGACAATTAAGTATTCGCCTGCAAAAATATCAAGATGCAGCACAAGCTTTTGAAAAAATAATATCTTTAGGCGTTAATAACGAAACTGTATATTTTAATTTAGGTAATTCATATTACATGTTAAAAGATTATGATAAAGCCGAAAAAATATATTCAGAATTAGTTAGAAATAACCCAACAGATACAAGATATTTTTATAATTTAGCAGAAACTTATTTTGTAAAAAATGAAAATGAAAAAGCTTTAAATGCATTTCAAAAAGTTACAACAATGCCAAATTCACCAGGCCAAGCACACTTAAGAATTGTTGCTTGTTTAGAAAATTTAAATCAAAAAGAACAAGTAGATAAATATTTGGAAGAGCTATTAAAAACAAATGCACCAGAAGAATTTAAACAGGCAATAAATACACAAAAAGCTCAAATAGAATTAAACAGAAAAATAAAAAATGGCAATGGTAGCATTAAGATGGGTGATTTAAAAAAAATATTGGCACAAGCTAAACCAGAAGAATCTAAAAAGAAAATATAATGTTAAATAAAAAAATATTATATTATTTACCGCCAGTATTAATATCACTTTTTACAGTGATATTATACTGGCCAACATTAAAATACCCTTTTATTTACGATGACATGCCAACAATTACAGAAAACTTTCATGTAATAAAGGGTAATTATTTAAATAATATTTTTTTTGCTTTTAACCGCTGGATATCAAGATTTTTGCATTCTTATATTTATAAATTATGGGGCGAAAACCCAACGCCATTTAGAGTTTTTAATTTAGCAATGCACATAACTATTGGCTTGTTAATATTTTTTACACTCAAAAAATTATTTAACAATTTAAATAAAAATAGTTTTTTAAAAACGCATGCTTACTTAATATCTTTTTTCACTAGCACTCTTTTTTTGTTACACCCTACTCAAACTCAAACTGTAACTTACATAACTCAAATGAGTCTAGAGGGTTTAACTAATTTATTTATATTTTTAGTAATAACTAGTTTTGTTTATGCAAGTTTTACCCAAAATAAATTTATTAAATATTTTTTATATTTTATAAGTATAATTTTTACCGTTTTTGCTGCAGGGACCAAAGAAATAATAATAATTTTGCCATTTTTAGTTTTGTTAATAGATATTTGTTTTATATCACAGGGTAATTTTAAAAGTTTAAAAAAAAGATTATTAATACACGCACTTATTTTTTTAAGTTTATTTATTACTTTAAATTCTTTTGGTTTTAAACCTGTAAAATTTACTATCGAATTAACTCAGGCTCCATTAAATAATAACAGAGGTAATATTTTAACAAGTAATATAGACGAAAAAATAACAAGCTATAATTATTTTATAACTCAATTTAAAATATTAACACATTATTTAAGAATATACTTTTGGCCAAAGCCATTAGCCTTTGATTATGGGCATAAATTAACTTTGAGTATATTTAATTTAGATTTTATACTCCCATTTATTTTTATATTATTTTTAATACTTTTAAGCGTATATTTATTTATAAAAGACAAAACTAATTTTATAAGCTTTGGTTTAGCTTGGTTTTTTATTGGCATTTTGCCTAGAGCTTCGTTTATACCTTCTACAGAATTAATTTGCGATTACAAAACATATATTTCCAGCTTTGGAGCTATATTTTTGATTAGTGTAATTATTATTTATTTGTTTACAAAAATTATTGTTTACTTAAAAAAATATATTTTTATACCAGAAAGAAATACTTTATTTAGTTTATTATTAATTTTTATTTTAATTTCAAGTTACACAACAAACTCACAATACAAAATATGGCAAAGTGAACTTGTTTACTGGCAACATGCTGTTAATACTGCACCAAACAAAGCGAATTTATGGAACAATTTAGGTGTAGCTCTTTCGGGGTTAAACAGAATAGACGATTCTATAAATGCTTACAAAAAAGCATGTGAACTTGATAAAACTTATGCTGAACCAATAATTAATTTAGCTTTTCATTATCAAGCCAGAGGCGATTACGATTTAGCCATGAATGAATATTCAAAAGCAATAAATTTAAGTGAATTCCATCCAGAAATGTATTTAAATTTAGGCTCATTACACTTAACTAAAAAAGCTTATAAACCAGCAGAAATATGTTTTGATTTAGCTCTAAAATATAGACCATATTATAGCAGAGCTCATTTTAACAAAGGGCTTATGTACGAACAACAAAATATGTTTGATAAAGCTCTAGAGTGTTATGAAAATGCAATAAATGGCAATATGCAAACAACACAATTTTATTATCAACATGCTATAACAGCGCAAAAACTTGGCAAACTAGATTTGGCTATCAATAGTTTAGAAGAGGCAAAACAAATAGATCCATTTTATTTAAATACAACATTTATACTTGCTAGTATTTATTATCAAAAACACGATTATAAAAATGCTGCAATAAATTTTGAACTTACTTACAAAAAAGAGCCTAATAATACTGTTAATATTTATAATTTGGCTCAAAGTTTATTAAATTTAAGAGAATATAATAAAGCTTTAGAATTATTTAAACTTTGTGAACATGATACGCAAACATTCCCGTATACTAAATTACATATAGCTAAATGCTTGAATGAAGTTAATCAAAAGCAAGACTCTATAAATTTACTTAATAATTTAATCAAAAACCCACCACATTTGGGGGTTAAAAATGATGCTATAAGCTTGTTAAAAGAAATAACTATTTAATTTTAATCACTTTCTGAGTTCAAATTATTTTGTTCACTATTATCTTCACGCTCTTCTTGTTGATTTTGAGAATCAGTTATAGTAAATATTTTACCACCTGTTAAAGGTTGCCTATTTAACGGGTCTGTGGGATTTTGATGCACCCATTCATTTAAACAATCTTTATGAAAAGTATGATGTGTTTGTTCTGTAACAAAAACTTGTTCTCCTTTTTCAAACTCACTCATACAAATAGAGCAATCATTATTATCTGACTTAGCAATTATTTCATTTAATTGTCCAAGACAAATATTTTCTGGCAAATCTTGAAGAACATCGTCTTGTGTTTGTGCAAATTGTTCAAGATTTCTTGGCTGTAATTGCCAATTATTCCTTGGGGCATCTTGGCCTCGTTGCAGATATGGCTGAAAAAAACGATAAACCTCTTCGCGTTGCGCAGCCTCACGTCTTAATCTTACTAAGCGTTCTCTATTTTCTCTTTCTTGACGTTCTCGCTCTAATTCTTGTTCTCGCTCTAATTCTTGTTCTCGTTCATCTCTTACTAAAAAAGCTTGTCTATCTTTATAAGTTTCATAACCCTTATAAATAGATTCAATAACCGGCAATAAAGCAACTGTTAACCCATATTTAGAATTTAATTTACCATTTTTAACATCTATAGATCTTGCTAAAATTTTTGTTAACACTGCAACATCACCAATTAAATTAGCTCTATTAACCCAAGAATCTGGATACAAAACATGTCCAGGATGTGGCTGTGGTGGATGTGTAACCATATCATTCCAACGCTCTGCCTCAATTTTAAAAACAAAATCAAATATTTCTTGGAAAAAAGAACCATATAAATCAACCATAAACAAAAGTGCTTTTAAATTAAATAAAAATTTCGATTTTCCACTTAATTTATTATATTTTGACTCGAACTCCTTAAGTATATCTTTATTATTCTTTTTTTTATTGTCATTTATTTTATCAGGACTTGCTTTTAAATCTTTTGAAATATCGCTAATCTCTTTTAAATCATAAATTAATATGGGCAAAGAAGTATAAGATCCTTTATACATCTTATACAATGAGTCTAAAACATCTAAATACAAATATATTCGCCATGCTTTATCATGCTGTTTTTTGTTTTCTAAAACGTTCGCACTATCTGCTATAGAAGCTGCAATAAATTTTGAAAGTTCTAAAACTACAACCAACTCGAACCGAACCAAATCTTTTTCAATTCTAGTTACAGGCTTAATTTGATTAGAAGAAAATAGCAATAAAATTAACGTAAATATAATTTTTTTTAATTTTTTCATAATTTCTAAAACCCCCTAATTTATTGGTTAAGTTCATTGAATTTTATTTAACCAAAAATAAATGTCAAACAGCTATCAATCTAATATATAAATATATTGACAATTTGAAACAAAATATTTTACCGTAATAACAAGTGATTTTGAATTTTTATTTAATAAAAAAAGGGAGATTTTATGATAAAAAAACTACTTATAAACATTTTAATTTTAAGCTCAATTTCTCTAGGTTTAAATGCAAAAGGTGCATTTATTATTTTTACAAGCCCAAGAGATATGACAGGAAACATTATTAAGGGAACCAAAGTACAAATAAATTACATAGATATGTTTGGAGCAGATGTACTTAATAAAGAAAAACATAAACCTATAAAATTAACTGCCGGTAAAATTTATCATCTTACAAATTCTGCCAAGCTAAATAGTTTAGAATTTGAAATTACGTATCCAGATGGTAAAAAAGAAAAAAGAAGTATTTCAAAAGTAGAACTTGAAATGTCTAAAGAGAAAGCTATTCAACTTAATATTATATGCAAAAATATTTATGTACCAAATATGCAAAACCCAAGAAATCCAACATTTACACAAGAATTTTTTAATAAAGTAAGTATTTCTAAATTTTATGAAGCTGATTTGCAAAAACGTGTAGTAAAAAGACCAGATGAAAAAAAAGATGATAAAAAATAAATTTTAATAAAATTCAAATTTATGGGCTGGAAATCTCCAGCCCTATTTTTTTACATTCGACAACCAAAAGACTCTTGGTATAATAAAAATAATTGAATTTTATATTAAGAAAGAAACCTATGGATAAAATTTACGATCATATAAATTTTGAAAAATTAGCCCAAGAGCTTTGGGAAAAAGAACAAATTTATAACTTTGACCAAAATTCTAAACAAGAAATTTTTAGTATCGACACTCCACCGCCAACAGTTTCTGGTTCTTTACATACTGGGCATATATTTTCGTACACACACACAGATTTAATTGCACGTTATAAACGCATGCTTGGTTATAACGTTTTCTATCCAATGGGTTTTGATGATAATGGCTTACCTACAGAAAGATTTGTAGAAAAACAGAATCAAACAAAAGCTCATTTACACAAACGCTCTGATTTTATAAAAATGTGTTTAAACGAAACACAAAAAGTTGAAAAAGATTTTGAAGCTCTTTGGAAAAAAATGGGACTTTCTATAGATTGGACAAAAACTTATTCAACTATAGATGATCGCGTTCGCAAAATTTCACAATATTCTTTTTTAGATTTATATAAAAATAATTATATTTACCGTAAAGAAGAACCTAGTTTATACTGCACAACCTGTCGCACAACAGTAGCACAAGCAGAAATGGATGATGCAGATATTTCTAGTAATTTTAATGATATAGAGTTTGAGATTGGCACACAAAAACTTACAGTCTCAACAACTAGACCAGAACTTTTACCTGCCTGCGTAGCACTATTTTTTAATCCACAAGATTCACGTTATAAAGATTTATTAAATAAAAAAGCTAAAGTTCCTGTTTTTGGGCACGAAGTACCAATTTTGCAAGATGAAAAAGTTGATATGCAAAAAGGTACAGGCTTAGTAATGTGTTGTACCTTTGGTGATCAGACAGATATTTACTGGTACAAAACTCATAAATTGCCCTTTATACAAGCAGTTGGCTTTGATGGAACTTGGACAGATAAAACTGGACCATTAAAAGGTTTAAAAGTACACGAAGCCAGAAAAAAAGTTTTAGAATTATTAACTCAAGAAGGTAAACTTTTATCTCAAAAGAAAATTACACATAATGTTGGCGTTCACGAACGCTGTAAACAAGAAATAGAATATTTAATTTTAAAACAATGGTTTGTAAAAATTTTAGATTACAAAAAAGAATTTTTAGCCCAAGCAGACAAAATAGACTGGAAGCCAGAGTACATGAAAGCCCGTTATAAAGACTGGGTCGAAAATCTTAACTGGGATTGGTGTATTTCGCGCCAGCGCTTTTATGGTATTCCATTTCCGGTTTGGCATTGTGCTGATTGTGGTCAAATTATTTTGGCTCAAGAAAATGAATTACCAATAGATCCACAAGAAACTAAATATTCTGGCACATGTCAAAAGTGTAACAGTAAAAATATTGTAGGCGATACAGATATTATGGACACCTGGAACACATCTTCTATTACACCACAGGTTAATACAAATTGGCCAAAAAATAATACTAGCATAAAAATGCCAATGTCCATGCGCCCACAAGCTCATGATATTATTAGAACTTGGGCCTTTTATACAATAGTAAAAGCTTATTTTCATCAAAAAGAAATCCCTTGGAAAGAAATTGTAATTTCGGGACATGTACTTTCGGGTAAAGAAAAAATTTCAAAATCCAAAGGTAATAGCAATGTCCCTGGGCCACTAGATTTATTAAAAAATTATCCAGCAGACGTAATAAGATACTGGACAGCAAATGGCAAACTTGGAACTGATACTGCGTTTAGTGAAAATCAGTTAAAAATTGGTTTTAGGCTAATTACAAAACTTTGGAATGCATTTAGATTTTTCAAAGATCATCTTGCTGGATATCAAAAAATTGATGGCTCTAAATTAAAATTAGATAACTTATCTATGTGGGTTTTGCAAAATTTTAGTGAAACTGTAAAAAATTATCACCATTATTTTGAACAATATAACTACACTCAAGCTTTGGAAATTGCCGAAAAATTTTTCTGGAATATATTTTGTGATAATTATTTAGAGCTTATAAAAGACCAGATTTTTAACCCGGAAAATTATTCTCAAGAAGTTCAAGATAATACAAAATATGTTTTACACGAAGTAGGGTTTGGAATTTTACAGCTATTTGCTCCATTTGTACCACATATAACAGAAACACTTTATGGACAAATTTACAATTCAAATAAACAAAAAACTATAAGTATACACACCACAAATTTTGATAAAACACGCTTTAATTATAACTTTGAATCTCAGGCAAATTTATTTAGTAAATTTATAGATTTAACTTCTGAAATACGAAAACTAAAAACTGAGAATCAATTATCTTTAAAAACAGATATAGAAACTTTAAAATTATACTCAAAAGATAAAGCACTACTTGAACTTATAAATCAAGAAATTACTTTATTAAAGGGAATAACAAAAGCAAAAGAGATTATTTTTATAGATAATAATTTTGAAAAAAATAATTTAAGTAAAACAAACGAAACTATTTTTGTAGAAATTAATTTATAAAGAATATACTAGTTTGACCAGTCTCAGGTTCGTTAATTTTTTTTAAAGAAAAATTTAAAATTTTCTCAGTGTATTTTATAGTATTTTTTACAGTTTCTAAGTCCGGAATATCATACTCTGAAGGATACCTAAATTTTGTTGAAAAAGGGTTTAAATAGTTAACCACTAATAATTGCGTTTCAAAAGACCTATCAATAACCATACACAACTCTAATAATTTTAATAAATCATGTGTTTTAATTATCTCTTGCTTCTTAAAAGCTAAGTATCCTTTTAATGATTTTTCAGCTGATTGTTGACAATGAAATGATACTGAACCATAAAGCTCTATTTTTATTAAAGCTTTTGCAGCCAATAAATCTTCTTTTGCTATCCTTAACCATTTTTCATGCTCTTGCATAAATAACTTTCCCATCTTTTTTTATTTTATAACATAGAGTTGTTATATCTTTAGAAGATTTCTCAAATTCATCTTTTGTATAAATAACCATATCTTTTGATATTCCAAGACCAAATAAAGCCATCTGACCAGTTCGAGGCCGTTCATAAGATTTTTCATTAGATTTATCTACAACTATCAATAAATCCAAATCACTATCTTTTGTAGGGTTTCCCCAAGCATAAGATCCAAATAAATAAATTTCTACGGGGTCATAAACCTTTACAAGTCTATTTTTTACTTCTTCTATAATTTCTTTTGATATCATACAAAACTCAAATACATTTAAATAAATTTAATAATAATTATTTTTGTAAATTATATCACAGTTATTAAATATAAACACAAAAAAGAGCCCCCGTTAGGGGGCAACTTTATTTATTAAAATTTAACTGACAAACCGCAATGCATGTCTGAATCTCTTGGCACATTTTTACCAGCAAATACAAACGATCCACCGCCAAATAAGCTTACCCAATCCGAAAGTACAGCTCTTAATTCAGCTCTAATTTTGTGGCCTACAGCTTGAGTGTTGGCTGCTGCAAGCGAGCCGCTCAAATTTGCAGCCAACGAGTCTGTGCCATTATAATGATCACCATAAAATGGCGTAGCCGTTGTCTGCTTAAAGTCTATATCATCTTTTGTTTTTAGATATAATTCGTAACCCAATGTTGCCGAAACATTTTCTGTTCTAGGATGGAAAAAGTTTCCGTCTAAACGCATAACAAAATATTGCCAGCTAACATCTGCATCTACAGCTGGACCAATATTTTTTACACTTGAGCCTTCAAAAACCGCAGATCTTGTTTCTGAACCTTCTAAAACAAAAGAAAAATATGTATCAAGTTTTAAATTCATCCAATAAACTGGTTTTGCTGCAACCAAACCACCAAGCTTTATTTCCCAGTGTTCACCATTTCCTAAGTGTACGTTATATGGGTTGCCAGAGTAATCATCATTTTCGCCTGTTGGAAAACGTAAGCCAACAAAGCCCTCGGCTACAAAGCTGTTGGAAAATCTATGTTCATAAAAGAGATCTAAGTCTATATCGCCCAAGCCAGTTCTGCGTTGAGTTTCTAACTCAAACTCGCCATGCGTCCAAAGCCATTCGTAAGGATTTTCTTCGTATAATTTTAATGCATCTTCTATGCCATTTTTTATATTCGTTGCACCGTTTTCAAGAGCGCCGTTATCATAACCAAAAATTAACCAGCCATTGTTTTTTAAGTTTGTTGCAAGTTTATCTTCCTGGGCTGGATAATTTTCACTATCTTTGAAAAAATAAACATTTTTTATCATACCGGGAGCTGTATTTGGATAAGGTGTTGTTTCTGGCTGTCCAATATCAGTTACAGAAATATTAGAATAATCTCTTTGTTGCGTATCCATACTATTAAAAGCCCAGTGTTCAGCTGCTCTTGCTATTGTAGGCTCATTTGGCATACCAGGCGCTCCAGTTCCAGATTCTTTAAAAATAACAGCTGCACACGGATGGTCCAAATCAGCACTCATTTGTTTATTATTAGCAAAATTAAATGCCTGCTTAGCCAAAGCTTCACCAAAAACTTTAAATGAAAACGGCGCCACAGCCCCACTAGTCTCAACTGCAGGATGACGATTTGCATCCTGAAAAAGCCTATAAAGCAAATCAAAGCTGTAAGCCGTTACTGTTTTATCAACGTCATTAGCAGCAACTGAATCAACACCAGTTTCTAGTTTTATAGTTCTAGACAAAATATAATCTTCATTTGGGTCACTTTGATTATCAGAAATATTTTCACGTTCAAGTTCAATAGACCTTAAAGGTATATTAGTCCTTAACCCAATGCGTCCCTTATTTTTGCATACAGGATATTCAAACCTGGCTCCAAGATTAACTCCAGATTCATAATACGTCACTCTAGGATGAATTTTTATAATCTCTAAATATGGGTTGTAATATTCAGCATTTGTAGACGTAGTCTCATTTGGAAATGCATCTGCAATTGCAAAGTCTGACTTATTAAAAAACAGAGTAGAAAGTGGATGAGTCTCAAAGCCATGTTGCATATAAGCTTTTTCAGCTTCTTTACTTTCTGCAAGCGCAAAAACATCCAAACTCCATTTTTCTTCTTTTACTGGTTCAATAATATAACTTATTGGACCACGTTCAGAAATCCATGGTGTTCGCATTTCTGTTGCTTGCAAAAAAGTTGTTTGCAAAAACCCTGCTATTAAAAAACAGAGCCATAAAAATTTACTCAAAATTTTTCTCATACTTTCTCCCTGGTTTTTTAACCGTTATTTATTTTCTACCTGCAACAACAATATTTGCAATATCATCTGTACCTGTAGCACCAAGAACTCCACGTTCTAGGCCATCTTGTGCTAAACCTTCACCCGCAATATTAATATTTGTACGTCTAAATATCTGGCAAGCATCACATGCATATCCATATCCCGTATCTGATGTTGGTGTATTTACATAACCTACATAAACTTCGTATTCTGTTGCGCCACAATCTATTAATTTTGTTCTTAAATCAGCATATTTTCTATTTTTTATAAATGTGAAAAAATCTAAGGGAGTAGCAGTAACAAATTTTTTGCCACCATTACTATATGTAGTAAGAGTTGATCCCACAGCTGTAAATTCACTTTGATACCACTGCAATGTTATTGGCGAAGAGGCCAAAATACTGTACATACCATAATCTTCGGCCACGCCTGCAACCCATTCTTGGCGTAATTTAGGATCTGCAAAATCCCAAGCATTTATATATGCAGCTATTGGATAAACTTCTGCTTTGGTAACTGATCTATTAAGATACATAACATTACCGCCACCAAGAATTCGTGATTTAACTGGATCTGAAATATCTAAAGTATAATTGCCATTAATAGGTCCAATGGCAATTATAGCAGCAAGTCTATCTGAGCCATTAAAAATATTGCTGTGATCAAAAATACCTTGATCTATTGTAATTTTGAGATCATTTACATCATAAAGAGTTTGAACTTTCCAAGCTCTTTCATTTTGAACAGGTTCATTTATATCATTTGCTGGACTAAAGTGAGCAACACCAGTTGCTGGAATAACATTTGGGTTTAATGATAATATTGATACTAATGATGAACCATTCATTTTATCATTAACATTATCAATCATGCCAACACCAAAGCCCAAAAATCCACCTCTGTCTAAATGAGCTCTTGCTCTAGCTCCACTTAATTTTAATTCAAAATTAATAGTACCAGCTAAATCTGTAGGGTTACCAACTTCAAATGTTCCGCCAGCTTCTTGTTCATCACCTATTACAAAATCACCCTGTCTTTGAATACTCAAAATTAAATCTGTGTTAGCAGTTTCTGAATCTGTTCCAACTCTAACTTTAGCACCACCCATAACTTCAAATTTAGCATCTTTGTTTAACCAAATTTGTCCTTTACCTACTATTTTTACTTTATCAGGATCGGCTGCAGTTATAGTTGTATAGTGAGCTTTTGCAACTTCTGGATCATCTTCAATAACAAGTTTTGTATTATCATTAAAATATAAAACAGGATAATCACCACTGCTTGTAGGAGTTACGGTTTCTGGAAATCTTATTACAGCACCATGACCCAAAACAACTCTACCTTCACCAGAGAATTCAATCTCTTGTCTAAAAGCAGTATGACCAAATGAGCTTAAATCAAGCTCACCATTTGCAGGAATATATAAATCGTTACCATTAAGATTTATAGATAATCTTTGCGAAACACTTTGAGCAAAACTTGTTGCAGCAACAAAAGCCCCTCTGTCTACAACAAAGACATCGCTATTTAAATCAATAGAACAATAACCAGCAGGTGCTATTGTTACATAATCTTTACCAAGTAACTTCCAAGAATTAATAGAATGCTGATTCCAGCTGTTATTACCAAGACCAACGCGGCCACCATTACGCAAAAAGATTATTGCATGATCACCTTCGCCCGGAACAGCTGGGTTAGATGGTAACGAAACTATTTCTTTTATCCAAGCGTAACCTGCGCCTGCAGAATAACCATCTATTAATATATGTATTGGATCTGCCATTGTAGCACCAGCAATTTTAAGCTGGGTTACAATATCTGACCAATCTGCTCCTGCTCCAAAGTAAACAACATTTGCTGGCATTGTAACAGGCTCATCTACTACTGCAGTAAATCTTGTTGGCATAGTTTTAAATTCACAACCAGGTTCTAAATCATTTTCAAAGTTACTCAAGTTTAAATCACTTGTATCGTAATCTAAACCTTCAAGGCCTTCGATCATTTTAACTGGAGTATTTTGGTCTACTCTATTATTCCAAGCAATTATAAACTCTTCTCCAGCAAATCTATCTCTATCTACTCTGGTATAACCTTGAGCATTAATATTATTATAAACATTAAAATGTGTACCTATTGGAATACCTGGATTATCTTCATCTATTGTTACTGTATTAATATTATATGGCTGCTGTCCAAATCCATAACCAAACATAACCTGATCTTTTGGTAAGTCTACAACACCAAATAAACCATAATAACTCCAAAGATCATAAACAATTGGTAAATCAACAAAAGCATCATAACCATGTTCTGTTGAGCTTGGTTGTGTTGCAGTAATTCTACCACCATGATTTACATACACAACAGAACCTTGAGTTTGTGTTATTACAGGAATAGTTGCTTTAGTTCCCAAAGAATCTGTTCCACCAAAGTAAATATAATTACCATCTATAGATACTGTTGCCGGAGGCGTATCTGTTGCAGCGCCTGCAACTGTCTGAAATTTAATATCAAAATAATTTGAACCTAAACCAGATAAAGCATCCCATGGGTATTTTGTATTATCTCCAACAGTAGTTGTCCATCCTAATGACATATAACCAGAGCCATTGGCAGATCTATTTAATAAAAATAAATGATGGGCATGAATACTATCTACAAGAGGACCCAAAAATACCGTTTCTTCGTTTTCTGATTCTAACGAAAGTTGTATTGTATCTGTAGGCACTGCAGGTAAAGTTGCTTTGTCATATTTTCTAAAAATATTTACAGCACAATGTTCTAATGTAGCATTTGAACTACCATCTGACATTTTATTATTTGAACAACTTGCCATAAATAAACGACCATAGCCATGGTTTATACTGTCTAATTGTTTACCATGATCATAAAATTTAAAAATACTTCTGTTATATGCTAAATCTGGATCATCATCATCAATTTCATTTACTACAAATTTAAATCCTGAACCAACAAAATGTTCATGCATATCTAAACTAGAATTATATAATTCAAATCGAGGCCAAATATAATTTGGTTCTACAGCTACGGCTGGCGCCGCATTTGGATTTACAGTGTCATTAAAATATTTACGTTCAGCACCAACAACATTTGGCAATGCTGTTAATGGGTTTGGAGTTAATAATTTTGTAACGTCACTTTGATTAAAGACGATATCATATAATCTTAAATGCGAATTTAATAATATCGATGGTGAATCGTAAATTTTGTACGCACTATCTTTTTCTAATGCTCTTGTTATAAGATCATCTGTATAACCTAAGTCCCCTGTATAATCATATTCACGTCCAGTAGTATTTATAGAAACTGTAGGTAAATTAAGTTGAGCTATATCATCATCTGCACCTTGCGTGTCATAATTACCGTGACAATTAAGAGCACTTCTATCGTACGATTTAATATCAAGTGGTGCTTCCAGATCTAGAACAAGTTTACCTTCACCACCTGTTACATTAGAGCCAGGAACATATTGGCCATTATAAGAAGCACTATCAATCGTAAACGTAAAAACATAATCACCATTTTCAACCCAAGTAGGACGAACATATCCATTAGAAGTACTATCTAAAAGAGTTTTTGAACCTGCATGTAATAAAATTTTAGAGTCACCATACAAATATATTTCAGCATTAGAATCATCAACATATGGAGCAGCCCACTGACCAGAAATTCCATCAATAAATAATGCCGTTGGATTTTTCTTTTTTAAATACGAAGATTGAGCTAAATCTGTACTAGCATTACCAGAATTTAATACAGCAGAATAGTCTTGAGCTAAATATTGGTCAGTTTTAGAATTTGTAAGCGTTGCAACATAATCTAAATATGTTTTATGCGAAATATCTATACGACCATTTACTCCCAATATAAATCCAGTTTGAACGTTATAATCTACAAGATGTGTTGGGCTCATAGGCATACTTGAAGCATATTTCCATGAAAAAAAATGTGACCAATACCAACCTTGAACAGGAGGAACTGCACTAACATATTGTCTTAATGGATGATTTGTTGAACCAACAAGAGATATTCCTCTTGTTAATTCCTCTTGATAAGGATCTGCAGCAAATTTAGGTACAGTTGTATTTCTATTTATAACTAATAAACCTCGAGCATAATCATCTGTTGGATTTAAATTATTAGTTCCAATATCTACTGCAGAATATCTATCATTATCTATAACTCTAAAAATAGCTTTTTTACCAGCAATTGCACTCAAATCAACAAACTCTCTTATATTAGCTTCATCATACGTTGGGACATAGTGACCAAATACAGCAATACCACCATCATTAAACCCACCATGAGCGTCAAGATTATTTTTTTGGTCTATATCCAAATACATCTGGCCACAGCCTTCGTTATTTGTTACATCAAACGCAAGCGTTCCATAACTATCTAATTCACCAGTATTATCTGTAGAAAGATAAGTTAAAAACGCATTATCATCTATGTGAACGCCTACTGGAAATTTAGGATAATGAGTTGCCGCTGCATAGCCGCCTGGATTACGTCTAAATACCACTTTATTGTTTCCACTAGTAACAGCATCTGCTTCTGTCTGATCCATTAAAATATAAACCCTACATGGTTGATACCAACCAATTTGTGTAAAAGTTTCACCATTTTTTGGATAATTATACCCACCTAAAGCAGTACCTTCAAAAGCTACTTGCACACCTCGTTGACCAGAACTAGCTGTAGTAGAGTTATAATCTTTTAGATGAAAAATAACTTTACCTGCACCCTTAAATGTCACCATCATGTCATTGCGATGTGCTGGATCTGAACTCGTTGTGCCAGACCTAAACTTTAAATCATAATCACAGTAAACATTTATAGTTCTATTTGCTGCTGCATTAAAAACTATATGCCCATAATTTGCCACCCCAGTAAGTGTTCGTAATGAAACATTGTAACTTGTTGCATAAACATTCACATCAACAGTATTAGCATTTATATAAACAAAACCATTTACATCTATCGTTGCATCAGCAACAGCACCATTTGCCAATCTTAAATCATCATCTGTTACAGAATTTGCATTTGTAATTGTGGCACCATTAGCCCAGTCAACAACAGCAAAGATATTATTTAAGCTGAATAGCAAAAAAATTGTTGCTGCAAAAAATTTAAAATTTCGAAGTCTCATTCTCTCTCTCCTTTTAAAACATCTCTTTTATTTTACAAAATTAAAGTTAATCGCTAGATTAATTTCTTACTTTTTAAAATATAATTTTGTAAAGAATTTCAAAAAAAACATAAGGATTACCGTGAATAAAAAAATAGATTTTTTTAATCTCTCTCGTCAACATGAAAAAAATAAAGCCAATATTGTAAGTAAAATAAACGAAGTTCTAGACGCACAGGCTTTTATAGGTGGAAAATTTGTAGAAGAATTTGAAACTAATTTTGCAAAATATACAAATGCTAAATATGCCATAAGCTGCAACAGCGGCACAGACGCTCTTTTAATGGCACTTGATGTTATCGGGTTACAAAAAAACGAAATTGTGTTAACTACCCCATTTTCATTTATAGCATCCAGCAGTGAAATTGTAGCACTCGAAGCTCATGCTGTTTTTATAGATATAGAAGAAAAAACTTATAATATAGATCCTGTTAAAATAGAAAATTATATAAATAATAATTGTGAATTTAAAAATAATAATGTAATAGAAAAAAAGACAGGATATAAAGTTGCAGGAATTTTACCTGTAGATATTTTTGGACAATGTGCAGATTATGAAAAAATAAATTTAATTGCAAAAAAATATAATTTATTTGTTATACAAGATTCTTGCCAAGCAGTTGGCTCTGTAGACAAAAATAATATTCAAGCTGGTAATCATGGTGATATTACATGCTTTTCTTTTTATCCTACAAAAAATTTAGGCGCCTATGGTGATGGTGGAGCATGCACAACAAATAACCCTGAACTAGCAGAAAAATTATTACGATACAGAAACCATGGCAGAAAGAGCCATTATAATTATATCGAACATGGTATTAATAGTAGATTAGATGGAATACAAGCTGCAATATTAAGTGAAAAATTAAATTTATTAGATAATTTAAATAATAGAAGACGCGAAATAGCAAGTATTTATAATAAAGAGCTTGCAGGTTTAAATAATATAATTTTACCTCAAGAAATTAACGGCAAACATGTTTATCATCAATATTGTATTAAACTAGAAAATATTGATCGCGAAGCTTTTATGCAAGAGCTAAAAAACAGAGGCGTTGGAACAAATATTTATTACCCAAAAGGCTTAAACAATATAGATTTTTTGACAACAGACAGTAGAGTTAAAACAAATTGCACAATTAGCGATAGCTTAACAGAAACTATTGTAGCCTTACCAGTTTGGCCAGAACTAGAAGCCCAAGAGGTATTTTATATCTGTGAACAAGTGAAAGAAACTACAAAAAACTTAATTTTATCTGCAAAAATACAACCAAATAAGCAAAATCAAAATATTTTCTAGAAATTTTATTTTTTGTGGACTATAATCATACAGGTTGAGTGCTAAAAGTAAGCGCTCAACCTTTTATTCGCTTTTTAACCTATTTTAACTTTTAGGGGGTAAAAATGGGAATTAACACCCGCCCAGACATTAGAAATATTGCTATTATTGCACACGTTGACCATGGTAAAACTACACTTGTAGACCAAATGTTAAAACAATCTGGCACGGTACAAGTAAACACCGAAACCGGTGAAAGAGTTATGGACTCTGGTGACATCGAAAAAGAACGCGGTATAACTATTACTGCAAAAAACACAGCTATTCTTTTGCCTGAGGCCAAAATTAATATTGTAGACACTCCTGGCCACTCCGACTTTGCCGGCGAAGTAGAAAGAACGCTACAAATGGTAGAAGGCTTTTTACTTTTAGTTGATGCAGCAGAAGGACCTTTGCCTGGAACAAGATTTGTATTACAAAAAGCTTTGGCTTTAGATTTAAAGCCAATAGTTTTAATTAATAAAATAGACAGAAAAGATGCCGATATAGAAAGAATAGAAGAAGCTATTCACGAGCTATTTTTGGAACTTGCATTAAAAGATGAACACTTAAACTTTAAAGTTTTATATGGTTCTTCTAAGTTAGGTTTTATTTCTGAAGACCCAACAGCTACATCTGGTGACATGCAACCATTATTTAATACAATATTAAAAGAAATTCCAGAACCAAAAGAATCTATAACAGATTTACAAATTTTAATTACAAACTTAGATCATTCTGATTATTTGGGACGAATTGGTATTGGCAGAGTCTTTAATGGCTCTGTTAAAATTAGTGATCAAATTGTTGCATGTAAAGGTGATTATATTAGTAAAAAAATGGCCATTACAAAGCTATATCAATTTGAAGGCCTAAAACGTGTAGAAGTAGATAGTGCCAAATTTGGTGATATCGTAGCTGTTACAGGCTTTGAAGAAGAAATTACTATTGGTACAACAATTTGTAACGCCGACAAACCAAACCCAATTGCTTATACCGAAATAGATGAACCTACTCTTTCTATTTTTATTGGCGTTAACAAGTCTCCATTTTCGGGCAAAGAAGGTAAACTTTTAACATCCCGACAAATTAGAGACAGATTGTTTAAAGAACTTAAAACAAATATTGCTCTTCGTGTAGAAGAAACAGATAGTGCCGAAGTGTTTAAAGTTTCTGGCCGAGGGCAATTGCACTTAGGTGTTTTAATAGAAACTATGCGCCGTGAAGGCTTTGAACTTCAAGCTTCTGCTCCTGAAGTTATTTACAAAAATATTGGTGGCAAAAAATTTGAACCTTATGAACTTTTAATTATTGATATTGAAGAACAATATCAAGGTTTTGTTATGGAAAATTTAGCAAAACGCAAATCTGAACTTGTAAACATGGTCCACTACACCGAAGGTAAAATACGCCTTGAATTTAAAATCCCTGCACGAGGTTTAATTGGTTTTAGAAATTTATTTATGACCAATACTCGAGGCACAGGATTAATGAACCATAGATTCCATGACTATGAACCATATGCTGGTGAAATTATAGGTCGAACAAAAGGTGCTTTAGTTTCGATGGAAGATGGAACAGTTAGAGGCTATGCACTTGATGCATTGCAACCTAGAGGAATATTATTTATAGACCCAGGTGTAGAAGTTTATGAAGGTATGATTGTAGGTGAACACTCTCGAGAAAATGACCTTGATGTAAACCCTACAAAACAAAAAAAATTAACAAACATGCGTGCTTCGGGTACAGATGAAGCTGTAAAACTTGCACCACCAAAACTTATGAACATCGAAGAATCTCTAGAATGGATACGAAATGATGAGCTTATGGAAGTTACACCAAAATCTATACGTTTAAGAAAAAGATTTCTAAAAGCTCATGAACGTAAAAAAGAAAGTAGACAAGATTAATAATTTAGGTGAATTAATCATGAACAAAGGAATATTAGTAGTTTTGGAAGGCATAGATGGTTGTGGCAAAAGTTTGCTAGCACAAAATCTAGAGCAAGAACTTAAAAAACAAAATATCCCGGTTGTTTTAACTAAACAGCCGGGAGGCTCTCAACTTGGAATTAATTTACGTAAAATATTACAAGAAAACAAAAATACAGTTTGCCCTATTGCAGAATATTTACTTTTTGCTGCAGATAGAGCACAACATATAAAAGATGTAATAATTCCAGAATTACAAAAAAATAAAATAATAATTTCTGACAGAATGGCCGATTCTTCGCTCGCTTATCAAGGTTATGGTCGTGGACTTGATATAGAAAAAATAAATTTAATAAATAATTGGGCCATGCAAAATATAAACCCTGATATTATTTTTTATATAAAAATAGATATAAATACAGCACGAGAACGTATTTTAAAAAGACACGAAGAACTAACTTCGTTTGAAAAAGAAAAAGAAATCTTTTGGCAAAAAGTTATTACAGGATACGAAACAATTTTTGCTAATAAAAAAAATGTTATAACTTTAGATGGAACTTTATCTCCAGAAAAATTAACACAAGTTGCTTTAGAAAAAATATATCTACGCTTTGAAAAATAAACTTTTTTATTTTTAATTGACCCAAAAAATATCTAATTTATATACTCACCATTAAATTTAGTAACTTAATGGTGAGTAGTAATGAAAAAACAAAATCTAATATTTTATATTTTATTAATATTTTTTTTACGAGCTTTTACATATGACGTACAAATATGCAAAACAGAAGATCAAGAATTAACAAACTATTATGAAAAATACCCTAGTAAAAAAATATTGGCAGAAGCAGAAAGAATTGTAGCCGAATTAGAAACATCTTATTATTCTTATGACACTATAATAAATACAAAACAAGAAAAATACTTTGTTGATTGTTCAAGTTGCTTATCTCATGTTCTTGGTATGGCTGCATACCCATGGTATGAAAAGATATTTGCTTATGCTGTTATGACAAGATACCCACAAAGAAAAAATAATCCACCTATACAAAGAGCTTTGGCAAAAGATTATGCAAACTTTTTTATGAACCATGATTCAAGCTTAGACATATTTAAAGGTTGGGAAGTTATAACTTATTTAGAAGATTTAGAACCCGGCGATGTAATTGCAATAAAATATGAAGACGGAGCAACCAATACAGGTCACGTTTTAATTTTAGCAGGAAAACCTATGGAACGCTCTCCATATTCAGGAACAGGCGGTACAGACACACCTGCTGGATTTAATGAATGGCTTGTTCGTATTATAGATTCATCAAGTTCTCCACATGGAACATCAAGCGGTGTTAGTGCCCAGTATTATCCAAGAGTTCCAGATACAAGAACTGGTAATTCTAAAAATATAGACGAAGGTGGCGTTGGTGCCGGTTATATGATTTTGGTCACCAAAGGAAATACTGTTGGAGTAAAACATAGAATTCATGGCTGGCGACGATCTAACTTATCTAGTTCAACATTATACAGAAACGATAATTCAGATATTCCATCTGGCACAATACGCCCTATTCGTTTTGGCAGAGCCATTGCCTTTGATAGTAACCCAAGATATTATTCAGATTATTATGGCGTTAATGTTGAACCAATAAGTATCTATAAAGACATGAATTCTTTTGTTGGTACAGGTGATGAATCGGGCGATGGTGGAACTGATTCTTAATTTATAAATTATTTAGCACCTAATCTTTCTAAATAACTTGCAACATCTTCATATTCATTTTCTTGTGCATAATCTAGCGCTGATTTTTTTTGTTTATCAACTTCATTTATATTAACACCTTTTGGAACCAATAGAGTTATATTTTCTATTCTACCACTTTTAGCAGCATAAATTAATGAAGTTTTACCTGTATTATCTTTTACATTGGCATTTGCACCACGAGCAAGTAGAGCTTTAAAAATAGTTGAATCAGATTTATCTGCAGCATAAATTAATGCTGTCTTACCTACATTATCTTTTTCATTTATGTTAACACCTCTAGCCAATAAAAGATCTACAAGTTTCTTTTTCTTTTTTTCACAAGCAAGCATTAACGCTGTTTTACCATTTTTATCTTTAACATTTACATTAGCACCACTTGCAATTAATAAGCTTGCAACAGAACTGCTGCCAGCAGATATGGCGTAACTTAATGCTGTACTTTGTGAATTATCTTTTTCGTTTACGTTAACACCTCTTGGTAATAATAATTTAACTATCTTTTTTTTACCCGTTTCACAAGCAAGCATTAAAGCCGTTTTGCCATTTTTATCTTTTATATTAGCATTAGCTCCATTAGATAATAATAAACTTACTATTAAATCATTTTTAGATTTTATTGCATATATCAAAGCTGTATTACCAGCATTATCTTTATCGTTTACAGCCACACCTTTAGATACTATTTTTTTTGCTATTTCAAAATCAGCTTTTTCTGCTGCATACATAAGAATATTTTTATTAAAATTATCTTTTAAATTTATTTTTATATTTTTAGTTAAAAGATAATTTATTATATTTATTTTTTTATTAACTATTGCATACATTATAGCTGTTTTACCTGAATTATCTTTTGTATTAACATCTAACCCCCTACCTGCAAGCATTTGTAAAATTTCTAAATTTCCATTTATGCTTGCATGCATCAAAGCATTTTGGCCAGAATTATCTTGCAAATTTAAATTACAATTTGCTTGTTGTAATAAAAATTTTGCTACATCGATTTTACCATTTATTGCCGCGTGCATTATTGAAGTTTTACCAGAACTATCTGGCATATTAATATCAGCGCCTTTTGACAATAAATATTGCATCAAAGAAGTATTGCTATTTTTAACTGCATAAATTAATGGGGTCGAGCCATTATAATCTTTTGAATTTATATTTATCCCATTGTCCAAGCATTCTTGTATATCTTGTAAATTATTATTTTTAACAGCCCTGTAAATATCGTATATTTTACCTGAACAATAGTTTAAAAAATTTAATAAAAATAATATAAACAAAATATTTTTTAATTTTTGCATAACAAACCCTTTTAAAACCTTAATTTTATCTATTTACTACACAAAAATTCTTAATAATATAAGCTCTATATTGCAAGTTTTTTAAATTATTAAATAAAAACAAGTTTTAAAACTATATGAACAATACAAATATACCAGCAATGCTTTTTGTTGGATCAAAAGAAATTTTGGAACAAGAAACAGAAATCATATTACAACAAGAATTTTGCTTACAAAACAAAGATAAAAATTGTTATTGTAAACAATGCCGTAAAATAAAAAACAAACAACATGAAAATATTATTTTTATAAATCCAGAAAAAGATTATTCTGTTACAGATTTAGATATCATTTTTGAAACAATCAGTCTTTCGGTTGAACATAATCAAAAATTCTTTTTTATTTTACAAAAAGCTCAAACATTAAGCACTGCAACTTCAAACAAATTACTAAAAATTCTTGAAGAGCCACCTTTTGGCTATAATTTTATTTTACATACAAGTAACAAAAACTTTATATTACCAACAATAATATCTCGCTGTCTGGTAAAATATTTTAAACAAGATGACAATACAAACAGTAATCACCCTATTTTGTCATTTTTTTATGAACAAGATTTTGATAACCCCCAAGAATTTGAAAAAATTTTAAAAGAAACAAATTTAACTGATACTCAAAGCTTTTATTTATTGGATAATATGCTAAATTACTATGCACAAAAAATAATTTATTTACATAAAAATAATATTATTTCTGGTGATTTAGAATTTTACTTAAAGGTACTAGATTATATTAAAAGACAAATCAAAATACCCCCACAATCTGGTAGTTCTAAACTGTTCTGGAAGAATTTATATATTAATTTCCCCCAGAAAAAGCTTTTAAATTAAAATATGCACAATTTATAAAATTTTACAGGAGTTTTTATGATATTTAATAAAAAAATAGAAAAATTAATCTTTGTAGCTCTTTTGAGCATTTCATCATTAAACGCAATAATTGAATATGATATACAAAATCAAATAGCTACGTGCGACTCAATTACAGATGCTATAAAATTTTTGGATAGCTACAACAAAACTATAACCAAATTACATGTTCAAAATATAAGCGAAGAGATGCTATCAATTGAGGATCTTGAATCTTTAGCAGATTCAATACAATTTAATTATATTATAAAAGAATTAATGTTAGATTTTTCAGGCTGCAATATAGGACCTGATGGAGTTAAGTTATTAGCCGAAAGAATAAAATTTAATAAACCTATAACTAATTTAAGTCTAAATCTTGAAGGAAATAATATTCAATCTGAAGGCATTAAAGCCCTAACCGATGCAATAAATTACAACTACATGATAACAAAGGTAACTTTAGATCTTTCTAACAATAATATTGGTCCAGCTGGAGCTGAATATCTGTTTCGAGAAATAACTGATAATGCATATATAACAGAACTAGATTTAAATCTTGCAGGAAATAATAAATTTAAATTTGATGAATTTAAAATTAATTGCATTGACTATTTAGCAACTGCAATAAAATATAATAGAGTTATAACAAAATTAAGTTTAAATCTTCAAAACTGTTTTGCTCAAAAGAGCGACATGATGAAGCTGACTAATGCTCTTGCACAGAATAAGACAATTAAAATTTTAGATTTAGATCTTACTGAAAATAATTTTGGACCTGGTGATGCTGAATCTTTGGCAATGATTATAGAAAACGATTCTGCTATAATAAACTTAAGTTTAAATCTTGAAAATACTAACATAGAAGCAGATGGTGCTTCATATTTAGCTACTGCAATAGAAAATAATTCTACTATAACAAAACTAAATTTAAATCTCTCAGGTAGAATCGAACACTGTCAAATGGTTTCATTTGCTAATGCAATAGAAAATAATAAAACTATAAAAAAATTAGCTTTTAGAATTGTAAGTGAGCAAATTGAAGATAACAATATTAAAAATCTAAGTGCTGCAATAGAAAATAATGCTGTCATAAAAAAATTATTATTAAATTTTGAAAGCGATAATCTTGATCTTAATACGCTTAAGCCTATTGCTTCGGCAATAGGGAACAATAAAGCAATTGCACAATTTGTATTACTTTGTCCTGAAGCTAACTATAAAAAGATGTGGGATATTTCAAATTTTTTTCATAAAACAATAGATCCCAATAAAGTAAAAACAAATATTATATTCAAATAAAGCTTTTAAATTAAAATCTCTTGAACTAATAAACTCTTTCTTGATAAATTTTTTATTATTTATTTTTAGTAAAAAATATTAAGAAAGAGTTTTATGTATAAAAATTTTATAAAAAATATATTTTTATTATTTATTTTATCTACTTCATTAAACGCTCAAACTGTACAAGAATTACTACAATCTAATTATTCTATACGCTTTGATCAACTTTTAGGCCGTGGAGGCTCGGGAACCGTTTTTGGTTCTAGCGATAACTGCAACATTGCTATTAAAAGTGGAGAAAGCTCTAGACAATGCGAGATTATTACAAAGGAATTTAATATTCAACAAGATATTTACTCGGCTATAGAAAAATATAATAAAGAACTGTTCAATAGAATTCTTGTTTTAAAACCAAATAAATTAATTTATACAGCCAAAGATATATGTGCAATGGAAATGCCTCGATTATATCCAATAAAAGAAGAATTAAATAAAAATTTAATTACGCAATTAAAAACAGGCGAACAAGATTTAGACCAGATAGAACAAACAGAAGACAAAGATATTGTTTCTGGGCACAGTATAGGCTTGGTCCAAATAACAGACATAATAAATAAATATAGCAAAATAAATGCCAATAAAACTAATCTAGAACAACTATACGAAGATCTTGGAACCTTTTTAGGTATTTTACATTATAAAGTAAAACTAGATGGACTTGATTTAGAAATTTGCTTAATTAGAGAAAATGATTTAGCAGAAAATTACAAACTAGCATTTTTAGATTTTGGTCTTTGTAATAATATTTTTTATAATTCAAAAAAGAATAAAAACTTAGCCAAAGAAAATATTATTAAAGCCATGCTTGTAGACAAAAGATATCCCAATCCAACAGAACCATATTTTAAAAATTTTAAAAAAGAGTATATAGCTGTGGCAAAATCAGCAAATCTTAAAAGTTTTGCCCAAGACATTATAAAAACATTTATTAAAGAACAATTTTTCAAAAAAATAATTATCCCTGAATATTTAAAAACTAAACTTAACATAAATGGTAAAAAGGCAATACAGATTAACGGCTATTCAAATATTATTTGTAACTGGACAGAAATAGATTTATTTAAATTTATTAAACAAAATAAATATAACGTATCTATAGAACAAACTATAGATTATTTGGATAAAATTTTACATGAAATAGCTTTAACTAAAAAAAATGATAAAAAGCTTACAAATACAGAAAAATCTATTATCCTAAAATTAGAAAAATAAACTTTAATTTACTAATTATTTACGACCAAATTAACATTTTAAAAATGCAAAAAAAAATAACTGCTACAAATTTATACTTTAAAAAATTTATTACAAAAATTTATTATTTTTTAGTCTCTTTTATAGAAGTCCAACTAGCTGTAACGCTTGTATCGTTGCCAATATTAGTTCATTGGGGATTGCCAATATCAAATATGACATTTATAGGCAATTTAATATTCACACCGTTTTTGACTATTTTTTTGGGCTTAAGTTCTATTATATTTTTTACCCAGCTTTTAAATATTAATAATTATTTTTTTATATATTTACTAGAAAAATCGACACTATTTTGGCAAAAAATATTATTTTTGGGTAACAAAAAATGGCTTGTATCCTTTGGGCAAACGAATATTTTAATATTATTATTAATTCCTATTTTAACTTTTTTAATTATAAAAAATAAAAAATTCACACAAGTTAAAAAAATTATTTTTTTGTTAATTTTATTATTTTCTTTTACAAGTTTTTTAAAATTAAAAACCAAATATCTCTCACCTGATCAAATAATTTTAAATAATAAATTAATAATTAAAAAAAATAGCAATAACATGCTAGAAATAAACGATAATGGCTTATTTAGCAAAAAAGAATCTATCGAAAAATTTATAGAGTATAATTTGCGTCAAGAAATTATAAAAAACTTTGGAACGCTTAATATAGAAAATCTTTCTATAGCAAATCCCGGTGTTAGATCATTTAAAGGCGTTTTAGCTTGCATAAAATTTTTTAATTTAAAAGAAATAAAAATGCCGTATTTTAATAAAAAATTATCAAAATACGGCTGGAAATTATTTTTTGATATAAAAAGAGAATGTGAAAAAAATAATATAAAAATTATAAGATAATTAAATCTCAAAATTTTCTTCCAATTCAGAATTATCTTTTAAATACTCAATTAATTCTTTTATTTTATTTAATTCTTCAATCAAAAACTTTAATTTAAAACGATCTTGTGGCTTGTATTGCATAAGCACAAAAACAAGCTTTGCCATTTTTGACATATAAATAACTTTAATTTTACCAGCAGGTACACACTCATCATCAAAAGCTTTTTTGTCCTTGTAAAACAACTTTATTAATCTATTAACATCTTCATAAAACATGTCAGAATAAATCTTAATATTACAATCAATTGTTATGTTTTCTTTTTTATGATAATACTCAAATATTAGTTTAAATAAATGTTGTAAATATTTATTTAAGTAATTTAAATAAATATCTTTGTTTTTACAAATATTTTCAAATTTTTTATTAGTAAATGTTTTTGAAAAAAATGTATCTAAAATAAATTCACCCAATGCATAATTATCTATATATTTACTATATAAAAAATATCGATCATTGTTATTACCTTGGTTATTACCTTGCATTTTTTTATATCTTCTCGTAATTGTTAACTCTTGAGCATAAAAATCTTGTGTCCCAGTTCTTTTTTTAGTAAAAATAGATCCATTTTCATTGTATTTAACAAAATCAAAATCAGAAAGATACCCAACATAACGTTCTTTGATATCATCATATTTAACAAGAACATTATCCGGTTTTACGTCACAGTGTATAATTTTATTTTTATGCAAAAATTCTAAAGCTTTTACCACGTCAAGAAAAATATCAATATATTTTTCTACATATTCATCTAAAAAGTCAAAATATTCATCAAAACAAAATTCTTTATTACCATATTTTTTTCCAAGATCTTGCATTCTAGTATCAATAAAATCTTTACCTATGAATTTTATAACCAAAAACATTTCTTTTGCAGAATAAGCAAATGCTGGAACTAAATTATTAGCTTCTAGTTGTTCTTCGGTGAATTTATTGTAAAACATTAAATTGTTATCAAAATATTCTTTAATATTTTCTTTGGTATTATTAAAAGCCAATATTACAGATTCTTTTTCATCAAATATACATTTATATGCTTTTTTATATCCACCCTCACCCAATAAATTTTCTTTTGTACATTTAGACTTTAAATCTTTTAATACAGATTCATTTTCTAACAAATCTAAATTTATTAATTGTGCAAAAGAATTTACGCTAAATAGCGCAAAAGCTACAAAAAATAGTAAAAATATATGTTTTTTTGTAAAAAACTTCACAATAACCCCCAAAAATAGTAATTTTATTAACTTTTTATTGTTAAATTTATTTCTTATTGTAAATATTATAACAAATATTTATGATATTAAAAAGTGCTTTTTACGTTAATTTATAGCGTTTTTACAATTTATTAACAACAATTAATTTATTAATAAATTCTAAATTTTCAATCACCTGATCAATATTTAATCTATTCTCTGGTTTATATTCTAATAATTTTTTAACTGTTTTGAATATAAATATATACGCAATAAAGGCAGGAACTTCCTCATTTTCTTCGAATTCTAATTTATCTGAATTGTTTAGATATTCTTCAAATTTATTTTCATTTTTTTGTAAGTATTCAAATTTTTCTGTTATTAACAATTTTAATTTTCCATTTAATCTTTCATAATAAAACTTTTCTGTGCTAAAGATATTTTCTATATCAAAAGCAACTTTATAAATAGTATTTAACATTAAAATAGCAAACGCAAAACAATCTATAAACTTACTAATATTAAACTCTTTATATACTCCAGCATCTCTAAATTCTTCCACAACAGGCTTAATCATTTCTGGACATGTATAAAGATGCGATCCCTTACTTTTATGAACTACAATAAAATCTTGATCTTTATTAAAATATTTACAGAAATCAAAATCAATTATTTTAGGAACACCATTAACTAAAACTATATTGTTTAATTTTATATCTCTATGAATTATTCCATTGTCATGCAAAAACTTAATACCCTGCGCAATTTGTATAAAAAATAATATATATTCTTTTATGGCAGCAATATTAAATTTATAAGATCTAAAATCAAGGCTATCAACAAAATCAAAAAAATCTGACTGAGCATATTCATAAACTATTAATAATTCTTTTCTCGAATATGCTAAAACATTTATTATATTGGGATGAGTATAATTTTGATGAAATTTTAAATTTCTTTCAAAATTTTTTTCAGATATTTCATTATATACATCACTATCTTCTTTTAAGAAAAAAAGCGCAACAGCAACTTCTTTTTTATTTAATGTTCCCTTATAAACTTGCTTAAATGTACCTTCGCCTAAAAAACCTTTTTTCGAATACTCAACGAGTAATTCATCTTGATTTCCAGGTAAGTCTAAATTTATAATTTCTGCAAAAGATTTCTGACAAAATAATACAAATAAAAATATAACAAATAAAAATAATCGATTACTTTTTAAAAAAATCACTAGAGACCCCAAATATATATTTTTATAATCAAATTAAATATTCCGGCGATTATTATAACAAATTTTTATAATTTAATTAGGGTTTTACCAGAAAATTAC
Source organism: candidate division TM6 bacterium GW2011_GWF2_28_16 (assembly GCA_000989185.1). Lineage (GTDB taxonomy): Bacteria > Babelota > Babeliae > Babelales > UASB340 > UASB340. The sequence goes on along the minus strand of LBNX01000002.1, from coordinate 216,418 downwards.
TCCAAGAATCATTGCCAACTAATTTATCAAGAAAATTTTTACCCCCAAATTTAATTAATTGGGATTTTTCTGGATATAAATTAAATAAGGTTTCTAGAATTATTTTACCTGTATCTGCCGGTTTTACTTTATTTAAATCGTATAAATGTAAAAATACCCCCTGACAAATTTTACCTTTATGTTTAGGCACACTCGCTCTACCATTTATAGACACTGGCACAAATTCTACTGGCTCAAAATAAATTCCAGGTAATTTTTTTGAATTTAAAACTTTTGCAAGTTTTTTGCCATCAACCCATGGAGCGCCAATTTGCTGGAACGGGTACCCCGTTCCACGGCCTTCGGAATAATTTGTACCCTCTATAAAAACTGTAATTGGATAACAATAAACAGCTTCTAAGGTTGCCAAATTAGGCGAAGCAGGCAAATAATTATTTGCTTTAAAATAATTTAAGTAATCTGTTTTTTTGTAGATATTTATAATATCTAGATCCCGGGTCCCAGCCTTCGCCCTGGTGGCTTCGGCGGGCAGGCTTGCCCGGGATGACAAAGCAATTTCACCAATATTTTGACCGTGTATAAATTTTGTATAAATTTTGCCCACAAGAGATTCAAAGCCCTTTTGTAATTCTGGGCCCTGAGGTGGCCAAAAATATATTGGGTTGGGATAATTTATAACAATTACAGGTATATTATTTTGAGCACATGAATCTAAACATAATTTTAATGTACTTAAATAAGTATATACTCGTAAACCAACTTCGTGTAAATCTATAACAAATACATCTAAACCCTCAAGCATTTCTTTTGTTGGACTTTTATGTTCACCGTGCAAAGAATAAATAGGGCACCCCCATTTACTGTTATCTTGCGATTTAACAAATGCAAAAGCATCAAGATTACCCATTAAACCATGTTCTGGTGAAAATAGTGCTACAAGCTTTGTATTATCTTTTTGCTCTTGTGTGAATTTATATAACAAATCTGGCAAAAATAATTTTTTATTATTTATATTTAAATAACTAGCATTATGGCATAATAAACCAAATTTTTTATTTTCTAATTTATCTTTTAAATTTTTAAATATTAAATCTTGTTCTGGTAATTTATTATCTGTTAATCTGTTTACAACTTCGTTTAATAAAGGCTTAGAAAAGCTACCCAAGTTAAATATTTTAATATTATTATTTTTTAAATTATTAAATATATTTTGCTCGTATGGGTGAGCCAAAGATATTAAAATTAAATTATTATTAATTAAATTTTCACTAAAAATTTCTTGTAAATTTTTTAAAATATCTTCTTGAGTCTTGTCCCAAACACCCTGACCATAAAAAAACGTACTTAAAATTATATTTTTATAATTACTTTTATTTTTATTTATAAAATCTAAAACTTTATTTACACACTCTTTATCTTTTGCATCAAAAATTAATTCTTTAATATTTTTTGCCCCAGATTTTTTGAGTTTTTTAGCAAAATAACTTTTATTTTTTTTAATAAACCAATCTTGATAAGGACGTATTTTAGTTATATCTACTGTAATTAATAAACTATTATTTATATCTAAATTTTCGTAAAACTCTTTAACTGTTTTTGATGCCAAATATTGCGAAATAAAATTTTTATTAAAATTTTTTAAATTATTATTTTTAAAATTAATAATATTATTTAATTTATTATTTAATATTAATTTTTTATTTAAATTATTTATTAATTCTATCTCTTGCCCAGCTTTTTGCGCCGAATAAATTATCAAGTCAAAACCAGCATTTAAAGAATCTAAAACAAGTTGAGCTATATCATCTTTTATTTGTACACCCTTCATAAAAAAATCATCTGTAATTAATAAACTATTTTTATTTTTATTTTTTATATATTTAACAGCCTCTGGTGATAAAGTTGTTGGTAAATTTTCAAATATATTTATAAATTTGGCATGTGTAGCCATTATACAAGGGTTATTTTCGTTTTTTAAAACTTCTACAAATGGGCTTACATGTTTTTTAAAATTTTCTTTACTTGTTTTAACTTCTACTTGATTTAAATGTGTATCAAGCCCACCTAAACCTAACCCGGGAAAATGTTTATAAACAGGAATTATGCCTTCACTTTCTAACCCTGCAGCAAAAGAAAGCGCACATTCAAAAACTTTTTTTGGATCACTAGAAAATGTACGCGAGCCTAAAACATAATTATCTGGATCAAATAAATCAAGACTAGGCGCAAAGTTCATATTAATGCCCACATCTCGCATTTGCTGCCCAATTAATTTGCCTGTTAAAAAACTATATGTTCGTTCTTGTTCTCCCAAATTTTTAGGCGCCGGAACAGAAAAAAAGCCACCTTGTTCACCAGGGCGCGAAACTATTCCCCCTTCCCAATCTGTAGCAACTATTAATTTGGGTATTTTTAATTCCTGTGCTTTATCTTGTAAAAAATTAATTAACTTTTTAGTTTTATCCCTATTTTGAACATGCTGTGTTAAAAGCATTATTCCAGCAGGTTGTGTCTCTTCTAACCAAATACCAAGTTTTTCATGTGAATCTGTATTTGGTAAAGTTAAAATAAAAAATTGACCAAAATTTACAGAAAATAAATTATTTAAATTAAATAATAAAATTATAAAAAATAATTTTTTAAACACACAATTCCCCTTTAAAAATAATATTATGCGCAATGTTTAAGTAACTTAATTTTATATTATTTTTATTACTATAATTTTCTAAAGCAATACAAGTATTAATGCCTTCGGGCAAAATTTTGTCTTTAAAAAATGTATTATTATCAAAATTTTTATTTTTAATAAGTTGCCCAATTTGGGTACCAAGAGAATAATTACGGCCACATACGCTTGTAGAACTTAAATATAAATCACCAAACCCAGAAATGTCATAAATAGTTTCTGAATTTGCACCCATTTTTTTACTTAAACTTGATAGCTCTATAAATGCTTTTGCCACAAAATAGGCCACTGCATTTTGGCCAAGACCATAACCATACAAAAGCCCTGCTAATAAAGATATTAAATTTTTAAAAGCACCACCAATTTGTACTCCCAATATATCGCTTGATAATTCACATTTAAAATAATTATTTTCTAAAATATTTTTTATATAAATTAAATTTTTTTGATCACAACCAACCAAAGTTGTATAAGTTAACTTTTCTTGAGCAATTTCGTGTGCAAAATTTGGACCAGCAAGAGCCATAATATTTTCTTTTAAAATTTTATCTTTTAACTCTTGCTCTATAATTTGCGTAGGCAATAAAAAATTATTACTATCTAACCCTTTGCTTAAAGAAACTATTAAAAAATTATTATTAATATTTATAACTTTTTTTAAGTTTTCTAGAATATTTTTTAAATAAATTACAGGTACAGCTATAAAAATAACTTTTACATCTTTTATATTATCGTTTAAATCTTGAGTAGCTATTATATTTTGATTTAATTTAAAACCAGGAAAATACAATTTATTTTCATGTTCTACATTAATTTGATTAATTAATTCACTTTCATGAACCAATAGACTAACGTTATAACCATTATTAGATATTAAATTTGCAATAGAAGTACCAAATGCTCCTGCACCTATAATAGATACATTCCCTTTCATTAACTCCCCTTTTTATTAAAAATTACTTACCAAAATTTCTTTCTATATTTTCAAAATCAGCTAAGCATTTTTGTAAGTGTAAATCTGTTATATCTGGCCAAAAAATATCTAAAAACATTAATTCTGAATATGCAGCCTGATATAATAAAAAATTGCTAAGTCTTGCTCTATTACTAGTTCTTATAACTAATTCTGGATCTGGAATGCCAGTTGTCCATAAATAATTAAAAAAGCTTTCTTCTGTAATATTATTTATATCCAGATCACCAGATTTAAATTTTAATGCTATATCTTTTACTGCCAAAACTATTTCTCGCCGGCCACCATAGCAAAATAATAAATTTAAATTTAATCTATCAAAACTCTTTGTTGCATCTTCAAGTTTTTCTATTACCGGTTTTAAATGTTCAGGAAAAAAAGAACGATCTCCTATAAAACGAACTCTGATTTGTTTTTCGACAAATTCATTTAGTTGTGAACTAGCTTGTTCAGCAAGCATAGAAAACAAATAATTTTTTTCTTCTTCTGGTCTATTAAAATTTTCTAAAGAAAAAGTGTAAAAAGAAAGGTATTTAATACCCTTTTCCATACAAAATTTTATAGTTCTTTTAAATGCCTCCATTCCAGACTTATGGCCCAAAATAGTTTTTAATTTATTTTGTTTAGCCCAACGCCTGTTCCCATCTGGAATTATTGCTAAATGCTGTAGCATAAAACTCTCCAAAAAAGTAAGTAATTTATTACAAAGAATAATATGTCATATATTGAAATTTTTATCAAAAAACTTATTTTTAATTAAATTTCGATATTTTTATATAAAAAGCAAGATTACAAATAATTACTATTTGACATATTGCTATATAAATTTAGACTTAATTAATAGCCTAAAATGCGATTTTTTAGGTAAAATTTAGGGATTTTACAATTTATATAGCAAAAATTAAAAAATAAGCATATTATTTACACGTTGGGGAGGAAATATTTATGAAAAACGAAGAAAAAATTATCGCAACATTATCTGAAAACAAAATAAAAGCCGTAATATTTGATATGGATGGTACCATTATTGATACCGAATATATTTGGCAAAAAGTTATGGCTGATTTTTTATTTAATAAGGGTATTGCTCAAATAAGTCCAAAATTAAAAGATGCTTTAAAAAATAGTTCTGGTGGTGGATCGTTTCAAGCTGTAACTCTTTTTAAACAAGAATTTAATTTTCCTGAACCTGTAGAAGTTCTATTAAAACAAAAAATAGATATGTCTATGGAGTATATGCAAAAATATGAAATAAATTTTATAAAAGGTTTTCAGGACTTTCATGCTAGATTAAAAGCACAAAATATACCTACAAGTATTGGTACAAATGCCAATATTCCTGTACTCACTCTTTTAAATGAAAAATTAAATTTCACACAATTCTTTGGTCCAAATTTATATTGTATGGAACACGTTGGCAACAAAGCCAAACCAGATCCAGCAGTCTTTTTACACGCAGCAGAAAAATTAAATGTAAAACCAGAAGAATGTTTGGTATTCGAAGATTCTATATCCGGTTTTGGTGCAGCTAAAAAAGCTGGCATGACACTTGTTGCTATCAAAAATGAACATAATCAAGAAATATTACATCAAGCAGACTTTGCTATAGATGATTATACTCAAGCTCATGAAATTATTGATAAATTATCTAAAAAATAAATCTATTTTCCCACCTTTAAGATCAACATCAAATTCTTTTTTATTTTCATGCTCAAGCATTTTTACAGCTAAAGGGTTAACAATATAACTTTCTATAGCACGTTTTAAGGGTCTAGCACCAAACTCTTGAGTAAAACCTAGCTCAACTAATTTTTCTATAACATTTTCACTTATATTTAAAGTTACACCTTTTTCTTTTAATCTATCTTTTAACCTATTAATTTGCACTAAAACTATATCTTTTATATTATTTTTTGTGAGTGAATTAAAATAAACAATATCATCTATTCTGTTTATAAACTCTGGCCTAAAATATTTAAATAATAAATTGTCTATTTCTTGTTTTACTTTTTCTGTAATATTACCTGCTTTTAAAATAATATCTGAACCAATATTAGATGTCATAATTATAATGCAATTTTTAAAAGATACTGTTCTTCCCTGAGAATCTGTTAATCTACCATCATCTAATATTTGTAAAAATAAATTAAAAACATCAGGATGAGCTTTTTCTATTTCGTCTATTAACAAAACAGAATATGGATGTTTGCGAACACTTTCTGTAAGTTGTCCACCTTGTTCAAAACCTACATAGCCTGGAGGGGCTCCAATTAAACGAGCAACCGAATGTTTTTCCATATATTCAGACATATCTATTCTAATTAATTTATTTTCGTCATTAAATAAAAAACTAGCTAGCGCTTTAGCAATTTCAGTTTTTCCAACACCTGTAGGTCCTAAAAATAAAAATGAGCCTATTGGTCTATTTTGTTCTGCAATTCCAGCTCTATGCACTCTAATTCTGTTTGCTACTTTTTCTATAGCATCATCTTGGCCAACAACACGTTTACGTAATTCTTGCTCCATATCTATAAGTTTTTGGCTTTCATCTTTTTTTAATCTTTCTACAGGTATTTTTACCCAACGAGATAATACTGTAGCAATATCATCTTCATCTACTTCTTCTTTAATTAAATGTGACTTTAAATTTTTTAATTTACTTTGTTCTCGTTCTAATTCTTTTTCCAGCTCTACAAGTTTGCCATATTTTAATCTGGATGCTTTGTCAAAATCACCTTCTCTTTCTGCTGTTGCATACTCTATTTTTGTTTTATCTATATTTTCTTTAATTTTTTGAATACGTTCTAAAGGCTCTTTTTCTGATTTCCAGATATTTAATAACTCTTTATTTTTTTCTTTTAAATTCACTAATTCTTTTTTAGTTTCAGCTAGACGCTCTTTAGATTTTTCGTCCTTTTCTTTTTCTAACGCAACTTTTTCTATTTCTAATGTTCTTATTTCTCTTTCTAATTTATCTATTTCTTCTGGCCTGGAATCTATAGACATTTTTACAAGCGATGCAGCTTCGTCAACTAAATCTATAGCTTTATCTGGCAGAAATCTGTCTGGAATCATAGAAGCCGCAAGTTGCGCCGCTTTAACTAAAGCTGAATCTTTTATTCTAATACCATGGTGCAATTCGTATTTATCTTTTATTCCCCTTAAAATAGATATAGTATCTTCTACAGATGGCTCTTCTACAAGAACAGGCTGGAACCTACGTTCAAGCGCTGCATCTTGTTCGATATATTTTTTATACTCTTGATTAGTAGTAGCTCCAACACAATGTAATAACCCCCTAGCAAGAGCTGGTTTTAGTAAATTCGAAGCATCCATGCCACCACCTGTTGCTCCAGCTCCTACAAGCATGTGTAGTTCATCTATAAATAAAATTATATTATCTTGTGCTTTTTCTATATCTGTTAAAATAGCTTTTATACGTTCTTCAAACTCACCTCTATATTTTGTTCCAGCAATTAAAGCACCCATATCTAGTGATAATATTTTATTATTTCGCAAACTTTCTGGAACATCATTATTTATTATTCGTTGTGCAATGCCTTCGACTATTGCTGTTTTACCCACACCCGGATCACCAACTAAAACTGGATTATTTTTTGTTCTTCGAGATAAAATTTGTATAACTCGCCTAATTTCATCATTACGGCCAATAACTGGATCTAATTTTCCATCTTTGGCTAATTTAGTTAAATCAGAACAATAAAGTTCTAAAGCATTTTGCTTATTTTCTGTATTTTGACTTTCCATAATATCTCCATATATTAATTTTTTATAAATTCAATTTAAATTATGTTAAATTAAAAAACTATGAAAAAAAATAAATTAATATTTATAATAATTTTAAGTGTAACCGCAGGTTTATTTTTATATTTTTATTTAACTTATAAATTTAATAAAAAGAATAAAAATTATCCAGATATTCAAATAATACAAAAAGCAGCAAGTTTAGCTGATATAAAAATAGAAAATTTTAGTTTGCAAAAACTATTTTCTAAAAAAAACACGCAACTTAAAATAACAGCTCAAACAGGCCAAATTTATAAAGATAAAGATTTAGCCGAATGCAATAATGTTGAAATAGAATTTATAAATAAAAATAAAAAAATAGCTATTTTAAACACTAAAAAAGTCATTTTTAATATTAAAAATAATTATCTTGAACTTTCTGGTGGTATAACTAGCGTATTACTGAATAACACGACAGGCAACAATAGCATTAACTGATTCTGGTTTTAATTGATATAAAACTTTTGCACAATTTTTTATTGTGGCACCAGTTGTAAAAAGATCATCAACTATATAAATATTTTTATTTTTTAAATTTATATTTTTATTTTTTATAGAAAAAATATCTTTAACATTTAAAACTCTATCTTCAAGCTTTAAACTTGATTGGTATGCCGTTTTTTTATTTCTTTTTAAAATATCAAGCACAGGCACATTCAATAATACTGATAAATGCTTTGCTATTTCATAGCTTTGATTATAGCCTCTTTTTGCAAATCGAGTCCAATGCAACGGTACAGGGATTAAATAATCTATTTCTAAATTTTTTATTATAGTATTTTGATAAATAATATTTGCCAATTGCTTACAAGCAAGAGTATTTTTGGCATATAACTTTTCTGTTATAAGTTTTTTTACAGGATCTTTATAATTACACGCAGCAAAAACAATAGTTTTTTTAGATTTATTTAATTGTAAATCTATTGGTGCAACCGGCTGTATTTTTAGAAAACAAGTATTACAAAAAATATTATCTTGTTTTAATAAAATAGAACAAGATTTACAATATCTTGGATATATTAAATTTATTACAAAATTATAAAATTTTTTGGGATATTTTAATATCACAAAGCTATCCATGCAAGCAATTTTAAAAAAATATTACAAATTATTCCGTAAATAATATTTCCAAAAATTATACCAACATGTGCAGGCAATGTTTCTATTTTGCGATTAAAAACTCTATAAAAAATATATGGAGCAATAAGAGCAACTATATGAAACATAACAAAACCTGTAATTACAAGTTTTGTACGTAATGTTACACCAATAAAAACAAATATCATTCCTATTGTTTTATTAAGAACAATACATGATTTGTCTTTTTCTGTAATAAAATTTATAGCTAAATATAAAATTATTAGACTTAATAAAAATAAAATACAAATAATCCAAAGAAAAATATTGATAGGCAAAACATCATAAAAAAATCGCCCCAAAATAATTATTGGAAACGAAACTATAGTCGCAAGAACTGATTTTCCCCAAACTTCACCCATTCCAAAAAGTGTAGCGACATTAAAACAAAATTCTTTAATATTTTTTAATATAATCATAATAAAAAATTCTTCCTAATAACCCAAAAACACCAATAACTATACATATGTCTGCTATATTAAATGTCGGAAAATGCCAATTTAAATAATAAAAATCTAAAAAATCTATTACACCTTTATAAGCAATTCTATCTAGCAAATTTGAACAAGCTCCAGATATAATTAACATGTTAAAAAATATAAAAATATTTTTTTTGGCTTCAATATAAGTAAATATTGCAAATAATAAAATTACCAAAAATATAACTACTGTTAACAAATAAAACAAAATATCTTGGTTAAAATTTAATAAACCAAAACTAACCCCTCTGTTTATTGTCGCAGATAGGCTAAATCCATTAAAGATATTAATAACTCGACCAGGCAAATATAAATACTTTAAAGCAAAATATTTAGTCACTTGATCTAAACCCAAAAAATATAATGGTAAACTAAAATATAAAAATCTCTCTCTAAAAGAATATTTCATAAATTACGCTCTTAATTTTATATCATGCTTTTCTAATATCTTTATTGCATCTTGCCAAACTTTATCTATTTGTGTTTTTTCTATAGTATGTTCCAAATCTTTTAATGACAATCTAAATGTTAATGCCTTTTTATCTGCCCAATCTTGACGCTCAAAAGAATCTATCAAATTAACATCATAAACTAAGTTGCTTACTTTTTTCAGTATATCTTCTATATCTATAGTTTTAATATTTATAGGTACAACTAAACTTAAATCGACAAAGCTATCTTGGTATTTAGATATTTCTGTGAATTTTTTAATTTTACTTTCATGATTAAATAAAAAATCAGCATCTAATTCAAAAAAGAATGCATCACTTTCGGGTAATACATCTAGTTTTGCCAAAAATACAGGATCTACTTTGCCAATTTTGCCAATTTTTTTAGTTTCAAAATATATATTAGCCGTCATATATGGCATAGCCCAAATAGACTCTGGCTCTTTTACACTTTCCAATTTTAATTCTTTAAAATTTAAATTAATTAATTCCAAAAGTCCTGTTATATAAGATTTGCAAAAATAAAAATCTACAGGTATTTTCTTTTCAAAAAATATTCCAGATAAATATCGTTTTTCTACAATTTCATCACGCACACCTACTTTCCAAATTCTTCCAAATTCAAAAAAGCGCAAACTATCTTGATGTGCAAAATTATCTTTTATATTTTTAAATAAATTTGGTAAAAGAGAATTTACAAGTCTATACTGATCATCCGAAACTGGATTTAAAAGTTTTGCAGCAACATTTTCTATTTTACAATTAATAGATTGTAAAAATGGCTCATAAAAAAATACATAATTTTGTTGTTCTGTCATTTTGGCTGCTTCAACTAAATAATTTTTAAATTTTCTTAATCTAAAAATATTATTCAATTTATATGGTCTTTTTTCTATTTTAGGCATTTCTAGCGCTATTTTATCAAAACCATAAAAGCGAATAACTTCTTCTAAAATATCTTCTTTAATAGAAATATCTTTTGAACTTCTAAACGTTGGTACAGTAATAGAATAAATTTTATTATTTTTTTTGCTTATCGCAGCATCATCCAAAAGCACATTACTATTTTCTTGTTTTTCAATTTGTACGTTAAAACCTAATCGTGTTAATGGTAAAGTAACTTCATAATCTTGTAATTCTATTCCCAAACGTTTTTCTAAAAAATCATGCGAAATTTTAATATTTAAATTTTTAGCTTGCGCTCCAACAGAAATAATCTCTTGAGCGGCATTAAATTCTACTTTATAAAGTTTTAATAAATTTAAAAAACGTAAAATCGCCTGACTTGTTTGATTTTTATCTAAAGTTTTTTCAAAACGAGCACAAGCATCTGTTCTGACATTATATTTTAAAGCCGTTTTACGCATAACTTCGGGTTCAAAATTTGCAGATTCAAGAAATATCTCTTTTGTATTTTTAGAGATACCAGAATAAGCTCCTCCCATAATACCCGCAAGCCCCAAGATCTTTTTATTATCAGCAATAACAAGATCTTGATTAGAAAGTTCAAGATCATTGCCATCTAGCAATTTTATTTTTTCATTTTTTTTGGCCATTCTGGCAATTATTTTATTATTTTCTATACTTTTTGCATCATAGGCATGTACAGGTTGTGACCAATCCAACATTAAATAGTTTGTTAAATCTACAAGCATATTTATTGGACGCATATCTACCTTTAAAAATCGACTTAAAATAAATATATCTGTGCCCCTATTTTTAATAGAATCAAAGTATATGCCAGAAAAACGTAAACATGCTTTTGTATCTTCTACTTCTATTGCTATTTTATTAGTATCTGTAGTTTTTGCTAATTTATCATAATCAAATATTTCTTTAGTATCTAAAAACTTACTTTCAGGCAACAATTCAAGATCCATAAAAGCGGCAATTTCTCGGGCAAAGCCTCTGTGCCCCCACATGTCTGGTCTGTTTGTAATAGATTTATTATCAACTTCTATTATATAATCTTCTGTTTCAAAATTTTTTTTCCAATCACCTGCAACATCTTTTTCATGTACATATAATTCTGGAATTAAACCATCTTTTGATAAATCAAAATCATTTAAAGTTGTAAAGCGAACTTGAGAAGAGTTTTTTGTAACCATAAAATATGCATTAATATCTGCATCTACTCTTTCTGGTAAATTATATTCTGTGCCCCATTCAGGAACAAAGAATTTAATTTTGCCGGCTTTGATTTCTATAACTTTACCTATAGCAAATTTATCTAGATCAAATTTTACTTTATAAAAATCTTCTATTTCGCCAGAAACGGCATTAAACTTTGAAATTAAATAATCTATATCTTGCTTACGCCAATCTGCATTTATATGATCAAAAATCCAGGCTATAGAAAGTTTCATAAGTAAATCCCAAATATTAAAATATTATTTCTTTAAGTTACCATTATCTATAAATCTATAGATAACCTTTAAAATCTCAATACCCTAATTCTATATACTATTTTTCTTGATTTTAGAACAAATTAGTGAAATATTAATATGTAAAGATGTTTGGCTCATTCAATCAAAAAAATTTCAAAATAACAGCTTTACATGAATAAACTAAATCTTTATAACTTTTTTATGAAAGGGGGCAACAATGTTTGCCAAAGTTGCACGTTTTTTATGGGGTAATATGTCAGAAGAAGAACTAAAAAAATTTAGTATCTTATCTGGAGCTTATTTTTTCTTAATAGGATCTTACTGGCTATTAAGAGTTATGAAAGACTCTGTATTTTCTGTTCTTGTGGATTACAGGCAACAACCTTTTGCAAAAATGGTATCACTATTTGTTGTTATTGGCGTAGTTCTTTTTTACAATAAATTAGTAAACATATTTAAACGCAACACATTATTTTATATTATCGCATTATTTTTTGGTGTTGGTTTTATAACATTGGGTTATTTAATTTCGCACCCATATTTAGTTTCGCTACCAGCAGATTCAACCTTTTTATCTTTTATTCCAGGTAAAATTCTTGGCTGGTTTATATATTGTTTTATAGAAAGCTTTGGATCTTTAATGCCTGCACTATTTTTAGCAATAGTTGCAAGCTCAACAACCACAGAATCCGCTAAACGTGGCTATGGTATGATGTTCTGTTTTGCACAATTAGGATCATTAGTTGGAACATCATTTGTTGCTCATTATGTAAAACCTCTTGGCTTTGGTATTTTATTTGCAATAGGCGGCATATTAATTAGCATGCTTCCATTATTCATGAAAAAATATATGAAAATTGCAGTCTTTTTAGACGAAGATAAATCCGGCAAAGAACAAAAGTCAAAAACAGGCATACTGGAAGGTTTAAAATTAATTGCAACACATCCATATATTGCAGGAATTTTAGTTGTAACAGTTGTATACGAAGTTATTAGTACAATTGTAGAATTTCAAATGGGTATATGTGCAACACAAATTTATCCTGTAGCTCTAGATGGTGGTGCTGGATTTGCATGGTTTAAAGCTTTAAATGGTGTTTATGTTGCTGGGCTATCTTTGGCATTTGCATTATTAGGAACAAGTTTTTTTATGCGTAAATTTGGTCTTAAATTTTGCTTAATTATGTTCCCAGCTATGATTGGTATAACAATTGCAATATTATTTGGTTTATATATCTTTGGTGCAAGCTTAAATGTTTTAATGTGGGGCTTTTTTGCAGCAGTAGTTGTATTTAAAGGTTTAAGCTATACTTTAAATAATCCATCAAAAGAAGTTATATATATTCCAACAAGTAAAGATGTAAAATTTAAAGCAAAAAGCTGGATAGATGGTTTTGGCGGCAGAACATCTAAAACTGTAGGTTCAACAGTTACAGCTACTTTGGGTGGTAATCTTTCTACATTAATAGTAGTAGGATCTTTTATATCTTTAGGCATTGTTGCATTTTGGATTTTTGTTGCCGCATTTGTAGGTAATAAATTTAATGAACTACAAAAAAATAATAAAATAATCGAATAAAAATTAAGCGATCATAATAATGAATAAACCTATCATAGAAGTAAACGATCTTACAAAAATTTTTGAGTTAAAACAAAAAAAACCAGGGTTATGGGGAAGCGTTGCTTCCCTTTTTACCCAACAAACTAAAAAAAATACTGTGGTTGATCACATATCATTTTCTGTTCAACCCGGCGAGCTTTTGGCATTTATTGGACCAAATGGTGCAGGTAAATCTACAACAATAAAAATGCTAACTGGTATTTTGTATCCAAGTTATGGAACAATAAAAGTTCTTGATATGGACCCTGCAGAAAACAGACAAAAACTTGCATACAATATTGGCTCAGTTTTTGGTCAAAGATCTCAACTTTGGTATCATTTGTGCCCTCTTGATACATATAATTTATTATCTCGCTTATATGAACTTGATCAAACTAAATATAAAGCTAGATTAAATTTTTTGGTCGAATCTTTTGAAATTAAAGATTTATTAACAATTCCAGTAAGAAAACTTTCTTTGGGGCAACGCATGCGATGCGAAATTATAGCATCACTTTTACATCAACCTAAAATTATATTTTTAGATGAACCAACAATTGGGCTTGATGTAATTGCAAAACAACATATTCGTGAAGTTATAAATTTTTTAAATAAAGAAGAAAAAGTTACAATCTTTTTAACATCTCATGATGCTGGCGACATAGAAGCTCTTGCAGACAGAACTATAGTTATAAATTATGGCAAAATAATTTTTGATGGAGCTACAGAACAATTAAGAAAAGATTATATTTCTACAAAAATTATAGAATTTGTAACAGACGAAACTTTTGAAAATTTTAATTTTAATAATGGCAAAATTATAGAAAAAACAAAGCACGCAATTAAAATAGAAATAGAACAAGGCAAAACAACTCTTGATGAACTATTAAGCTATGCTACAAATAATTTTAACTTAAAAGATATTAATATATACGAACCACCAATGGAAGAAATTATTTCGCAAATATATCAAACGAACGAAAAGCAATGATAATTAAAAAACTTTTAAAATATTTTTATATTGCAAAGACCAGTGCACAGTCAAGAACAACATATGCTGCCAATCTTATTGCCAGAAGTTTTGCTGTTGTATTTAGAATTTGGATGTTCTCACAACTTTATATTGCAAGTTATAAATCAATAAATAAAGATACCGTAGGTGGCCTAACAGTTGCTGCAACAATATGGACAATGGTTTTAATACAATGTTTTAGATCATCAACAAGGCCAAGAACAGATCAGCTTATAGGCGAAGATGTAAGAACTGGAGCTGTAGCGCTTTCGCTTAACAAACCTTTTTCTTTTATAATCTTTCACTATTTTAATTTTTTGGGACGAGTACTTCCGGGTCTTTTAAGTACACTTTTTGTTGGAATTTTATTTGCTATTATTTTTATTGGTCCAATTTCTATGCCATCAATTGCCGCTTTTTTATTGGGAATATTTTTACTTTTTCTAGGTTATACTCTAGATTTTTTTATAAATTTTTCTATAGGGCTAACATCATTTTGGGTAGAAGATCAAGAACCATTTGCATGGATATATCAAAGAATTCAATATATATTTGGTGGAGTAATAGTCCCTCTTTCACTTTTTCCTGATAAAATTGCCAAAATTGCAGAGTATTTACCATTTAGCCATTTATACTATGGCGCTGCACGTACAATAGTACAATTTGAACCAAAATTATTTTTAAAATTTTTAACAGTACAATTTGGATGGATAATACTTTTTATTTTTATAGCAATATTAATTTTTAAAAAGGGCATAAAAAATGTTTCTATCAACGCTGGCTAAATACATAAAACTTTCTTTTTTAATGTTTAAAATTAATCTTCAGTCAGCTATGACTTATAAAATAAGTTTTATAATGCAAATTTTTGGTCTAGCTATAGGAGATGCATCATTTGCTGTTATGTGGACATTTTTTTTCAAACGTTTTCCTGTTATTAACGGTTGGCAAGTACATGATATGATGCTTTTAATGGCATTGTCTTCTATTAACTTTGGTCTATTTGAATTTTTTTCAGGAGGGCTTTGGGATTTAGCACATAAAATAACAACTGCTGAATTAGATCAACATATAATATTCCCACAAAATAGTTTATGGAGTATTTCAACAAGCAAAAGTTTTATACCAGGGTTAGGAGAAATTGCACTTGGAATAGTTTTATATTGTATGTTTGGTAATTTATCATTTTTGCCTATATTAAATTTTGTAATAATTACATTATTAACAACAATAATTTTATTTAATTTTAATGTTATAACACAATCTATTGCTTTTTATGTAGGTAACTTTGAAGATGCTGCAGAACAACTTTTTGTCGCTCTTGCATTTTGCACATATACCCCACAGGGTAGCTTTACTGGTTTTTTTAAAATACTCATGTTTACAGTTATCCCGGGATTTTTTGTTGCAGAGCTTCCAGTTCAAATAATAAAATCTTTTAATATTTATTACTTTTTATTACTTTTAGCATTTACTATAATTACATTTATTTTAGCCGTTTTTATATTTAAAAATGGGCTTAAAAAATATGAATCTGGAAATTTAATGAACGTTAAAATGTAATTTTTTATTTAGATTCTCTCAATTTTAAAATCTTATCTCTAAGCTCTATAGCTTTCTCAAAATCAAGATTTTCGGCAGCCAACTTCATATCATCTTCAAGTTGTTTAATTAAAGAAATAATAGTTTTTTCACTTTTAGGTATTTTATCTTTTTTAGATTTATTTAATTTTGAAGCATCAGCAATTCTTTGCTGTAAATTAGAAATAGATTTAGTAACTTCACGTTCTACAGACTCAGGTATAATATTATGTTTTTTATTATAAGCATCTTGTAGTAACCTTCTTCTTTCTGTCTCATTTATAGCTTCACTCATAGCATCTGTAATTTTATCTGCATAAAATATAACTTTACTTTCGGTATTTCTTGCAGCACGGCCTATTGTCTGAATTAAAGATCTAGTATTGCGTAAAAACCCTTGCATATCAGCATCCATAATTGCAACAAGAGCAACCTCTGGCAAATCCAAACCCTCACGCAACAAATTTATACCAACAAGGCAATCAAAAACTCCAGAACGTAATTTATGCAACAACTCAGTTCTTTGGGGTGTTTTTATATCTGCATGCATATAACAAACTTTAATTTTTTGTTGCTCTAAATATTTGGCAAGTTCTTCGGCCATTTTTTTTGTTAATACTGTTACAAGAGTTCTAAAACCATTTTTTGTAGTATTTTTAATTTGTTCAACTAAATTATCTAGTTGCCCTTCACGTTTTATAACTTCTATTTTGGGGTCTAAAATACCCGTAGGACGAACAATTTGTTCAGCAATAACATCTGAATGTTTAAGTTCATAATCTGCAGGCGTTGCCGAAACATAAATAACATCTTTAAAATATTTTTCTATTTCTTCAAATTTTAAAGGCCTATTATCAAAACTTGATTGTAGCCTAAACCCAAAATCTACAAGTGATTGTTTACGAGCTCTATCACCTTTGTACATGCCTGTTAATTGTGGTATAGCAATGTGCGATTCATCTATAATTAATAAAAAATCTTGGTCAAAAAAATCGAATAAACAATATGGTCGCTCTCCTGGTAATCTACCATCAAAATATCTTGAATAATTTTCAATACCAGAACAATATCCAGTTTCTTTAAGCATTTCTATATCATGACTAACTCGAGTTATTAAGCGCTCACGATAAACGGGATTTTCTATTTTTGCACTTTCTATATCAAGGTCTATTTTTATTCGTGATATTGCATTTTCTAATTTTTCTTTAGTAGTTACAAAATGTTTTGCAGGAAAAATTAAAAAGTTATCAAGATTTTTTACAACAGAATTATTTTTTTTGTCTATAAGTTCAAGTGTATCTATTTTGTCACCAAAAAGTTCTATACGTAAATTGTGCCTATCGTAGGGTAAATCTACTAAAAGAGTATTTCCAGAAACTTTAAACGTACCAGATTTTAGTTCAAAATCGTTACGTTTATATTGTATAAAAATTAATTTATCTATTAAATTTTTTCGCGTAATTTTATCGCCTATATTAATTTTAAATGTTAACTCTCTGTAATCTATTGGATTACCCAAAGAATAAATAGCCGAAACAGAAGCAATAATAATAGTATCTTGCCTGTTAATTATACTAGCAGAAGCTTCTACTCGTAATCGTTCTATCTCGTCATTTATTTTAGTCTCTTTTGGAATATAAATATCTTGTGCAGGCAAGTAAGATTCTGGCTGATAATAATCATAATAACTGACAAAATAACAAACTTTATTTTCAGGAAAAAATAGTGAAAATTCTTCGTATAATTGCGCAGCCAAAGTTTTGTTTGGCGACAAAATTATAACCTGCTTACCTTGGTTTGCTATAACATTAGCTAAAGTAAAAGTTTTTCCAGAACCTGTTACACCCAAAAGTGTAGATTGCCCAGGCCTAGAATTATTTAATGTTTCTATAGCCTCAGGTTGTGAGCCTGCAGGCTTAAACGGTAATTTAAGTTTAAAAATCGATTTTTTTAAGGTTTTCATAAACAAATTATACCTCAAAAATATGTACTTGAAAAAAGGGGTTAATTTAAATATTACATTATTTCTTTACTATTAGTGATTAATTTTTGTACAGTTTAGTGATTTAAATTTTTAAATTAAGGGGGATGCATGAAAAAAAATATTTTAAAACTACTTATATCTATTTTTTTGTTACTAAATTTTACACAAAATATATATACTTCAGGGCGCTTTAATAAAAAATACTTTATATATAGTAATACATCATGTGAACAAATATCATTTGGGAAAGATAAAAACGTATATACTTATCCAAGTAAAAAATACGGTAAATGTGCACTGGTTAAATACAACAAAATATCAAAACAAAGTATAAATCTTTACACGACAGAAGTTAATTTTTTAACAACATTAAATCATGAAAATATTATTAAGTTAATAGATAACGATCAAAAAAATTTAATATTTTTTTTAGAAAAAGGTGAAACTGATTTATATGACTATATTTATAAAAGCAAATTAAAAACAATAGAAGAAAAACTTAATATTTTAGAACAAATAGCACAAGCTCTAGTTTATTTACATAATCAAGGAATAATACATGGTGATATAAAAACAGAAAATGTAGTACTTGTTAATAATAAATGTAAATTAATAGATTTTTCTTATTCTCTACAAACAGATGAAGATGGGCAAATTTCTATTAATTATACTCAGGGAACAGATATATATGCTGCACCAGAAATATTAAATAGCATGCTCGAAGAAACTAGAAAAAATTATATTTTATCAACCAAAAGTGATATCTGGTCATTTGGAATGCTAGCATATGTTGTTATGGTTCAAAAAATCCCAGATAAGGCATTTGAAGAAACCTACAAACATAAATATTCTTTAAAAGAATATATTAGCGCTATTTTAGGAGAAAAACTTCTACCTGGAAAAGAAAATAAAAAAATATATTGGATTCCACAACTTCCTGCTATAACAACAAAGAATTGTATATTAAATAAACTAATTAAATTGTGTTTACAGTTAGATCCAAATAACAGACCTACAGCTCAAGAAATTTTAGAATGGATAAGAGCAATAAAAAGAGATCTTAATGGTGAGTTTTCTTTTGAAGATCTAAATTATTAATTTTAAAATAAAAAAAGGGTGAAATTAAATTATTCACCCTTTTTAATTGTTAGACCTGCACTACATCAGCATCAACTTTTGATTTATTAATTACACCCTCTTCTTTTACATAATTACCTTTAAATACACGTTTGCCATGTTCAATTCTACGCCCCTTATTCCATGCAGAAACAGGTGTAAAATATCCAATAATTCTTGTATATTGTTCTTTAATATCAGCTGAGCATATTGGACATTTTTGAACAGGGCCAGAAATTGTAATATGGTTATTTGTACACTGACAATAATTATAATTTACAGCAAAATGTTCGCATCCAGATTTTATTGCATAAGAAATTAATCTTTTCATCTGATCTGAATTTGTTAATTTTTCACCAACATTAAGATGCGAAATTCCACCACCAGTTAAAGCTTTAGAAAAAATACCATCAAGTTTAATTCTATCGACTATATCATAGTCTACCCACAATGGTATAAACTGATTTGAATAAATAGCATAATCCATGCCATATAATAATTGATCTTTTAATGCAAATTTTACAGCTAAACTTTCGGCCGGCACTTGTTCTATATTAAAAGAATTACCAGTAGATTTTGCACACTCTGTTGAATAATTTTTAATATAAGACAAAAGATCATATGCTATATTTTTACCATCTTGTGTAGAAATAGAATATCCAAGTTGTTCTACACATTCATAAACACCACTAATTCCAAATGTACTAAATAATCTATCAAGATGTATTATGCCAAATTTAACAAATGGCAAAAATCCTTGTTCATAACGCTTTTTTAATAATTTTCTATGCACATTTAAAGAATCTTGTGCCATATCAAGCTGTTCTTTTAGTAACTCTATTAAATTTGCATAAGACTTAGCTCTAAATCCAAGCCGAGCTAAATTTATTGTAACAACTCTATGAGAACCTAAAGAAATACCACCATTACCAAAACTATCTATACCTGCAAGATCAAGATCATTTGTTAATCGACAGCAACTTGCAATTTTATTACCTGAAGAAATATAAATGTTAAATGCTGCTTTTTCTAAATTTACTTGAGAAAAATAATCTAGCGCTTGTTTATCAATTACTTCGCCATGTTCATCTGTACGTAAATTTAATGTTACTACAGGAAATCTATATGGCAAGCCCGTAAAAGGATCCCCTTTGTGAAACCAATCTACAAATATTTTTTGTATTTCCCAAATTAAATCAAAATCCGGTTTAGTTCCATCTGGAAATATAGTTTGTCCAAATAATATTTTTAAATTAGGTTTATCAAAAATAGATATATTAGAAAATGGAGATTGATGCGAAGGTCTTAATTTTTTATTAAGAGTATGAACTAAAGATTGAAAATCATTTTCTATTTCTTTTCTTACTTCGATATTATTTATATCTAAATTTTCTTTTTTAATAAAATAAGAATAATTAATAAATAAATCACCAATAGCAACAGCGCCTGCAACTTCTTGAGCCAATTCTATAGTAACTTCTTTAACCTGATCTATAAATGAACGTGCTCGCTTTGGAGGGAATGATTGTAGCTGCCCCCAAAAATTACCTTTATGTAATAAAAATTCTGTAGAATATGCCCAACAATATGGAACCTGAATAGCAGTACTATCGTGAAAATATAAATCCCCATCCCAAACAGCTTTCATAATTTTATCGGCACGCTCTTGGCCATATTCATCTAAAAGTAATATATATAAATCGTGATAGCCAATTATTTTCAAGCTACTTTTCGAGACTTCAGAAATATAATTTCCCCTAGATCTACCATCTTGTAAATGATTCGCGTTATCATCAACAGAAAAATCCGAAACTCTTTCTTTAAAATATTTATCTGCCATTAAAGAAACATCTAATTTATCTTGAGAAATTCCTTCAAGATCCAAAATTTCTGGATCCATATTTTTATATAAATCTTTAAATTCTTTTGTAAAATTTGAAAAACTATTTAGCAATTCCATTGTTCATCCTTTTTTGTAAATATTCGTTGGTTAGAAGATGCTGGCCATCCCCCAACATGAAACTCTTTTTTATAAGGTCCACAAATAATTAAATCTATTACACTTGTCAAACTTGTTGGTAAAACTTCAAACTCTCTTCCTGTATAAACTGCAATTGGCAAATTAAGTTCACTTTTAATACGAGAACATAAATGAATTAAAAAATCCATTTGATCTGTAGGCTCTCCGCCCATAAAAGCAACATAATCAACCAAAGGGTTTAATTTTATTTTTTCAATTATCTCATCCGAGCTTGTAAGTTGTCCACTTTTTATATCCCACAATTTTTTATTGTGGCAATCTTTGCATCTAATGCTACATCCAGAAAAAAATATCGACATAGATATCTTCCCGGGCACATCTATAAATGATGTAATTGTAGATACAATATACCCATACATATTTCCCCCTTGTTCAAACAATTATCTTTAAAAAATTTAAAAGAATAAACCCACAACTTATGTGAATGTCATTCTAAATAAAAAAATAAATTTAATAAAACTAAAAAAAAATTTATTCTTATGGAAATTTTTTTAAAAATTTAAATATCTTTTAATAACAACAAAAATTACAAAATAAACTTTTTATTTTGCATTTAAAAATATAAAATTTTAAAAAAAGTATAATTGAATAAAAGATATTTTATATAAGAAAAGATTTTATTTTTATAAATATAAAGTATAAATAAAATAAAAAGAGATATTATTTTATGCCTGAAAAATTTTTATTACTGCTTGTTCTATAAATAAGTTAATTTTAGATTCTTCTTCTTGAGAAAAATTTGCAAGAACATAATTTGCAACATCTGCATCTTCTGGACGGCTTATACCAAATCTTAACCGCCAAAATCCAGCTCCAACAAAGCTAATTATTGACCTTAGACCGTTATGCCCTCTTGCACTACCATCATATTTAAAACTAATATTACCAAATGGCTTTTCAAGTTCATCATGGACCACTAAAATATTTTCTGGCTTTATACCTTTTTTTTGTAAGCCAGATAAAACTTTACCAGAATCGTTCATAAATGTTTGTGGCTTTATAAGTATAATATTAAAATTTTCTTGATTAATAGATACTGTAATTTTTGCATCTTCCTGAATATCCGCAACATTCCAATTTACACCATAATCTTGAGCAATTTTATCTAGAATTCTAAATCCAATATTATGTCTATTTTTATAATATTTTAAACCAGGGTTACCAAGGCCAATAATTGCTTTTATATTTTTGATATTAAAATCCATAATAATCTCTCAAAAATTTAATCAAAATATGCGCAAGAGACGTTTGTGTTATTTTTTTTGAATTAACAAGTTTATTTCCAACCATAACAGTATCTGTAACAAAGACATGTTCAAATTTGCTTTTTTCTATTTTTTCTACAGCATCTTTAGATAAAACAGCATGCCCAAAAAAACCAATAACCTTTTTAGCCCCATTTTTTAAAGCAATGTCACAAGCTCCAATAGCAGTATTGGCTGTATCTATTATATCATCAATAATAATTACATTTTTATCTTTTACATCGCCTATTAATTTTTTAGAAACTGCCAAATCTTTAGCTATTCTTTCTTTTTCTACATGAGCAAATGGAACACCAGCATTTTGGGCTATTATTTTAATAGATTCAGCCCTACCTTCATCTGGAGATAAAAAACAGGCATCTTTTGCTTCAAATAAAATATCTTTGTTTTTACCAAAAAATTCTACACCAAAATCTATTAAAGAAATTTCATTTGTTTTTGTTATAAACTCTTTAACAACCTGAGAATTGTGTAATTCAAAACAAAATATTTCATCTATTAAACTAGCTTTAAATAATTTATCTATCAAAAAAACAAAACCCTTTGCTTTGCCACCAAATAATTCTTCTTGCCTAGAGTATGGATAATATGGCAAAACTACATCTACTTTTATTGCACCAGCCTTTTTAACCAAATCTACTAAAAATAAAAGTTCTATAATTTGTTCACTAATGCTTTTTTGTTCAAAAGAAAATTGATGCAGAACTATTACATGTTTATTATTTAAAAAATTAATATCAAAATATTTTATAAAAATTTCAGAATCTGCAAAACTTGATGGTTTAAATATTGTAAATTTTTTATTTAGTTCTTTTTCTATAGAATTAATAAGACTAGACGCATGCAAAGATATAAATTCAAAATTTGACATAATAACCTAATTTTTATTAAAGAATTTATTAAATAAATTTTTTAATAAACTAACTTTTTTTGAATTAGATTCAAACTTTTTTAAATATTCGGGCAATAACGCAAATATAACGCTAGATTTTTTCCACTTATTAAATGGTAATGCAGGAATACCTGCAACAGTTTCGTGAGGAGCAACATCTTTAAGCACACCAGACTTTGAAACAATTTTAGCTCCATTGCCAATAGTTAAGTGATCTTTTATTGCAACCTGGCCACCAATTTGACAGCCAAAGCCTATTTTAACGCTACCAGCTATTCCAGTTTGTGCCAAAATTATTGTATGAGGACCAACAATTACATTATGTGCAATATGAACCATATTATCTAATTTACAACCATCACCAATAACAGTTTTATCAAAAGCAGCTCTATCTATTGTTGTACATGCTCCAATTTCGACATCATTACCAATTTGAACTATACCTATTTGTGGAATTTTTTTTGCTCCAGTTTTTGTAACAGCATAACTAAAACCATCTGAGCCAATAACAGCATTTGCATGAATTATACAATTATTACCAATAATAGTTCCATCTAAAATTCTAGCGCCAGAATATATTTTTACATTTTTACCAATAGCAACACCAGACCCAATAAATACATTAGAATCTATAACTGTATCTTGGTCTATTTGGGTATTATCATTAATTACAGTATGTGCGCCAACAGTAACACTTTCATGCACAAGTGCTTTTTCTTTTTTATTATTTTTAGTAACAAAATCTATTATTTTAGTAAAAGCATTTAAACTATCATTTACTATTAAATATCTTTTACCTGGAACAACTTCTTTAGCAGCTATAATTACTCCAGCTTTGCTGTTTTTAACTTTTTCTATTTCTATACTAGAAAAAACAGATTCTGAACCTCTATCTAAAATAATAGCTGCATCATTTTCGGTTGCATTTTCTAGAGACATTATATTATTTACTAAAAAAGAATCATCGGAGTTTTCTACTCCGATGATCTTTTTAATTTGGTTTAAATCCAGATTAATTTGCATTAAGCTGCCTTTATTGTCTTTGTCTTATTTGTTGTATCTTTTTCGTATGCAAGATCAACTGCTTTTAAAATTTCGCTTGTTTTGTCTATTGCTTTATTTGAACAAATAACACCAGGTGTATTTACATCTATCATCATGCCCCAGTCTTTTGAATCAAAAACTTGTTTAGTAACTCTAAGTTGTTTTTCGCGTAAAGTCATTTGTTCTCTTTGTACTTTTATCTTTAAAGCTTCTTCTTTATCTGCCAAATCTCTTTCTGCTCTTTTTTTAAGTTTATTAAGTTCTTCGCCTTTTTCCATTAAAGCGTCTTTGCTTAATACTTTAGATTGTTTTTGAATATCAGCTTGCAAATCTACAACTTTTGTTTGAGCGTTTTTAACTTCTGTCTGAAAGCCTTCTATGTCTTTTTGTAACTTTGCTGAAAGTACTTTACCTTCTTTTGATTCTTGTAAAATTCTTAAACTATCTACAGAAACTAATGTTTCTTTATTTGCTGTATCTGCAGCAAAAAGACCTGATGCTAATAAGCTAAAAACTAAACTTAAATTTAATATTTTTTTCATAATAAAAACTCCCTTAACATACTTAAAAAATGACTTACTACAAGTACAAAACTTAGCGCTTTTATATAAAATCGTCAATAACAAAACATGTTATTTATAGTTAGAAAGTAATTCACAAATCTCTTTATGCCCCCTAGCAAATGCCAAATCTTTTACGGTTAAACTACCATCAATATACTTTATGCTAGTATCTGCGCCGAGTTCTAATAATAATTTAACGATATCTTCAACTCCATAATAAACAGCATAAAATAATGGCGTATATCCATAATCATTTTTGATATTTACGTCTATACCTTTTTCTACAAAATATCTTACCATAAATCTGTTATTATTAGCTGCAGCAATATGTAAAACTGAAGACTTTTCTAAATAATATTTTTTATTTAAATCAAATCCACTTAATAAAAAATTTATTTTTTCCTCATTATCTTCAAATTTATAGAAAATTGACAAACAAATTAAAGCATCTCTACCTAAAAGATCTTCCAGCTCTAACACGTTCACATTTTCATTTTTAATAAAAAAATTATTTTTAATACAATTAGATATAAATGATACTCTTTGATTGTTTAAAAATTTGGTATTTGCGCCATTCCTTATTAAATAACTTATAAATTTATTATCTTTACAGTCTCTAGAACATATAATTAATGCAGAATCAGCATTGTTATTTCTAGCATCAACATCAGCACCATATTTCAATAATAAATCTAATATTTGTTCATAAACATCAAAATCTACGTTACTAAAATATTTTCGGTTCTCTATTTGATGCCATAAGCTTTGCATAAAAAAGGGCTCCTTATTGTTATAAAATAAATTATCCATAATAAAAAGCATTGGGGTTCTACCTCTACTATCCATTATATCAGGAGAAATCCCTTTTTTTAATAACTCTTCAACTAAACAAATATCTCCATTTAAACAAGCAATATGTAATGGGCTAGAAATGTTTCTTAATAAAAACATTTTTTCTAAATATTTAGAAAAATCCAAATCACCTTTAAAAAATAATAAATCATCTTCAATATATGCACCATTATCAATAAGATATCTAGCAATATCTATAAAATTATTTTCTAAAGCTAAATGAACTAGATCCATTTCATTTTCTAAACTATAACAATTAGGAAGAACTCCGTTTTCTACAAAAAATTTTACATAATCTAATAAACCGAGTTCAACAGCTTTTACTATTGGTTGATCAAAAAGTTCATTTTTATCTATATGATAAGATTCTGATTTAAATCTCGTAAATAAAAGCTCAACTAAATCCTTATAATTACACATAATAGCATAATCAATTAGCCTACAATCATCATCATCATAATCTTCATTGTCGTCATCTTCATTATCATTATATTCTATATAATTCATATCAATATCGGGATAAAAATCCAAAACTAATTTTAGGGTTTTATGCCCTATACCTAACAACATACAATAAACAAATGATCCAAAAAAACTTGTGTGCTTTTCATTTGAAAAAAGTTTAGTAAAATCATTTGAATGATCTAAAAAATATTTTGTTAATTTTTCATTATCAATAAAAATTGAATAAAATATAGGATTTAATTTTTCTAACGAATCTTTGGCATATATACTAAAATCTGCTAAAAACTCTTCCTCATCATTTTCTTCATCTTTATCATTTTCATCAAAACGATTATATTTTTGGTTTAAAATTGCAAAAGACTTTATACTCAAATCAATTAAGTCTTTTTTAATTTTTTTAATAATCTCTTCTTTGGATAACCTAATATCATAGGGTAAAATTTCACGTATAACCTCTTTAATACATTCATTATTTGTTTTTTTTGCAAAATCATAAAGTTTTTCTATCCAAAGAATAGCATTATCATTATCTACATAAGTCTGAGATAAAATATAATTAAATATTTCTTCTTGCGACATTTTTAAATAATTTGGTTGATTATTTTTTAATAAAGAAAAATTAAACGAATATAATGACTGAGAAATAAATAACAAGATAAATAAAAATTTTTTCACACTAAACCCTTTCATAAAAATTATTAATCAAAAAGAGTTTAGATCTTTTAATATTTTCTACAATAAAATAATAATTAAAAAATTTGATCTATAGTTTTTTTAATATCCTGAACAGAAATAAAAGCACCAATAGCTGCATAAAAATTATTATCATATTCTCTAGTTCGAATTACCACCGGCATGGGAACAGCGTGCCCCATAACAAGCGCTTGTTTTTTTGTATCAAGCGTTGCAAGTACAGAACGTAGCCCAGATGAATTAGAAACTCCAGTAAGCACTGCTTGAATATCTTTTTCATCATTTAAAAGAGCAACTATTTTTGTACCAATTTGTGATAAAACTTCATCATCAATTCCTGATGGACGTTGATCTACAACTAATAAAGAAACATAATATTTACGCATTTCCCGCGCGATATTACCAAAAATAGTTTGCTTAGCTGCAATTGGGTTTAAAAATTTATGGGCTTCTTCTATTGTTATCATAAGCCTTTTGGGTTCATCTTCTTTTTTTTGAGATGCCAAAAACTTTTCTGTTTTATCTATATAAATTTCGTGAATCTTTCGTGTAATAATATTAGAAACAAGTAAATAACATAATAAAGAATTATTATTTCCAAATTCTAAAACAACGTTAATATTTTTATCTAAAAATAAAACTAATTTTTCTATTACAGATTCCTGTAATTTTATCTTTTTTAAAAAAGAAAATCTTTCTAATCTTTTAAGTTTTCTATAAAGAGCTGCTATAGATTCTGCATGTGCTCCAACAAGAGTTGCAAATTCTTTTAAAGTTTCACCTTGTTCTAATAAAACTAATAACCAATCTTTTTTATATTTACCATAAACCAAATAAGCTGCTTCTACTGCTGTTGGATGCAAATTCAACTCAAACTGTAAACTTGCAATATCTTCTACACTTATATCTTGATAACTTAAAATAACTTCGACATCTGCAGCGCAACCACGCTTACGAGTAGATTCTGGATCTAACGAAAATATAGAAACTTTATCGGGAAATAAAGTTTTAAGCCCCTTAACAAACGAAAAATTAGCCCCTTCTTTACGCGCCTGAAAACCATATTCTGAATGCATATCAAAAATTAAATTCACAGCGCGTTCAGATTTTACTAAACCTGCCAAAATTAAACGTGTAATAAAAGTTTTACCTGTGCCTGTTTTACCAAATATGCCATTACTGCGTTCTGTAAAAAGATCTAAATTAATACATACAGGCGTTTCCATATCTAATGGAGAACCTATATTAAAATATTTTTTGTCTTCTTTTTCTTCGCCAAAAATTAATGCTACGTCTTTAGCACTTGCATCAAAGACATTAGAAAAATGTGCCGGAATTGTTTTTACAGGCATTCTATTATTTTCTTTATCAAGCATTAACATGGGGCGTAAAGAAACTTTTGTATAAATATCATGTTGTCTTAAAACATCTAACAAAAGATCTTCATTGTCACCCGGTGGGAAAAGTAGTATTTCTTGATTTGTAACTTGTAATTCAAGGTCTGTAATTAAAGAAAAAAATGTATAACTTTTACCCTTTATAGAAACAAATTTTCCAGTTTTTACATCTTCAAGATTAGAATCTGGATCTAAGCGCATTACAAAACCTTCGCTTAGCGAACCAGAGATTATATTTCCAAGTTTTTTGTTTGCCATAAAATAAATTTTTTAATTTTATTTAGAAATAATAACAAATGCTTGCGCAAAATCTTTTTCGTGTGATATAGAAAGATCTATATTTAAATTTGGCAATTTAATGCCCAATTTATCTTCAAAAGCTTTATAATTAATATTAAGCATTGGTACACCCCATTCGCCTTTTATAACTTCTATATTTTTACATGCAAACAAAAGATAAAAATCTTTTGTATTTAAATTTAATTTAACTAAAGCTGCACTTAATGCTTTATAACAAGCCTCTTTTGCTGCAAATCGCGAAGCTAAAATTTGTAAATTAAAATTATTATTTAATTTACTTTTTTGCGAAAAATCTTGAATTTCTTGCTCTGTAAAAACATGTAATAAATTTTCTTGCGAAAAATTAAGCCAAGAATTAAAACGTGAAATTTTTACTATATCTGTACCAATGCCTAATATCATTTTCTATCTTAAATTTTACCCAACGGATCATACCATCTTAATGGATCTATAGATATTTTTTTTTGTTCTCTATCTAATGCATTTTTAATTTGAGCCACTACATGTAATATATTATCTTTTGTAACAATAAATAGACCTGATTCATCAAAATTCTGTTTGTCTACTCTATAATTAACTTCTGAATTAACAAGATTTTGAGAAACAACTTCTAAATCTTCGTCATTTAAACCTAATAATTCGTTTATCATTATAATGCACATATTTTTATTTATAGAATTATCATTCTCTTGTAATAATTGGCCTAATTCTATAACAAGCCCTTTAGCTTCTGTTGATATCTTTGCTAAAAACTCTATAGGGAATTTAGAATTAAAAATTAATTTTGGCCTATAATTTCTAAGTCCAGCATTTACATTAAAAACACAAAAACTTATTAACAAAAATAAATATCTAAATTTCATAAATACTCCCTTTAATAAAAAATTAATTAATCTTTTCACTTCTATCTAAAGTTCTATACATTATAGCTTCTCTAATATGCGCCTTGCCTATGATATCGCAATTATCCAAATCTGCAATAGTTCGCGCTATTTTTAATATTTTATGATATCCCCGCATGCTTAAATGCAATTTTTCAAAAGCCAATTTTAAAGTATCTTGTGCATCAGAATTTAATACACAATATTTTTCTACATCTTGAGCTTGCATAAACGCATTAACCAAATTTCTATTTTTTTGTATTGCTACAGCTTTATCTACTTCTATTTTTAATTGAGCTGAACTTTTGCCAATTAAATTTTTATTATTAATATCATCATAATCAACAGAAGAAACATTAACATGGATATCTACTCTATCTAACAATGGTCCAGAAAGTTTTGAAAAATAATTTGTAATTTGTTTTTTTGTACAAGTACACTTATTACTTTTATCTCCATAATATCCACATGGGCATGGGTTAAGCGCTGCTACAAGCAAAAATTCTGCAGGATATTCAAGCGCAGAATTCGCTCTTGAAATTAAAACTTTTTTGCTTTCTAATGGTTGACGCAAAACTTCCAAAGTGGCTCTTTTAAATTCTGCTAATTCATCTAAAAATAAAACGCCTTTATTCGCAAGACTAATTTCTCCTGGTTTAGGTGCAGAACCACCACCAACAAGACCCGCTTGAGATATTGTATGATGTGGAGCTCTAAATGGTCTATGTATAATCAAAGATTTACTATCAAGCATGCCAGCAATAGAATAAATTTTTGTAGTTTCTATAATTTCATCAAAAGACATTTCTGGCAATATTGTGGCAAATCTTTTAGCAAGCATGGTTTTACCGGCTCCAGGAGGCCCAATAAAAATAATATTATGCATACCCGCTGCTGCAATTTGTAAAGCACGCTTTGCCATAAACTGACCTTTAACTTGATTAAAGTCTAACGGGTGATTTTTAATTTTTGTAGAAAAAGTATCAAAAGTAGATTTAGTAGGTGTAATAGTTTTATAACCACGCAAATATTCAACAAGCTCTATAATATTATTTACACCAATAATTTCTATATCCTTTATAAGACTTGCTTCTTGACAATTTTGCGTAGGAATAACAAGTCTTTTTTTATTAGTTTTAAGCATGCCATGTGCAACCGAAAGTACACCTCTAACTGGTCTTATTTGACCATCAAGTGCAAGCTCTCCCAAAAAAATAGTTTCATTAATAAATTCTTGAGAAATATTTAGCATCTTTGCAGATTGCAAAACAGCTATAGCTATAGGCACATCAAATAATACATTTTGTTTTTTTAAATTTGCAGGAGCCAAATTTATTGTAATAGATCTTTCGGGCAAACTTAAACCAGAATTTTTTAATGCAGCCATAATTCTTTTTGAACTTTCTGTAATTGCTTTATCTGGGAGGCCTACTATATCAAATTTAATTAGCCCCATAGATAAATCCGCTTCTACTTCCACCAAATGTGAATCTATTCCCAATGTTGTTGCCGAAAATACTTTAGCATGCATATAAAAATCCTGTATTTAAAATAAAAAGAGGAGACCTATTAAGTCTCCTCTCTAAATTAATTGTAAAATTTATTTCTGTTTAAATAGCTGCTGCGCCTTTTGGAGTTGCAAGAGCATCTTCTTTTACTGGTGTTGTTTCTTGAATTTCTGGCTCTGCTTGAGCTGGAGCAGATTCAACAACATCCTTAAAGAAATCTTCATTAATATTTAATGTAAATTCATTTTTTAATTTATCTATTTTTTCATTTAAAATTTCTTTAAATTTATTAATCTTTAACATTTCTTTAAGTTGATCTTTAACTTCGTCTAAACTAAAATAAGAAGCGTCTTTTTTATCTGAAACACAAACAACCCAAACTTTATTTTTTATAGCAACTTTTACTACAGATGGGAATTTTGCAACTGTTGTTAATTTATCTTTAATTTCTTTTGGCAAAGTTGAATTATAATCTTTTATATCTACACGACCAAAAGATTTAAATGTTTTTTCGCTTGTTTCTTTTGCTAATTTTTTAAAGTCAGCTTCTTTACCTGTAACTTTAGTTACAAAAGCTGAAGCTTGTATATCATCTGCAAATTCTACACCATCAACTTGTACATCACCTTTTTCTTTTACAAATTTATCTTTATTTTTGTTAAAATGATCTTTAACATCTGCATCAGAAATGGCTATTTCGTCAAACAATTTCTTTTCATAAGACTGTACTAATAAAGAACGTCTAACTAATTTTTTAAGCTCTTCGTAATTTTTCTTGAATTCTTCTTCTGCTGCTACATTATTTTTATTCGCCCAAGCAATAATTAATTCTTGTTTAATAAGTTCATCAAAAAATTTACGCTTTAACTGTTTAGGTAAACTTTCTGCTGTAGCACCTCTAAAATAAGGATTTGCTTGTAACATTTGAGTTAAATACTTGTCAAAATCACCTTCTGAAACAACAATCTTACCATCAATATTTAAAAGAGCTGCTCCAACTTTTATATCAGCAGCCAATTCTTTTTCAACATCTTTTTTTTGAAATAAGTTTTTGATAGAACTACATCCAGATAAAAAAACTACAGCTAACACAGCTACAGATAATTTTGATAATATTCTTGAATTATTCATAAACACGTACCCTTTCTTTAATAAAAATTTTTAATAACAAACTAATTTCAACAATAAGTTTAATGGTACCACAGTAAACTAAATTTTCAAGCAAACTTAAAACCACAAAATATATATTATTTATCATAATCTTAGTAATAAACACCTGGCTTGCTACCCAGTATACATTTTTGATATAAATTGATAGTTTATTAAGCTGCACAATATAAGAATATAACGATATATAACGAAAGGTTTTTATGAGCACAGTGCATAAAATGTCTAAGCTGACAGCAATTTTAGTTACCATGAATATCATGATTGGTGTTGGAATTTACATGGTTCCTGTTTCGACATCTAAACTAAGTGGCAATTTAAGTTTTTTATGTTGGCCATTAATTGCAACAATATTTTTACCTGTAGTATATAGTATTGCGCAAATAACAAAATTTTTTACAGAACAAGGTAATTTTTACAATTACGCAAAACAAGAATTGGGTAAAGGTTATGGATTTATAAGTGGCTGGGCTTATTTTTTAGGTTTTGCCGCCATATCTTCTCTTTTGTTTTTAAAACTAAAAGAATTAATATTGTTCAAGTTAAATCTCAATTTAGCAAGATCTCAAGACTTAGTTTTTAATATTGTATTAATTTCAATATTTTTATTTTTAAATCTTTTAAGTCTCAAGTATGTAAGTAAAATACAAAACATAACAACAATAATAAAATTATTGCCTCTATTTTTTGTTATTTTACTTCTATTTTTTTATTTTAATCCTGGTTTAAATTTTAATATGCAAAATTTAAGCACATTACAATTTACAATACCATTGGCAATATTTGGCTTTCTTGGTTTTGAAGCTGCCTGTAGCATAAGCCACCTGATAGAAGGTGATAAAAATACACCATCCAAAGTTATATTAATGAGTTTTATAGGTACTGCCGTAATTTATACAATATTTCATTTCAGTTTATTAAATATTATGGGTGCAGAAAGTTTAGTAAAATATGATTCTTTAAGTTTTATTAATTTTTTAGGAATTAATAATCCTATATTTTTAAAATTATTATCTAGCTTTTTTTCTGCTGCTATTTTTATAACCTATATTAGTTCATTATTTGGATGTATCTTAGCAGATTCTTCAAATTTACATTCTATATTAGAAAACAATTTATTACCTAAATCAAACATTCTCAAAAAAGTTAATCGAGAAAACAGACCTAAACATGCAATTTTTCTAACAGGTTTAGTAATTTTTATATTAATAAGTTTTGCAAACAATTTAACATTATTAAGTGCATTATGTAATTTTGGAATAGTAACTACTTACATAATTACACTTTTATCTCTATTATCTATACAAGTTAAAAAAAGTTTAAAACTAGGTGTTTTTATTACAATTTTAGCTCTTATATCCTCATGCATAATTATAACTTATAGCTGGTTTGCAATTGGACAAAATAGTACAGAAAGATTAGCAAATGCTTTACCATTTATAGTATTAGCATTAATTGGATTTGCATTATTTAAAATTAACGAGAAATATAAAATTAATTAATAACAATTAATAAAAAAGGCCCCGTTTTTTACGGGGCCTTTTTTATTAAGCATCTTTTTTTTCATTAAAAATTAATACTTGTATAACTTTTCTTTGTGTTGCTTGCTGAATCTGAAAACAATAATTTTTATAAACAAATCGCTCACCTTTTTTAGGTAAGTGCTGCAATTTTTCTGATAAAAATCCTGCAAGAGTATTCGATTCTTGTGTATCAAAATCTATATCTAAAAGTTCACTTAATTTTTCCAAACTCATTTTTGCATCAACAACCCATCCACCATTTTCAACCGGTATATAATCTGTCCTAATACTTTCGTGTTCATCTCTAATTTCGCCCACAATTTCTTCAAGAACATCTTCAAGTGTTACTAAACCAGAAATTACACCATACTCATCTATTATCATTGCCATATGCATGCGTTTGTGTAAAAATTCACTTAATAATTGATTTGTTTTTTTAGTTTCTGGAACAAACAAAACTGGTCTTATTAAATCTTTTACAATTTGTTGTATATCTTTATTTCTAGAAACAATTTCAAAAATATCTTTTTGATGAATTATACCAATTACATTATCTTCATTATCTTCGTAAACAGGGATTCTAGAAAATCTTGACTTAGAAAATATATCGGCAGCTTTTTGTACACTGGTTTTAGCATCTATTAAAAGCATATCAACTTTAGGAACCATAATTTCATCTACTAAAGTTTGACCTAACCCAAATATATTTTGAAGCATTTCACTTTTTTCTGCTTCTATTAAACCTTTTTCGTCACTATAATCTATCAAAAATTGCAATTCTTTTTCAGAAACTACATCTAATTTTTTTTCAAAAACATGTTCTTTACCAAATTTTTTGAAAATATAATTTGCAATTCCCATCAAAAAAGAACCTATAGGATATAAAAATTTATATAAATAATAAATTACCCATAAAGATGACTGAAATAACTTTTCGCTATGAGACTTGGCAACAGCCTTTGGAATAATTTCTCCAAAAACTAATATTGTTACCGTTGCCAAAAAGACACCGACCATTAAACCTATACCGCCAAATATACGTTCCATAATTTCGGCAATTAATACAGAAGATAATACATGCGCAAAATTATTGGCTATTAATATAGTTATTAAAATTCTTTGGGGATTTTCTTCCCATGTATCAAATAAACTAGAATATTTACTCTTTTTAGAACTCAATTCTTTTATTTTAAATAATCTTAATCCTGTAAACGCTGTCTCTAAAAAGGCAAATATAGCCGCAAATGTTAACGATATTAAAAAAAATATTATTTCTATATAAACCATACCCATAAAAAAATTCCCCTAATTTTAATTTTGCTGTAAACTTTTTTTGTCTATCTTACCTGTAGCATTCATTGGCAAATTTTCCAAGTAAATAAATTTTTTGGGTATTTTATAACTTGCCAAGTTAGCAGCACATAATTCTCTTAACATACTCTCTAAATTTTCATCTTTTTCTTTTGACGCAATAAAAGCTACAGGAATTTGCCCTGCAACATCATCATTCAATCCAATAACTGCAGCTTGCATAACTTTTGGGTGAGAAAGTAAAACATTTTCTATTTCTTGAGGATAAATATTAAATCCCTTATGAATTATTAAATCTTTGTTTCTACCACTTATAGATAAATAACCAGCATTATTTATAGAACCAAGATCTCCAGTATTAAGCCAGCCATCAATAAGTATTTTTGAAGTCTCTTCTGGTGATTTATAATAACCCATCATAACATTATCACCTTTAACCCAAAGAGTGCCTATACTATTTGCTGGTAAACTATTTCCATTATCATCTCGAATAT
This sequence comes from candidate division TM6 bacterium GW2011_GWF2_28_16, assembly GCA_000989185.1. Taxonomy (GTDB): domain Bacteria; phylum Babelota; class Babeliae; order Babelales; family UASB340; genus UASB340. Next base: position 180,811 of record LBNX01000002.1, on the reverse strand, counting down.
CACATTTTATGCCAAACAATGGATAACCAACATAATGCGTTGCTAGAACTTCATTTTCATGATTAACAGCAATAACCGGTGCGGCTTCTGTAAGCCCATATCCTGCACAAATTTTACGTCCATATATTAATGCAAACCCCATACGAATTTTATCGGTCATAGCATCTGCACCAGAAATAAATAATCGAATAGAATCTAAAGGTGCAGTTTTTAACAAACATAGCAAACCAAATAAAGCAGGGAATCCAAAAAATACCGTTGGTTTTTTTTGTAAACCTTGCAATATTAATTTTCTATCTATCTTTTTTACAATAATAGCAGCAGATCCTGTCATCACAGGTAACCACATACATGTATTTTGAGCAAATACATGAAATAATGGTAATACAGAAAAAAATCTTTCATTTTCACTTTTATTTGTACCTAATAAACGAACATAATCCTGCAATGCATTTACTATTATATTTTTAGAAGAAAGCATTACACCTTTAGGTTTTCCTGTTGTTCCAGATGTATATAATATTAACGCTAACTCTTCTATATTATTAATAATTGGCTCAAAATCTATTTTGTCTAAATTATCTAAACTAGATTCCCAATCCAGATCATTATTATTTAAAACAATTTTTATATTGGGTAATTCATTTAAAGATATTTTATCAAAATTTTGTTTTAATTCCTGATCAACAAAAATTACTTCGGCATCAGAATTATTGGCAACATAAATAAATTCTTTTTGATGTAAAAAAATATTTATAGGAACTATTATTGCTCCTATTTGCCATATAGCAAAATAAGCAACATAAAAATCTATGCTATTACCTGAATACAAAATAACTTTGTCTCTTGGTTTAACACCTAGGCTTTTTAGTTTATTACTAAACAATAAAGACCTATAATAAAATTCTTTATATGTTATTTCTCTATTATCACAAACAAGAGCTATTTTATTAGGGAATCTTTGATGCGCAAACATCAAAAGTTGGCTTACATGAATAAGATCCCCGTTATGTTCAAATTCTTTTTTAATTTTAAAAAAAGCTTGTTCTTCGCTCTTATAAAATTTATTTTTTAATTTGCTACAAAAAGTTCTCATATTTAATTTTTATATTTATTTTTATTTATTATCTTTTTCTTTAAAAAATTCAAATATATCTGTATCTTTTTCTGCATCATCCCCAGCATCTTTTCCAGAACAACCTGAACAAGATGAACATGCGCTCTCATTGCAAGACTCATCGCAAGATTCATCATCACAACAACCACAATTTAAATCATGTTCATGAGATTCTACAGCTTCTAACATTAAACGTACTTCTTTTGCCTTACCTTCTTTAATAGCATTTGTAAGATCTTGGCTCATATATTCTAATTCTTTAAAAGAATTTCCCAAATCCTGTTCTACTTGTTTTTTAAACTCTTGAGTTTCTACAAGAGTATCATCTTTATCTACAATCATATTTAACAATTCTTCAGCTTTTGCACTATCTTGAACATTTTTTACTTGAGCAATAGCATTTAATTGTTCTTCTATAAAAGATATATCTTCTTTTATATCTGCAGACAAACTATTATAATGATTAGAAATATTTGCATGAATAGCTTTTAAATCTTCTAAATCTTTTGTATTTTTGTTTATTTCTGATTCTAAAAGACCTAATAAATTTGTATAAATTTTTTCTACAAAATTAACTAATTCTTTTTGTTTAGATAATAAAAATTCTGTTTGTTCAAAAACAACATTTAATCTTTGATGAGACACATTAAACCTTTCTAAAAACTAATAAATTTTAAAAAATATCTTATATTTTACATGTATTTGAAAATATAAACAACGGTGTTTATTATAAGTAAAAGAGGAAAATAATATGATTTTATTAAAAAATACGCAAAAAAAGATAAAAATTGACCCAAAATACGTAAAAAAACAAGTACAAAAAATACTTGAATTATTAAATTATCCAAATTTTGATGTAAATATTTGGTTTACAACAAATATAACCATAAAAAATTTTAATAAAAAATTTAGGGGTAAAAACAAACCAACAGATATACTTTCTTTCCCTTTTTACCCAAATTTAAAACAGGGAGAAAAAATTAAGGCCCAAACTCCGGAAGACCAAAATTTGGGCGATATAATAATTTCTCTAGAATATTGTCTAAAAGACAGTAAAAAACTTAATCTCGACTTTAAGATATATTTAATTCGAATTATTACACATGGCCTAGTTCACTTACTTGGCTACGACCATATTACTGATCAAGATTATAAAGTTATGCATAAACTTGAACAAAATATTTTAAAAAAATTATTTAAAGATATTAATTTTAATTATTAATCTTCGCTTGAGTTAATATCTTTAAATATTTCTATAATTTTATATATTGTAGGTCTATCTTCAGAATTTAAATTCAAACAAGGTTTAACTATTTGTTCTAAAATATTATTGCCAAACTCATTATCTATTTTTTCGAGTTCATCAACAAATTCATATCCTTCGTTAAAAACTCTAGCCATCTCTGGAAAAGAATTTTTGAACAAATCTGTAACAGATTTTCCTGAAATTACAAAATATATAACCCAACCCAAAGAATAAATATCGCCAGATTTATAATATTTATATCCATCATCAAAATCATTTTTAGATTCTGTAAAACCAACATAACTATAATATTCTGGAGCAAGATAAAAATGGCTACCTACAGGTTTAGTTAAATTACAAAAATCTTTATTTTCATCTAACTTACAAGCAAAACCAAAGTCTATAAATTTAATTTTTAAATCGTCATTTAAAACCATATTATCTGGCTTAATATCATTATGAATAATATTTCTATCATGCATCTCTTTTATACCATTTAACATATTTTTAATTAAAGATTGTTGCTGTTCTACTGTAATAGTAGACATATTTTTATAAATATAATCTTTTAAATTATATTTACACTTTTCTAAAACTATTATTTTATTTTTTTGATCATAGCCAAGTAATTTTATTATATTTTCACAACCTTGTAGCTCAGTTAACATATTAACTTCACTATTAAATCTAGATTCTAAAGTATCTTTTAATTGTTTGTCTTGTTTATAAATTAAATAAACACATTCTTGGCCATTAAACAACCCAGCATAAATATTCTTTTCACCACCAGAAGAAACAATTTTTAAATATTCAGTTAATTGATAAAGCTTTGATAAATTTTCAAACTTTTCAAAAACATTAAATTCTAAAATTTTATTATCAGGATTATCCCAAATTATTTCTTTAATTTCTTTAATTTCTAGTTCAACAGTTTTTTCACTAAAAAACAACTCTACTTGCTCTTTAGTATAACCCATTTTTTCTAGTTGTTTTCTTGTTTCTCGCTCTTCACGGGATACATGTTTATGATGTTTACGTGATTTTTTTTCAGTTTTTTGTTCTTCCATACCAAGTAATGGCTGAGCAAAAAATAATATAATTAATAATTTAAAAATTATTCTTTTTATATTTAATATATTTTTTATCATAAACCCATCCCCTATTTTAATTATTATTTAACTCATTAAAATAATCTTGTAACTCTATTACAATTTGTTCTGCTGTTGGCCTTTTTTCTGGATCATTATCCCAACATCTTTTAATTAAATCATTTATTTTAGGATCAACTTTTTCATCATCCAAAGGTGGACGCCAATTCTCATCAACATAGGCATTGGCAACATATACCTGCTTTCTAAAATCAAAACTTTTAATTGAATACATATTTCTAATCTTTTTATTAAAACTAAATACATTTGAATTATAATATTCGCATACAGACAGTTGATAAAAAATTTCATACATAAGAATTCCAAATGCAAAAATATCACTATATTTATGATATTCTATATTTTGGCTTTCTGTACTGCTCGTAACTCTATATAATTCCCAATATCTAGGATCTACATAAAAAATAGTGCCTATTGCGTAATTATTTTTTGAATAATCACTATCTTTAAAACAATTATTTGAATAACCAAAATCTATAATTTTTGCCGTTACATATTTTTTACCATTTTTAGATTGTTCAAATATTACAATATTTTCTAGCTTTAAATCTCTATGAACAAAATCATTTGCATGCATGTAAGCAAGTCCACTTGCTATGTCTTTTGCTATTTTTGTTTTAGTCTTTGGCCCAATTGATTTTGATTGAGATAAAAAAGAATTTAAATTAAAACTAGCGCGCTCTTCTATTAAAATTTTATCAGGTTCATTACAACCAATTAATTTTATTATATTTTCATGTTCCAGATTTATTAAACACGAAAGCTCTTTACTAAAATTGCTAAAATATATTTTATTTTTAGAATCATATAATTCTTTATATTTTATAAGAACATATTCAGAACCATATTCATATACAAATTTTTCTGTCCCAGAACTAATTATTGGATATCGAATCCCATTATAAATAGCAAAATCTTCTTCAAATATATTTTTAGGAATTTCATTTTTTAATATTTTTTTGCAACTTGGGTTAAATCTTTCCATTGAACTTACGTAAAATGGAATCAATAACCCAAATAGAGCTATCGCTAACAGAAATTTAATATTTTTTTTAAATTCTAAACATTTAAACATAAAAACCCTATTTAATAGCAAAAACTGCTAAATCCCCAATATATTTAATATAAATATAACAAAAACAACATAATTAAGCTACAAATTTATTTTATATTTGTAATTTTTTAGCATTTCCTATATATAAAAAAAAATATTCCTGAATTTTTAAACAAATATCGACTTTTTGCATTGCCAAAGCCAAAAACAGGTGTAATATATCTTTGTATTTACGGGGGACTTACAAATAGCACAAAATAACGATTTTAACAAGGAAAAAGCCATGCCTTACGATGCAATAAATTATGATTCACAATATAATTCATCCTACGATTACACTGTTTACGATACAGGCTTTATTTTTAATGATGAATCAGAAGAAGAAACAGAATTAGATTCTTACGATGCATAAAAAAAATCCCGGCTATAAAAAACCGGGACTTTTTTTTATTTAATATTCTTTTTATTACTTAGCTGTTGCTTTACCTAACGGCAATGCTGAAAATAAATATTTAAGATCATCATCACCAAATCTTATACCACCACCAACAAATGGTTCAGAAGTATGTTTACCTATCATATCTCCAAATCCGAATGCAGTGTATAAATTCTTCATAAAGAATACTTTGTTTAACCATCTTATATGAGGTCTATTTTCATCAATTCTATTTAGACCTTTAAAATCAAATGCTTCTAACGAAGTTATCCAATGAATTTTATCTGTTTTTAATGGCAAATAATAATCACATGCCATACCAAACGAATTTTCAAACATACCAATACGTAAAGCTAAGCGATCAAAACGTTTACCAAATTGTAAACCAAATGCAATATTATTTTTCTTCTTTTTTACTTTGTCTTTAATAGGTGCAAACTCTAGTAAATCATGAGCTTTTTGTGCTTTACCAAAATCTGTATTTCCATAATCAAGTTCATTTACATTAATTTCATTATAATTATTATCTAACCAATTTCTATGCTCTTCGTCTCGATCTACGACAATGCCACGCTCATCTGAAATTAATTGTATCTGATAAAAATAATCTTGTGTTGGTCTTATTCTTAAATCAAAATAACCTTTTGAGTTCCAATCTCTATCTACACCTAACTCTGAATGCATATCAACATCAACTAATAGTGACTGAGTTTTTGAAACATAATCCTTAAGGCCTCTTACAGTCTTTTTAATATCATCATAAGTTTCGTCTTCGTTAACAAGTTTACCAATAAGACCTTTACCTGTATTAATTTTTTCTACAACCATTTCAGCTTCTTTAAATGTATCTTTAGCTTGATCTGATGTAGCTTCTAAACTCTTAAATGCAGAACTTACTTTTGGCAATGTATCATCTGCAAAGGCAACTCTTAATCTATCTGAAGTATCTTTTATAGATGGAATAGTTTCATCTAAATGTCTTAATATCGAAGGAGCTCTTTCATTTGCATGCCCCATAACATTGTTTATATTCGTTAACGATGTATTAATATTATCTTCGTTGTTTTTCATAGTACGCTCTAAAACTTCAGAAAAATCAGCAATTCTATTAGATGCTTTTGTAATTCCATCTAAAGCCTGCTTCATATTTTCTTCACCTTTTTGAGTACCAAAAACATTTTTAAATGAATATGCAATATCTTGAACAGATGATGCAATATCTCTAAATTGATCTAACAAATCGCTAACACTTGCAGGAGCTCTGCCAGGAATCGAAAGCACACTGCCTGGTAATAAAGTTCCAGTTTGAGGATCTCCGGGTTCAATTTCTAAAGTTTTTGTTCCAATCAAACCTTCTTGCCCAATAACAGCATATGCATTTTTAGCTAATCGAATATTTTTATTTATTCGCATTACAATTTCTGCTTTGCCGTCAGAAAGTAATTCAATAGAATCTACCCAACCAACATCTACACCAGCTATTTTAATTGGAGCTTTTACATCTAACCCACCAGTATCATCAAAATATGTTTTATATATATTATATTGCGCTGTATCCAAACGCAAAGCACCAATGTTAACGCTTAAATAGATAAAAATTCCTATGGCAATTATTATAAATATGCCAACTTTAGTTTCTGTTCTCACAAAAACACCTTACACTTTTATTTAGTAAAACTTAAATCCAATACATCCTAATAATTTTAAAAACTTTGTTACTCTCCTGCTCTTGCGGTTTAGCAAGATTTTGATTTTGTACTAAATTACCAGCAGTCTCTTTTTCTTCGTTTTTTGTTTCTGTCTCTTTTATAACAGTAACCAACCGCTCTTCTATATTATCAACTTTCCCATAAGATAACACAGAAAAAACTTTAGGCCCAAATTCTTTAGATAAAATTTGTTTAAACGCGTCTAACACTTTATTATTTTTACCAAAAATTGGTGAATACATTTCCCAACTTGGTATTAAATTTGTTACATAATCTTTTTTTATTGTACTTATAATTTTATTAAATTTTTTATCTAACGTAATAGCATCATCAAATAAAGGCTGCCTTAATCCAAATATATTTAACAATGAATTTGATAAAAACAAAAATTCTAATCCTTCATTATCTGTATATGTAGTAAACAAATCTTGTAAATAAATTTGTGTATTTGGCTTTGCCTTTTCTTTATTTTCTGCTTTTACTGGAGGCAGATAAAACAAATCTACAGCACTCAAATCAGACAGACCAACTAATTGCGATACATCATCTAAAGGTCGTTTTCTTTCTCTTAAAAATTCTGTTAATTTTTTTAAAATTTCACCCGGTTTTAATTTACCTTTTATTTCCAAACCTACCAATAACTTTTTATAATCATCTTTAAATTCATTTTTTTCAAAATCAAAAACTTTATTAATATTTATTTTTCCATTTTCACAAGAAATACAAAAGCCAACTTCGCCATCTAAACCTTCTTTAATATTATTTAATTTAAATTTTTGCATTTTATTAATATGTGGAAAAACACGTTTTAAATATAACTTAAATTCTTTATCTTCGCTTTTATCTTTCTCATTTTCTTTTTTATCTATTATTTCTTGATCTAATAATTGTGATATTGCTAAATTAACAGCTCCCAGAGCAAGAGCTCTCGCTTGTTCTTTTTTTATTTGACCAGATGTAAAACTATAATTAACAAGAACTATTCTTACTAATTGTTCTGTCAAAATAGTAATTACAGATAAAATTAATAATGTAAAAATTAAAATTGAAGCGCGACTATTTTTTTGCATTAAATTTTATTCTCCACAACTGGCCCTTGTATTTGCCCTGCTTGAATTTCTCCTGAACCAATTACATTAGCACCTTCTTTATTTTCTTCTTTCTTATTTTCTTTGTTTTCTGATTCTTTTTCTTTTAATTCTTCAAAAACAAATATAGGTATTAATTTTTCAAAACAATTTTCACTAGATAACTTATCATCCCAAAACGATACTATTATTTTTACAAAATTAGGTAATATTTCTTGAGTACCTTCTTTTTTGCCCCATTCAAAGCTTGTTTCTAGTTTTTTTTCTTTTATTTCTTGTTTTTTTTCTTTTGTCATCCCAGATCCTTGTCCGGGATCTCTCTTATCCAAAACACCTTTATATTCTATGGCAAATTCTTTTATATTTTCTGCAATACAAAATACTTTTATATTATTTTTTTTATCTTTTTCAGTTGCATCTTCTTGTTTTTTAAAATCTATATTTTTAATATTTTCAGTTTCTTTTCTATATAAATTATAAACAAGCTTACCGGCTTTACTTAAATCTTTATTCTTTTCTAAAAAATATCCAACACGAACACATCGGGCTTTTTTTTCATCATATATAACAAAAGCATTTGTCGTCATAAAACTTAAGCTTTTAAACAATTCGAACTTTTGTTTATTATGTCTAAAAGTTTCCCCTAAATAAATATCTGTTTTAAAGCATTCATTAAATTTTTTAGTATCTTTTTTTTCGTCTTCTTTTTTTTCTTTTAAATTAGTAATAAATGCACTAGATAAATCTTTTTCTAAAATATTAAAAAGCAAATAAACTTTTTTATTAAATTTTGTAAAATCATAGGTTTTATCTATAAACTTTTGCAAATTATTATAAATTTGCATCATGCCAAACATAATAAACGATGATATTAAAAGAGAGATCAAAACTTCTACAAGCGTAAAAGCTTTTTTTGTTTTTAACATACTACTTTTTTTTATCTTTTAACCTAATAAACGTTACAAAATTTAAAATATTTTCATTATCAAAACTTTTCCAACTTCCACTTGTTTTTACTATTTTTACATTACCAGTAAAATTTGTTAACTCTGATTTTTTATCTATATCCAAAAGCTCTGTTGTTATATTAATTTCCGGATTTTCTATTTTATTTATTTCTTTTTTTATTTCTTTTTTTTCTGTTTTTTTATTTTCCAAGTTCCATATAAAATCTAAAAAATCTTTTTGAATAACAAAAACTCTATCTAAATAAGCTCTTTCTTTTGCGCTTCTTACAAAAGCTCTAAAATTAACACCAGAAATAATTGTTGCTGCGCTAACAAGAATTAATAATGCAACCAAAACCTCTAATAATGTAAACGCTTTATTTTTCATATTATTTTTCTGGTTTTAAATATCCCTGAGTCATAATAAATTCACCAAGAAAAGGGTCAACTTTAAACGAATATTTATCTTTTAAATCCTCGTTTATTTTTGCAATATAAATTAAAATATCTTGCACTAAACCATCTTTAGATATATAGCAAAAAGCTTCGCCTTTATTTTCTTCCAATAAGTTTTGTTTTCCATTATAAACAGCTTCTATTTTTATATTTACTGGCAAAATATATTCTGTTTTTAAATATTCAGAATATATTTTTTCTGGGTTAAATTTATTTTCATTATCTTTATCTTTTTGCATTATTTGCATAGTAATAATATCTCTATCTTGTACAGTTTTTGATATCTTAAAAGATAACCTACAAATTTTTTGTTTTTCTACAGCTTCTTGCCTAATTATAGTAACTAAATTATTAAACTCTCTTAAAACTGTATTTATATTGCCCTGATCTTTTTTTTTAAATAATCTGAATAATCTAGGAGAAATTATGGTTGTCATAAGCACAATAATACTTAAAACAACCATAATTTCTATTAATGTAAAAGCTTTTTTTGCTTTATTATTCAAGTTTAAACTCCGTCAGGAATCTCTTGTGCATCAACGGCTTCACCACCAGCTGATATAATTTCGTAAGTTTTAAATTGTTTATATTTTAAAGGTGGAATATTGTATTCAATTTCCATATTCCATTTATCTAAAATTTCTTCTTCTGAATTTAAATATGGACCTGACCACTTTTCACTACCTAAACCTTCTGGTCGTGTAATTAAAGCTTGTAAACCACCTTCTTTTTTATTTGGATAATGTCCCATATCTTGTCTATACTGAAGCATTGCATCTTTTATTGAAGACATTTTCATTTTAGTTAATTTAATATCACTTCTAAACATTGCATTATAAACTCTTGGAGCTACAAAAGATAATAACACCGCTATAATTCCAAGAACAACCATAATTTCTATCAATGTAAATGCACTTTTTTTGACCATAAAACTCCTTATATTTTTACATACCTGGTAAATTACTCATATCCATCATTGGCAAAAATACAGACAATACTATAAACCCTATAATCACACCCGTAATTATAGTCACAATTGGTCCAATTTTTGATACCAAAGAATCTGTTATTTCATTTAATTCATCATTATAATCATTACCAACGGTTAAAAGCATTTCTCCCAATTTTCCCGATTGTTCTCCTGTATCTATCATATATATTGCAATATTAGGAAAAATTCCCGTCTGTTTTAAATATTTAGCAATTTTACCTTCTTTTATAATATTATTTTTTGCTGATTCTAGTTTTTCAAACAACATAGAATTTTCAACAATACTAGAAACTATATCTAAACTTTCAGATAAATTAACTCCAGCATCCAAAAGTATACCCAATGTTTGAGAAAATTGTACAACTGCTTTAGTTTTAGAAAAATATGAAATTAATGGTAACTTTAAAAACAAACTATCTAAACTCTTTTTACCAGATAAAGTTGATTTCCAATACGAAAATAAAATTATTAAAAAAAATAAAACTATAAAAAAAACTAAATAATATTCTAAAAAAAAATCTGATAAATATTTTAAAAATAATGTTGGCCCCGGTAGCTCTTTATTTCCCATTTTAATAAACATATCTGTAATTTTAGGAACCAAAATTGTTATTAAACCTATAACAACTAAAAATGCAAAGCTTAAAATAAATAATGGATAACTTGAAGCCTTTTTTATTTTCTTTCGAGTCTCTTCTTCTTTTACCATATAACTTATTAAATTATTTAAAATTATATGTAATTTACCACTGGCTTCGCCTGCTTTAACTAATTGTACATAAACATTTGGAAATATTTTTGGATATTTAGCAAGTTGTGAAGCAAACGTTTGCCCAGATTTAACACCATCTTTTATATTAATTAATACTCTTTTAAAACTTTTATCAAATTGCTCTATCAAAAGTTCTAAACACTGCAAAAGTGGCACTCCTGACTTTAACAAAACAGCTAATTGTTTAGTAAAAGCAACTTTAGTTTTAAGTTCTACTGGTGATTCAAAAAAAGATGCCAAAGAAAATTCAATATTTCCCTCACCTAATTCTTCTATTTTATATGGCAATAAATTTTGTCCCTGTAAAGTATTTTTTGCCGATTCTTTAGAAGATGCATCTATTGTTCCCTCTATTTTTTTACCACTACGATTAAACGACTCATACTTATAAAGTGGCATAAAAAACTCCAATATTATATTTTTACTTGAAAAAAATAGTGCTACAGTGTTAACTTGTTCCATATTTTAAAAGTTATCAAGTTTTAAAGGTATCAAAAAGGAGAAATAAATGAAAATAAAAAATTTGATTCTATTATTTCTTAGTTGTTCAAATGTTTTTCTTAATAATATTTGCACTATGACAGTAACAAACAATACAACAATAAATAATTTTAATTTAGGAGAATACACACCAGGAGAATATAACACACTAAGCATTAAGTACTATCTTGATTCTGCATATAATACAAATTTTGAAATGACAAAAAATCACGCATCCAAAACTTCTATTTTTAATCAGGTACTCGTAAAATACATAAAAGAAGTTTTTAATAACAAATATTATTCTAATTACTTATCTCAAAATGGTGCTCATTTTATTGAATTTTTAGAATTAAGTAACGAATTAAATTTAGACACAGAAAATTTAATTACATGTATAAGACTTTTTTATAATAAAATAAAAGCATGCGAAATTGTTGATGCTTCAGTTTTAACGCAAATTTTAAACCCTATGCCAAATTTACTGGAAAAATATTTTTCTAAATTAGATGACAAAATTAATTTTAAATATTTAAAACAATCTATCCAAAAAATTATATTATTTAAATTGTCTAGTTATATAACAAACATACAAAACAACCAAACAATTTTTGCTAACGAATTATCTCAAGAAATTAATAAAATAACTAAAAATGAAATTAAAAACTTAAAAACAGAAAAAGAACAATTATATATACAAGAAAGATTAAGATCTCTTATTATAAAATTTTTAGAAATTACATTATCTAAATTAATATGGGACTACAAAAATTATCAACCAATTTGGGGATCTGTTTGCTCTATTTCTAATTATATAGAAAGACTTGTAGAATTTAGAATAATAGATCATAGAGACGATTTGGATGATTTGTTATGGTCTTTAGTTCATAGATTTAGTTTTTTCTTAAATTTAGCCGGATCACAACTTCCTGCACAATTTTATGAAGAAGTAGAAAATGATATATCTTCAGGTACTGTATTTTTCTTAGAACTTGAAGAACAAGATCAGGCTATTAAAACTAAAAAAGAAGTATTTTTACAAACTTTATTAGACGCCAAAACAAAATCTCTGGCCTTTGAACGACTAGGTATTATTTAGTAAAATTCACTAATAAAGTTAATGCTACAATTAAAGCATAAATAGAAGCTGACTCTATAAACGCTTGTGCCAAAATATTTGTTCTAAATAAAAGAGAATAATTTTCTGGCGCAAGTGCTATTTCGTAAACAGTTTTAGAACCAACAAAGCCTGTTCCACAACCCGGCCCAACAGCCCCCATGCCTGTAGTAAATGCTGCAATTATAAACATAATTACAGAAAAAACAGGGTTAACATTAGAAACAGGTAAATAAATAATTAATAAAGATACTAACAATGAAAAAATTAATGGAGTTTCTATAACCGCACCATTTATTATAGAAAAAGAAAATATTTTTGCATAAGCACTTCTGTTAAGTCCAACAGCATTACAAGATGACCTTGCAAAAAGAGCTTGCCCTATGCATGGTCCAATAGCTCCAAAAGTTAAAACCAAAGTTGCTGCAAATAATTTAAAGCCCATATAAACAGACATATCAATAGTAAAATTATTCATAATAAAAAGAGCAATAATAAATGCAAAAACAACTGGTGCTTCCATTAAAGATTGCAACACTAACATTAATGTTAAAATTTTATTTGCAAATACAGGTTGTCTTGCAATAGACGTAACACTAGACTTTACAGCAAAACTAGATGCTATACTAATTGCTGTTGCTATAACACCCATCATAATTGCAATACCAACTTGAGCAATAGCTATTCCTAAATTTAATTGTCCACTATTTGAAAATAATAATATTAAAGTTATAACAAGAGCTAAAATTACTCCACTTTCCAAAAAGGCTAATCCTATTATCATTGATCTAAATATTTGTTTATTACCTTCTCGCTGTCTACATAATGCTTCTATAGTACTAAACGCAGCCAATCCTTGTCCAAAACCAGCGCCTATCGCACCAATACCTATTGCCAAACCAATGGCTAAATAATGTAAAAACTCCGGTGTAACCATTTTTAATTTTCTCCCTTAAAGATGTTCTTCCGGTTCTTGAATTGCAACCGATAAGTATGTAATAGTCAACATTGTAATAACAAAAGACTGCACAAACCCTTCGAACACTCCAAAAAATAATTGCGCACCAGCTAAAAAAAATACTGCTATTAATAGAGACTTTAAAATAAAATTAATAATTTTATATTCTTTTATATTTATAAATTTATTTAAAATAAAATAAGCTACAAGTGTTACTAAAGCCAATATCATAAAAAATTCTTTATAACCCGAAAGTGCATCAACAGCTATTAAAAATATAATAGACCCACCAAGAATATTACCAAAAAGCCTAAAAGACATAGACGCTATTTTTGCAACTTCACCAATAATATTTAATGGTAATAATATAAATAAAGGCTGAGTAAATTCTTTTAAATATTCCCAAAGCCCATGTACTTTTATTTTTTGATATTGAACATATGTAAAACTCATAGTACCAATAGCAAAAGTAGTATTTAAATCTTTTGTAGTTTCATCCAAGAATGGCAACAAACCCATTAAACAACCAAATAATGTGAAAAAAAATATAGTAGAAGAAAATGCAAAATACTGATATTTAAAACTTGAACCAAAAGATTCTTTACATAAATCATCAAAAAAACTAACACACTGTTCAAATAATAGTGCAACAGGATTTAAATCTTTTTTCATAAAAATACGAGCTACAAAAATTAATATAAACATTATAACCATAGAAATCCAAGTATAAATTAGCGTTTCTATGTTTATGTTCCAAAAATTACCTGTTAACCCCAAAAATTTAAACGGTGCAATTGTCTTTTCGTTAAATAACGATATATCCATTTTTTAATCCCATTTTTTGTTTTTTTTAAGTTCGTATAAAATTTTAATCCAAAAAATAATTAAAAACGAAATCAATAATACAATTAAGTTAATTTTTATTAAAAAGTAAAGCAATATAAAAATAGAAATTAAAAAAAGAAATATTAAAACAGATGAGATTGAATGTTTTATAATATTATTATTAATATTTTTTTGATAAAACAAAATGCTAAATTTATTTATAAAAAATTTAGCATATAAAAAGCCAATTAAACTGCCAAAAAGTAAAGATTTTAATATATTTATCATCATAAATAGTTATTTAATACAAAAAACAGGTTATAGCAAACAATTTCTCAATATTTTTAGCTTTTTACGCAAATTTTAGACTTTTATATATTAATATTGATTTTCTATTTGTAATTATGTCATACTCTTTTTAGGGAAGATTATGAAGTTAATCTATTTAATTTTAGGGGGGAGTTTATGAAGAAGTTATTATTAGCATCGTTGCTTTTATTATTTATTGGAACAACTTGTTCAGCTATTACTGTAAAAGTAGTAAACAATACTAGAGCAAACTGGTCTATAGTTCCTGTTGAAAATTATATAATGCTTACAAAATCAAGGGCTTCTATTCCAGCTAGATCTGAAATTGTTATTAGAAATTTACCTGCAAAACACAGTTTGCAAATGACTGCAAGGAGTGTTGGGGTTAAGACATCTCTAAGCAGTGGAGGTGTTATTACACTTAAAAAAGATATCGACGCTTTTGATGATACTGTAACTGTTTTTATAAATGAGTGCGCTAGTAATCAGGAAAATTGTCCTCCTACTAGATCTGTATCATTTGAATCTGAAGAAGAAAGACAAAGCTTTGAAGCTTCGTATCAGCCAGGTGCAAGCGGTGTAACATATTACGTAGAATAAAACTGGGGTGAGATATGAAAAAGTTAACATTAATAATTTTGCTCGGTTTATTTTTAAGTACAGCTTGTTCTGCTATAGACATAATAATAAAAAATAATACAAAAAAAAATTGGAACATAGCAATTGAATCGAAAGGTAGCTATATATTCAACGGCAGTGTGAGGATGAGTAAGTATATAACAGTTAAAAACATGCCTTACAATGAGATGCTTGCTATACAAGCCACAGCAAGAAGCGTTGGAAAAGCTATAGGCGGTGATTCTGCAAGCGGCCGTCCAATGGTTAGTAGCACGCCAGAAACTATACGTAAAAATATTATTTATGACAAAGATTTTACTGTAGTTATAAATGAATGTACAACTTCTGATCCTGACTGTAGAAGTATAACTGATGAAAAAGAGTTATGGGAAAAAAGAGATTGTGCAGATGATATAAGTTATTATTTAGAATTAGAAGATTTATAATCTAAGTAATTAAAATAAAGAATACCCAGAAAATAATTCTGGGTATTCTTTTTAAAAAAGGGAATTTTATGAATAAAAATATTTTATTAATTTTGACAGGTTTATTTATAGCCAACATTTGTTCAGCAATAAATATAACCATTAAAAATGACACAAAACAAATTTGGCAAGCGCAAATTGCTGATAATGGACGCTTTGTAGCTAAAGGCGCAATTAACCCTCAATCACAGTGGTCCCAAGCAATAAACACAAAGTCACAAAAACCTTTGATAATTCAACTAGGATCTAACATAACTTACATAAAAATGGACCGACCTCATCGTTTAATGTTTCAAAAAGAAATTAGTTCATCTGGCGATACACTAATCACAATTAAAGAAACAAATAAACCAAGTAACACAACCAGACCCAGTATTAAAGAAAAAGTTACAACTCGAGATGGAATTTTTTATTATATAGAATAAGTTAATCGTTAAGTTAAAGGAATTTTATGAACAAAAATATTTTATTAATTTTATTAGCTTTAGCAGTAACAAACATTTGTTCTGCCTTTAATATTATAATTAAAAATAATACAAAAAAAGATTGGAATGTTTCACTTGTATACCCTCCAAATTTATTTAAGGATAATAAAGGCGGACAATTCGTAGAAGTAAATATTAAAAAAGGTACAAACAAAAAGATAAATAATTTATGTAAAATACTCTCTATACCAAATGAGGATAAAATGCCTAAAATACTTTTGGCATTAACAAGATTAATAAAAAAAGCAAACAATGTGAATTTTAAAAATTTAATGGGGCGCGAATTATACTGCAATCTTAACAAATTAGACGCCAATATTGAAGCAACTAAAATAACACAAGGGAAAAATTATACCCCTACAGTGGTTATCAATGAAATTAAAACATCTGACCCTGAATACGCAAAAATGATTTCTTCAAGACCTTCTCTTGATCCCGACACTACACTACCATATGATGGGGTTGTCTATTACTTTGACGTTAATTAATATAATAAAAAGGAAATTTTATGAATAAAAATATTTTATTAATTTTATTAGCTTTAGCAGTAACAAACATTTGTTCTGCTTTTGACGTTGTAATTAAAAACAAAACCAAAAAAGATTGGAATATTTCAATTACACATGCTTTAGCAAAAAAAGGCGACTTATTAGAACTAAATATTAAAAAAGGTAAAAACATCAAAATAAATAATTTTAATAAAATACTTTCTATGCCAAATAACAGTGAAAAGTCTCTTATAAGTGAAACGCCTCTTATGTTCGTAAGTGCAAAAAGATTAGTAAAAAAAATAAATAATATGCATATTAAAAATGTAATACAAAAGATAGATAATGTAGAAAAAGATTCTACCTTTACAATATTTATTAATGAAATTGAAACATCTAACCCTGAATTCGAAACAATAATAAGAAAGGCTGCAAACGATACTTATGGAAACAATATAACAAATCCATGTGATGGTATTGTCTATTTTCTAGATTTCGAAGAATAATAAATTTAAGACAAAAAAATACCCGAGACTTTATTTCTCGGGTATTTTTATTTGTGTCAGTTTATTTTTTAGCAAGCAAAACAATTTCTTTTAATACAGTATCTGGATTTAAAGAAATAGAATCTATTCCTTCTTTAACCAAAAACTCTGTAATCTCGGGATAATCTGAAGGTGCTTGGCCACAAATACCAATCTTCTTTTTATTTCTTTTAGCCCCTTTAATAGCCATAGACATCATAATTTTTACAGCATCATTTCTTTCATCAAAAATATTTGCTACTAATTCTGAATCTCTGTCTACCGCCAAAGTTGTCTGAGTTAAATCATTAGAGCCTATAGAAAATCCATCAAAATATTTACTAAATTCATCTATCAAAATTACATTAGATGGAATTTCGCACATCATATAAACTTGAAGCCCATCTTTGCCTCGTTCAAGTTTATTTTTTTTCATTTCCTGCAAAACAAGCTCTGCTTCTTTTGTTGTACGAACAAATGGAATCATAACAATTACATTATCAAGGCCCATTTCTTCTCTTATTTTTTTTATAGCCAAACATTCAAGCTCAAAAGCATGTTTATATTTTTCGTTATAATATCTAGAAGCTCCACGAAAGCCTATCATTGGATTTTCTTCTTCTGGCTCAAAATATTTGCCTGCAATAAGCTGTTTATATTCGTTGCTCTTAAAATCTGAAAGTCTAATAATTACTGGTCTTGGATAAAACGCAGCAGCAATAGTTCCTGCTTCTTGAGCTAGTTTATCTATAAAATATTGTTTTTTATTTTTATATCCAACAGTTAATTTATTTATTATTTCTTTATCTTTTTTTAACAAAACCTTTTCTGGTTCAACAAGTGCACATGGGTGAATTTTTATAGAATTATTTATAATAAATTCAAGCCTTGCAAGGCCTACACCCTGCACTGGTAATTTTGCAACATTAAAAGCTTCATCAGGGTCGCCAATATTTGTAAAAATTTCTGTTTTTAATTTTGGTATTTTTTTAAGTTCTATTTTTTCTATTTTAAAATTTATTTTACCTGCATAAACATATCCAACTTCACCACTACTGCAATCTATAGTTACTATATCTCCAGTTTTTAATTTTTTGGTTGCACCATCAGCACCAACTATAGCAGGAATACCAATTTCCCTGCTTACAATTGCAGCATGACAAGTTCTACCGCCTCTGTTTGTAACAATACCAGCCGCACGCTTCATGATTGGTTCCCAATCAGGGTCTGTCATATCTGTTACCAAAATATCACCCTGTTTTACTTGATGCATATTTTTTGCACTAGAAATTACTCTTACTGTCCCTGTGGCAATTTTTCGTCCAACACTTTTTCCTGTTACTAAAACTTTATTGTTACTTTTTTTATCAAGAATATACTCTTGCGTAAAATTTTGGTCTTGTTTTAAAGAATGCACCGTTTCGGGCCTTGCTTGAACGATATAAATTTTACCATCCAAACCATCTTTGGCCCATTCTATATCCATAGGAACCCATTTATTCTTAAAATTAGAATAATGTTTTTCTATAATTAGACACTGTTTAGCTATTGTTAAAATTTCTTGGTCATTTAAAGAATATTTTATTTTGTCTTCTTGATTAACTAATATATTTTTAACAGGATTATTTAAAACACCAGAATAAATTAATTTTTTATCTTTAGAGCCTAATCTTTTTTTTAATATTGGTGCAAACCCTTTTTCTAAAGTTAATTTATGTACATAAAATTCGTCTGGGCTAACACTTCCCTGAACAACATTTTCACCAAGACCATAAGAAGAATTAATAAAAATTATGTCTTTAAATCCGGATTCTGTATCAAGAGTAAAAGCAACACCTGCACTTGCCTTGTCTGATCTGACCATTTTTTGAATACCAATAGATAAATAAACGCTCATGTGATCAAATTTATGATCTATTCTATAAGAAATAGCTCTATCATTAAAAAGTGATGCAAAAGATTTTTTACAAGCATTAAGTAATTCTTTTTCTCCCGAAACATTTAAGAAAGTATCTTGCTGCCCTGCAAAAGAGGCTTCGGGCAAATCTTCTGCTGTAGCTGATGATCGTACAGCTACAGAGCATAATTTGCCATATTTTTTTTGCATTTCTATATAACTTTGTAATATTTCTTGTTCTAAATCTTTAGGAAAATTAGCTTTATAAATTAAATTTCTTATTTTTTTACCAATAACAGCAAACTGTTTTAAATTATTTTTATTAATATTTTTTAGTAATAAACTTATTTTTTTATCTAAATTATTAAAATTTAAATAATATTTATATGATTGCGCAGTAATTACAAAACCTGAGGGTATAAGCACCCCTTTAGAACTCAAATTTTGTATCATTTCACCCAGAGAAGCATTTTTGCCACCAACCAGTGAAATATCATTAATACCAAGCTCTTCAAACTTTTTTATAAACTTCATAGCCATTTAACCCTTTTTTTTACTATATTTCAAAAAATTAATTAAGTGATATTTTATATTTAAAGGATTTTTTTTATGTTAACCAAATATTTAACTTTTATTTTATATGATAGCATATCGAACTCTATTTTTATAAGCCAAGTTTTAAAACCAATTTTAAATTTACTACAAGAAGATGTAAACCTTGAAGTATATTTAATATCTTTTGAAAAAACTAGACCAAGCAACAAAACCCTACAAGAACTAATACCTGCACATAATAGATTACATTTTATTTTGTGCAGACGGTTACCATTTATAAGCAAATTTACACTAAATTTTGCAGTCTTCCAGCTTAATGAATTATTCAGATTTATAGATTATCAAAATATAATAGCCCGCGGGCCGCTTGCAGGCTGGATTGCACAAAAAACTTTAAATAATATAAGCAGATATAAAGATACAAGTAATATAAACTTAAAAATACAAGCTAGAGGGTTAAATGCCGAAGAATATAGATTTTCGTACCAAAATATAACAGAAAACTTTTTTATAAAAAGATTTAGAAAAAATATTTACAGGCAACTACACAAAATAGAACTAGAGGCTTACCGAAAAAATACAGGTTTAAATTTTTTAAAAACTATAGAAGCTGTTTCACCTGCATTAAAAGAATATTTAATAACAAATTTTAACGCATCTAGATCAAAATTATATTTAGCAAAAAATGATATACCTCAATCGATAAACGAGAAACAGATTTTACTATGGCGACAAGAAGTAAGAAATAATTTAAATATAAAATTAGACCAACCTGTTTATTGTTATTCTGGGTCTTATAAGCCATGGCAATGTATTCCAGAAATTATTGAATATTTTTTTGAACAATATAATAAAAACAAAAAATGTTTTTTATTAATTTTATCTCATGATAAAAAAGATCTTGAAAACTTATTAATATTACAAAAAATTCCAACACACAGTTATGTAATAATAGATGCAAATTATAACGATTTATACAAATATATGGCTGCTAGCGATGTAGGTTTATTATTTAGGGATAAAGATATAATCAATTGGGTATCTAGACCTACCAAAATGTTAGAGTACGAAGCTGTTGGGCTTAAAATAATTCATAACCAAACAATTAATTGGTTAGAAAATCAAAGTTGAATACTTTGTCCAAATTTTAAAACACATAAATTTTTAGTTTTTAAATTATATTCATGTTCTTGCCAACATGAGTATAATTTTTTTACAGGCAAATAAAAATTATCAAGATTAACTTTAAAAGTTCCCCAGTGCATAGGTATAAAATTTTTTGCATTTAAATCAATAAATGCCTTTACAGCTTCTATTGAATCCATATGTGAATGTTTAACTATATTTCTAGGTTCAACAGGCCCTATTGGTAACAATGCAACGTCTATTTCAAAATCTTTAGCTATATCTATAAAATGTTTATCGTAAGCTGTATCTCCTGCAAAAAAAATATTTTTATTATTAGCACTAATCATCCAACTGCCCCAACAAGATTTATTAATTTGAGCATACTTTCTACCAGACCAGTGAACTGCAGGTAAAAAACTAAATTTAATAATTTTATTTTTAAAATTAAATATAAAATCTTGCCACCAATCAAACTCTTTTATATTTATAAAATTATTTTTATTAAACCAATTTATAGTCCCCTTGGGGATTAAAATTTTTGAATTAAATTTTTTAAGTTCAAGTAAACTTTTATAATCAAGATGATCTGCATGATCATGAGAAATTAAAATAAAATCTATTTTTGGTAATTTTTTTATATCTATTCCTGCAGGGACAACTCTTTTATAAAAAAACATTAAGTCAAAAAATATAGGATCAACAAGAATATTTAATCCCATAATTTGTATTAAAAATGAAGAATGACCTATCCAAGTTATTTTTAAAATTTCGCTACTAAATTCTGGAATAGATGGCGTATACCAATCTTTTAAATTAGTATTTTGTAAATATTTTACAGAATTTTTAGAGCTTACAAACATAGGCAAAGATTTTGCAAAAGTACCAACAAGTTCTTTAACTCGAGCTGCAGGCGTTAAATTTTTTTCTCTATAAATATATTTATTAATTTTATTTTCTTGATCAAAATTATTATTCATAAAAACTATTCTATTTTGCCACAGCCAAGACAAATTTCATCATCATAAAATACTGCAAATTGACCCGAAGCTATGCCTTGATCATCTTTATCTAACACAACTTTTGCTTTATTAGCCTCTATAAAGCTTAATTTACAATTATATAAATATTCACCATGTCTAATTTTTACTTGTAAATTTTCTTTTTCTTTTAATACAGAGTCTGGAGTCTCTCCTGAGATCCAATTAAAATTTAACACTATAAATTCTTTTCTAGATTTTTCTTGTGAATAATATTTACTAGAAATATAAATTATATTTTTTTCTGTATCTTTGGCTACAACAAACCAAGGTCCACCCGAAAGGCCTATACCCTTACGCTGCCCAATAGTATAATACCAAAAACCCTCATGCGAACCTAAAACTTTACCAGTTTCAAATTCTATTAAATCACCCTTTTTTTCACCTAAATAATTTTTTATAAAATCACTGAATTTAATTTTACCTAAAAAACAAATCCCCTGACTATCTTTTCTGTTAGCATTAGCTAAATTATTTTCGATAGCTATTTTTCGCACTTCTTCTTTTTTTAAATCACCTATTGGGAATATTAATTTAGCTAACTGTTCTTGATTTAAATGTGATAAAAAATATGTTTGGTCTTTAAAACTATCTTTGGCTTTTTTTAGTAAAAATTTATTCTCTTGTTTTTCTATTCTAGCATAGTGACCTGTAGCAATTTTATCAAAATCATTTCCAACTACATCAAAAAATGCACCAAATTTTATTTGTTTATTACAAAAAATATCCGGGCTAGGTGTACGCCCACTTTTTACTTCAGAAATAGTATAACTGACAATTTTGTCCCAATATTCTTTTTGCATATTTACAACTTTTAATGGAACATTTAGCTGCGAACATACAGCGCTGGCAAATTTTAGATCTTCTTCCCATGGGCACTGGCCCAAATACGAAACTTCATCTTCTAGCCAAATTTTTAAATAATATGCTGTTAGATCATGCCCTTGATCATGTAATAATTTTAAGGCAACGGAGCTATCAACCCCGCCAGAGAGTAATACTGCTATTTTCATAATAATGTTATTTTAGCACATAAAATGGGGTGCGACTAATGGCTAAATTTTACTATCTTACTATATCTTATTTAGTACTCTCTATTTCTAATAGTCTATTATATTTTGCAACACGCTCACATCTGCATGGTGCACCAGATTTCATAAACCCAGCATTAACACCAACAGCTAAATCTGCAATAAAAGTATCACAAGTTTCACCAGATCTGTGCGAAATTACAATTTTATAATTATTTTTTTGGGCTAATTTTATAGCATCAAGAGTTTCTGTTACTGTCCCTATTTGATTTGGTTTTATAAGCACAGAGTTAGCAATTTTATTATTTACACCCTTTTGAATTAATTTTGGGTTGGTTACAAAAATATCGTCACCAACTAGTATTAATTTATCACCAAGCTTACTTGTTAAATTTTGCCAACCGGCCCAATCTTGTTCATCAAGCCCATCTTCTATAGAATAAATTTTATAAGCTTTAATTAAATCTTCGTAAAAACTTATTAATTCATTTTGTGATGGTTTTTCTTTACCCAAATTATAAATTTTATTATTACTATCATAAAATTGTGAAGCCGCAACGTCTAAACAAAATACAATATCTTTACCAAGCGTAAAGCCCGATTGTTCTATAGCTTCGCTTAATAAATCAAATATTTTTGTTATAGCTTCTTTGCCCTGATTTTCTAGATTAGGGGCAAAGCCTCCTTCATCTCCAACACCTGTAAAATATTTTTTAGTTTTTAATATATTTTTTAATTTATTATAAACAATAACAGCCATTTCTAAATTTTGCGCAAAATTATTACCAGATATTGGCATAATCATAAATTCTTGAAAAGCAATATTATTATCTGCATGCGCACCACCATTTAATATATTAAACATGCATTTTGGTGAATTAAAATTTTTATTGCCAAAAAAATTACCAATAAATTGATATAATTCTTGCCCCTGTGCATAAGCTTGTGCTCTTGCAATTACCATACTTACGGCAAGAATTGCATTTGCGCCCAATTTAGATTTATTTTCAGTGCCATCAAGATTAATTAATTCTCGGTCTATTTTTTTTAGATCTGGGGATTTATTAATAAATTTAGGGGCAATTATTTTATTTATATTATTTACAGCCTTTAAAACACTTTTACCCAAATAATTATTTTTATCCCCATCTCGCAACTCTATCGCTTCAAATTTACCTGTAGAAGCTCCAGAAGGCACACTAGATTTAATTAAATAATTATTTTCTAACAATAAATTACATTCTATTGTTGGCCAGCCACGGGAATCTAAAATTTGGGTTGCCCATATTTTTGATATTTTCATAAATTTCTTTCTAATTATTAAATTTTAATTAATATTTAAATAAAACTATATTTAGATATAATAATTTTTTAAAGTAAATATAAATAAGATAATATTTTTAAATAATTTAAATAATCGAAAGAAAAACTATGTACAATATTGCAAATTACAGCCAAATTCTTATTATGGTGTTTTTTATCTTAATATTTTATTTTTTAATAATTCGCCCACAAAATAAACAAAAAGTAGCTATACAAAATATGCTAAACAGTCTAAAAACTGGAGATAAAATTATCACCAGCAGTGGAATAATTGGCAAAATTTTTGAAATTAGAGAAAACGAAATAATAATAGAAGTTTTTGATGGTACAAAAATAGAGATCTTAAAACAAGCAATAGTATCATTAATTAATGACGACAATAAATAAATATCGATTACTTTTATGCCTGCTATTTTTAATAGCAGGCATATCTTTTCAAGAACTTTTTAATTTTAAACTAAAAATAACGTTATTAATTAGTTTAATTTTAATTTCAAGTTTATCTTTATTTTATAAATATTTTAAAAATATTAAATTTAATAAATATTATTATATTTTTATTCTAGTCTTTTTTACAGGTTCATTAATTTATTCTATACAAATATATAAACAACAAAAATTATTAAATTTTATTAAAAATAAAAATATAAATATTATTGCAACAATAGAAAATATAAATACAAAAAAACATGCAAGAATTAAACAAGAAATATTAATAGATGTAAAAAAAATATTTTTACCAGATACACAAGAAGAACATAAAATAAATTTCAAAATTTTATTATATATTTACACAAATACAGATCTAAAATATGGGCAAAAAATACTCTTTAAAAATATTTATATAAAAGAAACAAACAAAAACGCGTCTTACAAAAAATATTTAATAAAAGAAGATATTTTAACAACGATATTTTACAATAATATTAACTATAAAATTATAAAAGAAAGTAATAATAATTTTAAAAATAAAATTTATAATATAAAAAATAATTTATATAAAAAATTAAAAGAAAAAATAGACCCAAAAATATTTAATTACTTTTCTTCTATATTTTGGGGAAGCAAAAAAGAAGCATTAAATCCTGAAAATAAAAATATCTTTAATATATGGGGAATTTCACATTATTTAGCAAGATCAGGTCTACATATTATTATATTTATTTTAATATGGCAGTTATTACTTGCATTTATACCAATACATATAATTTTTAAAAATATATTTTTATTATTAATAGTATTAATATACGTAATATTAACAGATCCTAGCATTTCATTATTTAGAGCCGTTTATGTTTTTGCATTTATACAGTTGGGAAATTTATTAACAGAACAAACTAAATACATACACTTACTAACTCTTACATGTTTTTTTACATTACTAATAAACCCAATACAATTATTTTTTATAGATTTCCAACTAACATATGGCCTGACATTTACGCTAATATTAATAAGCGAGTTTAAAAGAACGTAATCTTAAAATTTTTAATTATTTGCAAATAAAATAAATAAATTAGTAATATTTTTTGGTATAAAAATATTAATTTTCCCAAAATTTAACGGGGTACTTTTATGAAAAAACTTATTTCACTTTCTTTTTGTTTAATACTTTCCAGTATTCTTATAGCGCAAGATTCAAAATTCAATATATTCGATATATTTTCAACTAATAAAAAAACAGAAAAAGACTGGACATTTATGGTATATATAACTTCCAATAATGATCTTTACGAATTTTCTGAATTAAACTTAAAACAAATGGCAACTGTTGGCTCTAATGATAATTTAAATATAATCGCGCAGCAAGATAGTTATGGAAAACAAGAAATTAAAAGATTATTTATTAAAAAAAATAACACTCAAGTTATAGAAACTATAACAAATAAACCAGAATGCATTAGTGGTACACCAAATAATTTGTTTAATTTTGCTCAGTGGGCAATAAAAAACTATCCCGCAAAACAATATGCTTTAATTTTATGGGATCACGGTTCAGGAATTATAGACCCAAACATATGGAAATATAATCCAGCAAATTTATATATATTAAACCCAGAAACAGGATTGTACGAATTAAACAGAGCAGAAATAACTAAAAGAGGCATTTGTTTTAATGAAGTATTTGAAGTTTATTTAAAAAATCAGGACCTAAAATTAGCGCTTTCAAGAATTTCGAAAGAATTATTAAACAATAACAAACTAGATATTTTAGGCATGGATGCCTGCAATATGGCCATGTTAGAAGTAGGATGCCAAATCAAAGATTCTGTCAAAATAATGGTAGGTTCAGAAGAAACAGAACCTGGTACAGGCTGGAATTATCAAACGGTATTAACACCATTATTAACAAAAAAATTAAACCCTCAAGAATTTGCCACACAAATTGTAAATGCATATCAAGCTAGTTATGAAAAAAATTATTCAGACTTTACACAATCTGCAGTTAATCTAGAAAAAATAAACTTTATAGAAATAAGTTTAAATAAAATATCTGAAGAACTAATTAATTTATTATCAACACCAAATAGACCAGACATTTTAAGAACCATAAAAAGAATACGCTCAAACAAAAAATATACTACTTCATTTGCAAATGCAGACTATATCGACTTAGGACATTTTCTAACAAGCTTAAAAGATCAAATGAATAAAAAATTAATATTAGAAAGCTACAAAGAAGAATACGATATCTTAAAAAATTTACTTAAAAACATAGAAGAATCCCAAATAATTTTAGATTCTCTAATTATTAACAAAACTATTTGCAAATCTATTTTAAATACAACAGGTTTATCCTTTTATTTTCCAACAAGAAAAATACATGAATCTTATTTTTTGACTGATTTTGCAAAAACAAACAAATGGTTAAATTTTTTAAAAGTATATTTAATACAAAAATAATTTATGAATAAACAAAATATACTAAATAAAATTAAATTAAATTATAACAAGTGTGAAAATTGCGCCCTTGCAAAACAAGGGCGTAAACAAGTTGTTTTTGGACAAGGAAACCCTAATGCCAATATAATGTTTATAGGAGAAGCCCCAGGCAAAGATGAAGACATACAAGGAGCACCTTTTGTAGGCAGAGCTGGAAAATTATTAATAAAAATGATTGAAGCCATCGGCTACAAAAGAGAAGATGCTTATATTTCAAATGTTGTAAAATGCAGACCACCAAACAACAGAACTCCATTACCAAACGAAACAAATGTTTGCAAAAAATTAATTTTATTTAAAGAAATAGAAACAATAAACCCAAAAGTAATTTGTTGCCTAGGAGCTAGCGCAACACAAGCATTATTAGGTAAAGACATAAAAATATCAAATTCTAGAGGCTTATTTTTTAATTTAAATAACATCAAAATAATGCCGACATTTCATCCTGCATATCTATTAAGAAATCCAAAAGCAAAAAAACAAGTCTGCGAAGATCTAGAAAAAATAAATTTCTATTTGGAAAATATCAAAAATCGAGATAATGCCGAAAAATAAAACATTTATGTCTATTAAGATATAATGTGGATAACCTGTGGATAACCTGTGGATAACTTGTGGATAACTTATAACCACACCCAAAAAACACCATCAAAAACCTCTCCTGTGGCGAGCGTTGAAAAGTGTACAAAAAAAACACACGAATTATGTCGATCAAATCGATAAATTGAAATTTTTTAAAAAGTTATCCACAAGTTATCCACAGGTTATCCACAGTTATCCACATTTCTTTTGGAAAAAAATATATCGA
The DNA here is from genome assembly GCA_000989185.1 of candidate division TM6 bacterium GW2011_GWF2_28_16. Classification (GTDB taxonomy): domain Bacteria; phylum Babelota; class Babeliae; order Babelales; family UASB340; genus UASB340. Next base: position 152,815 of record LBNX01000002.1, on the reverse strand, counting down.
AAAATAAAGGCAAAAGTGCCTATTTTTGGAAAGTTATCCACATTTTAGGGGGGTACTCATTATTATTATATATAAATATATATATATATATTATTATAATAACACTTTACCTAAAAACATGTTTTTCAATAAAAACTGTACTAAAAAAACACAGTGTTTTTCTTATAAAAATTTGCATAGAAATAATACACTTCACTTTTTTTGTTTTTAATCTAGACTGAGTAAGTGTTTTATATCGTTTCTGTCTTAACTGAACAATTACTTTTAGGGATAAATTTAAAGTGAATCTAACAGATGTTATAGAAGGCCTTGTTGATGAGCGTGGCCTTGATAAAGAAAATGTTATTGCTGCGGTTTGTGAAGGCGTGCTTGCTGCTTTTCAAAAAAAATTTCCAACAGCCAATTTAAAAGTGGTTTTTAATAAAAAAATTGGTGAAATAGAAGCTTTTGTAGATAAAACAGTTGTTGTTTCGACAGAAGATGATGAGACTCAAATTTCTTTGCGTAGAGCAAAAGTATTAAATCCCAATGTAAAAGTTGGAGAAGTCGTAGAAGTGCCTTTTGAGCACAAAATAGGTCGAATAGAAATTCTTACAGCTAAACAAATTATTGCAAATAAAATTCGTGCGCTTGAACAATCTAGTGTTTATGCTGATTTTAAAGATAAGCAAGGTTCTATTATAAGTGGTACAGTTTACAAAAGAGAGCGTGCTGGTTATGCAATAAAAATGGGCGAAATTACGGCATTGCTTCCAAATGAAAATCTCATACCTATGGAAAATTTAAGAGCAGGATTGCCAATAAGAGCTTTATTAAAAGAAGTTCTTGAGGTTGCTCATGGAGATTATCAGCTTATTTTAGATAGGGCTTCGGCTGCTTTTGTTAAAAAATTATTAGAAATAGAGATTCCGGAAGTTTTTGAAGGCGTTGTTGAGGTTAAGAAAATTGTTAGAATTCCTGGATATAAAACTAAAGCTATTGTTATTTCTAACAGCAAAGACATAGATCCTGTAGGGACTTGTGTTGGGGTTGGAGGATCTAGAATTAAGCCTATATTAAAAGAGCTTGGTCAAGAAAAGATAGATTTAATTCAATGGGTTGATTCTTCTGAAGCTCTAGTAAAATTAAGTTTAAAACCGGCTGAAATAGATAAAGTTTCTATAGATGGTGATAAGGTTACAGTTTGGTTAGCTCAAGATCAGCGTTCTTTGGCTATTGGAAAAATGGGCCAAAATATTAATTTAGCTTCCAGACTTGTGGGGATGGAGATTCAATTGCAGGATGTAACTACCGGAGATTCCGTAGTTAGAGATTAATTTTAGAAGAGAGAATTTATGCGCGTATATGAGTTTGCCAAAGAGAAAGATCTTTCCAGTAGAGAGGTTTTAGATTTGTTGAGTGCTGGCGGGTTTGAATTGGCTAGCCATATGTCCGTTTTATCTGATGATGCTTTAGTTTATCTAAAAAATAAATTTACAAAAACTGTCAAAAAAGATGTTAAAGAGCCTGTTATTGCAAAAGAGGCTGTAAAAAAAGTAGAGAAAACTGAAAAAGTTACTCAATCAAACGAAAAAGTTTTGGTTGATAATAAAATTGTTGCTCAAAAGCAAGTACAAAAAGAAGAAAAAAAAGTAGATAAAGGGGTTGTTGTGCAAGCAGTAAGTGAAAAACAAGCTGTTGTGCAACCTGTAATAGAACAAAAAAAGGCTGTAACTAACACTATTGTATTTAACAAAAAAAATAATGCAGAAAGAGTTCCTGTGACGCAAATATCTATTAAGCAAAATATGCCCCTATTTGAGGCTGCAAGTCTTATGGGTAAGACAGATGGAGAGTTAATTTTTTCTTTACTAAGAGGTGGTATGGTTTGTAATAGAAACCATATGTTGCCTGTTGATACTATAAAAACATTGGCAGAAAGTTTTGGTATTTCGGTACTTATTGAAAAAATGCAAGAAGCTAGCGAACAGATGTTAGCTAAAAATATTTCAGGCCAAAAGCGCTGGCCTATTGTTGTTGTTATGGGACATGTTGACCATGGTAAGACAACATTACTTGATTATTTGCGCAAACAAAACACTGCAGCAAAAGAAAAAGGTGGAATCACTCAGCATTTAGGTGCTTATGAGGTTAATAGTAAGCATGGTAAGATTGTATTTTTAGATACTCCTGGTCACGAAGCATTTACTTCTATAAGGTCTCGAGGAACAAGTATTACAGATATTGCAATATTGGTAATATCTGCTGAAGATGGTATAAAACCTCAAACAGTTGAGGCTATAAAAATTGCAAAAAAAGCAGGAGTTCCTATTATTGTTGCGGTAAATAAAATAGATAAAGTTCCTGCAGAGAGATTAGATCCTGTATTGCAAACAATTAAAAGAGAGTTAGCAGAAAAAGATTTACTTGTAGAAGATTGGGGCGGAGATATTATTTGTGTGCCAATATCTGCAAAAACTGGCGCAGGCGTAGATGAGCTTTTAGAAATGGTTGTATTACAATCAGATTTAATGGATTTAAAAGCTGAATTGGATGTTCCTGCAAAAGCATTTATTCTTGAATCTAAAATAGAAAAAGGCTTTGGTCCGGTTGCTACTGTTATTGTCCATGAAGGTGTTTTACGAGTTGGTGATTATTTTACTTGTGGGGCTTCTTGTGGAAAAATTAAGTTATTAATAAATAGTTTTGGGCAAAGAGTTACGCAGGCTAATCCTTCAACTCCTATAAAAATTGTTGGTTTTGAAATTGCCTCAGAGATTGGTGGATGGTTAACTGTTGTATCTTTAAAAGATTATAAAAATGCAAAAAATTCAAATATAGATACACATGCTGCACCTATATCTATTATGGATATGTCGTTGATTATTTCTGAAAAAGACAAAAAATCAATTAACATAATTTTAAAGACAGATGCTCGCGGCTCTAAAGAAGCGGTAGAAGGATCTATTACTAAATTAAGTAAATTAACAGAAAAAGATTGTTCTAAAATAAATATTATATCTAGTGGCATTGGTGATGTTTCGGAGTCTGATGTTATTTCGGCTCAAGCTGTTAATGCTATGATTTTAGTATTACATTCTAAAGTTGATAAAAAAGCAGCAGCGTTAGCTCAAGAAAAAAACATTAAAATAAAAACGTTTGATGTTATTTATCATATGGTTGAATATTTAGAAGAAGAATTAAAAAAGACTAAAAAAATACAAACTCGCTGGGTGCCTAAGGCTAAACTTTTAGTTAAAAAAGTATTTGATATTAAGGGACTTGGAATTATAGCTGGATGTTCTGTGCAAGAAGGCGTTGTTGCCAACGGCAATAAAGTTGTATGTATGCGCGGAAATAGAACTATTGGCGAAGGTATTATAAAGAGTTTACAAAAAGATAGAAAAGTTGTTAAAGAAGTTCATGCTGGTTTTGAATGTGGTTTTGTTTCCAATAATTTTCAAGATTGGCAAGAGGATGATATTGTAAACGTATTTGCAGAAGAAAAAATCTTGAGTGAATAAAGAAAATTTAAAAAAGTTTTTTATCAAATTTTGGGAAAGATCTTATGATTTTTCCCAATTTTGTTTTTTGGAAAAAGTATTATTTTATGTTTTTGTTTTTTTAGAAAAAATATATAACATTCTATTTTTAATAAATAAAATTTATAAAAATAATTTTGCAAAAAAATATAAATATAATTTTAAGATAATATCTGTAGGTAATATTTCTGCTGGGGGTACAGGTAAATCTGTTTTGGTTCAATATTTAGTTAAAATATTAGAAAAAAATAAAAAAATTGCTGTTATTTCGCATGGCTATAAAAGTGAAATAGAAAAAACAGGAAAAAGTTTTTTAGTTACAAATAATATTAATAATAATTTTAGTGAAAATATTTGTTTAGCTAGCCCGGATATTATTGGCGACGAAGCTTATATGCTTTTTAAAAATTTATCTGTACCAATTGTTGTAGGTAAAAATAGAAAAAAGTCTTGTGATCTTTTAAATATGTTTTTTAATAAATTTAATAATAATTTAGATATAGCCATTCTTGATGATGCTTATCAAAAATTTTTAATAGAAAAAGACTTTGAAATTTTATTACTTGATGCTAAACATCCTTTAGAAAATGGACACTGTTTGCCTGCTGGCAAATTGAGAGAAAAAGACTATTCTCGTGCTGATGTTATAATTTTAACCCATGCCGATAAATTAAATTTAAAACAAATAGAAGAATCTAAAAATAAAGTATCTTTAAATTTTAATCAAAATAATATTTTTTGTGCCAAGCATGCTTTTGATGGTTTATATTTAAATGATAAAGAACTTATAAATATTGAAAAAATAAATCATAAAAAAATATTGGCATTTGCAGGAATAGGTGATTTTAGTTCTTTTAAAAATAGTTTAATAAATTTAAATTTTGATAGTTTAATATTTAAAGAATTTGTAGATCATCAAGATTATTTATTAAAAGATATCGAAGCCCTTGTTTTATTTTATTATTCAAATAATTGTGAAGCTATAATAACAACTCAAAAAGATTGGGTTAAAGTTTCTAAATATTTTGATTCTCAAAAATATTCTCAAATTAATATTTATATTTTAAAAATAAAATTTGAATTTTTATTTAATGATGAAAAAAAATTTTTAACAGAATTAAAAAATAATATATTATAATCTTATTAAATATAAAAAAGAGAGTTTTAAAGAGAGATGCTATGAATAATATCCTAGCTAGACATGTGTTTTGTCTTATTTTTCCTATATTATTTGCTATTTATATTTTCCCATTATTAATAAAAATAGCTAATAAATTTAATATTTTAGATAATCCAGACGGTAAAATAAAAAATCACCAAATGCCTGTACCTTATTTGGGTGGTGTTGGTATTTTTATACCCTTTATAGCAACTTTAGCTATATCGTATCCTTTTGAAAATCAAGTATTATGGTTGCTTTTGGGTATTACATTTTTATTATTTGTAGGTCTTGTTGATGATCTTAAAGCCTTGGTTCCATTGCAAAAATTTGCGGGTCAAATTATAGCTGTTATTTGTTTTTTAAAAGGTGGTTATTCTTTAAAAAATATATTTTTTTCAGATAGCTTAAATTTTTTTATTTCTGGTTTTTGGATGCTTTCTATTATTAATGCATTTAATTTAATAGATGTTATGGATGGGCTTACTGCTATAGTTTCTATAATGGCTGGATTATCGTTTTTTTTAATAGCACTTTATTTAAAGCAATATACAATTTCTATGTTAATTGTCGCTTTTGTTGCGCCTATAATAATATTTTTTTATTACAATAAAAAGCCAGCAAAAATATATTTAGGCGATGCAGGCTCTCTTTATATTGGGGGCTTTTTTGCTGCAATACCACAACTTATAAATTGGAGTAATATAAATTATATTGCTTATTATACTACTGTTGTAATTTTGGCTATTCCGGTATTAGAAATATTTTTTTTAGTTTTAATACGCACATTCAAACATATACCATTTTATAGACCAACCCCGGATCACTTTGCTTTATACTTAAAACGTAAAGGCTGGAGTGTGCAAAAAATATTAAACTTTATAGTTTTTGTTTCTCTATTATTATTAATTATATCTTTTTTGTTTTTATTAAAAATAATATCATTAAAAATATTAATCTTATTAGGCTTTATATTTTTATTGTTCTGGATTTGGCTAATATTTTTTTAATAATTTACTTAACCATAGATTTTAGTAAATCTAATTCTGGTTTGTATTCTAGAAAATTATTAACAGGTGTTTCTAGAATTTTTGGTATCTTAAAAAGACGTTTGTCGTTCATAATTAAATTAAAAATTTTTAGAGGTATTTTGCCTTTGCCTATATTTTCGTGTCTGTCTTTTTTTGAATTTAATTCTGTTTTAGAATCATTAAGATGTATAACCTTTAAATTTTTTAAGCCAATAATTTTTTTAAACTCTGTAATAACTTTTTCGTACCCCTCAGGAGAAGAAATATCATACCCTGAAGAAAAGACATGACAAGTATCCAGACAAACACCCAACTTATTTTTTTCTTTTGCCATATCGCGAATTTGTTTCAAATGTTCAAATTTATATCCAATATTGGTACCTTGCCCTGCTGTGTTTTCTAAAAGAATCATGGTTTTACCAGTACTTTCTTTTAAAATTAGATCTAAATTTTCAGCTATTTTTTTTAAACATAATTCTTCCCCAGATTTTAAATGAGCTCCTGGGTGTAACACTAGATATGGTATATTTAATAGTTCGCATCTTGTTAATTCTTGTTGTAGAGAATTAATAGATTTTTTTTCTGTATCTTTATTTGGTGACCCTAAGTTTATTAAATAAGACGTATGTGCGACTATTATTTTTATGTTTGATTTTTTTTGGGTTTCTTTAAATTTTTCTATTTCTTTCAGGGTTAATTTTGAAGTAAACCAGGATCTACTACTTTTTGTAAAAATTTGTATAGCAGTACAACCTATTTGTTCACCTTCTTCTATGGCTTTGTATAAACCCCCAGATATTGAAGTGTGAGCTCCTAATAATATGTCTTTTACTTTCATTTTCAGGTATCCTTCTTTAAGTTTTATTATTTGTTATAATCTATAAATTATTTTTATTTAATATTTAATCAAAATTTGAGGTTACTATGCAAAATAGTAAAATATATGAACAAAAAATTATAGGGTCTAAAAAAAATCAATTAGTTAATTTTGTTACAAAAGTTTGGGGCCACGAAGAATGGATTGTAAATAATTCAAAATATTGTGGCAAAAAATTAGTTCTTAAAAAGGGTTTTCGTTGTTCTATGCACAAGCATAATATAAAAGATGAGACTTTTTATATTTTGTCTGGCTCAGTTTTAATGGAAACTGAATTTAATGGTAGAATAGATAAAATAATTATGTCTCCTGGAGATATAGTGCACATAGAAATTGGTATGTGGCATAGATTTACAGGGCTTCAGGATTCAGAAATTATGGAATTTTCTACTTTTCATATGGAAGAAGATTCTATAAGAAGAGAAGATAGTGGGCAAGTAGATTTAAAAGAGTTGGGTTTTTAAAAAAATAATTAAATTTAAAATTAATAATAAAGAGATTATCTTGAAAATTTCACATAAATATTTATTTTTAGGTTTATTTTTTTTATTGGGAATATTTTTTTATCTTTTAAAAAATAATATTTTAGTGATCAAATTTTTAGGGTTTACTAAAAGTAATAGTTCTTTTATCCCAAATAATTCTACGTCTTATAAAACAAATATTAATTTATATTATTTTAAAGATTATAAATTTTATAAAGAAACTAGAGAATTTGTAATGTTTAAAGATAATATAGAATCGATTAAACATTTTATTGCTGATTGGCTTTTATTATTACAAAGTGAAAAAATATTAAAAAATAATATAAATATAAACTCTGTTTTATTATCTCAGCAGCAAGATGTTGTATATTTATCTTTTAATAAAATTTTTTTAGATCAAGAATGGTCTATTTTTGAAAAATGGAATTGTATAGAAAGTTTGTTAAAAAGTTTGCGTGAAACTAAATTTAAATTTAAAGATATTGTTTTTTTAGTTGATAATAAACCTATGCAAGATGAGCATTTGGATTTTTCTAAACCATGGAGTATTTCAGGATTTTATAATTAAATTCTAAGGGGATTAGTTTATGAAAAAATATATTTTAATTTTATATTTTATTTTTAATAGTTTATATGCACAAGAAAATAGTATTATAGCTCAAAATTGTTGCGATAATAATAACGTAAATAATAATAATAAATTTAAAATTAATATTAAAATAAGTAAAAAAAATAAGAAAAAAATAGCAGAGGCTTTATCTAGTGTTGGTAATGTTTTAACTGTTATTGCCTATCAAGTTTTACATGATGCTGCTCAAACAGCTGTAAATAATTTAATAGCAGGTGCATTAAATAAAGCTGCAGAAATAGTCCAAGTAGAAAAAGCTTATTCAAAATCTCCAGAGCTAATACAAACTAAAGTGCAGGCAATAAACAGTATAATGGAAGAATTCGTTGAAATTATTTATAATCTTATAACGACAGAAAGCGATAAAATAATAACTGAACAAAAATTTGTTATTCTTAATCAGCTTAAAAATTTAAAAACAAAAAAAGATAGACTAGATTGGCTTGCAAGTAATATTTTGGATAATGCATTTGTTCAACTATTTTTATCTGAAGCATTAGATTATATAGATGCTTATTTGCATAAAATGGTAGATCATTTAATGAATAATTTAAGAGAAATTTTATTAATTAAAGACGTAAGTGAAAATGTTAATAAATAAAAAAATATTATTTTTTTTAATACTTACGTTACTATTTTTTATAGTATTTAACATGTTTAAAAATAAAAACAATAAAGTTTATTATTATAATTTAGAAAATAAATTAGTTTGTGAAAAAATAGAAGCTGAAGGCTTTTTAAATTTTTTATATTTTAATAAATTAGGCAATTTAATGCGCCCTATTTTTATAATAAATTTTATTTCTAAGTTAATGGGTGCATATCAAGATAGTTTTATAAGTAAATATAAAATTAAAAGTTTTATAAAAAAATATAATATAAATACAAGTGAATTTTTAAAAAATATAAGTGAATTTAGTAGTTTTAATGATTTTTTTGTAAGAGAATTAAGCTCTGGTGCTCGCTTAATAGATCAAAATAAAAATAATATAATATCTCCTGCAGATAGTAAATTTTTTATTATTCCAGATATATCTCAAGATGTAGCTTTTTTTGTAAAAAATAAAAAATTTAATCTAGAAAAATTTTTAAACGATAAAGTTTTGGCCCAAAAATATCAAAATGGGAGTTTATTAATATTTAGGCTTGCTCCACCAGATTATCACAGATATCATTTTTCTTGTGATAGTATCCCTGAAGCGCCTGTAAAAATTAATGGAATTTTAGAATCTGTTAATAGCCTGGTTTATAAATCTGGAGTTCAGCCTTTAACAGAAAATGAAAGAGTTTTAATTAAATTAAATACACAAAATTTTGGGGATATATTATTTATTCCTGTAGGCGCCATGTTTGTAGGTAAAATAATAAATACTTTTATACCTGAAAAACAATATATTAAAGGGCAAGAAATGGGGTATTTTAAATTTGGTGGTTCAACAATTGTTATGTTATTTGAAAAAGATAAAATTAAGATACAAAATAAATTTTTAGAAAATTCACAAAATGGCTTTGAAACTCAAGTTAAAATGGGACAAATTTTAAATTAAATTTATAAATTATAAGGGTGCAAAATGGAAATATTACCATCAATAGTTGCAGGTGATCTTTTAAATTTAGGTAAAGTTATGCAAGATTTACATGATCATTGTGATGGATTTCACATAGATATAATGGACGATCATTTTGTTCCTAATTTAACTTGGGGCCCAATGTTTGTTGAGCAAATTATTAAGGCTACAGATTTACCTATAAGTATGCACTTAATGGTCGATGAACCAGAAAAATGGCTAACTAGAGTAAAATTAAGATCAAACGATTTATTTATATTTCACTATGAAGCTACTCAAGAGCCAGAACGAATTATAAATTTAATTCAAGCAATTAAAGTATTAGGTTGTAAAGTTGGTATAGCAATAAATCCAGATACAAGTATTAATAAAATTTTTGACTATATAGATAACATTGATCATGTTTTAATTATGTCAGTAAAACCCGGCTTTTCTGGCCAAAAATTTATACCTGAAGTTTTAGATAAAATTGAACCATTAATTAATCAACGTGATAGTATGAATCTTAATTTTACTATTTGTGTTGATGGTGGTGTTAATAAAGAAAATATAAAATTAATTAAAGAAGCTGGTGTAGATTCTGTTGGTGTGGCCAATGCTATTTTTGTACAAAAAGATATAATTAAAGCAATAAAAGAATTAACTAGTCTTGTTTAGATATATTTTTTTTACTTTTTGGTTTTGGATTTAATAAATTAAGTATTTTTTTGTTAATAAGTTCATTATCCTCTGTTGTTTTATTAATTTTTAAGGCTAAATCATAGGGTGTTTTTTTATTTTTATTTTTAGTTTTTTTATCGCACCCTTTAGAGATTAGTTTTTTTATTATTTCTTCAAAATGATCTATAAAAAAATGCTTTACTATATAATGTAAAAGATTATTTCCGTTTTTGTCTGTTATCTGAAAGTTTATGTCATCAAGTTCTAATATTTTTTTTAATAAATCTATATCGTTATATATTATGTTATTAAACAGTAAATATTCATTATTGATATTTGTTGCAGGATCTAAATTTTCTTTTGTTAAATTTATTATTTTTTGAGCATCCAAAAATGCTAATTCATAAAATATTAATTCATCTGGATTTTTATTATCACATGGGGCATCACATATTATAACTATTTGAGGTTTTACATAAACTTTTGAACTTTTGTAGTATTTTTTTTTCGAGTTATTGTATTTTAAATAAGATCTATAATCTTTGTAAAAAACTGTTAAATTTTTGCCTGGTTTTATTTTTGAATATTTACCATATTTGTCTACTACATAAAACACATAATTTGATTCAGGTAAACTTTCTGTAGTTTTTGATTTTTTCATGGTTAAGGGCATGTTTGTTTGTATATATAAACTATCAGATTTTTGCATGCCATTTAATATGGGTATTAAAAAAGAAAATATAATTATATTTAATATTGCCTTAATATTTTTCATTTTATCCCTTATTTATTATTATTATTTTACTTTTATTTATTAAATTTAGTATTACAATAACATTGTTAATTTGTTAATAAATATCTTAAAGATCAAGTTTTTTATAATATAGGTGCTGAAGTGAAAGTTTCGGGTGCTTTTTCAAAAATAAGAGTTGGCGTGTTAATGGGAGGCCGTTCTATAGAACGTGAAGTTTCTTTTAACTCTGGTAGAACTATATGTGATCATCTTGATACTCAAAAGTTCGAAATTATTCCTGTTTTTCAAAAAGATAATGGTAAATTATATTTATTGCCGTGGCATTTTTTACATAGAGGCAAAATTTCTGATTTTTACTCAAGACTTGATACCGAAGCCAAATTAATTAAATGGGATGATCTTAAAAAATTAATAGATTTTGTTTATTTAGCATTGCACGGTCGTTATGGTGAAGACGGTACTGTGCAGGGTATTTTAGAAATTTTAAATATTCCATATTTGGGAGCAAAAGTTTTTGGTAGTGCTTTAATTATGGATAAAGTTGCTCAAAAAATTATTTTGCAAACTAATAATATTTTAACGCCTAAAGATATTATTATAAATTCTAGTGAAATTAAAAATTTAACTCTAGAAAATGTTTTAAAAAAATTAAAAATAAATAATATAAATCTGCCTGTTGTTGTAAAACCCTCACATGAAGGTTCAAGTTTTGGTGTTGCTGTAATTTATAAAGAAAAAGATTTAATTAGTGCTATAAAAAATGCAGCAACTTGTACCCCCGGAATTACGCAATCTGTTTTGATAGAAGAAAAAATAGAAGGTATAGAATTTGTTTCTGTTTGTTTGCAAAAACCAGATAAAAGTTGGTTCCCATTGGCAGTTACTCAAGTTATTATAGAACAGGGATATGATTTTTATGATTATGAACAAAAGTATATGCCTGGAAGAGCTACCAAAATAACTCCGGCAAATTGTGAAAAAAAAGATTATCAAAATATTTTAGATACATGTTTAAAAGTTACAGAATTATTAAATTTTAATGCTATTTCAAGAATAGATGGTTTTTTAACAAAATCTGGCCAAGTTTATATTATAGATCCTAACTCACTTACGGGTATGAGCCCATCTTCTTTTTTGTTTAATCAGGCAGCAGAAGTTGGTTTAAGCCATACTCAATTAATTAATTATTTAATAGATTCAGAATTAAAACAGTATGGGATTACAAATATAAATTTACTTGAGCAAGATAAAATGAATAAAAATATAAATTCAAAAAAAAGAGTTGTTGTTCTTTTGGGCGGAGAGACTAACGAAAGAGAAATTTCTTTAGAATCTGGTAGAAATATTTGCTATAAATTATCGCCATATAAATATGAAGTTATACCTGTTTTTGTAGATAACAATAAAGAATTATATAAAATTAATAATAAATTATTAGTCCAAAATTCTACAAGAGAAATTAACGAACTTAAAACTCCAGAAATGAAAATTAATTGGGCTGATTTACCAGATATTTGTGATTTTGTATTTATTGGCCTTCATGGTGGTATTGGCGAAAGTGGTTCTGTTCAAGGTATGCTTGAGATGCTAAATTTGCCTTATAACGGTTCTGGAGTTTTGGCGAGCTCTTTATGTATGGATAAGTATAAAACTAATCAGTATTTAAAAAATAAAGGCTTTAACGTAGCTAATTCTTTATTGTTAGACCAAAATACGTGGGCTGAAAATAGCGACCAAGAAAAATTTATAAATAAATTATTAAAAGATTTTAATTATCCATTAATTATTAAGCCTCATGATGATGGTTGTAGTTTTTTTGTAAAAAAAATAAAAGATATAAAAGATTTATTGAAAAACTTAAATCTTTACTTTAAAGAGTCTGGCAAAAATGTAGTCATGATAGAAGAATTTATTGCTGGTATAGAACTTACATGTGGTGCATTTGGTAATGATGAAGTTATTGCAATGCCACCAAGTAAAGTTCTTGCAAGCAAAGATATTTTGTCTATAGAAGAAAAGTTTTTGCCTGGAGCTGGCGAAAATCTAACTCCTGCTCCATTACCTAAAGATGTGTTAGATTTTATACGCAAAGAAATTGCACAAGCTTATAAGGCTTTAAATTTAAAAGGTTATGCAAGAACAGATTGTTTTTATCAAGAAGCAAAAATTTCACCAACAGGTGTACAAAGACTTGTAATTTTAGAAGTTAATACTTTGCCTGGCATGACACCTGCAACGGCAATATTTCATGCAGCTGCTGAAGTTGGTCTAAAACCTATGGAGTTTGTGGATAAAATTGTAGAATTGGGTTTTGAATTGCATGCAAAAACTGTGGTAACTAAAGAGCAAGATGTTAAACAAAAAGAAAGCAATATTTAGTTGTTTTTAAATATTACCAGATAAAAAACTTAGGGCAGAGCGTATAAGTAAATCTAATTGTATGTTTTGCCCAGCATGTTTTTCTGCCAAAAACTTAATAGTTTTTGCTATCTCTTGCTTAGAATAATTAAGCGAAGTTAAAACATCTGTTATATTTTGCCATTGCGTAAAATCAGTTTGAGTTTCTTCGGGTTTTAGTTTGCCCGTAGATATTAATTTGGCTATTTTATGTTTTAAGTGCACTATAATTTGTTCAGCTTTTTTTTCACCAATTCCATTAATTTTACTCAAAGCTTTTTCGTCTTGTGCGCTAATTATTTGTATAAAATCAGATGTAGACATTTGCGATAGAATATTCATGGCAATGCCAGGACCTATTTTGGGGCAGTCTATTATTAATAAAAATATAGTTTTTTCTAGCTCTGTTGCAAAACCATAAAGAGTTGGTCCATTTTCTTGGTTCCAGTGCATGTAAGTATAAAGTTCTATATCTTTATTTTCTATAAAATTTTGTATTTGTGGTGTAAAAATTTCATAGCCTAAATTATTTACTAAAACCGTTAAACTTTTTTCATTAATATTTTTTATTTTGCCAGCTAAATAATTAATCACTTTTTAATCTTTCTTTTTTATAAAATTTTAATTATTAAAATTATTTTAGCACAAAAAAATACCCTGCAAAAAATTACAGGGTATTTTTAATTATTAAAATTAAATTTTATAAGTCAAACATGACTCGTTTTTTAAGCTCTGGGCTTGTTAATGTAATTTTTAAGTTATCATTTATATAATTTTCATTAGGGATAAACATAACTTTATTTACTACACCATAAGGTCTAATTTTGATAGCTTCATCAAGTCTTACAGTTTTTTCTCTAAAATCTGTATTAATAGTTTTATTAGCTTCGTATGAAGAAAGACCTTCTATTGTTGCCCAAATAGGGCCACCAATTATAAAGTATTTTGCTGTTTTCCACCCTACACTTCTGTGTAGTTTGCGTGCAACATTGCTAGAAGCTTCAAGTGGTGCTTGGATATCATTTGGGTTTAAGTAATAAGTTTTATCTGTCTTGTTTTTAATATAAATTTGTACAGGGGTATAGCCACGTTCTATTATTTTACGGCCGCCAAATATTTTTTTTGCTTCATCTTCTGTTAAAGTTTTTTTAGCAACAACTAAATTATCTTTTTCGTGTATTGGAGCTTGAGGTGGCGTTAATTTTTGAGCTTTATATCTTGCGCAATTAGGCAATATTAACAATAAAGTTATATATATAAATAAAAAAAGATTTTTTTTGTTTTTTAAATAAACTATACTCTTGGTCATGATAATCCCTGTTTTAAAATTAATATTAATAAATAAAAAGTAATTTTGTGTGTAAATAATAGCATTTTTAATAAATAAATAAATAAAATATTTTTATGAAAAATAATATAAAATTTTTAGCTTTGTTAATAGCGTTGTCTTTTTGTAATAGCATTAGCTTTATTCAGGCCTCAAGAAAGACCAGAAAAATAGGTGCATTTTTTACAGGAGGCTTAATTGGTGTTATTTCTAATAGTCTGGGGCATAGTAGTAAAACAAATGATGCAAAAATAGATAATAATACAAAAAATATATATGTTAATAAAAGTATTAACGATGCATCACCTACAGGCGTAAGATTTAGTGATATTGCGGGCATGAATAATGTTATAGAAGAAGTAAAAACAGTGGTAGATTTTGCCAAAAACCCTGCAAAATATAAAGCTCTTGGTGCTAAGTTCCCAAAGGGTATTTTATTACAAGGACCTCCGGGTAATGGTAAAACTCTTTTAGCTAGAGCATTGGCTACAGAAGCAGGACTTAACTTTTTTTATGAATCAGCTTCTGCATTTGTAGAATTATATGTTGGAGTTGGGGCAAAAAGGGTTAGAGAATTTTTTGATAAAGCTAGAAATAATAAACCAGCAATAATATTTATTGATGAAATTGATGCAATTGGTGCTGCATCAAGAGGCTCTGGCGGTAACGAAGAATATCGACAAACTCTTAATCAATTGTTATGTGAACTTGATGGTTTTAGCCAAGATGATTCTATTATATTTATTGCAGCAACAAATAATGCACAAGCTTTGGACCCTGCTTTAAAGCGTCCTGGTAGGTTTACAAAAATTATAGAAATACCTATGCCAGACGAAAAAGCTAGACGTGATATTTTAGATTTTTATATCAAAAAATTACCTAGTGTAGAAATTAGTGAAACAATCTTTTTGGAACTTGTTTTAAATACAGACGGCTTTTCTGCTGCTGATTTAGAAAATTTGGTTAACGAATCAGCTTTAAATGCGGTACGTTTAGGCTCTGTAAAAGTTCTAGATGAGCATTTTGCTTTTGGGTTTAGTAAGGCTGTAGAGCATACAAATAAAAATAATTAATATTTTAAAAAAATATTAATTTCAAATTGTCTTTTTAAATTGGTTTTTATTGTATTTTACGCAAAAAGAGCGTTTGTTCTTTAGTTGTTAAAATATAAACTTATATTAAATAATTAATAATATAAGGGGTTCTATTATGATAAAGAATATAAAAAAAATAAGTTTTGTGATTTTGGTAAGTTTAACATGTAGCGTTAATGCTTTTAATGTTAAAAGATTTGCTAGACATTTACTGGGCGATGGAGTGTTATATGTAGTTTTTCCAGAAATTATGAATGATATTTTAGAAAAGCCAGAATATTATCGAGCCTACAATGGATATCAAGATAAACAAGATAATAACAATAAAAAAAATGAAAAGTCTGTAGATAATCAAAAAATTACTTTTAAAGATATAGCTGGAATAGATAATGTTATTAAAGAAGTTACAGCTGTTGTAGATTTTATAAAAAATCCTGAAAAATATAAAAAACTTGGCGCGGAACTGCCAAAAGGTATTTTGTTACAAGGCCCTCCCGGCAATGGTAAAACTTTATTAGCTCAAGCGATAGCAAATGAAGCTGGATTTAATTTTTATACAGAATCAGCTTCAGCCTTTGTTGAATTATATGTTGGTGCTGGTGCAAAAAAAATACGAGAACTTTTTGATAAGGCTAGAAATAATAAGCCGGCAATAATATTTATAGATGAAATTGATGCTATTGGTGCTGCAAATAGAGGTATAGGTGGAAACGAAGAATATAGACAAACTCTAAATCAATTATTAGTAGAACTTGATGGTTTTAGCAAAGATAATTCTGTAATAATTCTTGCAGCTACTAATAATGCGGACGCATTAGATTCAGCATTAAAACGTCCTGGTAGATTTACAAAAATTATTAATATACCTTTACCAGATGAAAAAGCTCGAAGAGATATATTAAATTTATATATAAAAAAATTGCCAATTTTTGATATTACTCCTGAAACTATGACTATATTAATAAATAGAAGTTTAGGGTTTTCTGCGGCTGAATTAAAAAACATAGTAAACGAAGCTACGTTAAGAGCTGTAGAATTAAATGCCCAAAAGGTTACTAATGAACATTTTATTTTCGGCTTAGAAAAAACAGAGCAAAGACGTAATTATTAAAAATTTATTTTAAATGCTTTTTTAATAATTCTTGTAAAATTTTAGGGTTGGCTTTGCCTTGGGTTTCTTTCATGGCCAGCCCTACAAA
Source organism: candidate division TM6 bacterium GW2011_GWF2_28_16 (assembly GCA_000989185.1). Classification (GTDB taxonomy): domain Bacteria; phylum Babelota; class Babeliae; order Babelales; family UASB340; genus UASB340. The sequence continues at coordinate 136,115 of LBNX01000002.1, read as the reverse complement.
AAATCCAAAAAGTCTGTCTTTGCCAGATAAGTAACTTTTAACTTCTTCTGGGTGATTTTTAATTATATTTAATATTATATCTTCAAGAGCTTGTGTATCTTCTATTTGTTCAAGATTATTTTCTTTTATTATAATATTTGGTGATTTGCCTGTGTTTGCCATTTGAGCAAATACTTCTTGCGCGACAGAAGTGTTAATTTTCCCAGATTCTATTGCTAAAATTAATTCAGCAAAATTATTAACAGTTATTTTAGAATTTTTTAAAATTAATTTATTTTCGTTTAAATATGCAAGTACGTTTCTTAATAACCAGTTAGCTGTTTTTTGTGGTTGTTTTGTAATTTTGCAAGTTTGTTCAAAAAAGTTAGCAAGTTCAACTTCCCCTGTTAAAATTTCTGCTTCGTAGCTAGATAAATTGTATTCGCTTTTAAATCTATTAAATTTTTGTGTTGGTAACTCTGGTAAACTATTTTTTATATTATTTATCCAGATATCATCTATTAATAATATTGGTAAATCAGGTTCTTTAAAGTATTTATAATCTTGTGCTTCTTCTTTTGAGCGCATTAAAAAAGATTTGTTTTCTTTAGAATCCCACCCTCTTGTTTCTTGTATTATTTTTTCGCCTTTTTTAATAGCGTTAATTTGTCTTTCTATTTCGTATTCTATTGCGTTAACTATAAATTTAAAAGAATTAACGTTTTTAAGTTCTACTTTTGTGCCTAATTTTTTTTCGTCAGATCTTCTGACAGAAATATTAACATCACCTCTAAAAGACCCTTCTTCCATATTCGCGTCGCTAATATTTAAATATTGCACAATAGATTTTAAGTTATTTAAATATAATTTTGCTTCGTTACTATTTTCTATATCTGGAAAACTTACTATTTCTAATAATGGTGTTCCAGCTCTATTTAAATCTACATAACTTTCGTTGTTAGTACCGTGAATGTTTTTACCAGCATCTTCTTCCATGTGTATTCTTACTAAATTTATATTTTTTTGTTTATTGTCTAGTAATTCTATTGTTATATAACCATTGGTACAAATTGGTGCTTGATCTTGAGTAATTTGGTAATTTTTAGGTAAATCTGGATACATATAATGTTTGCGGTCAAACCAGGTTTTTTGAGTAATTTTAGAATTTGTTGCAAGGCCTGCCATAATTGCAAAATCTACAACTTTTTTATTTAATACTGGCAACACTCCAGGATATCCTGCACAAATTGGACATATATTTTGGTTTGGTTTATCGCCAAAATTATTTGGACAAGAACAGAATATTTTAGATTCTGTTTTTAATTGTACGTGAATTTCTATACCTATATTTGCTTTAAAATCTGGATATTTTTCTAAAATATTTTTTATATCGTGTGCCATAAATTACTCTTATTTTACTGATTCTATTTTATATTGATTTGCTGTTAAATTTTTATTGCCTTCTAAAACTATTTTGCAATTTAAAGATTTTTCTAATTCTATAATAGATTGAAATTCATGATGTATTAAATAATCAAAAATATTTTCAGGAACAGTAAGCGAAATTGAACCTTTTAATTTATTTTTAATAATATCATTTTTGCAATTTGTTAAAATTTCAAAACTTCTGGTTTGTGTAGATTTTAATACACCATAACCATTGCAACAGGTGCAAACATTTGTTAACTGCTGAGTTAATGTTTTACCAGAACGTTTACGAGTCATTTGTATTAAACCAAATTCAGAAACTTTTAATAATACAGACTGGTATTTATCACGTTCTTTTAATGTTTTTTCAAAAGATTTAGAAAGTTTTAATTTATTTGCAGCGCTGGACATATCTATAAAATCTATAACTATTAAACCACCAATATTTCGTAATCTTAATTGTTGAACAATTTCATCTGCTGCTTCTAGGTTTGTTTTTAAAATTGTTTCTTCTAAATTATCTTTACCTGTAAATTTACCTGTATTTACATCTATTACAGTCATTGCTTCTGTTGTTTCTATAATTAATGTACCACCAGAACGTAAAGAAACTTTTTTGGATAAAGCTTTGTCTATTTGTTTATCTATTTCAAATTTTTCAAACAAACCAGGAGGGCTTTGATATAATTTTATTTTATCTATATGTTCTGGCACAAAATTACGCACAAACTTTTGTATTGAATCTTTTTCGTGTTTATCATCAACATATAAAACTTCTACATCTTCATCAAAGTGTTCTCTTACAGCTCGTAATGTTACACGAAGATCTTCATGAATTTTTTCACCAACTTTTGCACGATCAAACTTTTTTAAAATAGATTTCCATGTCGAAATTAAAAAAGAAATATCTTTTTTAAGATCTTTGGCTTTGCGACCTTCCATAGTTGTTCGTATTATTGCACCCATATTTTTGGGTAAGCTTTTTAAAAGAATTTCTTTAAGCCTTGCTCGTTCTTCTCGATCTTCTATTTTTTTAGAAATACCTATTTGTGGGATATTGGGCATAAGAACAACAAATTTACCAGGCAATGTAAAACATGTTGTAAGTTTGGCACCCTTTTCGTATATAGGTTCTTTTATTACTTGAACTAAAATATCTTCACTTTGAGAAAATATTTTTTCAATGCTTATGGCTTTTTTTATTTTTTTATTAATTATATCTGATTCTGAATCATCAACATGTAAAAACTCTGCAGTTTTTTCTGTGGCTAGTGCGCGATCTATTTCTGAAATGTGTAAAAAACCAGCTTTTTTTTGTCCTATATCGACAAAGGCCGTTTGTATTCCAGGTAAAAGTTTTGATACCTTACCCTTAAAAAAGCATTTTTCTAATTCTTCTCTTGAGTGTGTATCAAAATAAATATCCTGGAGTTTTTCATCTTGTAGTACAGCAACTCTTGTTTGCCATACATTTTTATTTATTAAAATTTTTTTCAAGCTATACTCCGTATATTATTTATTAATTTTTTATTTTTTTAATTTTTTATTAAATATTAGTTTATTAAATATTAATTATAAATATAATTATAAACAATATTAGCAATAATTAGTAGGAAAATAGAATAAATTGTGTTAAAGTTTACCGCTTGGGTTACCCTAGAGGTTTTCCAACGGTTATGTTGTTTTACTTTTCACTATGTGAAGGGAGTTTTATGATAAAGTTTCGTGATCTTGCGGTGGCGTGTTCTTTGGTTTTTGCTCTTTTAATGTCAGGTTGTGGCAAAAAGAAAGATAAAGTTGAACAAAAAAAGATAGCGCTTAATAATGTTGGTTCTAATCAAAAAATGGCTTCTGCTGTAATTCCAGTAGCTAGCGAAGAAATAGAAGATTTTTTTGTAGAAGATGCTTCTACTTTAGCATTTGCTGATGATGATGTAATTAGTGAAGATTCTGCAAAATTATCTCAAATAGATATTGATAAGTCTTTAGTTGGTGAAAATGCTCAAGAAGATGAAAGTTCTTTTGTGGCATGGAACGAAGAAGAAGTTCAAGAATTAAACTTTAAAACAGTTCACTTTGATTTTGACAAAAATGATATAAGAAATGATCAAGTAGAACTTGTAAAACAGGATATTGATGCTGCTAAAACAGCTATTGCAGAAGGCAAAACTGTTGTAGTACAAGGTCATACCTGTGCAATAGGTTCACCAAGTTATAATATAGCGCTTTCAGAAAGAAGAGCTGATGTTATCAAAAAAGAAATGATAAATAATGGCGTTCCAGCTGAAAATATAAAAGCTATTGGTTATGGTCCAGAAGTTCCTGTTGTTTGGAGCGAAAAAGTAGATAAACAAGAACTTATAAAAGAACTTGCACCAAATAGAAGAGTTGAAATAACAGTTAGCTAATTATTTAAATTAATTAGTTATTTTAATAACGTTAGAGATCTGGGGAAATACCAGATCTCTTTTTTTGTAAAATTTATTATATATTTTAAAATATATAGAAAGGGTTTTTTGTGAAAAAATTATTATCTAGTTTATTGTTATTAAGTATGTTTTTAAATGTTTATTCTATGGATAAATCTTATGATTCTAAAATGAGTAAATTTTTAAAAGAATTCACTTATAGTAAGATTAAATCTGAAAAAAAGGCAAAAGAAATTTTTTTGAAAATTGTTAGCGGTTTTTGGGATGGTACTTTAAATTTGGATGGAATTAATGGAGAATTTAGAAATATTGAAAATTCTGATATAAAAAGTGTTTTTGTTATTGCAAAAATATTGGATTCAATAATTAAAATGATAAAACTTAATTCAGAATTGGCATCGCAAGGTTTAAAAGATGAAAATTTTTTAAGTGATTTTTTTGCAATTTTAAAGTTTTACAAAGATGACATGAATATAGATCCTGAATATCAGTATTTATTAATGCAAATAAAAAAATCATTAATAGTTGATAATATAAAAATTGATTTTAATGAAAATTTATATAATGCAATAAATGCTTTAAATAAGTATTTAAAACAAAATACTTTTGCGGAAAATTATCAAATAATTACGATAACTGAAGAATTTGCTAATATTTTAAATAACATAAAAAGAAATATGTTATCTGATGTTACAAAACAACTTTGGAAAGGCTTTCTAGTAGGGGCATTTAATAAATTGAGATCTAATGGATTATCCGTTGATTTATGTTCAGGTGTTAACTTAGAAATATAATTTAAAATATTTTGTAATTAAAACTTTAGCCAGAGTGTATAAAAACGCTCTGGCTATTTTTTTAACTACTCTTTAAGCGCAAATTGGCCACAGGCTCCCTGTGATTCTTGCCCCTTGCTACGCCTTACAGAAACAAAAATATTTTTTGATTTTAAATAATTCGCAAACAGATTTATTTGTTGTTCGCTAGAAGGTAATTCTGGAAATACAGAAACTGGATTATATGGTATTAAATTTATTTTTACTTTTAAAGTACTTAACAAATTAACAAGTTTTTTTGCATGATCTAAGCTGTCGTTTATATTTTTTAGCATTAAATATTCGATAGTTATATAATCGCGTTTATTTAGATTTATTTTTTTAAGTTCGATTATTAAATTACTTAATAAATTAATTTTATTTATGGGCATAAATTCACTGCGTTGTTCTTCTGTTGGAAAGTGCAACGAAACAGCAAGTTTAACACCCCATTTATTTATAAAATTTGATAGCCCTTTTATTATACCTGCTGTAGAAACTGTAATTCTAGATTTAGATAAACCTAAAATATCAGGGCTTGTTAATATTTCTAAAGTTTTTTCTATATTTTCTAAATTCAATAAAGGCTCACCCATGCCCATAAAAACTATATTAGTGATTTTTTTGGATAAATTATTTTTAATAATAAAATTTTGAATTTCTATAAATTGTCCAATAATTTCAGATGAATTTAAATTTCTTTTAAATTTTAATTCATTACCAGAAGCACAAAATTTGCATTTTAATGGACAACCTATCATACAAGATACACATAAAGTGGTGCGATCTTTTTCGAGCATTAAAATAGATTCTATTAAATTATTGTCTTGGGTTTTTAATAAAAATTTATAAGAATTATCTTGTTTAGAGATATTAGTTTTATAAATTTGAGGCAAAATTAAATTATAATTTTCTTTTAATTTTGTTCTTAAATGTTCTGGTAGGTTAAGCATTAGGTCAAAATCTAGAGTATTTTTTTGGTATATCCAGTTTAATATTTGACTGGCTCTAAATTTTTGTTCCCCTATAGAACTTAATAAAGCTTCTAGTTCTATTTTAGATAGATTTAATATATTAATATTTGTCATAAATTTTATTATTTAAAGGGTTTTGTTTGGTTTTTTAAAGATTCTGGGTTTTTGCCTAGAATTACAAGCTTTAGTTTGCGTATTATTTAAAATAAAACAAGTGCTTGTATATATTGCTTATTTATTGTTGACATAATTAAAATTTAACTATAAATTTTTAACAATATTGATTGAAATTATATATGCGGGAGTAGCTCAGCGGTAGAGCATTGCCTTGCCAAGGCAAGGGTCGCGAGTTCGAATCTCGTCTCCCGCTCCAATTTAAAGTTTTCTATTTGTATTGTTGTAAAACCCCCTATTGTTTATTTTTTGTTATTCTTTAGAATATATTATGCGCTAAAGACCCGCTAGTATTGTTTTTAAGAATTATTATATATATATTTCGCATTGAGGATTTAATTAAATGAAATCTATACTACAGGAAGATTCTTCTGTTTGTAAGGCTATAACAAAAGCTTGGAATTCTTGCCAAAGACCATCAGAATTTTCTGTTAATATTTTAAGCGTAGAAGAAAGAAATTTATTTGGTTTTATTAAAAAACCAGCTGTTGTATCTATTAGCTATTTACCAGAAAAAAGAACTTTAAATATTAAAAAAGAAGAAAATAGAACCGAAAAAGTTTTAATGCCAAATAAAAAACAGGTTCAATATAATGAAAAGTTTGATAAAAAAAATGAACAGGTAAAATTTGGTTCATTTAATAAAAACATACAAGATGCTCCTGTTATTATTTGGAAAAAAGAGTACTTAGATTTTGTAGAAAAGAGCTTAAAAGATATTTTGCATATTATTGGTTTTAATGCAGATTTTAATATTACTGTGGATAATAAAATGTTAAATATTTTTTTAGATAGAAGAGCTTTAAAAGATCTTGAAGATGAAAAATTATTTTTTATAAGTATTTCTACTCTTTTATTACAATTTTTAAGAAAACAATTTAAAAAGAAATTTTCTAATCATTATTTGATAATACATTTTAAAAAAAATCAAAATGAGTAATAAATTCTTAACATTAGATCAAGAAACTATAATTGCGCTTTCTACCCCAAAAGGTAGTGGCGCAATTGCTGTTATTAGATTGTCTGGAGATGATTCTTTTGAAATAGTAGATAAAGTTTCTAGATTATCTGCTAATAAAAAAATTATTAATTGTGAAACTCATACTATAGAACATGGTTTTATTGTAAACAACAAAACAAACAGCATTATAGACGAAGTGCTATTTTTTATAATGCGAGCACCTAGAACATTTACAGGACAAAATACAATAGAAATCAGTTGTCATAATAATAGTTTTATTATCGAAAATATTATTAATGAATCTATTTTGGCTGGTGCAAGATTAGCAAAACTTGGAGAGTTTACACAGCGAGCGTTTTTAAATGGTAAAATAGATTTGGTACAAGCAGAATCTATAAATGATTTAATTCATGCACAAACAGAATTGGCTGTAAAAAAATCTATGCTGCAAGTTAAAGGTAGTTTATCTAATTTTATTTTAGAAATAGAAGAAAGCTTATTATATATTTTGGCTTTAACAGAAGGTAGTTTTGAATTTTTTGAACAAGAAGTTCAAGATTTAGATATTAATAATTTAATTAAAAATAATATAAATAATTTATTAGAAAAATTAAATAATTTAAAAAATAATTTTAATGTTCAACAACAAATAAAAAATGGTATAAAAATTAGTTTAATAGGACTTGTAAATGCTGGTAAATCTACTTTATTTAATTCTATTTTGGGGCACGATAGAGCAATTGTTACTCAAGTAGCAGGAACTACAAGAGATGTTATAGAATCTAGTTTATATAAAAACGGTAATTTTTGGCAGCTAACAGATACTGCGGGTTTGCGAGAGACAAATGATGTTATAGAAAAAGAAGGTATTACAAGATCTTTAGAACAAGCAGAAATAAGTGATATTATTTTACTTGTTGTAGATTCTTCTTGCAAATTAACAAAAGAACAAATAAAAATATATAAACAAATAATAGATAAATATAAGCAAAAAATTATTTTTGTTGCAAATAAATTTGACATTAAAGATTCTACAGAAATACTTAATTATCTTAAGACTGTTTTTGATGTAAATTTTTTACCAGTTTCTGGAAAAAATAAATTTGGTGTAAATTTGTTGGAAATAGAAATAGAAAATATAATTCAAAAAAACTTTGCAGAACTTAGATCACCATTTTTATTAAACAAAAGACAGTTAAATTTGATTATTGAATTAATTGATGGTATTAAATTTATAGAAAATAATTTATTGAAAAATTTTGAATACGAAATTGTTGCGCATCATGTAAAGAGTCTGTTGGAGAGTGTGCTAGAGTTAACAGGTAAAAATGTTAACGAAAAAATGTTAGATAAAATTTTTAAAGATTTTTGTATAGGTAAATGAATTTTGAAAAAAAGGGAGCCTGGGGATGGCAGAGTTAAAAAAACTTTTTTTTATTCTTTGTATATCTGTTTTTCCTGTTTGGTTAGAAAATAAAGTTTTATTAGATAATTATCAAGAAAAGTTATCTGATAGTGTAAATTTTAATTTTGAACTTTTAAATTTTAAAGATGAAAATCAATTTTCAAAAACTTATTTTAAAAATTTAAATATATCTCAAGATTCAAAAGAAAATATTTATGAATGGTCTCAAGTTTCTAGTTTTCCTTTTACAGAATTAATTTTATCTTGGAATAGTTTTAGACCAAAAACAGGTGAATACTCATTTTTTGTTAGTGTAAGATATGATGGTAGATGGTCTGATTGGAGCAAAATTGCATCTTGGGGTAACAAAAAACAAAAAACTTTTTCTAATAACAAAAATAGATTTGTTCATATAAAACATGTGCGTTTGGAAATGCAAAAAAGAAAAGCGAATGCTTTTAAAATTCGTGTTGTTGCAAAACATGGTGCAAATTTAAGTGATGTTAAAGTTTTATTTGCATGTGTTTCTGATTGGCATAATTTTAAACTGAGCAAAAAAGTTTTAAATCACCCTTCTGTTGTAATTAAAGGAGTCCCAAAGGTTTCTCAGTGGCATGTAAATCATAATAGAACAAAAGATTTATGTTCTCCAACATCAACAAGTATGATTCTTGAATATTATACTGAAAAAGGTTTATTTAGTAACAATTCAAGAGATTTAAAAGAGTACGTTCCATATTTTGCAGAAAGAGTTCATGACCAAAGTTATTTAAATATTTATGGTGCGTGGCCATTAAATGTGGCGCAAGTTTTTCAGGAATCTAAGGGTAAGTTATTTGCAAGAGTACAACGATTAAATGGTGTTAATGAACTTTATAGTTATATTGCACGAAATATACCTGTTGCTGTAAGTGTAAGAGGTTATTTGCCAGGAGCTTACAAAAGTTATGATAATGGACATTTTATAGTAGTAGTAGGTTGGGATAAAGCTAAAAATGCATTTTTATGTATAGACCCAGCATTTCCAGAACGACTTACTCGTGCTTATAAACTTCCAGGTTTTATACGAGCTTGGGGTAGATCTGTTTCACCAAATTTGGCTTACATAATGACCCCAAGAAGGATTATTTCGTAAATTTTTTAAAGGAGATTGTTATGAGAGTTCTTTTGAATAACAAAAAAAATTTATTATTTTGTTTGTTAATTATATTAGTGTTGCCTGTAAAAAATTATGCAAAAAATACTCAAGGGGTAACATCTGCACAAGTAAGTGAAAGCTTACAAAATTTAATAGTCCCTGTAATAAATCAAGTTATGCAACAAGTAAATGATAGAATTCAAAATCAAAAAAATAAAAATAATAAACGTGAAAATAAACCTAAAAAAGATGATGTTCATTTTATTTATAATCAAGATATATTGCCAAGTAATTATTTTGTAGAAGATAGAAAATTTTTTATAAACTTAAATATTTTAAAATCTGATGAAAATTTTGATCAAAGTTTTCAGGCAAGTATTGATGCTTTAAATGAAACTTTAAAAAAAGCAGGCAATGCAAAAAAGGAAGATTTAATAGACTATATAATTATTAATTCAGATACTCCTTTTTATACTTATTATCAGTATTTACAGCCGGGTTTATTAAATGTTTTAAGACAGGATAATTTATATAAAAATGAAATAGAAAGATTTGATAATGTATATTTAAAATATAGCAATATAATTGCAAGTTTAATTTTAAATTCTACTGTAGATTTAATAGTTTATAAAAATGATGATGTTGTATATGAACATGATGTTATACAAGCTAATGATGGTCATATGATAGATTCTTATATGATTCAAAACGATGTTGAGCTATATGAAATTTATGATGAAATTGAAATTCCTACTCGTGCTACAGTTGCAGAAGAAACTGTAATTGTTCCTGTAAGACTCGAAGTTGATTTTTTCCATTATTTCCCAGCAAATTTTGATCCAAAACAAACAGCTGCACCATATGATCAAAAACAAGTAAGTGTGGCAACATCTCAGTTGGGCTTAAATGTAAAAACATCAGATGGCGTTTTTGGAACATTAGATTTAGTTCATCCATTGAGTGTGTCTTTAAGTGATGCTGTTGACGTAGTTGCTAGTACCCCATTAGATATTTCGTTAGCAGATCAAATTGATGTCAAATCAACAACAGGATTAGATATAAATCCTATTGATGTTGATATTACAAGCCCACTTATTGCAGGTAGGTTGAATGTTCAAATGGCGGTTGTATAGTTAAATATTAAAATAAAAAAAGCCCCTGTAAAATTTTACGGGGGCTTTAAAATAAAAAAAATTAATTAACTTAAAAGTTCTTCGATTTTAGCTTTTAAAGTTTCTTTTTCCATAAAACCAAGTTCTCTGCCAACTATTTTATTATTTTTCATAAAAATAAATGTTGGAATAGATGAAACATTAAATTTAACTGCTAAATCACGTTCTTCATCTACATTTACTTTTGCAAAAATATATTTATCTCCAATTTCTTTGGATAATTCTTCAAATATTGGAGCCATATATTGGCAAGGTCCACACCAAACAGCAAAAACATCGATAATTACTGGTTTGGTTGAATTTACAATTTCGGCTTCAAAATTTTGTGAATTTAAATTTATAACGGCCATTTTCACTCCTAAAACTATACAAAAAAAATAAATTAAAAATATTAAATTAAATTTAACAGCTTGTTTTTTTTTGTCTAATTTACAGTTTGTATAAACCTAAAAAATTCTTCTTGATCTTGCTTGTTTAATTGAGCTTGTTCTATTTCTATGGGGTTTGTTCGTATTTTTTCTGAAAATCTAGACCATTTATTAAGCCATATTCCATGGTTATGATCTAATATTTTTGGTACCCATCTAAAATCTTGGGTATTTTCAAGTTTGGATAACATTAATACAGATAAGTGTTTTGCTTGTATATTTTTTGAATTTAACCAATCTTGATGAGAAACTATTTCATTATTAAAAGTTAATAATTGTACAGGTTGGTTTTTGCTGCTTAGTCCTTTATAAAAACCTTTATAAAACCAATCTGTAGAAATACTTGGCGCGTAGCAAGCTATAAAAGGTTTTTGTATTTTTTTATTAATATTATTTTTTATATATTTGCCAATTATTTTAGCTTGATTTTTGAGAAAATTAAAATATTGGGTAAGTTCTTTGTTTTTAATTAATTCTTTTAAATTTGTTCTACCAAATTTATTAATATTATTTTTGCTAAACCCCATAGTATCTAAAAAACTACTGGAACTCCTGCGACAGTACATTTCAAGATCTAAAATTATTCCAGTAATTTTTATATTATTATTAATATCTGGATTTTTATATAATTCTAAAAATTTATTTAGTGGGTTTATAATTTCTTGAATCCAGAAATTTTGGCTAATTGGATTTGGTATATCTAGATATTTATTGCCGTAAATATCTACAGGATGATTTTTGGGTAAATCTGGTGCATATAAATTATTTGCAATTTCAAATCCAATTAAAATTTCTGGGCATTTAATTTTTTGTTTTTTACAAGAAAGACTCAATTTTTTAGTAAATTTTTTTAAAGAATTTAAAAATAAATCTTTTTGATTTTTCTTTTTACCTATAGCACTAAAATACATATTTGGGTTAAGTGTAAGCCATAATTTTAAATAGGGGCTAGATTTAATTATACTTTTTATTAATTTATCTTGTTCTTCTTGAGCTTCAGAATTATCTTTTTCAAAAATATTTATGTCTAGCCAGGCTACTTTGTTTAAATAATTTGAGCCTTTATTTTCTAGCTTTTCTCCAACATTATTTATATTTTGTGGTAAATCTGGATAGTTTATATTTTTGATTTTTTCATAGTCTATATTGTTATTTTTACTTTTAAACAAATAATTTAATTCTGTTAGCATATTAAGTAGATTCTTATTAATTATTCTTCGTAAATCGAAATTTGTTGGGCAAATATGAAAATTTTCTGATATATCTGCAAAAGATACTAAAGAATTACTGGTAATAAAAATTTGGTTATTATTTTTGATCCAGTATAACCCATATGGTGTTAAAGAATTAAGATTATCATGTTCTTGCGTATTTATTGGTAAAGTTGTAAATAAATCTTTATTTATATTATTAGCGTGTGTTTGTTTTTTTCCAGATGGATTAGAAAGTGTTGTATAATAGTTTTTATTTCTTGCTTCAAAAGTTATGTTTAAAAATGTATTAATAAATTTAAATTCTTGAGAGTTAATAATATTCCCATTATTATCTATAAACCCATTTATATATGTATTTATATCTAGACAAGTAAATAATGGAGCAAAGAGCAAAATTTTATTGTTTATATTAATATTATTTATTGGGGGAAGAATTAACCCAATAAGCTTATTTTTATTTTGAGCAAAATCTTTTAGTAGTTTTAAAAATTTGATAGAACTTTCTGATTGTGTGGCAATACCCTTTAAAAATTCTATGCCCGCTATAAAAAATATGCCGTCATAATTGTTAAGTTTTAAGTCTTTTAAGTTATTGTCTAATATATCTACAAAAGATTTATAATTTATGTTAAATCCAGCTGTTTTTGATAATTCTATAAAATTATTATATTTATATGGCTCATGATTAACGGTGTCTATTAAAGCAATGTTTATTGGTTTACTGTTAAGATTTATAAAACAAATAATAATTAAAAATATACTTATAATACTAAGCTTTTTCATTATTTCCCTTCCCCCTACTCCAAAGTTAGTTTTGTATCCTGAATGCAATTCAAGATATAGCCTGTATTATAATATTTATAATATATGCAAATAGTCAATAATATGTTAAAAAGTATAATTAGTTGTTTTGTGATTTACTAAATTCTTCAATTACAGATATTGCTAAATCTTTAAAATTTAAGTTTTGAGCAACTTCTAAATATCCTTGTTCAAAAAAAGTAAAATATTTGTTATTGGGATTTGGCAAGAATGGGTTATTTAACATAGCAGTTACGATTTTTTTTTGTGCTTCTATAGAGTTGTAATTTAGATTTTTACATATATCTCTACATGAATCAACATCTGATACTGTAATTTTAAAAAATTTATCTTTTTCTTTTTCTTTAGCCAAAAAAATACTACAATCTCTTCCATCGTATTGTGCTTTATAATTTATTATAGCCATTAAGCAACCCAAGTTAAAAAATAGTGATTTTATATTATCTAATTTATTAAAATTATTTTTAAATTTAGATTTGGCAAAAATTTTTCTGTTTTTTTTTAATATGGCTTTTGTTTCTTTATATCCTATAGTTCGATCCATAAAAAATCCAAAAGGCTGTGCCAATTTTAGTTGATTATAACTATTTTCACTCAAGTATATTTTTGTTAAATTTTTTTCATATTTATCTATTGGAAAAAGTTTTTGAATAGTTATTGTGAATTTAATAGAAGATTCTTGCGATATTTCTTCGTATGTTGGCTCTGGTATAACAATAACTTCTTTTAATGTAGTATTTATTTTATTAGCATAATCATAAAAAGCTTTGTATATATTTTCAAATACTACATATTCATTATTTAAACTACGATTATATATAGAATCTTGAGATGTTTTAGGGATATAATTTGGACCATCTGTAATAATTGGAAGAGAAATAGAACCAGGCATAACCTTTTTTGAATCTTCTTCGGTAATTACTGGAGTAGATATAGAAGGGATCATTGCAAATGATATTTTAAAAAAAATAAGTAATAAAAATAATAATAATTTAAACACGTAGTTGTTTATTCGTTTAATCTAGATCTTTTAGTAGCTGTATGTTTGTTTTTAGTTATATCTTTTTGTAATGTATTAATTAATGGATCTTCTTGCATGTTATTATCTTGTATATCTTCAAGTTCTATTTTGGGTTCTTGCAAAACTTCTTGTTTTATTTTTTTATTTTTAACTTTTTTTATTTTTTCTTTTTTAATAATGCTACCCTTTTTATGCTTTTTATTACGTAAATCTTCTGGGTTTTCTCTTGGTTTTTCTATAGGTTTTAGATTTTCGATAGATATTTTTTCGGGTTCATTATTTGTATCGCTGGCATAAATAATTTGAGATGCTTTTTGAGTTTCTAAATTTTTGGCCCATAAAGCAGCTTTTTCTTTTTCTTGAGCAATTCTATAGTATGAATCATACTTTATATTTACTTCTTTAGGTTGGTTAAAACCGGAAGAATAATTATCTATTGGTCTAAATATTCCCAATTTTGCATCACTAATTTTTTGTTTGATAGATTGTTTTTCTGGCTTAAAAAACCATCTTTGTATTGGATCTTTGTCTTGAGTATATGTATCGTATTGCAAAATTTGGTGTTTTGCAAAATCGAGCTTTAATTGTGTATACTCGTCTGGAACACCTTCAAATTTTGGCTTTATAATACTTGGACGTATAAAAATATATAAATTTTGTTTTTCTTTTGATAACGATTTACCTTTAAATAAATTTCCTACAATAGGAATATCTCCAAGTAATGGAACTTTGTAAACATTTTCTGTATGTGTACTTTTGGTAAGCCCACCCAAAACTATAACTTCACCAGTTCCAACATTTATTTTTGTATCTAGTCGTCTTACTATGGAGCTTGGATCTGTTTGTGTTGTTGTTATAAATTCTTCTATATCAACAGAAATTTTTAGATCTATTGTTCCATTTAAGTTAACTTTTGGTGTTAATTTAACAGCGGTAGGTGCTTGTTTTTGTGATTTTTCTCTTAATAGTTGGCCTGTAGCTGTTTTGGAGGATATAGCTGCATCAACTTGTCTTTCGAGTATAAAATTTATTTCGCATGGTTGATTATTATTTGTTGTTATATATGGCTGAATAATTACATTATAATTTGTTTTTTCCAAAACAGCTTGTAACATTCCCCACAAGTTATTTGTTCTACCAAATGTCATATTAGTAGCGCTTTGACCTGTTCGTGTTTGATTTGTACTATCTTGTTGGTCATATTTTAAATCTATTCTATTTGCTGCAAGTGTTGTTGGTAATACATCTAAAGCTGTATTAAATTGAGGGTCTACATTTTTTCCTAAAGCACCTAATTTTTTAGGTTTAAATTGTGCCCATAATTCATCTTTGTTATCTGCAGTAACATCAATAACCATAACTTCAAATGCTATTTGTGGTTGGGGTTTGTCTATGTTGTCTATTAATTTTTCTAAACGCTTCCAATCTTCTTTACCGCAAGAAATAATTAATCTATTACCGCCACCTTCGTCTTTGGAAGAGTCTAGAGCAATTAAAATATCTTCAAAAAATTTATATTCACCAACTTGCATAGATTTATTAAAACCTGCCGGAGGTTTAATAATGTTTTGCAAAATTGGTTTTATATTTTCTGCTTTTGCATATTTTAATTCTTTTATATGTAATCTTGATTTAGCCTCATCCATAGGAATGTCTACATATTTTTGAATAAAATCTATAATTTTATTCAAGTTTTTTTCTAGCCCTAAAAGAATTAATGCGTTACGCCTTGGCTCTGGTATTATTTGTGTGTCTTGTGAAAAAAAAGTAGCCTGAGCTTTGTCTGGTTGAGACAATAAAAAGCGCAAATCTTTTTGTTGATCTTTGTTTGGTATTATTTCTTTAAATAGTTTGGCTATATCTTCTGCGATAGAATGTTTTAGTTTTAATATTTTTATAGATTCTCTAAGCCCACCTAAATCTAATTCTGTAATTATTTTCATTGCAGATTTTATAAAAAGAGCTCGTTCTGTAATTATAAGGGCATTTAAACTTGAATTTATTTGTATATTGCCTTCTAACATATTTTTTAAAAAACCATCTACAGTTTCAGCTTTTATATTTTTTAAAAAATATATAAAGCGAACAACTTCATCTGTTTCAGGCAATGTTTCGGGATCTACGCCTGAATATATTGGTAATGGTTCTTGTTTATTTTGAGCTTTGGGGACTATTCTATAAAGATTATCAACGTTTATTATTGTATAGCCGTTAATTTCCAATAAAGTTAATAAAATATTCCAAGCTTTTGTAAGTGTTAATGTTTCTTTTGTATTTAAAGATACTTTAATGTTTTCTAAGTTTTTATTGGGAACTATATTTATTTTCTTTTCTTCACATAAATAATTAACAACGCTTAATAAATTTGCATTTTCAAAATTTAGATAAATATCAGATAATTCATTTATAGGTTTTTCTGTAGGAGATAAAGCAGTTGTTTGTTGTTGGCTTGCTGTTGGTTCATAAGTCATTTGGGCAAAATTATTATTATTTATTAACAAAACAAGTGTAATAAATAAGTAAATTAAATTAATTTTTTTGAGCCACTTAATCATTTATAGACTCCACTAATAATTTTTTAAATATTTCGTTTAAATTTTTTTGTAGCTAATGTTATATCAAATTCTATTTTGTTATTGCCTTGTTGTCTTATAATTAATTCTTTAATATAAACTATTTCTTTTTTGTTTAATTCTTGCAAAGTAAACACAAGTTTTTGTGTTGTTTGGTCTTTAAATGTTGCTTGCAAGCTTACTTCATCAAATTTATCGCTACCAATAAACTCTTGGGTTATTGGTTCCCAATTTGGTTCTGGTGTAATATTTTGCTCTTTGCATAATTGTTCAAAATAGACATTTAAATCAAAGTCTTTTTCTTGTTCTAATAATATTTGTAATTTATCTTCTTCTTGCTGCATTTTTTTATTTAGTCTAACAATGTCAGAAGTTTTTGAGGCTAAATTTTTTGAGTTTCTAATTTCTGTTATTAGATCGTTATTTTTTGAATGAAATAAAAATGTTAAAAACATAGAAAAACAAAAAATACTAGCAATAATTATTTTTAAATATTTTTCGAACTCTTTTTTTGATAAATTTTCTATTTTTTTTAAAAAATAATATATTATTTTCATATTTTTATTCTTTTAATTTTAATTTTGCAGAAAATTTGATACCAATATCTTCATAAGGTTTAGGATCTAATCCCTTTTGTGTATCCCATAATTCCAAAATTTTAGATTGTTCAAATTTTTTGGCTAATTCAGAAAAATATTTAAAATGTTCACTACCTGTTTTAGATCTAAAAATAGCATCTACTTCTATTTTTGGTTTTTCATCTTCTTCTGATATTACAATAGATTCTATAGTTATATCAAACTGGCGTTTATCCATAATATCTGTTAATTCTTCTAATATTATTAATGGGTTTGAATTTTGGTTTTCAAATGGTCCCCACATTTCTTGTTTTTCGCGTATTATTTTTTCAGCTCTGCTTATTAAAGCTTTTAAATTTAAATTTTTAGGTAGTTTATATTCTTTGGGAAACATTGTTAATATTTTTTCTTTTTCTACACGTTCTATTTCATTAATTTGGCTTAATAATTTGTACATTCGTATAGAACCTATTACTACTACAGAAAAAAATATTAGCCCAGACAGTATTAATGTTGTTAATAATTGTTTAAATAAAATATTACTTTGTTTTGGTTCAAGGGCTTTTCTTCGTAAATTATAATTTATAAATGTTGTTGATTGTATGCTTGAGCCTAGAGGTATTATATACTTGTTCCAATTTGTATCTGGGTTTTCTACATGATTTATAAAATGTGAATTTGTAAAAATTTTTTTACAATCTAAAACTTCACAATTAATTTGTAATAAATTTGTGCAATAATTTGCCAAATTTTTTAATCCAGAATAACTTCCTGTAAAAATAATTTTTCCAATAGCTTTTTCTAGATTTAATTTCATGCTAAAACTGTTTAAAGTAAATTGAATTTCGTTAAAAAAATCTACAAAATATTTGTTATATTTTTCGTCTGTTTGTGCAAAGCCTGTTTCTAAAATAACTTCTTTTATATTGTTTTCTGGCGTTTTAGTTTCTTGAGATATATTTTTAATTATATTTTGTATCCCTTTTGTAATTACACGAGTAAGTTTTATAGAATTATTTTCAACAAATACTATTCTGGTGCTTGTAAAGCCTATATCTACAATGGCGCTTGAGTTTTTTAAATCTATATAATCTGGAATTTGTTTATATAAATCAAAAATAGAAAATAAATCTAAATTTATTTTAAATGGATCTATTCCAGCTTGAGAATATATATCTAAAATAGATTCTACATCTTTATTTCGTACTGCAGTAACAAGTATTTTTGATTTTTTTTCTGTTTTGTCTTGAGAGATAATAATAAAATCTATAGTAGCTTCGCTTAATGAAAAAGGCAGTTGAGGCTCTATTTCATAATCTAAAACCATTCTAATTTTATCTTCTTCTAAAAAAGGTATGTCTATTTCTTTTAATACTGCAAGCCCTGCTGGTATTGTAATATATGCTTGATCAAATTTATTTATTTTTTCTTTTAATTTAATAATGACTTCGACGGTATTTTTTTTATCAAGATCAATTTCTTGAGTTAATATATCTTGAATAATAATATTGTTTCTTGTAGCTAAAATTTTTGTGCAATATACATTTTTTTCATCAATATAAAAGCTTGCAATAACTTGAGAATATAATCGTTTATTTTTAAAATACTCAGGTAAAAATATTTGTTTTAGCATGTTAAACCCCTTCTTGTTTTAAGGGTTTTAAGTTTACTGGTTGATTTGTTTTTTAGATTATCATTTTTATTTGCAGCAACCATTTCTGTTTTTTTTATTTTTATATCAGGGATTATTTCTGTTGTTATATTTTTTTCTTGTTGGTTTTGATTATCTTCTGGAAAGCTTTCAATATCATCATCTCGTTCTGTATGTGTTCTGTAATACGGATCGTTGCGAATATCAACTGTTGTAGGTTGATATTTAGCACTTGCAAAGTCTGTTACTTTGTTTGCATATCCTGCACCTCTTGAATCAAAAAACCATGAATCAATAGGATCTTTTAATGAACTACCATATTCTGTATTTTCGATTGTTTTTTTAGCATTATGTAATTTCATTCGTGTGTATAAATTTGTACCTGGCGTAGATCTAGGTTTTACTATTGTTGGAGACATAAACATAAAAATATAATTTTTTGTTAGAGTAGTTTTTTTGTATTTAAAAAACCAACCAAGTAATGGAATATCTCCTAGTATTGGTGTTTTTGTGTATGTTTCGTTTGTTGTTGTTTTTACAAAACCACCAAGAGCTATAACTTGTCCATCTGCAACGGTTACATCTGTTTTTACTTTTTTAATTTCTTTAGCACCAAGAGCTGCATTTGTAAATTCATCAATATTTATTTCTAGCGTTAAACGTATTATTCCGTCAATATTTATTTGTGGCGTTATATCCAAGCTTGTCATAGCTGATATTTCTTTATAACCCTGGAAACCTAGAGGTTGTATTAAAGAGTTTGCACTACTTTGTTCCATTACCACATTTTGTGTATCACCATATTCTAGATGTCCTTTAGTTTTGTTTGCAACGGTTATAAATGGTTGAGCAAGAATGCTTGCATGCGTTTGTGAGCTTAAGGCTTTGAATACAGCCCAAATATTTGTACTTTGTCCAAATGATATTATAGATGTTCCAAGTCCGCCCGTTACAGCATTTAGCATATTCCCTAATAAACTTTTAGGGTCATTTTCTGTTATTACTACAGAACCGCCTTGCGAAGGAGATTGAAAATTTATATTTTTACCTATTTGCCCAGTTTTTTTGTTTCGTATAGATCCACCAAGTTCTTTATTATCTGTAATAGACACTGTTACAAAAAGGGTTTCTATAGCAACTTGAGGTTGTGGTTTGTCTAAATCTTGAATAGTTTTTTTTAGCAAATTCCAATCTTGTTTATCTGTGCACGAAACTATTAATCTATTACCGTCTTTATCCACTTCGTACTTCATGGCTTTAAAATATTTCACGCCATCTCTTATAGCTCCATATTTTGCAGCTTGATCTCCAATATTTGGGATATTAGAAACATCTAAACTTTCTAATATATTTTTAATTTGCTCGGCATCTGTATATTGTAATTCATAAATATGTAAAGGAGATATAGTTTCTTTTAATTCTGTATCAAGATGATTTACTATAAAATCTACTACTTTATCTATAGACTGTTTTGTCCCAAGTAATACTAAAGAATTTGATTGTTCTATTGGAATCATTCTAGTTGTTGGAGAAAAATATTTTAAATTTGATTCTGCTTGTTTGCCCATTAATCTAGCTAATGGGCTTTGATTATCTGTTTTGTTTATTAAGCTCTCAAACAATTGTTTTACGTCTGAAGCATTTATTCTTTTAAGCTTTAAAACAACAACAGATTCTTGCAATCCTGTTTGATCAAGTGCGCGTATAACTTGCATGGCTGATTTTATGTTATACGATTTATCTGTAATAATTAAGCCATTAACTTCTTGATATGGTATTAAATTGTGCTCTGGGCTTAACATGCTTCTTAGTAAATCTATAATACTTTGAACTTCTATGTTTTCTAAAAAAGTTACATATCTAATATTTTCATCGCTATTTGGTAGTGTATCAAGAGGAACATTTATATATGCAGGTAATGGTTGTTTAGTTTTGTCTTTTTTAGGCATAACAACATTTACATTACCTATTTTTATAATACTAAACCCGGCCATTTCTATAACTGTCAAAAATACATTCCAGGCTTGGTCTGCGCTCAAAGCTTCTCTTATAGTTAACGATACTTTTACGCCTTCTAGAGTTTTATCTGGAATTAAATTTAATTTTTTTATATCTGCAATATAGTTTATAAAACTCGAAAGTTCAGCATTTTCAAAATTTAAATAAATATCTTTTAGTTCATTTATGTTTTCTGTAGGAGCTTTTATGGCCTGGGTAAGTTCTTCTTCTTTAATTTCGATTTGTTCATCTTGTATCACAGTTGGAGTTGATTGTTCTTGTGTAATAACTGGTGTTGGTAAAGGTAAACTTGCAGTGGCAGGAACTACTTCAGGAACAGGTGTTGGCAAAACTGGTTGAGCTGGTGTTGGTTCAGAAATAGGCGCAGGTGAAGTAACTTGAACTGGTTGTTGTTCGGGTGTAGTTACTGGTAAAGCTGGCTGGGCTGGCTGTTGAGCTAGCTGGGCAAATAGCGAATAATTTATCGCCAAAAAAAATATTAAAAAATTTTTTTTATTATTCATATTTATTCCACTTATTAAATTATCTAATTCGATTTTCCATCGATCTAGCATTCATGCTATTTAATATTCGCTTTCTTATTTCTGTTATTATATCTTCTTGTTTTGGAGTTTTATGTTCTTTTTCAAATTCTCTTATTTGTTTTTCTCGTTCTTGATCTCTGCTCATCGGTAGTTCTTTTATAGTTGTTTGTTCTTGTTTTGTGTCTTGTTGTACTGAGCCTGTAAAAAATTGTTTTCTAGGTTTTTCTATATTTTGTATAGTATAATTTAATGTTAATAAGTCTTCATTTCTTTTTAAGTTAACTTTTATTATGTCATTAATTTTTGATTGAGATATTTTATCAAAAATATTTATTCTATTTTTTGTGTTTGATGTACTTATATTATTAATACTTAAAATGACATCGTCTTTGCGTAGACCCATTATATTTATAATATCTTGATTATTAGATTGTCCAATTTTTAGACCTATTAATTTATTATTTGAGTAAGCGGGTATTAATGCTAATTTTTCTATAGCTGCACCCAATGTATTTATTTTTTTTGAAAAAGATTTGGGATCTACAATAAAATTATTATCATCGTTTTTTTTAATTATATATTCCCAAAGATCTGGAATAGTTTTTTGTGCAATTTCTTCTTCTCTTAAAAGATAAATTTCTTGTTGTCCGTTTGTTCTTAACAAGATAACCCTATTTTTTGATATTTTTATTATTTGCCCATCTTTAAACATATTGCCAAGATGATAAACATTTTCTTTATTAGTCTCATCTAAAATCATGGCTATACTTTTTTCTTCGTTAGAAGACGAAATAATTCCACTTAATTTTAAATTTAAGGGTTCTATAAAAGTAGGTTTTTCTGGTTCTGGTGGCAAAATAATTTGGGCTGGTACATATTCTGGAATGGGTGTAATTAATTCTTTTTTTTCTGGTTCAGGGGTCGATTCAAAAAAATAAGTACCAAAAAGGTCTTTTTGATAAATTTTTTCTGGATTTAATACTTTTAATTCTTGTTCTTTTTTTTCTAATTTTTCTTTATCTATACTTTTTCCTTTTAGTACTACTTTTTCTTCTTTTAAAATAATGTTTAGTAGTAGCGTAAAAATAAAAATTATTAGTAAAGAACTATTTAAAATCCATAACTGTTGCTTCATAACTCAATCACCCTTCTACAGAGAATGAAGATAATTTTCTTATCTAAGTATTGTCAAGCAAAAAAATTAAGCATTAAATTTTATTAATACTATTTATATCTATGTTTAATTTTAATAATTTATCTTTTAATTGCATAGCACTTAAATTTATATTACTTGACGCTTGCTTTATATCATACCTGTTTTTCTTAAGTAAATATAATAAAAATTTTTTTTCAAAGTTATTTACAGCATCTTTTAGAGAATTAAATTTTGTGAACGTTTGTTCAGCAATAACATTGGTCTTATTTTCTTCTAAATAATTTAATATTTCTGTTTCACTTATTACTTTGTTTTTATCTTGGCATGAATTAACTATATATTTAATTAAATTTTTTAATTGAGCTATATTTGCGAACCAATTATAGTTTCTTAATACTCTAATGCATTTAGAATCTAAAATTATAGATTTTTTTTGTAGACTGTTTTCTTGTTTTAAAAAATGATCACACAATAATGGTATATCATAACGACGTTTATTGAGTGATGGTATTTCTAGTGGTGTAATATTTAGCCTATGAAAAAGAGAACTATTAAATTGCCCTACTTGTACTAAGTTTAATAAAGGGTTTAGGCTAGATGCAATTAATCGCATATTTTTATTTGTGTTTAATTCGATATTTTTAAGTAGTATTTTTTGAGCATTTAAAGACATGTTATTTATATGTTTTATATATAATATTCCAGAATTATTTGAATAAAAATTATTAATATTTTCTATAACTTCATTTTCATTTAGACAAGAACAATTAATAGTTATTAAATCAAATTTTTTTAAGTCGCTTTTATTATAAATATATTCTACAAACAGTGATTTGCCTGTACCATGTTCACCATAAATTATTAATGGATATTCTATATTTATTATTTGTTCTATTTGTTGTAGTAGCTCAAGAAACAAATAACTATTGCCAATTATTGTAAGTTTTTTAATTATATCTTGATCTATATTTATTATATTGTTGTTTGTATTTTTATTAGTATTGTTTTTTAAAAAGTTTATTTTAGATAAAATTTCATCTAAATTTAAAGGTTTTTCTATAAAATCTAGGGCGCCATTTTTTAAAGCATTTATAGCAATTTGAATATTACCAAAACCGGAAATCATAATAACATTTTGTGTTGGAAATTCCCGTTTTATTTGCTCGAGTAATTTTATACCATTACAATTCGGCATAAAAATATCCAAAAGAACTAAATCTGGAATAAGTTTACCAATAAGATCTATAGCTTTATTGCCATCTAAAAGAGTTTCAATTTGATAACCTTCATCTTCTAAGACTTCTTTTAATGTTTTTAGAATATAAGTTTCATCATCTATTGCTAAAATTATTGGTTTTGTGTTCATGCAATCTTTCGTAAAATATTTATTTATGTTTTTCTATTATTTCGTTGTTTGTGATAGGTCCATATTCTAAACCTCTTATGAATTGATAAATATATGGATTTTTACATTCCCAAATATCTTTTGTTGCCCCTGTATAAATAATTTTGCCTTCATGTAACATAGCAACTGTTTTTGCATATTTAAATATTTCTATATCATGCGAAATTACTATTGTTGTTGCATTTAAACGTTCATGTGTTTGTTGTATAAGCTCATGTATTAATTTTACTGTTATTGGGTCTAAGCCAGTAGTAGGCTCGTCATAAATTAATATTTTTGGGCTTAGCATTAAAGTTCTTGCTAAGCCTACTCTTTTTTTCATACCTCCAGAAAGTTCACTGGGGTATTTGTATAAAACATCTTGTCCCAGCCCAACACTTTTTAATTTTTCTGTTACTAATGGTATTACTTCTTCTGGAGAAACATTATTTTCTAATAATGTAATGCCAACATTTTCTAATACATTTAATGAGTCTAAAAGTGCTGCAAACTGAAAAACATATCCACATTTTTTGTAAACAGCTTCGAGTTCTACTTTTGTTAAATTAGCTATATTTTGATTGTCTATTATTATTTCGCCAGAATCTGGTTTTATAAGCCCAATTATTTGTTTTAAAAGTACAGATTTACCTTCACCAGATCTTCCTATAATGGCTAAAAAATCATTGTCTTGAATAGTTAGATCTAACCCGCGGGTTATTTTTTTTGTTCCAAAAGACTTTGTTAAATTTTTTATTTCTATCATATTTTTACCATTAAAACAGGCCTGTTTAAAACATTAATGTTGAAAGAATATAATCTGCTATAAAAATTATAATGTTAGCTAAAACAACACTTTGTGTTGTAGATATACCAACCCCTTTTGCGCCTCCAGATGTTGTATAACCTTTATAAGTACTTACAAGCGATAGCAATAAACCAAAAAAAATTGCTTTAATTAAGCCACTTGTTATATCAGAAAAAACTACACTTTCTTTAATTGCTTCTGTATACATTTCTGGGTTTATATTTAAAACATAAACAGACATAAAATATCCAGCTACAATACCTAATAAAGAACAAAATATAGAAAGAAATGGAAGTATAATTGTAGAAGCTAAAATTCTTGGAACAATTAAATATTGTTTTACATTTATACAAAGAGTTTGTAATGCATCTATTTGTTCTGTAATTCTCATTGTCCCAATTTCTGCAGTAATTGCAGAACCAGCTCTACCTATAACCATGATAGCAGTAAATACTGGACCAAACTCTCGTACCATTGAAATAAAAACTATCGGGCCAATAAATCGTTCTGCCCCAAATTTATGTAAGCCATAATAAGCTTGTACGGCAAGTACAGCTCCAACTGTAACGCCTATAAGTATTATAACCCATATAGAACCAACGCCGATATAAGACATTTGGTAAAATACTTTTTTAGTTTTTAATTTTGTTGTAAATAGAGTTTCTAGAGATTCATAAAAAAATATTCCCAGTTGTCCGGCTCTATTACAAAGATCAATTACCATTTTGCCTGTGGTATCTATTATATTTACAAACACCCTGTTCCCTCTAAAATTAATAAAATAAAATTATAAAGTTATCCCGGCTGCCGGGCTAGGATCTAGGTTATTCTTATTATTAAATAAACGTAATATCAATTATTTTAATATTTTATTATTTTGTATTACTTTCTGTAGGGTTTTCTGGAAGTTCAGAATTTTGTTTTGTTGTGGTTGCAAATTTTTCTATTCTAGATTTTGATGTCTCTTTAGTTTTTAATACTGAAAGACCCAATGCGCCTAATATAAATATAGAACCCATTATCCACGTTGCTTTTTGAAAAAAATCTTGGCCACCAGAACCACCAAATAACATTTGTCCACCGCCAAGTCCACCAAGTCCCATGTCGCCTTTACCTTGTTGTATTAAAATAAATAGAACAAGAAATACACATAATATTGCAAAAAGTATTGTTAGAAAAAGTACCATAATCACCCTTTAGTTAAATTTTTATAATTACCCTTAAGATTCTACTATTTTTTTAAGCTCTTGAAAATCTAAACTTGCTTTTCCAATCAAAAAACCATTAATTAAATTAATTTTTTTAAATAAATTCGCATTTTGAGAATTTACACTGCCGCCATATAATAAGCTAAAATTAATTTTATTATTTAAATTAGAAAATTTATTATGTAAAAACATAAAAATATTTTCCAAATGGTCTAAATTGGCTATATTCCCAGTGCCTATAGACCAAATAGGCTCATAAGCAATATATATTTGTAAGTGTGATAAATTTTTTAAATTATTTTTATTTAATATATTTACTATACCTTGCAATTGTTCACTTATAAAATCTATAGCTTTATTTTTTTGATATATTTCTAATTCTTCACCGATACATAATATTGGGTTAATATTATTATCTATTAAATTTAAGAATTTATTTTCTATATCTATATTGGTTTCGCGTAAGTCTTTTCTTGCTTCGCTGTGTCCAATAATACAATGTTCTATGCCTATCGAATTTAAACTTTGAGCAGAAATTTGTCCTGTAAAGCTATTATTTTTGTGAGAAGAACAATTTTGTGCGCAAATTTTTATTTTAGTTGATTTAAATATTTGATTAATAGTATTTACACTTAAAAATGATGGGCTTAGTAAAAATAAATTATTTGTATTTTCACTTAATTTTATAAAATTATCATAGTTTGCTGAAGCAAAATTTTGTTCTTCTAGGGCGTTTAAATACATTTTCCAATTTGATATAAATGTAAAATTTTTTTCCATGGTTGCACTATCTCCTTTTTTTACATAAATTATAAAACTAAAATTTATGATAACTTATTTATGATTTTTTCCAAGTTTATACTGATTTTCCTTGACGAAATTTTTATTTAAAGTATGATCAAATCTTGCATTAAAAGGGGTTTTTAGATGGTATGGTGTAGGTTAATGAGGTCCTCTGTGGTTTTTAAAAAAATAAACAAAAAATTAATTTTAGTTTTAATTCAAATATTTTTAAATATATTTTTTATAGAGTTAAATGCTTCTCATAATACAAGTAGATATTTCCCTTTTTTAGAACGTCCAGCTGAATATGTTACAAAGCGTACTTCTCATGTAAGTCCATCGTTGTTTATAACAGATGCTTCTACTGCTTTTGCTCGAGGTGGGGGAAATGCAGGTATTCCAGAATTATATGGTCAATATGATTTAAGAGATGTAATTGCTAGTTTACAACAAGTTAAAGGTCCAACTTATATCAACCCTATAGAACGTGAACGTGGTCCTGCAGATGCTTGGTTAGATAAATCAATTAAATTTAGAGTTAATGGAAAAATTAAATCTGTTGGATTACTTTTAAATTATGAACAATATTTAAAAATTAGTGGTTTTAATTTAAAAATGAAGGGAGTTTCGTTTGGAGCTTCTGTTCCATTAATGCAAGTTAATACTAGTGATAGTTTTGTATTTAATCCTACCGGATCTGATAACGCCGTTCAAAATTTAAGAGATGGTGAGTTGGATCAATTAAATAGAATTAGAAGAACTGTTAATGATGACTTGGGAGTTCTTGCTGGTGATTGGACAAAAGATGGTTTGGGCGATTTAGATTTACATGCAAGTTTAAATTATAATTGGGATCATAAATGGTTGATGAGATCTATAGATTTAAATTTTAGACTTGGTGTCACTGCACCTATAGGTGTAAATTCTGACGTAACATATCCATCATCGGCATCTTTTATGGGCGATGGTCATTGGTCAACTTATTTTGATATTTTACCTGAGTTTGAATTAAAACAAGATTGGTGTATTGGTTTACTGCTTGGTTTTATGTATCAATTGGAAAATACGCGTTCTGTCAGAACTCCAGTATATCAAGAGCCGGCAAATTTTAGTGCATTATCTATAAGATTAAAAACTGATCCAGGTATGACTTTTAAAATATCACCATATCTTTCGGCAAAAAATTTAACAGATGGAATTGATTTTCATGTTAGGTATACATATTTAAGACATAATGATGATAAATATTATGATGATCGTTCTGGAAATTTTGTTAAAAGCTATTTGAACCAAGATGTTGGAACAGAAATTTGGACTGGAAAAAATTTGACCCAAAAAGATATTACAGATAATATTGCAAGCAAAGCAAATTTAACTCGTTGGAGAATGCATTATATTACCTTTGAAATTTTGTATAATTCCAAAGAGGCTGGAAATAATTGGGTTTTAGATCCTAGTTTTTTTATGACGTACGATTATCAGTTTAGTGGAAATGGTTCGTGTAAAACACATCAGTTTACAGTTGGTGTACAAGCGAAATTTTGATGGAGAAAAATTATGAAATTTTGGCCAGCAACCAAATTGTTTGGATTGTTTTCAAATGATCTAGCTATAGATCTTGGAACAGCAAACATGGTTATTTATGTCAAAAATCAGGGGGTTGTATTAAACCAGCCTTCTGTAGTTGCTGTAAAAACTTCTACAAATGAAGTTTTAGCTGCAGGTAATAAGGCAAAAAAAATGTTAGGTAAAACACCCGAAAGTATAGTTGCTTGTAGGCCTGTACGCGATGGTGTTATTGCAAATTATGAATTAACTGAAAGTATGCTTAGATACTTTATAAGTGAAGTTCATAATAATAGGAAAACTCTTGTAAGACCAAGAATGATTATAGGTGTGCCTTCTGGAATTACTCAGGTTGAAAAGCGAGCAGTTGAAGATTCTGCAAGACAAGCTGGAGCCCGAGAAGTTTATACAATTATGGAACCAATGGCGGCAGCTATTGGTGCAGGTTTGCCTGTAGATGAACCAATAGGTAATATGATTGTTGATATTGGTGGTGGAACAACTGAAGTTGCAATAATATCTTTAAAAGATGTTGTTTATTGCAGATCTGTTCGTGTTGGTGGCGACGAAATGGATCGCGCAATTGTTCAATATGTTAAAAGAAAATATAATTTGTTAATTGGCGAAAGAACTGCTGAAGAAATTAAAATTAAAATTGGCACAGCTGTTTTAACAGATGAAACGGTAAGAGAAGCGGTTAAGGGAAGGGATCTTGTAACAGGAGTCCCAAAGACTGTAGTACTTACAGATGCCGAAGTTTTTGAAGCGCTTTCTGAACCTATTGCTATTATTATAGAAGCAGTTCATTCTGCATTGGAAAATGCACCACCAGAATTATCTTCAGACTTGGTAGACAAAGGTATAATGATGGCTGGCGGTGGATCATTACTTAAAAATTTAGACATGTTAATTTCTAAAGAAACTGGCTTACCTGTAAAAGTAGCAGAAAATCCATTACTTTCTGTAGTGCTTGGTGCAGGTAAAGTTTTGGATGCTTTAGATTTTTACAAAGAAGCTTTAATGAAATAAAAATTTATTTTTTATGGTATTTAAAAAAATATTAAATATATTTTTAATAGTTTCTCTTTTTAGTTCTTTTATTTTTGCAAAAAGATCAAGACTAAAAAGAGAAACTATTTCTGTTAATAAACAAGTTAATAATCAAGATAAAAAATCCCAAGAAAATAAATTATTAAATAATAATATCGAGTATAAATACGTAATATTCGATATAAGTAATTGTTTTTGGGAAAAAACTTTATACGAAGTTTTGATGTCACTTAAAAAGAAAATTAAATTCCCTGTATCTGGATATTTAGATCTTTTAAGTTGTGGAGTTTCATATGCTATGGGTAATCTTGATGCAAAAAAAGGTTATGAAACTCTTTTTAAACACATGAATAAAATGTCTCAGGCTCAAGTAAAAGAAAAATGTGATTTAATCTGGGAGCAAGATTGTAAAAATTATATCTATAAAGATGCAGATAGATTATTTAATGAATATAAAAAACAGGGTTTAAAATTAATTTTAGTTGATGCTGGAATTAGTGAATTATATCAAGAGTTTTTAAAAATTTATAAATTTGATTATGTTTTAGTTGCAAATTTAGAATACAAAAATAACCTGTCTACAGGCAAGCTTGTGGGTGAACCTAGTTCTGGTATACATAAATATAATATGGTCAAAAAACTAATAGAACAAGATTTGCATGGATCTTTAGATCAAGCAATTTTTTATGCCAATAGTCATAATGACATTCCATTACTTGAACATGTAGGCAAACCTATGCCTGTTAATCCAAATAAAAAGTTAGAAAGATTTGCAAAACAAAAAAATTGGCCAATTTTAACTTTTACAGAATTAAAAAAATAAAAAGCACCCAGAAACTCTAGGTGCTTTTTTAAAAAATAATATAATTTATTTAATTAAATTTCTTTCGGGAATAGCTCGAATTTATTTTCTTGCCAAAATTTTACCAGAGAATCCCAGTTGTTACCGAGAGACTCCCAAAGATTATTAAAATTTTCATTTATAACTGGTAAAATTTCTGATGGGTTTTCTTTGCATTTTAAATATATAGCTATAGCTCCTGCTAAAGTAACTGGAATTATGATTTTGCCATAATTATTTTTAATAAGATTTTTTATTCCTTTAGGCAATTGTAGCAACTTATTTTTTGCAAGTTTTTTTGTTAACTGATAAACACTTATTGATATTTCTAATTTTTTATCTTCGTTTATTTTAGCTGAATAACCATATTTTTTTAGCATGTTTATTATATCATCTATGTTTTTTTGTTCTATATCTTTTAGTGACTGTTGTGCTTTAGATATTGCTGTTTTGGAGTCTGAATTTTCTTTTATGAAAAGATATAAAAATATTTGATCAAATCTGGAAACATATTTTTCGATATCAGATTGATTTGGTTTATCAAGTATTTCTATGGATTCAAATAATTTAGTTTCTTCTGAGCTTGTATCTTCAGGATCATCATAACATATGCTATTTGCACTAGATAAAATTAAACTTGATACAAAAATAAAACTAAAAAGCTTTTTCACATTAATCTCCTGAATTATAAAAAAAATTTTAAACAACTAAAATTTACATATTTCTTCAAAATCGTCAAAGTGAAATTTTTGTCCAGCAACAAGATGATAGTCTTCGTGCCCTTTGCCCAAGATAGCAATAATACTGTTTGGCCCGGATATTTTTACAGCTTGCGCAATTGCTAATTTTCTGTCGCTTATAATTTTTATTTTATTTAAATCACTTTTATTTATGCCAGTTAAAATTTCTTGAATAATAATTTTAGGATCTTCGAATCTTGGGTTATCGTCTGTAATAATTACAGAATCACTATATTTTGTAGCGATATTACCCATAATTGGTCGTTTTTCTTTATCTCTGTTACCACCGCATCCAAAAACTGTAATTAAGTTATTTGTTAGTGGGCGTAAAGTTTTAAGTACTTCTTCCATTGAAGATGGGTTATGGGCATAATCTACAAACGCTCTAGCGCCATTTTTTAGTGTATGTAACTGTAGACGTCCAGGGACACCAGAAAAATTTTGCATAGCATTAAAAATTTCGTTATCTTGTAGCCCTAAATTTTTGCAAATTAAATAACTCATACCAAAATTATATAAATTAAACTCCCCCGGCATACAAGAGGGTATAAAATTTTTTATTTTATTAAAAATATTTTTATCTAAATTTATTAAATTTTTTTTAGTTTTATATTTTGTGTTTATTATTTCTAGTGTTTTTTGTCCCCAGATATTATCTGTGTTTATTACAGCAAAAGAGCTTTTTTTAGTTTTACTAAAAATTTTTAATTTAGCTTTAAAATAATTTTTTATATTTTTATAATAATCTAAGTGTTCATGAGCTAAATTTGTAAAGCCAATGGCATCAAATTTTAAACTGTTTACGCGATGTAAGCTTAATGCATGGGCAGAAACTTCCATAATTAAATAGTTTATATTATTTTTGTCACATTCACTTAAAAACATGTGCAAATAATCACTGTCTGGTGTTGTATTGATAGTTTCAAATTTTTTATCTAAAATTTTGTTTGCTATAGTGCCTATAAGTGCTGTTTTAAAATTATTATATTTTAATATAAAATCTATTATATAAGTTGTACTTGTTTTGCCCTTTGTGCCAGTTATTCCTATAATTTTTGTTTTAATTTTATTTATTTTTAAACTTTTTGCACTTAATTGGGCCAGTGCTTTTCTTGCATTTTTTACATGTATAAATTCTATATTATTTAATTTGCAAAAATTTATAATGTCAGTATTTAGTTGATCACTAACTATTTTTTTAGCACCAAGTTCTATTGCGCGTTTTATAAAAGCATTGCCATCAGCTGTAAATCCTTTAATGGCAACAAATGTACAACCAGCAGAAACATTATTGGTATTACATGTTACAGGATAATTTTGGCTAAACATATTTATACGTCCTAATTTTTGTAATTTTAGATATATTAATTTAGCGTATTTAAAGCATAAATAATAAATAAAATATCAGTTTTGTTGCTTTTTTAAAACAAAATTTATTACAATTATTCATGTCGCATTTTTAATATTATGTTAAATCTCTGAAAACGTAGAATTGTTCGATTAAATTTTTTCTGTAGCAAAAGCATACATTTTGTTGAATAATGTAGCTACTCTAATTTTTCAAAAATTTTAAACCCAGTTACTAACATTTATGTTCATAACTTTTTTAAATTATATTAAAAAGCTTTTATTTATAATATAAATCTTGTGATTTTATTAAAAAATAAGTTTTCTATTTGTACTATTTTCAATATGAAAGTTTGTTTGGGGGTATTTTATAGTTTTATATTATCTGTATTGTGTTTTTTAAATTTTATTAATAAATATTATATTCAGTGAAGAATTAAATAAATACGTTTTGATGTTTTT
Organism: candidate division TM6 bacterium GW2011_GWF2_28_16; assembly: GCA_000989185.1. GTDB lineage: Bacteria > Babelota > Babeliae > Babelales > UASB340 > UASB340. Next base: position 103,468 of record LBNX01000002.1, on the reverse strand, counting down.
TAAAAAAAATATAAAATAAAAACTTAATAAAGAACTATTTAATTAATTAAACAAAATATTTAGTTGGGAATTTTATGTCAGAAGAAAAAGATTTAAAAAATTTATCACCAGAAGAACTTAAGCTTAAACAACAAGAGATGCTTGAAGAATTTATGAAAAAAAATACAAAAGAAATCTCTGTTCCAGAGTTTTCTAGCAGTTATAAAAAAGATGCTCTTTTTATTATAAAAGAACTTGTTATTGCTCAAAAAGAAGTAGAAGAAAAATTGAATTCTTTTGTATCTATGTACAAAATTATAGATGAAAAAATAGAACTTTTAACCTCTCAGGGAAAAATACAATTAAATGATCAAGATTACAAAAAGATTAAAGATTCTTTTTTAGAATACGAAAAGTTTTTGAATCAAGTTTTGCAAGAAGTTACTAGTGAAATAGTTTTTTATTCTAATTTGGTTGGCGAAAAGCCATTGGAAAAAATTACAGTATTTAAAAATGCACCAGATGATGCAGTATTATTTTTAAATGACAAGCTTAAATCAACAAAGAAGTATGCTAAAAATACAATTAAAGATTTACGTATTGGGTACTCAAGATATTTTGTTGATTTGCAAGAACAAATTAGACGTCTTGATTATTTAGTTTTGCATACAAAAGCAGAAAAAAAAGATTAAAAATTAACTAACTTAAAAAAACAGCAAGGTTTAATTTATTATGAAAAACTTAAATAAAATAATTTTAGTATTATCTATTGTTTCTTTTTCAGCTATTGGTTTAAATGGTATGGAAAAAAAGAAAAGAATAGAATATTCACAATTAACTAAAGAAAATTTAAAAGATATAGAAAAGGTTCTAGAAAGTCTTTCTTTGAATAAAAAACAAAAACAAGAAATTCTTAATGAAAAACAAAAACCTTTAGATCCAGATAAATATAAATCAAGTCAAGATTTTAACTTTTAAAAAATAATAAAAAAGAGCCCCGTAAATTATACGGAGCTCTTTTTTATTATTTTTAATTTATCAAATTAGCTTGCCAGTCCCAAGTATTTATTCCTGGTTTTAAAGTTATATAGTTAACAGCATAATTTAAACCGGTTTCAAATTCTTGTGGATTATCTTTTTTAGGTAAACTAGAAAGCATAGGCCCTGCAATGGTTATAATTATAGGTGTTTCTTGTGTGCCTAAATTGCAAAAACCAGTTGTAGGCTCTTGAGTTTTTTCGTAATATTTTTCTATTAATTCTCTTTCTTTTAATAATTTTATTGAATCTTGTTTTTCTGGGTATAAATTACAAAGAGTTTCTTTTTTAGGTGCTTCGTGATTGTGCCCATTAACCATACCGGTAATTTTAAAATAACCATCTTTTTTTAAGTTATTATTTATGTAATCAACTATTTTATCATTATGTAATTCTTTCATGTGCATTCCAAACCAGATATATCTATTAATTTCTGTATCTCTATTTTTATTGATTATATAGCTCCATTTAAAGTCTGCGTAATCTAAGGGTAATTCTTGGCTGCTATAAATATTATTACTATTATTATTAGCTATTAATAAATTTTCTGGATTATACTTTTTCTCCATACCGCCATGATTTACCTGAAAGTAATTAATAAAATTATTATTATTTTTGAATCCAAAATATATAACATCTGGTAAAACTTCAAAACAAGAGTTTAATAAGCTAAATATAGAGTTAAATTTATTTGGGAATTTATTTTTTATTACTTGTTCGTCATAGTAATAATGTTCATGATTACCCCTAAACATTATAAAATTATGGGGGTTTAAATTTTTTAATTGCATAAGTGTAGCTGTAATTTCGAGCCCTAAATAACCCCTGTCTTTGTAATCGCCCAAAAAAATTATATAAGTATTATCTTTTACTTGTAGATTATTATTTAAATAACCTAAATTTATCCAGTGATTTAATAATTTACTTAATGTTAAATAAGAACCGTGCAAATCGCCCGATACTAAAATAGTTGTATTTTCTGGCACGATAACTTTTTGTGCATATTTAAATACAGAATCTCTAAAAACGTGAGTAAATTCTGGGTTTGTTTGTTGTGCAAACATATCACATGCACCTTTAAATTCTTGTTGGGCATTAATTAAGTTTTTTGGAGTTTCTAGCCAATAAGTTTTGTTTAAATTTTCCTGCATAGTACTAAAAAAACTATTAAAAATTTTAAATATTTGGTCATTTGTTATAAAAGTTTTATTGGCGTTCATAGACAAACATGAACTATCCCAAGCTTTAAAATTTTCTATATCTGGTTTGTCCAAAAGTAATTCTTGTGAAAATATAAAGCTTAAAAAATTTAAATTTATAAATACTAAAAGCGTTATTTTTTGTAAAAATTTTATGTTTTTGTTCATGTTTGTCTCTTTTAATTTATTATTTTTTGTTAAATCTTTTTATTGTGCTATTAAAACAGCTCGTGCCGGAGCTCCATCAGCTTCTTTTATCAATATTGGAAAACAAGCTAAAATATATTCATCTTCGATGACATCTTTTAAGCGTAAACCTTCTATAATTGGTATTTCGTTTTCAAGTAAAAACATATGAGTATCGTGATTTGGTTGATTTCTTTCTATACCCAAATAATCAAAGCCAAATGTTTTTATTTTTTTGTTAACTAAATATTTTGCTCCAGATGCATCTAAATAAACGTGATCTGCAGCAAAGCTTCCTGTTTCGTGAAGATGACTATTTTTTGTTTTTAAGATAATAATATCATTTTCTTTAATATCAAATTTTTCTAAATCTTTATCTGTAATTTTTTCTTTAATATTACTCAAATCAAAAACTTTGCATGGGCCATAAAATTTGTTTAAATCTAGTTGGTCGATAAATTTACCATGATGCAAAAAGTGTGCAGGAGCATCTATATGCGTTCCTGTATGAGAGTGCATAGTGATCACTTTTTCTCTGACTTTATCATGTTTAAATTCTGCAATTTGAGTAATATTTATATACTTTTTGTTTTTATATTCAGTAATTGCATTAGAAATTGGCCAGCTTATATCTATAATTTCCATATATGTCTCCTAAAAAATTTAGTCTTTTTTAAGAGTTATTATATAGAAATTAATTTTTTTTAATATTATGACCACCAAATTTATTTCTGAGCATTGCAACTATTTTTGTTGAATAATCGCCACCGGTTTCTCTAGATTTTTTGCGAATTTCTAAAGATTCTTTTAATAAAGACATATTTATATGTTCTTTTTCAGCTTCGTCTAATGTCCATCGACCTGTTAAATTTTCTTCTATATATCCAGAGGTATTAGTTAAATTTTGATCTTGTTTAAAAATATTTTTACAAAGTTCTAAAATCCAGGATCTTATTACAGAGCCATTTTCCCAGGTTTGCGCTATTTTTTCTAGATCTAAATTTTTATAAATTTGATTATTTTTAAGTAAGTCAAAACCTTGAGCATATCCTTGTAACAAAATATACTCTATGCCGTTATGTACCATTTTTACATAATGGCCAGCACCAGGTTCTCCCATATAATTATAGCCATTTGGAGCAGCAATAGCTTTAAAAATACCTTCTAATTTATCGTAAATATTTTTATCACCACCAATCATTAAAGAGTAACCATTAAATTTGCCGGCAACTCCTCCTGATGTGCCACAGTCTAGCAAATTAATATTTTTAGTTTTTAATTTTATATATAATTCTTGTGTGTTTTTAAAATGGCTATTACCACCATCTATAACAATACTTTCGGGTTTTAAAATAGTTGATAATTTTATTATAGTTTTATTTGTAATTTCTCCTGCTGGCGTCATAATCCAGACTATATTTACTTTTTCAGAAAGTTTTTCTATTGAGTTAATAATATAAAAATTATTTTTATATTTATTTTTACTTTCTAAATTATCTTCAAAAATTAAATCTATAATTTTATTATTAATATTTGGGTCAAATGCAAAAACATTATAATTATTTATAAGTAATCTATAAGCTATTGCGCTACCCATTTTACCTAAACCTATTAGTCCAATATTCATGATTTATGCTCTCCATCTTATTATTTTATTATTTAATTTATTTGATTGTTCTGGACCATTAGAGCCCTTTTTATAACTAAATAATTTAAATTTTTTGTAATTTATTTTGTCTATAACTTTCCATGAGTGCTCAATTTCGTCTGCTCTTACAAAGGCAGATTGATCACCATTTATAACGTCTAATATTAAATGTTCGTATGCCTGAGGGGTATTTGGACCAAATAAACAAGAGTGACAAAAATTCATTTGTACCGGCATAATTTGATCATTATTATTTGGATCTTTAATATTTAATTCAAGATAAAAGCCTTGGTCTGGATTTATTTTTAAAGTTAAATAATTAGAATCAGTTGGACAGCCTTTAGTTAGTAAACATTCAACCATTTTAAACTTTATATGCACGCTTGTATCTTTTTGATCTAAATATTTACCAGTTTTTAAATAAAAAGGTACTCCTGCCCAGCGTTTATTTTTTATTTCAAGATTTAATGCTGCAAATGTTTCTGTATTAGATTCTGGATTTATGTTTTTTTCTTGTGTGTATCCTTCATATTGTCCCAAAATAGCGTCTTTAAATATTACAGATTTTAAAACTTTTGCTTTTGCATCACGTATATATTTTGCTTCAAGCTTTTTAGGTTGTTCCATGGCGATTAAACTTAATATTTGTAACATATGGTTTTGTGCAACATCTTTTATTGCACCATATTTATCGTAAAAATCGCCTCGCCCTTCTATGCCTATTTTTTCTTTTAGAATAATTTGTACAGATTCTATATTTTTATTGTTCCAAAGTGGTTCAAAAATTCTATTGGTAAATCTTACAAGGGAAATATTACTTACCAATTCTTTGCCTAAATAATGATCTATTCTGTAAATTTGATTTTCATGAAATGTTTTTTTGATACAATTATTTATAGCGCGTGCGCTTTTTAGATTGTGCCCGAAGGGCTTTTCGTAAACAATTCGCGCCCAAGCTTTTTTGCAATCAGAACAATTAGTTTCGTGCTGGTGTTTAAAAATAATTTTGTTTTCATTTAAATATTTAGTAATTATTTTAAAATGCTCAGGCATAGTTGCTAAATAAAATAATCTATTACCATTTAATTTGTGTTTATTTTCTATGTCTTTTATTAAATCATGTAAATTTTTGTAACCTGTTTTTTCATAAAAATCTAGTTGATAATAATACGAAGCTTTTTCTAATTTTTCCCAAATACTATTATTTATTTTGGATATAAATTTCTGTGATTCTTGTAATATTTTGTTTATATCTGTTTTATCAAAAGATACGCCAATAAATGCAAATTTATCTAGCTTATTATTTTCTATTAATTTATAAATAGCCGGTATTAATTTACGTTTGCACAAATCGCCAGTGGCACCCAAAATTATAAAAGTAACTTGATTCATGTTACCCCCTAAATAAATTTTAATAATATTGAATTATATCTTATTAACAATATATTTAAATGTATTTAAAAGTTAAACAATATTTATTTTTTTAGAATATGTTACAGACTCTGTGTTGTTTCATTAATGCTTTTGCTTGTTCTTTAAAAATTTCAGATCTAAAAGGTATTGTTGCTTTTGGTAACTCTATTTTTTCATCATTTTCGATTATAACCTCAAATATTTTTGTTATAATCTCAAGATATTTGTCTAACTCTGCTTTTATATCAAAAAAGTCGATTTTTTCTGGGTTATCATTTAAATTTTTTTCTATAGAATCTACTTTTTCTTCTATATTATTTATAGAAATTTCCATTTCTTCTAGTTTTTTAGCTTCATTTGAATCTAAATAAAATTCTCTTTTGTCATTAATAATATCTTTGATTGTTTCTGTTATATCTTTAAGATTTTTTATATCTTCTTTTAATTGGTTTAAGCTTTCTTTACGACAAATATCTTCATATTTATTATTCATAGAACTAAGTACTTTTATATGATCTTTAGCCATAGAAAATAATTTATTGGTATTATTTAATAATAAAAATATTAAAAATATAAAATATTTTAATTTATTCATTTTTTATCCTTTAAAAATTATCAGGTTTTATAAAATCACCTATTGTGTTTAAATCTCTTATAGCTTCTGTAATAATTTCTTTTATATTAGATAAATTAATTGTTTCTGAATTTTTATTTAAATTTTCTTCTATAGAATTTAATTTTGTTTCTATATCCTTTATAAAGTTTTCCATTTTTTTGAAATTGTCTTCTTTATTTTTGTTTCTTAATTTTTGAAATTTAATTATTAATTTTGTTTCTTGTATAACATTTTTTGTCTCGTTTATGTTTTTTAGTATGTCTTTAATTAAAGATTCTTTTTCTTCTTTAAGAATATTTTCAATATTTTCAAAATGATTTTTATCCATAGAAAATAATTTATTGGTATTATTTAATAATAAAAATATTAAAAATATAAAATAGCTTAATTTATTCATTTTTTATCCTTTAAAATTATTTTGAATATTAATGCGAATTCAGAATTTTAGCTCTTGTATATATTCTTGCAAGTTTTATTTAATTTTATCTGGAAATTACAATCGCAAAAATTTATAAATAGCACTTTGGTTTCAGCGTTTATTTTTGTTATTTGTTCAATTTAGAATAGGTTACAGAATCGTTTTTGTTTAACAGTTTCAGAGTTATAAGGAACTATTGTTTTTGGTAATTCTATTTTTCCATTATTCTCTAATATAGAATAAAATATTGATAGTATATTTTTTTTGTCTTCATCGATAATTGTTTTTATATCATTTAAATTAATTGTTTTTGAATTTTCATTTAAAATTTTTTTTATATTTTCTAAATTTTTTTCTATTTCTTCTGTAGCGTTTTTAATTTCTTCTAATTTTTCATCTTTATTTGAATCTAAATAAGACTGTTTTTTTTCATTAATCATTTCTTTTATTTCTTCTGTCATATCTTTTAAATCTTTTATATTTTCTAATATTTCTTTTAATATAGATTTTCTTTCATGCATAGATAATAATTTATTTGTATTATTTATCAAAAGAAATATTGCTATTAAAAAATAACTGAATTTATTCATTTTTAGCCTTTAAAATTTAATAGTTTTTAGAAATTTACGCGTAGAGTCTAAAAAATTTCTAGTTTCATTAATAATTTCTTTTATAAATATATCAATGCATTCAGGTAAGTTAATTATTTCTGTGTTCTCATTAAAATTTTTCTCTATCTCTTCTAATTTTTTTTCTATCTCTTCTATAGAGTTTTTAATTTTTTTGAAATTGTTTTTTTTATTTTCTGATATTATTGATTGTACATTTGTTTTAAGAGTTTTTAGATCGTTTATGCTTTTAATTATGTCTTGAATTGAATATTTTTTTTCTTCAGGCTTATCTTTACGTATATCTTTATCCATAGATAACAATTTATTACTATTATTTAATAATAAAAATATTAAAAAAATAAAATATTTTAATTTCTTCATTTTTTTACCCTTTAAAATTATTTTAAATATTAATATGAATTTAGGATTTTAGCTTTTGTATATATTCTTGCAAGTTTTATTTAATTTTATCTAGCTTCAAGGTCACTTGTTAAATACTCTTTTAAAAAAGTGTTTCTTTTAACGCTTTTATTATTTTTGATAGCCATTGCTATAGCTCTAGGCTCGCCAATTAAGATACATAATTTTTTGGCTCTAGTGATTGCTGTATAGATTAAGTTTCTTTGTAATAGCACAAAATGTTGCATAAATATTGGTATTATAACTGCATCAAATTCTGAACCCTGGCTTTTGTGAATAGAAACAGCATACGAAAGTATAATTTCATCTAGTTCTGCAAAATCGTATTCTAAATTACGATCGCCAAAATTTATAAATAATACTTGATTCTCGTTATCTATTTTTGTTATTTGGCCAATATCGCCATTAAAAACAAATTTATCGTAATTGTTTTTAATTTGCATAACTCTGTCGTTTTCGCGAAATATTGTCCCAAATCTTTGTGTTTGAGCTAAATTTACGCTTTCTGGATTTAAGATTAACTGTAATTCTTGGTTAATTCTTTGACTACCGGCACTGCCCCTGTTCATAGGTGTTAAAACAATACTGTTTTCTAGATTAATAAAATGTTTTTGAAGCGTGCTCTTATAAATTTTATGTAATAACGGAAAAATATTTTCGGCTTCTTTTTCTTTTATATAAATAAAATCTTTTTTAGAACCCTCAATAGAACTTGTAGGGAATTCACCATTATTTACTTTATGTGCGTTTACAATAATTAAACTATCTTGGGCTTGGCGAAATATTTCTGTAAGTTTTATAGTAATAATTTTATTACTGGCTATTAAATCGTTTAAAATATTGCCGGCACCAACAGATGGCAATTGGTCGATATCACCTAATAAAATTAAATGTGCATTTTCTGGAAGTGCTTTTAAAACAGAATGCATCAAAAAAACATCTATCATCGAAGCTTCGTCTATTATTAAAAAATCTAGTTCAAGCGCATTTTGTTCGTTGCGGGCAAAGCTCATAGTTTCAGGTCTAAACTCTAACAATCTATGTAAAGTCTCGGCATTTCTGCCTGTGCCCTCGAACATGCGTTTTGATGCTCTGCCTGTGGGAGCTGCTAATTTATATCTTATTTTATAAAAATCTAAAATATCTAATAATTTTTTTAATAAAGTAGTTTTACCTGTACCAGGTCCACCTGTAATTATAGTTACTTTATTTTGCAGTGTAGCAATTATGCCCTTTTGTTGATTTTCGTTTAATTCTAGCCCTTTGGCGTCTTTTGAACTTGCTAAATTATAAACAGCATTAATATCAAAATTAATTTTACTTTTTTTATTAATTAAATTTAAAATTTTATTAGCAATTCCTTTTTCAGAAAAATAATATTGGGGAAGTGTTATAAAATGTGTATTATTTAAAGTAATTAATTTAATTTTATTTTCGCTAAATAACCCATTTAAAGCTTTTTTTAGAATAAATTTATTTTCTTCGTTATTTTCTAATTCTAATAGTTTTAGATTTTTTGTTTTACACTCTTCTAGTTCTATATATAAGTGTCCATTATTTATATTTTCTGTAATAGAATATAAAATTCCAGAAGAAATTCTTTTTTGTGAATTTTTTTCTAAACCAAGTTTTATGGCGAGCTCATCTGCAGTTTTAAATCCAACACCCCAAATATCTTCTACAAGTTTATATGGATTTTCTTGAATTATTTTTAAAGAATTATCGCCATAAGTTTTATAAATTTTTACTGCAAAAGATGTTGAAATATCTTTTTCTTTTAAAAAAACCATGACTTTAGAAATTTCTTTTTGATCATGCCAGGCATTAATTATAGATTCTACTTTTTTAGGGCCTACGCCAGATATAGTTAATAATTTATTTGGAGCTTGATCTATAATTTCTAAAGTTTTTTCACCAAATTTATTTACAAGCTTTTCTGCAAATTTTGGTCCAATGCCCCTAATTAGCCCAGAGGCTAAATATTTTTGAATTCCAGATGCACTTGATGGTAGTTGTGCTTTGCATTCTGTGACTTCAAACTGGCGCCCAAATTTTTTATGGAAAACCCACTTACCTGTAAGTATTACATTTTCACCTTGGTGTAGCTGTGGCAATATGCCTTGTATTGTAATATTTTCTTTAGTATTTACTTTTAATGTAAAAATAGCGAAACCGTTTTCGCTATTTTTATAAATTTGTTTATCTAATGTTCCATTAAGTTCTACAAGTTGTTCCATAATTATTTTTATTAATTTATTTTATTTTTTGTTTTTACTTTGTTCTATTAATTTTTTGTAAAATTCTATAGCTTTATTTTTTGTTTCGTCTGTAAATGTATTATTTATAGATTCAAAAAAACTTGTAAATTCTTGGCAAACTATTAATAAAGATGTTTTATTCTTTATAAATTTATCAAAAAATGTACCGGCTTCTTTTTCATCTGTATTTAAAAATTGTAAACTTGCAGGTATTTTTTCTAAGTCTAAATATTTAAATATATTTTCTAGTGTTAATTCTTTACTTTGTGATTTTTCTAAAACAAATTGCTTAGATTCTAAACTAAGTAAAGCAAGTAACAAGGGTTCTGTTATAAACCTAAAAACTTTTTTATGCAATACCGGAAGTATATAATCTACTGGTTTTAATAGTTCATTTTTAAGAGATTCAATTTCTGTATCTTTAATTTCGTTCTTTTTTAATATAATGGTTTGAGCTTTTTTATAAGAACTTTGTAATTTTAGAGTATAAATTGGATTGTCTAAAAAAATTTGATTTAAAAGCTTGGCATGATTTTCTGGAAAATTATAAACAGCTAATTGTGTTTGTTTTTGTTCTGGAATTATTTCTGTATTTGCACATAAATTATTAAAACTTATAAATAATAAAATTATAAATTTAATATTCTTCATATGTTCCCTCTCTCTCTTTTTTAACTCTTTTTTTAAAAAATAATTATTAGAATGAAGCTCCTATTCTTAAAAATATTGTCCAGTCTTGCCCAATATTTTGCGCAGCAATTGTATAATCACCGCCTAGTCCTAAAATTAAATCCCAATTTTTTTGTTTTTTAGTATGATTTGCCTGAAAAAATAATTTATGTTGAATTGCTGCTGGTGCAATAGCAGCTTCTGTTCTTAGTGTAGATATATCTTCTGTAGTATATATTCTTTCGAATTTTTCTTTTTGTTGGTTGTAATAATCGTATCCAAATCCCAATGTCCAATGATTATTTGTATCATAATTTATGGCTGCAACAAAATTGATAATATCTCCTGGACTTATTAAAACTTGATAAGCAGGAGGAAACACATATTCTTTTATAAATTCTGTTAAAAATTCAGGATTGTCTTGTAAGTCATTTAATCTAATTGGAGGGAAAATAGTTTGTTTTGATGGTATTAAGCGATATTCTTTTGCAGCAAATAAATTATCAAATGATGCTCTTGTAAAAAGATGTAAGTTATTATGTAAAAAATCTATTTTTGATTCAAAAAAGCAACCTAAGCCGAAATGACCATAATTTCCTAATTGTGGGGTAATTAAATTATCTCTTATATTCCTTAAAAGATAAGGCATATCATTTATAAAATTATCAAGATTTATATTATAATATTCATTAAGCTTTGGGTCAGTAGAAAGATTGCTTGTAGGAATTATACCTTCAAACCCCACATCAACCTGAAAGTTTGGCATGTTTAAAGAATTTAAACCTAATTTTATTCTTGTATCACCTAATCCAAATTTAGTTTTATATAATTCATGGTCATCAAATGTTTCATCTGTTCCTGTAAACATTTCTTTTATTCGAGCTTGATCTGATTTGTTTAACCAAAGATTACGTTCAGAAAATTGTAGTGAGCTATCTATTTCTATTTTGAACATTGCTTTTGTAAATGCTAGTTGAATTAGAGCACCAATTTTACGTTCTTGAATAGTTAATTTTTTAAATAATGGAATAAGCCCAGAAGCTTCTTTTGTTCCAAGTTCAGCAACAAGCACATCTAGTAATTCATCAAGAGCTTGTTTGTTTTCATCAAGCTTTAAAGCTTCATCTGTAGAAAAATTCATTTTATTTGTAAAATTAAAAAATAGATTAAAAATTAAACCGCCATGGTCTAGGGATGAAATTCTGTGAGGCATTAAATATAAAACATCTCGTCCTTTTGGTGGTTTTGTATATTCCCAAAGAGGTGTTTCTATATGATTTACTATTTCAGGGAGTTTATCAAAAATATCAGAATAAGATCTTGTCGGAATTTGTGAATAATCTATGCCATCAAAAAAATCTGCAGGAATAAAAATATCATCAAAACTTGAAAGATTAAAATTGTTATTATCGATATTGTTATCAAGCGATTTTAATTCACTAAAAAGTGAAAAAATAAATAATATAAATATTATTTTATATAAGAGATTATGTAAATTTTTTTTCATATTAATATATCTTTATAATTTTTATTTAATTAAATTTTAATTTTAAGTTTTTAATTAACCAAAGGTATTAGCTTTGGCATGAACAAGAGTATTTCAGGTATATCCAAAATTTTCAAGTAACCCCTCTTTTTGGAATTAAAAATAGCAAAATTTGATGTTTTTTATCAAAAAGTGATTATTTTTAAGTCTTAAAAATAAATGTAGATTTTGATTTTACAAAATTATAAACTCTAAAGAATATTGAAAATTTTTGGTTAATAAAAAATATTTATAAAATATACACAATAAAAATAGGGAGTATTTCATGCAGCAAAATATTGATTCAAAAAAAATGTTAATAGTAGTTGAAGGTAATATTGGAGCTGGGAAATCTACATTTTTAAGAATTTTGAAAGAAAATTTAAATTTAGACATAATTTATGAACCAACAGATAGATGGCAAAATATAGGGGAAAATGGCAATCTTTTAGACCTTTTTTATAAAGATACTAAAAGATGGGCATATACTTTTCAGTCCTTTGTTTTTATTACAAGGGTAGAAGCTATTATAGAAAATTTAAAAAAATATAATGCTAAGGGAACACAAATATTAGAACGTTCTGTTTATAGTGATAGATTTTGTTTTGCAAAAAATTGCTATGAATCTGGAACAATGACAGCCCTTGAATGGCAAATATATAAAGATTGGTTTAAATGGTTAGTAGAAGGTTATACCCAAAAACCAGATGGTTTTATTTATCTTAGAACTGATCCAAAAGTTTGTTTTGATAGAATGGTAAAAAGAGATAGAAGCGAAGAAAAAGCTGTGCCATTAAATTATTTAGAACTTTTACATAAAAAACATGAAGACTGGTTAGTTAATAAAACAGAAATAATAGATTATATAAAAGATGTTCCTGTATTGCCTCTTGATTGTAATCCTGAATTTGAAATCGATGTGAATAGACAAAAGCATTTAATAGAGACGGTTGCGCAGTTTATAGATAAATTAAAACAGGACAATAATATAATTCCTGCAAAAAGTAATCAAGTACAAATATAAAGGGCAAAACTTAAATTAATTATTATTAAAGTTGACAAAAGGTTATTAGAGTCTTAATAATATTAGTCGTTGTTATGATCTTTGGTAACCTTTTTTTTACTAGTGAAAGGGTTTTTGTGGACACAGTTGTTAATTGGGTTAAAGTTGCAGCTTGTATAGCAGCAGGATTGGCCATGGGGTTGGGTTCATTGGGACCTTCTTTGGGACAGGGTTTTATCGGTGGCAAGGCTTGTGAAAGTATTGGTAAAAAACCGGAAAGTGCTTCGTTAATAACAAGAACAATGGTTGTAGCTCTTGCTTTTGCAGAAAGTTCTGCAATTTATGCTTTGTTGGTGGCTTTAGTTTTACTGTTTGTTGTTGCCAAGTAAAGATATGCAAATTAATTTTACATTTTTTTTGCAAATATTAAATTTTGTAATAACATACTGGTTTTTGAATAAATTTATGTTCAAGCCAGTTCTTGTTTTTATTCAGAAAAAAAAAGATTTGCAAGATAAAGTAAATTTAAAAATAAAAAAAACAGAAAACAATATTTACGATTTAGAAAATCAAAAAAATAAAGAATTAATGTATTTTCAGCAGGGTTCCAAACCAAAATATAATATAGAAAAAGATTTAGTAATAAATATTCCAGAACAAGAAAAATATACTGTAAATAAACAAGAAGTTACTTCTTTTATAAGTAAAGCAAAAGATCTTTTAGTTAAAAGGGTTCCTCATGTTGATTGATGGCTCTTATTTTTTATATGTACTTTTTAAACTAACTCTGTTTGGGCTATTTATAATTGTTATGTATAAATTAATTGTAGCTTTTGTTGTTCCTTATTTAAATGCAGAAATTTTAAATATCAAAAAAGATGCAAAAGATTTAGAAGATAAAATGGATCTTTTAAATAGAACTCGTAAATCTGTTGAACTTAAAATAGAAAATCAAAAAAAAGAATTAAATTATTTAGAAAATAAAATTAATCTCTGGAATAATAATTTATTACAAAAAAAAAATAAACATGAGCAAGAAAAACAAATTATATTAAATAAAGTTATAGAAAAAAGAAAAATACAGAGTAACAATATAAATATTTTAAATTTAGAAAAAATAGTTATTCCTGAGTCTATAAAACAGGCTTATATAGAAATAGAAAAAATTTATGATGGTGGTAAGGGTTTAATTTTAACAAGAGAATTAATTGATAAAATTAAACAATAAATTTTAGGATTATTTAATGCAGGTAGAAATTGATCTTATAACAAAAAAATATGCTTCTGCATTTTTGAATGTTTTTTCTGATCAAATTAAAGATAATAATCTTAGTGGTTGGATTAAACTTAAAAATTTTTTAAGTAAAAATAAATTTTTTTATATATATTTGCATATTCCGACTATTTCACATTTAACAAAACAAAAGGCTCTAATTCGAGTAGCACAGGCATTAGATTTGCAAAAACCAATAATAAAAATGATGTTTGTATTACTAGAACACAATAGAATAGAAATGCTTGATAAAGTATTAAATAATATAATAATTTTATATAGACAAAAAATTAATACAAAATTATTTAAAGTTACTAGCCCGTATAATTTAAATGAATTTGAACAAAAAATTATTCTAGATTTTACAAAATCTATAGCCAAATGTAATGTAGATGCTGAATTTATTATAGATAAAAAATTAATAGCAGGGCTGAGAATACAAAGTTTGACATTTTTATGGGAACGTTCTGTTGCAAAACAACTTAGGGGTATAAAACGTTCTGTTTTTAAACAGGTAGGATTATGGTAAAAAGAGAAACTGATATTATTTCTTTGCTCGAAAGAGCTTTGGAAGAAAAACCTCAAGAAACTTTAGAGGAAGTTGGAACGGTAATTAAAGTTGGGGATGGTATTTGTAAAATTTATGGATTAACCAATGCTGTTTATGGTGAATTAATTGAATTTGAAAATGGTGGCGTTGGTATTATTCTAGATTTGGACGAAGATTATGTTTCTGTTGTTTTGTTAGAAACAAGCTCTTTAGTTATGGAGCAAGAAATTGCAAAACGAACAGGCGATGTATTTAGAATTCCTGTTGGTCCAGGATTATTGGGACGTGTTATTAATTCTGCAGGAAAACCACTAGATGCTTTGGGTGATATAATAGCAGCTGAATTTTATCCAATAGAAAAAATTGCTCCTGGTATAGTTCAACGTTCTCCTGTAAATAGTTCTTTAGAAACTGGAATTACAGTTGTTGATTCTTTAATCCCAATTGGTAAAGGACAAAGAGAACTTTTAATTGGTAATAGAAGCACAGGTAAAACATCTATTATATTTGATATAATAAAACATCAAAAAGATAAAAATGTAATTTGTATATATGTTTCTATAGGGCATAAACAATCTGATACTGCAAAATTTATATATCAACTAGAAAAATATGGAGCTCTTGATTATACGGTTATTATTGATGCTGATGCCAAAGAGACAGCTTTAAATCAGTATTTAGCTCCATATAGCGGTTGTTCTATAGGCGAATATTTTATGAATCAGGGTAAAGATGTTTTAATTATTTATGATGATTTAAGTAAACATGCAATAGCCTATAGAGAACTTGCTTTATTATTAAGAAGACCTCCAGGGCGTGAAGCTTATCCTGGAGATATTTTTTATATTCATTCAAGATTATTAGAGCGTGCAGGTAAAGTTAATCAAGAATTGGGTGGAGGCTCTTTGACAGCAATACCTATAGCTCAAACTCAAGATGATGATATTTCGGCATATATTCCAACAAATTTAATTTCTATAACAGATGGACAAATATTTTTAGATACTAATTTATTTAATACAGGTATTAGACCTGCTGTTAATATAGGTTTATCTGTTTCGCGTGTTGGTGGTGCAGCTCAATCTAAAGCTATAAAAAAAGTTGCCGGTGCACTTAAATTAGAAATAGCCCAATATAATGAACTGTTAGCTTTTGCTCAGTTTGGTTCAGAGTTGGATAAAGCTAGCCAAAAAGCTTTAGATAGAGGTAAGCGAGCTATAGAAATTTTAAAGCAGCCAGAGCGTGAAACATACTCTTTTGTTGATCAGACAATATTTTTATTTTTATTAAAAGAAAATTATTTAGATAATTTAAAAATAGAAGATGTAAAGCAATTTACGTTACAGTTTGCTAGTTATTTTAAAGGTATTTACATTAATAATTATAATAATATTCTAGAATCTCAGAATTTAAGTTCTGAAGATATAGCTGTTTTAAATAATGCAGTAAAAGAGTTTTTATTAATATTTACATCATAAAATAGTGTGCAATAAATAGTGCGTGAACAAAAATACTTAGTTTTATTATTATTTTTATTATTATTATCTTCTTGTGGTAAAAAACAAAAAAATATTTTTGATTTTTCTACAAAAAAAGAAATTTACAAAGTAAGTAAGTTTGATCTTGGTTTTGTAAAACAAGTTAAAGTTGAAAAAGTTAAATTTGGTAATAAATTAACTTGGTCTAAATTTAACTTTGAATCTAAAGATCAAAAAGTTCAATTTGTTGGTTATAATGTATATCGTTTAGCCAGATCTGGTATTTTACCCAAAAAGGCTTTAAATAAAAGGCCGATAATGGGTTGTTTTTTCTTAGATAGAAAATCTTTATTCAAAAAAAGAGATGTAGAGTTTAAAGATTTTTTATACACAGTTGTTCCTGTTTTTAATGTTGATGGACGGCAGGTTAATGGTCTTTTAAGTTCTATAGTTGTGGTTAAATAATTTAACCCTCCAACTTAGGACAAGCTGGAGGGTTGGGGGGGCGAACAATACTATCTAAGTATTGTTCATTTAGGGACTTTTTAAAAAACGACCAGCAATATGCATCAGTTATGCAGCATGCTAGCTTCGAGATGAAGATTAGCAATCGTGTATTATGATGTCAAGAAAAAATAAACAAAAATACCTGTATATTAATTTTTACTTTTTATAAATAATTGTTTTGTAATTTCTATAGCTATTATTTTTATAAAAGAAAATATTAAAATAAATCCCCAATCATAAAAATTTAAATTATGAGTATTAAAAACATATTGTAATGCAGGTAAATAAATTATTATTACTTGAGCTAATAAGCCAATTATTACTGAAAATAAAATATATTTATTTGAAAAAAAATTAATTTTAAATATAGACTTATGTAAATTTCTTAAAGAAAATACATAAAATAAAGAATTTATAGATAATATTGTAAATATAATAGATTGAATATGTTTTAAATCTATATTTAAATTTAATAAATAATTAAATATTAAGAATAAAAATATATCTGTAAGTATTCCTACAATAAATATTATTGTAAACATTTGTTTATTTATTATTGGCTCGTTTTTTGCTCTAGGCTTTTCAAGCATTATATCTTTTTCGGGTTTTTCTAGAGTTAGTCCAATATATGGCAAGCCATCGGACATAATATTTATCCATAATATTTGTAAAGGTGTTATAGGTATTGGCATGTTAAATAATAAAGCTCCAGCAACTAATACTGTTACTCCAAAACTATCTGTCAAAAAGTATACAATTATTTTTCTTATATTTTCAAAAATTGCGCGACCTTCTTGCACGGCTTTATCTATAGAAGCAAGATTATCATCAAGTAATACTATATCAGAAATTTGGTGAGCAACATCAGAGCCAGAACCTAATGCTACGCCTATTTCGGCGGCTTTTAAAGCCGGAGCATCATTAACACCATCCCCAATCATAGCGACTGAGTGCCCTTTACTTTGCCAAGATTTTACAATCTCTATTTTATCTTTAGGTTCTACGCGAGCAAAAACGTCTTGTGCATTAATACCAACTTGTTGAGCAATATTTAAAGCGGTTTCTTTGTGATCTCCTGTTACTAGTATAACTTTTATTCCGGCTTTATTGAGTTCTTTTATTGTTGTTTTTGCTTCGTGTCTTAGTGGGTCTGTAATTGCAATTAAGCCTGTAATTATTAAATTGTTAAGATCATTTGTTAAATTTAAATTTGCGCCCAATTTTTCTGCAATAGCAATTACGCGAAAGCCATCTTTTGTTAAAGATTCATATTCTTTTGTAAAATATTCAATATTTTCTTGTGTACAAAAACTAAAAACTTTTTCGGGTGCGCCCTTTATAATTATTTTTTGTAAGTTATCAAAATTATTTAATGTAACCATGTATTTGGTACTTGAATCAAAAGGGATTTCATTTATACGTGTATATTTTGTTGTTATTTCTTTTATATTTAAATTAAAATCTTGGGCTAGTTTAAAAAGTGCTATTTCTGTAGGGTTTCCGGTAATTTTTTTGTTTTCTTTACTATCTATTATGGCATCATTATTTAAAATTATATTTATTAATAAATTATAAAAATTATTGTTATTTATTTCTTGTTTAATATTTAAATTTAAAATTTTATCTTGTAATATAACTTTTGTAACTTGCATGTGCCCTTTTGTTAATGTTCCAGTTTTATCTGTACAAATTACAGAAACATTACCTAATGTTTCTGCTGCTATTAAGTGTCTTACTAAAGCTTTTCTTTTTAACATGCGTTGCATGCCAATTGCCATTACTATAGTTAATGCTATTGGCAGACCTTCTGGAATAGATGCAACAGCAAGGGCTATACTTGTCATTGCTATATTATATAAAGATATGCCTTTTAAAATGCCCAACAAAAAAATTAAGATAGATACAAAAACAAACATTATTCCTAAAATTATACTTAATTTTTTTATTTGTATTTGTAATGGTGTTTTAAGAGTTTTTGTTTTTAATATTAAGTTTGCTATTTGTCCTAGTTGTGTATTTAAACCTGTAGTTACAACAATACCTGTAGCTTTACCCGATAAAATACTAGTGCCAGAAAAAATCATGTTTGTTATGTCGCCTATATTTTTATCTTGAGTAATAATTTCTATATTTTTTTGTACAGGTACAGATTCACCGGTTAATATGGCTTCTTGAACAATTAAATTATTACTACTTATTAATCGTATATCTGCGGGAACAATTTGACCAGAATTAATAAATATAATATCTCCAGGAACTAAATATTTTGTTTCTATTTTAATTTGTTTATTATTACGTAATACGTTAGAGTATAAAACTTCAAAACTTTTTAAATTTAGCGCTGTTTTTTCGGCTTTAAATTCTTGAAAAAAGCCTATTATTACATTTAATAAAACTGCAAATAATATTGCAAAGCTGTCTTTTAATTCGCCTATAAAAAAACTAATAACAATTGCTACTAATAAAATTAATATTAATGGGTTTATAAATTGACTAAAAAATATTTTTAAAATATTTAATTTATGTTTATCTGGAATAATATTATAGCCATATTTTTTGAATTTATTATTGATTTCTTTATTATTTAAGCCTGAATTTATGTTTGTTTTTAAATTTGAAATTATATTATCTATATCTTGTTTATAAAAATCCATTATGACCCCCTAATTTTTTAATTTATATTATAATTTATAAATCTTTTTTATAAAAAACTAAATTATAATAGCGTCTCCCATCTCTTAAAGTAAATTTTTTTAATAATTTAAATTTATATTTTAGATGGGCGTGTAAACTGCGTAAATTTTCTTCATGAATTTGTGCAGTGTAAAATTGTGTCTTTGTATTAAAAAAGTATAATTTAGATATTAAGTTTAAAGCTTCTTTGTATCGGCCAGATCCCCAATAATTTTCGTTAATCCAAGAACCTAAATGCCCTTTTTTATTTTTATTATTTCTAATTTCTATTTTGCCTATTAAATTATTATTTTTATTATCAAAAATAAAATAAAAAATAATTTTATTTTTAAGATATAAATTATATCGTTTTTGTAAAAATTTTTTGGTATTTTCTAGAGTTGCAGGGCTAGAAACATTTATCATATTTTGTACTGTTTTAGAAAGCATACAAAAATATTCTTGAGTATAATCTAGAGAAATTAATTTTAATGTTATTATTTTACCCGGAATTTCTGGTGGTAAAAAATAAATATTATTATTATTTGTTTTTAATTTATTTACTTGCAATACGGCTCTCTTTTTAGCAAGTTAAACAAAATCTAGTGCTGCAGCAACCGAAGCAAATACTTTATTAATATTTTTTAAGTGTAAGAATTTTTCACTTTCTAAAAACATTTTTTCTGTAAGTGAGTTTGTATCAAGTGTAATTATAACGGTTTTATTTTTAGATTCTAAAACATCAACTATTTCATCTATAGCTTCTATTCCATCTTGATCTATAAAAGTAATATTTTTAAGATCTATAATTACATTTTTATTTTCTATATTTGTTTTTTCAAATCTGGATATATGCGATTGAGCATTAATATATGCTAAACTACCTTTTATAACGTAAACAAGGCAATCTTTTTCTTTTATTTTATTTTTTAATAAATTTATATCTTCATCTTGTTTATTAGAAAATAATTCATATTGTCCTTGAGATAGCTTTTGCATATATAATAGCATGCAAATTAATGCACCTAATAATAGTCCTGCCATAGGGTCTTCTAATATAGTAATAAGTGCAACAATAAGACCAATAAATAAGTTTTGCTTATCTATTTTGTACATTTTAATAAAACTTTCGAGTTCTATCATACGTACGCCAACTATAGTCAAAATAGAAGCTATAATAGCTAGAGGCATAAATTTAAAATAATTTAAAAGTAAAAAAGATATAATAATTATAAATATGCTACTTATAGCAGTAGAAATTTTGTGAGTAGCTCCTGCATTTATATTTAGCGATGTTCTAGCAAGAGCTGCCGTTGTTGGAATGCCGCCAGCAAATCCAGAACCAATATTAGCTAAACCTAATCCTAAAATTTCGCGTTTCTTTTTGTATTTAGTTTTTGTCATGCCATCAGCGATTCTTGCTGATATCATAGTTTCTAAAATAGATACAAGAGCAATTATAATTGCAGGTATTATAAATTTAATAGAAAAAATAAGCTTAAATGGCAAAAATAATTTAGGGTCTAAATTACTAAAGCGATCATTTAAAGTTAATAATTTAATAGGTATATAATTATATGTAGATAAAAAGCCTATAATTATGCCAATTATAGAAACAATTACAGCGCCAGGTATTTTGGGTAATTTTTTAATTAAAATTAATAATAATATTGCGAAAAATAAAAATATAGAAAAAGCTGTTAAAGAGCCCTCGTTTATATGTTTTATAGATTCAAAAACATTACCAATAAAATGTTCATGCACGGGTAGGTTATTAAGTCCCAATGCAAAATTAATTTGATTGAAAATTATTATAATTGCAACGCCTAAAATAAAACCTTGTATTGTGCTGGATGGAAAAAAGACTAAATATTTTTCTACATTTAAAAAGTAACCAAAAATTATTATTAATCCAGAAAGTATTGCCAATATTGGCAGTACTTGTTCGCCATAAATAGCTGCATATGTTGCAAGAATTCCAGATAGAGCTCCCGTGGGGCCAATTACATTAAAATTACTGCCACCAAAAATAGAGGCGATAAAACCAGACCAAATTGCAGCTATTACGCCACGCGTTGGGCTTGCTCCAGAAGCAATAGAAAGAGATACGGCTAATGGAATCGAAACAAGTGCAACTGTTAAGCCAGACTTCCAGTTTTCTTTTAGTTTTTGAATTAAATTAAAGCTTTGCATAATATTATTCCCAAAAAATATATATTATATTTATAAATTATATAATACGTATGCTAGCATATTTAATAAATTTTTTAGAAACTTTTATATATAAATTATATTTTTTATTAAAATAAAGATTAAATATTTAAAATATTAGGAGTAAAATGAGTAATCTTAAAAATCTAGAAATTAACGTGCCTTTAACAGTCCCTCAAGACTTAAAAACTGTTTATTTAGAAAATTTAAAAAAAATTACTAAAAATACAGGTAATTTATTTTTATTTGCAGGTGATCAAAAAGTTGAGCATTTAAATAAAGATTTTTATGGCAAAAATATTTCTTTAGAATCAAACTCTCCAGAGCATTTATTTAAAATAGCATCAAAATGTAATGTTGGTTGTTTTGCAACACAATTAGGTTTAATTTCACAATATGGTGAACATTATAAAAACATAAATTATGTAGTTAAATTAAATTCAAAAACAGATATAGTCCCAACTAAATATAAAGAACCTGTAAGTGCATTATTAAATACTGTCGAAGACGTTATTAGTTTTAGAAATAATTCTGGGTTATCTGTAGTTGGTATTGGCTTTACAATATATTTGGGTAGCATGTACGAAGATATAATGCTTTCTCAGGCTGCGCAGGCAATTTTGCATGCACATCAAAATGGTTTAGTTGCTATGCTTTGGATATATCCAAGAGGTAAATCTGTAAAAAATGAACTAGATCCAGAATTAATTGTTGGAGCTTGTGGTGTTGCCTCTTGCTTGGGTGCAGATTTTGTAAAAATAAATAATCCAGGGGTTCAATATTTAAAACAAGCTGTTATAGCCGCAGGAAGAACAAAAGTTATTATTGCTGGTGGCAAGCAAAAAGATGAAGATCTATTTTTACAAGATATTTATAATAATATAAAAACTGGAGGTGTTTCTGGTTGTGCTGTTGGCAGAAACATTCATCAAAAAGATCTAGATAGTGCATTAAGATTGTGTAAGGCTATTAATGGTATAGTTTATGAAGATATAATTTTAAATGACGCAAAAAAATATTTAAAACCGTAGTACTGGAAAAACATGAGTTATAATTATTGTTGTAAAAGAATTAGAGTTTTTTTAGGTTTTGCAAAAAGTTTGTGGACTACAAATGTAAGGCTTTTGTGGGGAATGTGGAGGCTTTCTAAAGCGCCGCAGCCTGCTATAACTATTTTTGGAGGATCTAGAGTTGCTAAAGATTCTTTATATGCTAAAAAAGCACAACAGTTAGCAGAATTACTAACTATAGAAGAATTTTCTGTAATTACGGGTGGTGGCCCGGGCATTATGGAAGCTGCAAATAAAGGAGCTTTTGAAGCAGCCAAAAAATTTGGAGCGCAAGGTATAAAAAAAAAGAAAAAAGATAGACCTATTTCTATAGGTATATCACTTACAGCTTTTTCTAAAGAAGTTCTTAATCCATATGTTAATGAACGAATTATGATGAAACACTTTTTTGCAAGAAAATGGTTGCTTGTAAGATATTCTATTGGCTTTGTAGTTTTTCCTGGTGGCTATGGCACATTGGATGAATTATTTGAAGTGTTAACTTTGGAGCAGACGTCTAGAATGAGAAGATTGCCAGTTATATTAATTGGTACAAACTATTGGAGACCTATAGTTTATTGGATAAAAAGTCGAGGCGTTGCCAGTGGCTTGATACCAGAAAAAGATTTAGAATTAATTTATGTTACTAATTCTGTAAAAGAAGCTGTTGATGTTATTAAAAAATATTGTAAATGCGGTAAAAACGCTGAATTACTTTATACACAAAAGTAAAATATAATTTTTTTAATTAAAAGATAGTTTAAAAGCCCTAGAGTTTTAAATCTTTGGGGCTTTTTTGTTATTATTTAAGTGTTTTTATTTTTTAATATTATAGATATAGTATTTTCTAGTAAAATATTTTTAGGACTTAAATTACAAGGCTTTTATTATGTTATTGAGTAAAAAAATAAGATCAGTGCTATTTTTGGTTATTTTGACTGTTTTTCCATTGGGTGCAAAGGTAGAGGTTTTAGAAGATGAAACAGTTTATGTTGATACTTATAACGAGACTATTAATTTGTTAAATAGTGGTGAATATGATGGTAAACCTTTAATAAAACTTTCTATAGATTTTAAATTTAATAAAATTAATTCTGATGCAGCTAAAGTGTTGGCTGAGGTTATAGGTAAATTAGTGAATTTAATAAACTTTTCTATAGATCTTACAAAAAATAATCTTAATTCTGATGTAACTAAAGCGTTAGGTAAGTCTATAGGTAAATTAGTGAATTTAACAAGTTTGTGTATGTATCTTGGAGCTAATGAAATTAATTTTGATGCAGTTGAAGTGTTGGCTGAGGCTATAGGTAAATTAGTGAATTTAACAAGTTTGAGTATGCTTCTTGCAGCTAATAAAATTAATTCTGATGGATTTAAAGCATTGGGTAAGGTTGTAGGTAAATTAGTGAATTTAAAAAGTCTTACTATACTTTTTAGATCTAATGAAATTGGTTCTGATGGATTTAAAGCAACGGGTAAGGTTATAGGTAAATTAGTGAATTTAACAAGTCTTTCTATATTTTTTGGATCTAATGAAATTGATTATGGTCGAGCTAAAATGGATAAGGTTATAGGTAAATTAGTGAATTTAACAAGTATTTTTATATATTTTTTGGATAATGAATTTGATAATGAATTAAAAAGTGAAATAAAGAATGATTTTAAATTTTATATAGAAAGAACTAAAAAATTAAATGAAGATCCTATTATTTTAGATTTATTTGATAATATTATGCGTGGAATTTGTTTTAAAAATAATTTCTTAGACTCAACTCAAGCTTTTAATAAATTAATGATAAAAATAGAAGAAGCTGAAAAGTTATTTAATTTTCATATTGATATTAATGATTGTGAGAAAATATTTTTTGATAAAGATTTTGCTATGACAAGATTAAATATTACCGAAGATGAATTTGATATGTTGATGGAAATTTTAAAAATTAAAGATAAAAAAGAAATAAAACAATTTTTTATTTGGCTATATACGGGTATTTATTTTTATAGAAATTCAAAAGATGATATTCTACGGGTTCTAGAGCAAGAAAAAATAAATTTTAAAGATATTTTGCAACCACATGATGTATTACGCGAATTGTATTTGAATTATGAAAATTAATTAATTAAATAAAGTTTTTAAAATTAAAGCCCTGGAGCGTAAATGCTCTAGGGCTTTTTTGTTATATATTTTTATATTTGTAAATCTTATATTTTTATATAAATAAATCTTAGTCTTGTGCTATAAGATTTATCTTGTTTTTTAAATTTTATTGTCTATAATATCATCTTGATATTGTTTAGTGTTTTAAGTATTAAATTATATTTAGTGTGTAGTTATTTATTTAGTTATTTGTTATAAATTAATTTATTTTAAATGAGTGTAAATTTGGGAAGGAAAAATATGACAAAAAATATTAAACCTTTACATGATAAAGTTTTAATTAAAAGAGTTGAAAATGAATCAACAACTTCTGGTGGAATAATTATACCAGATTCAGCTCAAGAAAAAACACAAATTGGTGTTGTAAAAGCAGTAGGTACTGGCAAAATTAATAATGATGGTTCTGTTAGAGCTTTGAATGTAAAAACTGGAGATAAAGTTTTGTTTGGCAAATTCTCTGGTACAGATATAAAAATTGATGGGCAAGAGTTATTAATAATTAGAGAAGATGAGATTTTAGCAATAGTTGAATAGGTATTTTTTATTTCTGGATGCTGAATCAAGTTCAGCATGACAAAATGCACTATATTGTCATCCTGAACTTGATTCAGGATCTAGGATTATTAAATCAAAAAAATAGGGAAAAATTATGGCAAAAGAAATATTATTTGGGCAAGATGCTCGTAACAAAATATTAAAAGGTGTAAACACTCTTGCAGATGCAGTAAAAGTAACCCTTGGGCCTAAGGGTAGAAATGTTGCACTTGAAAAATCTTTTGGTTCTCCAACAATTACAAAAGATGGTGTAAGTGTTGCCAAAGAAATAGAATTAAAAGATAAGTTCGAAAATATGGGCGCGCAAATGGTGCGTGAAGTTGCTTCCAAGACAGCAGATGTTGCTGGTGATGGAACAACAACTGCTACAGTTTTGGCTCAAGCTATTTACAGAGAAGGCATGAAAAACGTTACAGCTGGTGCCAATCCAATGGATATTAAACGTGGTATGGACATGGCAGTTAAACTTGTTGTTGAACAAATTAGTAAAATTTCTAAACCAGTAAAAGATAAATCTGAAATAGCTCAAGTTGCTACAATTTCTGCAAATTCAGATACTGCTATTGGTGATCTTATTGCAGATGCAATGGAGCGTGTTGGCCGTCACGGTGTAATTACTGTTGAAGAAGCCAAAGGTATGGAGTCTGAATTGGAAGTTGTTGAAGGTATGCAGTTTGACAGAGGTTATTTGTCACCATACTTTGTAACAAACCCAGAAAAGATGGAAGTTAATTTAGATAATCCTGCAATATTAATTTATGATAAAAAAATTAATAGTATGAAAGATTTGCTTCCTGTGCTTGAAAAAATTGCAAAACAGGGACGTTCTTTATTAATTATTGCAGAAGATATCGAAGGTGAAGCGCTTGCAACTTTGGTTGTTAACAAAATGCGTGGAACATTAAATGTTGCAGCAGTTAAAGCTCCTGGCTTTGGTGATAGACGCAAAGCAATGCTTGAAGATATTGCAGTGTTAACAAATGGTAAATTAATATCCGAAGATTTTGGTATTAAATTAGAAAGCGTTTCGTTTAGTGATTTGGGTACAGCAAAGAGTATAAAAATTACAAAAGATAATTGCACAATAGTAGATGGTTCTGGCGATCAAAAAGATATTAAAGCTAGAGTTGCTCAAATTAAAGCTGAAATGGAAGTAACAACGTCTGAATATGATAAAGAAAAGTTACAAGAAAGATTGGCAAAACTTTCTGATGGTGTTGCAATAATCAAAATTGGTGCTGCAACAGAAACAGAAATGAAAGAGAAAAAAGATAGAGTTGAAGATGCTCTTCATGCAACAAGAGCTGCTGTAGAAGAAGGTATTGTTGCAGGCGGTGGTGTTACTCTTTTAAGAGTTCAACATGTTCTTGATACATTAAAATTAAAAGGTGACGAAGCTCTTGGTGTTCAAATTGTTCGTAAAGCTTTAGAAGAGCCATTACGAATAATTGTACAAAATGCAGGATACGAAGCTTCTGTAGTTGTAAATACTATTAAAGCTTCTAAAGATGAACATTATGGCTTTGATGCAAAGAATGAAGTTTATACAGATTTAATTAAAGCCGGTGTTTTGGATCCTGCTAAAGTTACAAGATATGCTTTGCAGCATGCAGCTTCGATAGCTGGGTTGCTTTTGACAACAGAGGCTATGGTCTGCGAAATTCCAGAAGAAAAACCTGCAGCTCCTGCAATGCCTTCTGGCATGGGTGGCATGGGCGGTATGTATTAAAAAATAATTTCATAAATATAAAAAACCCGGGCGATTTACCCGGGTTTTTTATATAAGTATAATTTAATTTTTAGCAATAAATTTTATCACGAAATTCGTCAGAGATTTTATCATCGTCTTCTTCTTGATCTTCAGGATCTTTATTATCTTCTCCTTGAATTTGCATAGCGCCCTGTTCTATTAATGGTAAAAGTGCAAGCTTAGAAATTTCTGTGCCATTTGTTAAAATTTCTGTAACAAGATCTTCCCAAAGAAGTTTAAACTCGTTATAAATTTTTCGATAAAAAATTTCTTTTCTAATATTTTCTGTTGCACGTGCTTTTTCGGCTCGATTAAAACTTATTTTTTTTACAATATTGCATAATTCAAGTGCTGCTGCTAGATCTTTTTCGCATCCAGCTCCATCCATTAACATGTATGTTAGCTGTATTTGGGAATTAAAATGATTTTTATTTGCAGCATATTCAAAATATTGAAAGGCTATTTCAAGTTCGTTAGCTTCTAAAAATTCGAGTCCCATTATGTATGCTTTGCTTTTATTCATGTTTATTTCTATTTTTGAAAATTTTTCTTCTAGCGATTTTTCTTGATTCATTGCAGCCAAATTATTTGTTTGAGCAAATAATAAAATGGCTAATAAGCTTTTAAGAATTTTTTCCATGATCTTCTCCCCCGCAAAAAAATAAAATAAATTATTTTTACTAAAATATAATAGCGCTTTAAAATTCTAAAAAGCTAGTTTTTGTAATTTATTAAGTTTTATGTATTTAAAAAGAGATCCCGGCCCCAGAGCCGGGATGACAAACAGTCTGCCCTCGCAGACAAATAGTCTGCAAATGCAGATAAACACTTAATACTTTATTTTTTTGGATGACAAAAATTAATTTGCTACAGGGTCAAGGTGAGTTTGAGGTTTTTCAGTATGGGTACCTGATGGGCGTAAGCCTCTAGCATAAGTTTTGTAAGTAAACCCTTTTGGTAATTTATTTTTATTAAATATTTTGCTTGCTTTAAAATAAGCATTTTTTGCATGATCTTTTATTATTATTACAGGAGCTATTGTGTAAGTACGTTTGTTGTTTGTTGGTTTTGTTTCTGCAATTTTAAATTCGTATATTTTAAAATCTGGTTTTTCGAATTTTCTTGTTTTACCAGTTTGTATTTTAAATACTCTGTTATCAGCAGTTACATTTATATCCCATTTTGTATTATTTTTAATTGTAAAATGTTTCCAGGCATTTAGTCCCGAAATAATAAACAAACAAGCTATTATTGATAGTATTTTTTTCATGCTATTCTCCCTTTTTAAAAAATTTACTGAGTAGGCGTTATAAAAATAGAACTTTCAAATTTTTTTAAATCTATATTTTTTATTATTTCATAAAAGTGATTAAAATTTGAAGCTTTTACAAAAATATTTCTAGATTCTGTTTTTTGAATTTTATAAACAGCAGGTTTTGCTGGGCCTAAAATTGTTAAATTATTATTTTGGTTACTGTTATTTAAAAAAGTAACAAGTTTTTGAGCTTCTTGATCTAGTTTTATAGAATTTATATTTTTTAGCTCTATTTGTATTAAGCGCTTATATGGTGGAAAACCGGCTAGCTCCCTAAAATTTAATTCTTCTTTAATAAAATCTAAATAATTAACTTCGTTTAAATAATTAAAAATATCATGTTCTTGAACTGCTTGAACTATAACTTTGCTATTATTTGCAACTCTTCCAGCTCTGCCAGCAACTTGAATTAATTTTTGTAAAGTTGTTTCACTCGCATTAAAAATTGGAAAGTGCAAATTTAAATCTGCCCATAAAATGCCAACAAGTGTAACTTTGGGAAAGTGGTACCCTTTTGTAATAACTTGTGTGCCAACAAGAATATCAATTTTGTTATCTTGAAAATCTTGTAAAGTGTTTATCCAAGATTTTTTATTTGTTGTATCCATATCTGCGCGCGCTATTTTTGCATTAGGAAAAATTTCTTGTAAAATTTTTACAGCTTGTTGTGTGCCTATACCCTTACGCAAAAAACTATCTTCTTTTTGTTTGCATTCTGGGCATGTAGTTGGAATATTTCTTTTGTAATTACAATAATGACATAATAATTCTTCGTTATTAAAATCTTTATGTAATGTTAAACTTACTGAACAGTTTGGGCATTCAAAAATAAACCCACAGTTTTTACATTGCACAAAAAAACTAAAACCTCGTCTATTAATATAAATTAAAGTTTGTTCTTTTTTTAATAATCTATTTTCTATTTCTATTTTTAATTGCTTAGATATCCAAAAATATTTTTGATATTTATTTTTTATATCTTTTAAATAAATAAGTTTAATTTCGGGAAATTTGCCTGCAAAGCGTTTTGTTAGTTGATAAAAAAACCAGTTTTTGTTTTTTACATTATATATAGAGCTTGAGCTTGGTGTTGCTGAACCCAAAACTATGGGTATTTTATAAAATTGTGCCCGCCAAAGTGCTAATTCTTTACTATTAATTTTGGGATATTTTTTTTCCTGAAAACCCGTTTCGTGTTCTTCATCTATTATTATTAATCCTAAATTTGGTATGGGTAATAAAATAGGTAAGTGTACACCTATAATTAAAATATCTTTATTATCAAGTAAACTTTGCCATAAATCACGTTTTTCAGAAATTTTTGATGCAGAATGAAAACTTATTATTTTTATATTTTCTGGTAATTGTTTTTTTAGTAAATGCTCAAATTGTACTGCTAAGCTTACTTCTGGTAAAAGTAATATTACAGATTTATTTTGTGAAATATTTTCAATAATTAATTTTTTATAAATTTCTGTTTTACCCGATCCTGTTACTCCGTGTATTAACGTTGGGGTAAAATTTTTTTGTAAAATATTTTGTTTTATATTTAGTAAAATATTTTCTTGTTCGTGTGTTAGTGTTGTTTCTTTATAACTATTATTATTAGAGTCTATGCCCTGGTTGTTATTAAAATTTATTTTATTTATTTGGTCTTGTTGATCTAAAAAACTTCTAATTCTTGTATAAAAGTATAATGGCTTTACAAAGTAAAAGTTGGAAATTTTTTTTATAAATTCATGAAACAATAAATCATCAGGAAATTTTTGTAAGTTATTTATTTCTTTAATATTAAAAGTTAAGTTTTTAGGCTTTTGAATATATGTTTTTAAAACAAGAGCAGGAACGTTATAATTTTTTATTGGAACGTTTACAACTTTTCCATCTAAATTATTTTTAATAAAATTATCAGGAATTTTATAATATAGAGGCTTTGGAAAACCCTTTAATAATCTTACTAAAATGTACATTTTTAACCCTTTTAAAAAAATAGAGATTAATTGTAACATTTAAGTTAATTATTTATAAGATAAAAAAATTACTTAAATTTTAAAAAAAATTATTTTTTCAAAATACCCTATTTATGGGCTTTTTTTGAATATTTTGAAGTTTTTTGTAAAAAAAAATGACAAAAAGTTTATTTTATTTGACAAATGGTATACCTTTTTGTCTATAATAAAAATGTAAGGTAGTTTATACCTGAAAAAATTGTAAGTAGAGTAGTAGTGAGTATTGTTCCGTAGGGGAATATTTTATTAAGGAGAGTAACATGGCAGTAAAGAAAAAAACAGCAAAAAAAGTTGCTGTAAAAAAGGTAGCTAAAAAAAAGACAGTTAAAAAAGCTACAAAGAAAAAAGCTGCAAAAAAAAAAGTAGCTAAAAAAAAGGCAGCCAAAAAAAAGGTTGCAAAAAAAAAAGTAGCTAAAAAAAAAGTAGCTAAAAAAGCAAAGAAAAAAGCAGCTAAAAAACTTTTCGCCAAAAGATTATTTGGTGGAAAACTTAGAATGGCATTAAGGCCTTCCAGAAAAAAGTAATAAAATTAGGCCAAAAAAAGTAAGCATCTGATAAATTTATCGGGTGCTTATTTTTTTATGTGACAAATATTAAAGCTTTAAGTATTATTTATGCATGATAGTTTTATTTAATATTTTAATATTTTTTTTACTTGATTTACTACTCTTTTTTTTATTTAAAAATTGGGTATTTTCTTTTTTGTTAATATATTTTCTTTTATTTATATTTACTAAAAAACAAGAAAATATAGGTTTAAATTATTTATTTATCTTATTATTCTTAATTCAAGATTATTTAAATTATGGAATAGTTGGGCCATGTTTATTTTATGTGGTACCTATAATTTTTGCTCAAGAAAAATTAAAAAGTATGTTTAGTACCGAATCTAAGATCTTTTTTATACCATTTTTGGCTATAATTTTGATATTTAAGGCCTTTTTTGTGGAATTTTTGGTTTTACAAAAAAATATGCCTATCCTGTCGACGTTTTTTATTATTTTTACTAATATAATTGTAGGAAGTTTAATTCTTTTAGGTACGCGGGGCAATCGCTCTTAATTTATTAAGGGAGGAAAGTCCGGACTCCTAACAGGACGGGTGCCTTACAAGGTTTCAAGTAAGGGGGGCGCAAGCCTACGGAAAGTGCCACAGAAAATATACCGCCTATATAGTTTCTATATAGGTAAGGGTGAAAACGTGTGGTAAAAGCACACGGATATATAAAGTGATTTGTATATCGGGTAAACCCCACCAGGAGCAAGACAAAATAGGCAAGTTATAAGTTTTCCTGTTCTTTTAAGCTTGTGGGTATGTCGCATAGATAGATGGTTGCCATTTTAATTTATTTTAAAATACAGAATCCGGCTTACAAGTGTACCTAAAAGAATTTTTAAAAATAATTATGAAAAATTTTATTAAGCAAATTTTTTGGATAATACCATTTATAATTTTTATTTTTGGTTATTTTGTAATTTCTATAATTTTGCCAAAAAAAGAAGTTACAATACCAAATATTATTGGAAAAAATTTACAGGAATCTGTATTAATTCTTTCTAATAATTCTTTAAATTTAACTCTTGTAAAAGAAATAGAAAAACAAGATTTGCCAGATGGCATAATACTTAGTCAAGATCCTGCATCTGGTAATAGAGTTAAAAAATCTCAAAACATATTTGTTACAGTTTCTAAAAAATCAAAAGTTTTAAGTACGCCAAATTTTATTGGTTTAAATTATAAAAAAGTTCGCAAACTAGTTTCTAAGTTAAATGTAGAAGCAAAATATTATTGGCTAGAATCTATTTATCCTGTAAATAGTATAATTGCGCAAAATCCTGCACCAGATACAAATTTAGAAAATAAAAAAATAAATTTATATATTTCTAAAGGTTTAAATTCTTTGTATATAATCCCAAATTTTAAGGGGATTAGTTTAAATAAATTATTAGAAGTTATTGATCAAGATAAAATTAATTTAGAAATATTATATAAAAATAATTTTGATATAAATAATCAAGATATATCTGGCTTAGACAAAGATAATATATTTGTTATTGATCAACGTCCTGTTGCTGGTTCTATTGTAAATTTAGATAAAAAGATTTATTTGTCTGTTCAGGTTAGTTAGTTAGCGATTAATTTTTTTACGTAATTTTTGGTAAACAGCCAAAATAATTCCAAATAAAAATACAGCAATAAATGAAAAAGAGATTCCGGAGTTAATAATATTTTTGATGCATAAAAATACTAAATAAGTGCTACTTAAAATAGCCAATAGAGGTAATAGTTTTTTTCTTTTTTGGTCTAAATTTAATAATTTTAGTAATGATAAGCTGCTTAAAAAATAAGCTATAGCAACGCCAAATATAACCATATTTTGTAATGTTACTTGGTTTTGACTTATTGCAAGAAAAATAGAAGCTAAAACTCCTTGTAATAAAATACTTACGTATGGGACATTATTAGTATTAATTTTAGTTAATAATTTTTTGAATGGAAAATTATTATCTTTAGCTAGTGCATATAAATTCCAGCAGTTACTGGAAAACACTCCAAATGAACCACCAAGTATTGATGCAAATACAGATGCATTTATAATGCTAGGTATATGAGATCCAGCAGCAAAAATTTTTGTACCTAATAACAAAACAGGAATGTTAACACTTAGAAGTTCTTTGTTAAAAGCGAAATACATAAAAAATTGAACAGCAATATTGATAAGGGCAACTATTAAAAAAGAATATAAAATAACTCGTTTAATATTTTTTTCTGGATTTTCTACTAAATGTCCTACAGATGTTATTATTTCAAAACTTATCAAAGCGTATACAGCAACAGGTATTGCTAAAAATATATTTTGAATATCTAATGCTGTTATTATAAAAAGATTTGGATTAAACAATGATGCGCTTGCAAAAATTACAAAAATTAATGGTATAAATTTTGCGCTTGCAAAAAAGTATTGAATTTTACCGCCAAGCCTTAATCCTAAAATGTTTAAAAAAATTAAAGCAAAAATTAAAATGGCATCCCAAAATAAAATAGGTAAACTTTGTAGCAAATTTATTTTGTTATGAAAAAAGGTTACAAATACGTGAATTAGAAGTCCTGCAGATGTTGTTTTGCCTAAAAAGTAGCTCCATCCACCAAGAAATCCTATTGATTCACCTAATATTTCCTTATTATAAACATAAAGCCCGCCAGCAACGGCTTTTGTTTGAGCTAATTTTGCTATAGTTAAAACTATCGGTAAAAGTAAAATTGCAGAAGCAATATAACTTGTAAAACCAAAAAGACCTAAATACTTTGTTAGTGGGCCTGTGTTCATAAAAACACCAGCACCAATCATGATGTTTATATTAATTAATATTGCTGTAAATAAACTTATTTTATTTTGATTTGCCATTTTATATTTCTTTTATTTTTACCAATTTTTTCGTGGAGTTCCAGGACGGCTAAAAGATGGTGAGCCTGTGCGGTCCGTCTCTTTTGAATTAAAACCAGAAATTTTGGCACCCTTAATAGGCGCTATTGGATTTTGTGTATCATCATCATCACTAATATAGTCGCTGTAATTGCTATCTTCAAAATCTTTTTGATTTGTAACTTTTTCTTTTTTTAATTTATCTATTAAATTGTTTATAAAATTAATAGCATCTTGTTCTGGAATACAGTTTAATTCAAGAATATTTAAAGATTTTTGTTTTTTATATTTTTTAGACTTTGTGTAAGAAGTTTTTGGTGTAGTGTATTGATTACAAAAAGTTGCAACTATTTCAGCTAGATCTTCAATAGTTAAAGTGATTATTTGATTATTGTTAATAGTTACCATAGTCATATTTAGTACATCGTAATAATTAATTTTTTTATTTTCTGAATTTTGCATAGCGCTTAAATTTTGTGTTCCCAATAAAATAAAAATAGAAAACAAAATTTTAGAAAATATTTTTTTACTTAACACTTAATAACCTTTCTATATTATTTAATAAAAGAAATTAATAATTAATTTTTTATTGTTTAACCTGTCGCTCTAACACTCTTGACTGAAATATCAAAATAGAAATTGCTGCTGGAGTCATTCCTGGTATTAATTGTGCTTGGGCAATTGTGCTAGGTGAGTGTTTTTTAAGTTTGTTTTGTAATTCTACAGATAAACCCGGCATTTGTGAATAATTAATTTCTTTTGGTATTTTTAGTGCCTGAAATTTAAGTAATTTTTCAGTTTCGGCTTTTTCTTTTTCTATATATCCTGCGTATCTTACTTGAGCATGTATGCATAATAAAATTCTAGAAGTTAATTCTTGTATATTAATTTTATTATTTATTTTTTTATTATATAAATTTAATAAATTTTCTTGAGCTTTAATTTGTGTTTCTTTTTCCCAATTTATATCATGAAATAATTTAAAAATATCACTCTGGGTGCCTAAATTATTAATTAGATTTATAGAATTTTCTATAATTTCTTTTTCTCTTAAAAATTTATTATAAAGTTTGTTATCTATTAAATTAAATTTTTTACCATAAGGCATTAGGCGTAAAAAGACATTATCTTGTCTTAGTAATAAACGTCTTTCGGCTCGCGATGTAAACATTCTATATGGCTCATCTATACCAATAGTTATTAAGTCATCTATCATGACGCCAATATAACTTTCTGTGCGACTTAATATAAATGGTTCTTGATTATGTATTTTTAAGTGAGCATTTATTCCTGCCACTAGGCCAAGGCCTGCAGCTTCTTCGTATCCTGTTGTACCTATTACTTGTCCTGCAAAATATAATCCAGAAACTGTTTTTGATTCAAGTGTATATTTTAGATTATGAGGTTCTATAAAATCGTATTCTATTGCATAGCCAGGGTCTGTAAAAATTGCTTTTTCAAAGCCTTTTATAGAGCGTACATATTGTTCTTGAACGTTTAATGGTAATGATGTCGAAATTCCTGCAGGATAAATTTTTTCTAAATTTTCTCCATCTGGTTCTACAAAAACATGATGAGAATTTCTATCCGGATGTCTTTTTATTTTATCTTCTATAGATGGACAATATCTTGGGCCTATGCCAGATATTTTGCCGCCATAAAGAGCTGATCGCTCAAGATTTTCGCGAATAATTTTATGTGTATTTTCATTTGTTGTTGTAATATAACAAGATTCTTTTTCTTGAATATTAATTGGATCAAATTCGTATAAATATTCAAGTTTGCTTGCTTCTTGTTTTTCAAGAACAGAAAAATCAATAGAACTTTTTAATAATCTTGGAGGTGTTCCTGTTTTAAGGCGTTTAAATTTAATACCTGTAGCAAGTTCTAGTGATTTTGTAAGTGTAGGTACAGCCAGCTCTCCCCTGCGCCCTGCGCTTTGCGTTTCAAAGCCAATATGCGTTACGCCATTTAAAAATGTACCTGAAGTTATTATTACAGCAGGAGCATAAAATTCTTGATTGGCTTGTGTTCTTACGCCAGTAATTTTATTATTATTTGTAATAACTTGTATGACCATACCCTCGTGAATATTTAAATTTTCTACTTGTTCTAAAAGCTCACGAGCTTTTTTTGCATATTCAAATTTATGTATTTGTAATCGTAACCCTTGTACAGCCGGACCTTTGCTTGTATTAAGCATTCTTGCTTGTAAATAAGAGTGTGTGCATAATTTTGGCATCATGCCGCCAAGAGCACTAATTTCGTAAACAATATGGCCTTTGCCAAGGCCGCCTATAGAAGGGTTGCATGGCATGAGTGCCATTTTGTTTTTATCTAAAGTTATTAATAAAGTTTTTGAGCCCATCTTGGCTGCAGCATATGCGGCTTCAACGCCTGCATGGCCTGCACCAACTACAATTACATCAAATTTGTTGTTCATAATTATTTTTTATATCTAAATATTTATTGAGCCAAATATTTGCAACTTCTTTTTCTTTATCCAAAAAGAATAGCTCACTAGGATAATATCCTAGATTTAATTTTTGTATCAATAACTCCTGTAAAAGTTTATACATAGTAGAAAATACTGCATCTAAACAAAATTCTGGAGTAGATTCAGTATTCCAGAAATTTACAGGAAAGCCATTTGCAAGTAAATATATATTTTTATTATTTTTTAGATTATAAACAGTGTAATTTTTTAATTCTTGTTTTGTTTCTATATCATCTTTTATAAATTCAAAATCATATTCTTTTTGTCTTGTTGATCCATTTATTAAAATAACTTTGTCTTTAAATTTTGC
This sequence comes from candidate division TM6 bacterium GW2011_GWF2_28_16, assembly GCA_000989185.1. Lineage (GTDB taxonomy): Bacteria > Babelota > Babeliae > Babelales > UASB340 > UASB340. The sequence continues at coordinate 66,727 of LBNX01000002.1, read as the reverse complement.
TAATTCTTGTTTAAAAACAATATTTCCAGTTATTCCAATTACAATGTCTATTTTTTCAAAATCGTTCTTTTGGTTAAATATTTTAAATCCATCGATAGATGCCTTTAATAATTTTAATGGATTTATATCATGAATAAATATATTACCATCTTTTTTTACTATAGAAGCTATTTTTTCGCCTATTCTTCCGTAACCACAGATTAAAATATTTTTAGCAACCAATGTTTGTTGAAATTCATTTATTAAAATATTTTCTGAATTTCTAACAATTGCTTTTGCTACAAAGTAGTGTTCTATGTAATCTTTGATTAGAGAACTAGCTACAGATAATAATGGAACTCTTGGTATATATTTATTTGGATCAAACCAAATTCCATTCATTGTATCTTCTACAATTCCTAAACAATTTGTTGGAGATATTTTTTTAGATTCAAAATATTTACTAAAGTATCCACCCAAATCTAAACACATAAATTTTTCGTTTTTATTTTGTATAACTTTTTTAAGTACTCTATCTATAATAACAAGATTTTCGAGCTCTATGTTTGTAGGAATTATTATTTCTGCATACTCGTTCATATTTTTAAGAGCGTTATCATTTACAGAATATGGTTTACCTATTACTGTTATTTTTTTAAAACCAGAGTTTTTTAATTGTTTAATAAATTCAACACTGTTTTCTTTTATGTGTTGTATTACAAATAAATTGATATCAGAAAAATTCGATTTATTATTTTGTACTAAGTTATTTAATACTAATAAATTGTTTGCTGCTTTTATTTGCAAAAAAAGTTGCAATAAAAACAATAAAAATATTTTTTTTATTTTTTCCATAAAAATCCCCACCCAGTTATTATATATTTTAAATTTCTTGGTTCCACTCTTTATAAAATTGCTCTAAATAAGTTTGCATAAAATTATGTCGTTCTTGAGCTATTTTTTTTCCTGTTTCTGTATTCATTAAATCTTTTAATAACAATAATTTTTCATAAAAATGATTTATCGCAGGACTTGTGTTTTTTACATAATTATTTTCATTATCATGTAAAACAGGCTTAATATTGGGGTCATAAATTAATCTGTTTTTATACCCACTATATGCAAAAGTTCTGGCAACTCCTATGGCACCTAGAGCATCTAGTCTATCTGCATCTTGAACTATCATGCCTTCAAGTGTTGGCATTTTTTTGTGTTTAACACCTGCCCCTTTAAAAGACAAATTTTTGATAATATCTTTTATGCTATCTATAACAGTTTGGTTAACTTTAAGGGATTTTAATATTTCTTCAGCTTTTTGAGGCCCAATATCTTGATTACCATTATAAAATTTCCAATCTGCAATATCATGTAATAAAGCAGCAGCCTGTACTACAAATAAATCAGCTTTTTCTTGTTCTGCTATTTTTAAACTTGTTTGCCAAACTCTATAAATGTGCCACCAGTCATGACCTGAGGCTTCTTTTTCAAAAGTTTGTTTAACTATATTTATAATATTATTAATTACTTGGTTATTAATTGTATTCATATATTTATTAAAATTTACTAAATATCTATTATATTTCGTTATTTTATTATTTACTTATTATCATATAATAATAGAGATATTTTATTTTTTGTTAAACGCACTAATTGGGATTTTATATGATTTATCATTTAAGCCTGCTTTTGATGTCAAAATACAGTTTTTTTAATTTATTTCGATATGTCAGTGTTAGAGTTATAGCTGCTTTATTAACTGCTATAATATTTTCTTTTCTATTTGGCGATTGGTTTATAGATGCTTCTAAGAGAAAGTTTAAATCAAAAGTTAGAGAGTGGGTTCCAGATTCGCATTTAACTAAAAACGATACTCCTACTATGGGTGGTTTATTTATTTTAATGATATACGTAATAAATTTATTGTTATGGTGCGATTTAACTAGTGCTATTACATGGATATTTTCTTTAGGCATGCTTGGGTTTGGGCTTATTGGCTTTCTTGATGATTGGGCTAAAATTAAAAAAAATAAGGGTATTTCGGCTAAGTTAAAATCCAGATTGCAAATTTTAATAGCTTTAGCATTTAGTCTTGCTTGGTACTTTTTCTTAAAACCAGATACGCATTTATGTGTACCGTTTTTTAAAAACTTTAACCCGGATTTAGGTTTATTTATTATACCATGGGCTGTTTTTGTAATAGTTGGTACAAGCAATGCTGTAAATTTAACAGATGGTCTAGATGGGCTTGCGGCAGGGCCACTTATGTTCAATTTTTCTACTTTTGCAGTAATAGCATATTTGGCTGGGCATAAATTTTTTGCCCAATATTTATATATTCCATATGTAGGCAGTGCTGATTTAGTAATACTTATAGCCACACTAGTGGGTGCACTGCTAGGTTTTTTGTGGTACAATACTTATCCAGCTCAAATTTTTATGGGCGATGTTGGGGCGCTTTCTATGGGGGCAGCACTTGCATTTGTTGCTTTAATTACAAGACAAGAACTATTGTTATTAATTGCTGGGGGCATTTTTGTATTAGAAACTGTTTCTGTAATTATTCAAGTTTTTTCTTTTAAATTAACAGGCAAAAGATTATTTAAAATGGCTCCTATACACCATCATTATGAACTTATGGGTTGGAACGAGGCAAAGATTACAGTTAGATTTTGGATTATATCTATAATATTATCGTTATTAACGTTGTTAACTTTAAAAATAAGATAAATAAAATAAAAAATATGAAAAATTTAATAGAACAAATAACGATTTTTCCTGGACAAAACAAATTTGGGCAAGCAGAAACTTTTGAGCCTATAGTAATTAATAAAGGCCAAGTGGTTGCTATAGTTGGCCCTACCGGTGCGGGTAAAAGTCAATTATTGTATGATATAGAAAAATTAACTCAGGGCGACAGTGCAAGTAAGAGAAAAATTTTAGTTAATAATAAAACGCCAGAACGTGAATGGCGCTTTGACCCAAGATTTAAACTTATAGCTTCTCTTGCTCAATCTATGAATTTTTTAACAGATATTACTGTAAAAGATTTTTTAGAATTGCACTTAAAAGCTAGAGGAAAAGATTTAGATAATAATTTAATAGAACAAGTTTTAATTTGTGCTAATAATATTACTGGTGAGCCTATAAAGTTTGATTTTAATTTATTAAATCTTTCTGGTGGGCAAACTAGAGCTTTGATGGTTGCAGATATAGCTTTTATTAGTAATTCGCCAATTATTTTAATAGATGAAATAGAAAATGCTGGTATAAAAAAAGAGCAAGCAATAAATATTTTAATAAAAGAAGGTAAAATAGTTTTACTTGTAACACATGATCCTGTCCTTGCTTTAAATGCAAACAAACGATTAGTAATAAAAGAAGGGGGTATAGTTTCTGTATTAGAAACTTCACAAAAAGAAAAAGGAATTTCCCATTATTTAAATTGGGTAGAAAATTTTAATTTAAAAATTAGAGAAGATATTCGTAATGGAAAAAGAGTAGATGAAGTGAAAATATTTTGTCAGGTATTTGATAAAAATAAAAATAATAATATAGGGGAGTAATATATGAAAATAGTTATATTTGCAGGTACTCCCGGCTCTGGTAAAACTAGCATAATAAAACATGTTATAAATAAATTAAAGGAAGATTTTAAATTATTATTTATAAAATTTGATTGTTTACGTACGCAAGACGATGAATTAATAGCTCAAAAATGTAATGTTGATTCAGAAAAGAGATTAGCACAAGAATTATGTCCAGATCATTACCAAGCATTAGAATTATCAAGAATTATACGCGAATATCAAGATAGAGATTTAATTATTATAGAAACTGCCGGTTTATGTTTACGTTGTTCGCCATACATAAAAGAGGGTTTGGGTATAAATGTTTTGGATATTATGGCAGGAAGTCCTAATAGGTATGGTCCAATATTAACTCAAGCTGATATTGTAGCTGTTAGTAAATGTGATTTAATTTCTCAGGCTGAAAGAGAAATTTTTAGAATTAATATTTTAGATGCAAATTCAAAAGCAAAGATAGTAGAAGTTAATGGGCTTACTGGTGAAGGAGCTTATGATATTGCAGATTATATTAAATATAGTATAAATTTTACTGGTCAAAAATTAACTTTAAAACATTCTATGCCATCTGCAATTTGTGGTTATTGTTATGGTTGCAGTGTTATAGATCCTGTTATGGTTCACAATAGATTTTTAATGGGTAAAGATTTAAAAGCTCTTGTTCCTAATTTAAATTGTGGGCGTTGTGGGTATAAAACTTGTAATGAATTTATAAGAGCTGTGCTTGATAATAAAGTTATACAAGAGGCTTGCCCTTTTGTTAAAAACAAATTAAAAGAGAAATTAAATGAAAAATAATGAAATTAATAATAAAGATAATATAAAATATATTGTTAATAAAAAAAATTGTGCTGGTTGTGGGGGTTGTATTCAAGCTTGTCCTTATGGTGCAATAGATTACGATAAAGATGGACATGCTTTTATAGATCAAGAAAAATGCCAAAAATGTGGTGAATGTACATTAATTTGCCCATTCGAAGCTATCAAAAAACATCAAAAATAGATCAAAATCATCAAAAAATGCGTTTTTGTTTACTTTTTATTCTCATAATCTTGACTAATAGAAATAATTTTTGCTAGATTTCTATTAGTGAGTTAGTAGTTTATATTCTTATTTGAAGGGGGAGTTTTATGAATAAGATGTTATCGGCACTTTTATTAAGTGCTCTTCTTGTTAACGGTGCTTTTGCTGCTGATACAGCAACAAATAAAGCCGAGAATAAAAAAATGGAAAGCAAGAAAAACAAAAAGATGAAGACAGAAAAGAAGGCTAAAAAGACTAAAAAACAAAAAAAATATGCTGGTGCAGAGTTTATTAACAAAACAGATTATTACGTAACAATTGTTTTAAATGTGATAAACGGAAAAGATAAAAAGATTAAACTTGATCCAAAGCAAACAAAACATTATAACAGTTATAAAGACATAAGAAGTGCTTCTGTAATGGCTTATGAAGATAAGTCTCGTAAAGCTGCAGATCTTAAAGCTACAGCTGTAATAAAAGAAAAGATAAATGCTAAAAAGAGTGATAAGTATATGAGTACTGTTGAAATCAGTAAGCATAAAACTACAGATAGACTTTTAACTACAGTTCATAATAAATTGAGAGTTAAATAATTATCTGTTAATTAAAAGGCGTAATTAATTTTACGCCTTTTTTTAATTTTTTGTGGGGGAGATTATTATGAATAAAATTATATTATCTAGTATAGTTTTTTCGTTTATGTTTTTGACAAATATTTTTGCAACAAATTCTTTGAAAATTCAAAATAAGTCAAAAGAAGATATTAAGTACGAATTAAAAGATTGTTTTATAAGACCAAAAGGTATTAAAAGCTATTCAGGCAAAGTTAGAGCTGGTGAGATAGTTTTTATTACTGATAAAAATGTTGTATCAACTAAAGATTTAAAAGTTTGGCTTGTAAGTGATGAAAGCAAAACTAAATCTTTTGGTGCATTAGATTTTCCTGATAATGCAAATCAAGTTCTTGAAATAAATTATATACCAGAAACTCAGGCTAGTGAGGAATCTGATTCAGCTACAAAAGAAGATAAAACAAAGAGTTTTTGGAATAAAAAAACTTGGTTTAAAAAGGGATTTACTAAAAAAATAGAACCTGGTTTTTCATTAGATTCTCGTAGTAAATAATTGTTATATTTATTAAAAGCTAGTTAATTGGTACACAACTAACTGGCTTTTTTTAATTTTTTGTGGGGGAGATTATTATGAATAAAATTATATTATCAAGTATAGTTTTTTCGTTTATGTTTTTAACAAATGTTTTTGCAACAAAACAATTGGAAGTAAGAAATTCGACAAATGAAAAAATTAAATACGAATTGACTTATTGTTTTATTCGTCCTAATAAAATAAAACATTATAAAGGTATTCTTGGACCAAAAGCATCTATATTTTTGAGTGACAATATAATATCTGTAGATAAGATGAAAGTTGTTATTGTTAATGCAAAACCTGCTGCAGAAAATAAGATTAAAATTTGGGAAAAAAAGTTATATTTTGGTGATAATGAAAGTAGAATTATTAAAATTTATAAAAAAGATGGCAAGTTAGCACGTAAGATTTATAAAAAATATTAAATAAATAAAAAAGAGCTTAAAATTTTTTGTTGAGCTCTTTTTTATTTATAATTTCTATAAAATACTTTTTATTTTAAAACTTTCAAATACTTCAAAATTACAATCTTGTTGCCAAGCATCTTTATCTAACCCTGCTTTTAAGCTTAATTCTTCTAAAGTTTTTTGTAAATTCCAGCCTAATCCAGCTGGAACTTCTGGTAAAAATACAGAGCTTGTCCAATATCCGGATTTAGTTGGCTTTTTAAGTATTATGCCATGTTTGCCCAAAATTATATCGTTGTAATTATTTATACTTTTAGGTTGAGTTAAAATAGAAATAGAAATTTCTAAATTTTCTAAATCTTCTTTTGTTACAGGGTTAAATCTTGTATCGTTAAATGCAGCTACTTTTGCCATTTCTTCAACTGTTTTATAAAGTTCTTGATTAGAAATTATTCTGCCAATACAACCTTGCAAATTACCATTTTTTTCTAAAGTGACAAAAGCTCCTGCATTTTTATCTAAACTAATAGTTGTTACTGGATATAGTAAATCTACTGGTACTTTATTTTCTTGAAGTTCGTTTGATATTGTTCTTTTAGCTAAATTATAAAGGGATAATTTTTCGTATTCTGTTAATTGATCTTCTTCTTTTAGTAAGCTATTTTTTTCTGCAGTAAATATTAAACCTGCATAACTTACGCTATTTTTTATATTATTAAAAATATTATCTGGTATATCAGCAAGTAATTTATTAATGTTTATATTATAATTATTTCTTGCTTGTGATAATTGCGCTGATGTGTAATAACAAGTTAATCTTGGTTCTATATATCCAAATGGTTTTTGTTCTAAAAGTTTTAGTAAAATTTTAATGCAATTTTGGCCGCATATAGTTGCGCCTGTTTTTTTAATTGTATTACTAAAATTAATAAAAGATTGTTTACCTATGGCATAAAGTGCCTGTGTGTCTGTATTTTTAATATTATCTAAAATAAAAATATTAAAAGGTGTATAGCCATAATCTAAGCCATAGTGAATAAAATCTGAGCTTATAACTATTAGAGTATTATTATCGATAATATTTTTTATAGAATCAGCTATATTTTTATAATCGCGTTCTAAAATATTTCCAACTACTAATGGTGTTATTTCAAAATTTTCTATGGTGTGTTGTAAAAATGGTAATTGTATTTCTATTGCATGCTCAGCTTCAAATACATTTTCTATAAATTTAAAATTATTGTTTTCTTGTAATTTATTTATGTTATTTAAATTTACTTTTATATTGCCTAAAATGTTTTTAAAATTTTTATATTCTGGAATGGCTATACCTGAAAAACTTTTATTATGACTTGGGCATAAAATTATTACGTTTTTTATATTACTATTTTTTATATTCTTATTTAATAGTGTTTGATAGCTTGTAGCGGCACAAAGTCCAGAGTAATAATAACTTGCATGTGGTGTAATAATGACTTTTACTTGGGTGTTATCTGTTTTTAATTTGAATACTTCTTGGGCTTTTTTTATATAAAAATTTAAATCATTTTCAAGACTTATTTTATCTTGTGGGTACCAACCAGAATTAAGATGAGCATTTAGTGTAATTTTTTCTTGTGAATAAATATTATTAAAATTTAATAAAAATAAAATAAAATAAATAATTTTTGTAAACATACAATCTCCCTTTTAATTAAATATTAATTACTTGAATTTATTTTCATTTTATAGATAGCATAAAATTTAGTAAAAGTCAGGATTAATATTAAAAAAAAGGAGATGATATGCGTAATTTAAATAAAATTTTATTTATTTTAATAATTTTATTTTTACATTTTGATTTAAAAGCAGCTATATCAAGCGCTACAAAGAGTGCAGATACAGCTAGTATTAGTTTTATAAAAGTTAAAAATAATTTAGATGAGCCTCTTTTTGTGTGTGTTTATCATCAAAAGGGAGTTGTTGCAAATAGATATAAAGAACCAACAGAAATACAACCATTTAAAATTGCAAAAATAGAAAGACCAAAAAGATTACCAATGTTTAATAGGCGTCTTATTTTTTCTTTTAATAAACAAGATTTAAAAGAAAATCTTGTAGGTAAAGATTATAGAGATTCGAACTGGATTAAAATTGGTGCTAAATTTGGTAAAAATTTTTATATAGTTCGTGAAGGACAAAATCTTAAGGGCTATAATTCAGTAGAATGGAATGTTCTTTCACCTTATCAAAAGTTACTTGGTAAGACTTATGAAGTTATTTTGGATGAAATTAGAAAAGCTGTTGCAAGTGGTGTGCATTCAAAAGAACAGGCTACCGTAAGATTAGGTAGTGATCTTTGTAGTCAGGAAAAAGCATACCTAGAAAAACGTAAAACTTTTGTAAAAAATAGTTTAGAAAAATTTTTAGAGACTAAAATTACAGATGCACAAGTACCAACAATTGCTGTTTGTTGTAGCGGTGGTGGTTATAGGGCTATGAACGGTACTGCAGGACTTATGCAGGGGGCAGAAAAAATTGGACTTTTGGATTGTGTAACGTATGCAACAGGGCTTTCGGGTTCAACATGGTTTATAACTCCATGGATATATTCAGAAAAAACAATTTTGGGATACAATAAACAATTACAAAAAATAGTAGCAAAAGATATAAAAACAACATTTGTAGACCCTGGAGTTGTTACTCTTTATATACTTAAGAAAAATTTATTTAAGCAACCTGTAACGCTTGTTGATATTTATGGATGTTTGCTTGCGAATAAATTATTTAATTATTTAAATAGATTTAAAAGACAAAATGTTACTTTATCTGATTTGGCTAAAAAAATAGAAAATGGTAAAACAATTTTACCTATTATGACAGCTGTTCAACAAGGGCCTCCTTATACATGGTTTGAGTTTACACCATACGAAGTTGGTGGATCTTTTATTAATTCATTTGTTCCTACATGGGCATTTGGCCGTAAATTTATGGAAGGTAAATCTCAAGATTTTGGTCCAGAAATTAATTTGGGTTATTTAATGGGTATTTGGGGATCTGCATTTACATTTTCTCTTGAACTAGGGCTTAACGAAGCAAAGGGCAAATTGCCATCTGCTGTATCTGGTTTTATAGAAAAAACTGTCGAAAAAACAGGTTATCAACAAGAAAGACTTTCTTTGGGTAAAGTAAATAATTATGCGTATGGTCTAGATACTGAATTAGGTAGAATTAATACATTAAATTTATTAGATGGTGGCATGGATTTTAATGTGCCATTTCCTCCATTATTAAGACCAGAAAGAAAAGTAGATATTATAATTGTTTGTGATATGTCTGCAGGAGCTTATAAAGGCGGTAGCGAAATTAAAAAAGCTGAAAACTGGGCAAAGTTTATGGGTCTTAAATTCCCTAAAATTGATTACAATGTAATAGCAAAAGAAATAGTAAGTGTATTTAAAGATGAAACAGATGCAACTGTGCCTACAGTAATTTATTTTTCTTTAACAAAGAATAATAGATTTAATGCTTCGTTTGATCCAATTTATGAAATACAAAAAGGTTTTTGTGGAACTACTAATTTTAAATATACGCCTAAACAATTTAAATTAATTACAGGTTTGATGTCTTATAATTTAGTTGAATCTAAAGAAGTTATTAAAAAAGAAATTTTAAATAAAATTGAGAGCAAAAGGATAATTAACCCAATGTTACCAAATGCATAATTATATTTGTTAATAATAAATAATAAAATAGCCCAGTGTATTTATTGCACTGGGCTATTTTATTATTATATCTTTTTAAATTAATAAGCTTGCTATAGCTGCATTTAATAAATTTACTAAAGTACCAGCTAGTAAAATTTTTAAGCCATATTTGGTAATAAAATCTCTTCTTGTAGGCACTAGTGAGCCGATTGCTCCAATTAAAATTCCAATTACAGAAAAGTTTGCAAAGCCACATATAGCATAAGTTAAAATTGTTATAGATCTTGGATTTAAATTTGTTTTTAACATGTTGGCATAGGCTACAAATTCGTTTAATGCTATTTTTTGGCCTAATAAAGCTCCTGCATTAACTGCATCTTGTTTTGCTATACCAATTAAATAAGATACTCCAGAAAAGGCACTACCAAGTATTTGATTAAAGCTATAAGGTTGTGCAAAAAAATACCCTGTAATTTTTTCTACGCCAAAATTTAACATACTTATAAGGCCTATAAAAACTATAAGCATGGCGCCAACTGCAAAAGCTATATTTAAACCTGTACTAGTTCCAGAAGATATTGCATCAAGAATATTTGCACTATCTTTTTCTAGAACTATTTTATTGCCGGCAGCTGTTTTAGGTTTTTCTGTTTCTGGAAATAAAATTTTAGAAATTAATATTGCGCCTGGTATAGACATTACAGAAGCTGTTAATAAATGTAACATAGAAACGCCAAGTGAACCGTAAACAGCAATTAATGAAGCTGTTATTGTAGACATGGCTGCAACTAAAATTGTAAACATTTCTGAATCTGTAAGATTTTTTAATTCATGTTTAATTAAAAGTGTTGCTGCACTTGGGTCTAACATGCTGTTGGCTGCAGTACACAAAGTTTCTGCGCCTGAAGTTCCCAAGATTGGGCTCAAAATTATATTAATCCCGCGAACAAAAATTTGTATAATACCAAAGTGATATAAAATTGCTGTTAATGCACCAAAGAATATTATTATTGGCAAAACTTTAATTGCAAAAATATATCCCCAACTTTGAGATGGTATTGCTAAATTGCCAAAAACAAATTTAATACCTTCGTCGGCAAAAACGTTTATTTTATTAAAGCCATCGGCTATGGCATAAAATATTTTCTGGCCTAAATTTGTGTTTAATATTAAAAATGCGATAGCAAATTGCATTGCAAGAGCTATAATCGTGCGCAAAAAGTTTACATGTTTTTTCTTTTTAGAAAATACAAAAGCAATAATTAAAAATACAAAAATTCCAATTATGCTCATGTAGTGATTATCTTTTAATAAATATTCGAATAAAAAATTCATGAGTGTCCTTTAATTTATTTTAACCTATTTTTTCTATTGTTATAGAATTTAAGTCATCATTATCAATAACTAATTTCTCGAAATCAAAAGCTTTATCTAATTCATAATGATATAAATATCCTGTTAAAAAACCTGTATTTCTTATAAATTTATTATCAGCAGTTATAGGTGATACAAAGTGTACATTTTTTAGAGATTCAAAAATATAGAAAGTTACTATTTCACAATTTTCTTCTGGATTTAAAATTTTGTCATTTTTTGCTTTTATTGTTATTCCTTCAGTTTCTCCACTTTTATAAAAACATAAAACAGCATAAGATTTATTGCTATCGTTTGTAATTTTATAACTAGTTGCATTTACCTGAGAAATAAAAGCTGTTGCAAAAGTTAAAAATAAAATTTTTTAAAAATTTAACATAAGAGGCTCCTCACTTTTTTAGAAAAAAGAGAAATAAATTTTACTGATATGTAATATATAGGTTTTGGAAATTTTTGGTATGAATAAAAAATATTAAATAAAATATTGTGAAAATTCTGAATTTTGTTTTTTACGTTCTTCTTTTTCCCAGGCAATTAATGGTTCTATAATTTCATCAAGTTGTCCGGTCATAATTATATCTAATTTTTTTAAAGTTAATTCTGTTCTGTGATCAGAAATTCTATTTTGGGGATAATTATAAGTTCTTATTTTTTCAGCTCGCTCTCCTGTGCCAACTTGTTGCTTACGTTGAACTTGAATTTCTAAAGCTTTGCGTTCTTCTTCTGCATGTAAAATTCTAGATTGAAGCATTTTCATGGCGCGTTCTTTGTTTTTTGTTTGAGAACGTTCATCTTGACACGTTACAACTGTGCCTGTTGGAATATGTGTGATACGTATTGCAGATTCTGTTTTGTTTACATGCTGTCCGCCAGCACCGCCTGCTCTGTAAGTATCTATTCTTAAATCTTGAGGATTTATTTGAACATCTAAATCTTTTGCTTCTGGCAATACTGCAACAGTTACTGTAGAGGTATGAATTCTACCTGCGGTTTCTGTTTTTGGAACTCTTTGTACTCTATGTACTCCAGATTCAAATTTTAAATGTTTATAAGCATCTTTACCTTTTATGAAAAGTGTTAATTCTTTAAATCCACCAATATCTGTAGAATTTGAATCTATTAAAGAAACTTCCCAATTTTTTGAAAGAGCATAGTTTGTATAAGTTTTTAAAAGATCTGCAACAAAAAGCGCCGACTCTAAACCCCCTGCTCCAGCACGAATTTCTAAAAAGACAGAACGCTCATCTTTTTCGTCAGCTGGATAAAGCTTATCTTCTACGTCTTGTTCAAGGCTATTAATTTTATTTTTTATATTATTAATTTCTTCTTCGAATAAACTTTTTAAATCTTGATCTTGTTCAGTAGTTAATTGTGTTTGAGTATCTAAAAGTTCTTTATCAAGACGCTCTAAATCTTTATTTATTAATAATAAATTAGAATATTGGGATTCTTTTTTTTGTAATAATGTTCTCTCTTTGTTGTCCAAATTTGGTGTAGAAAGAGAGAGCATTATTTCTTTATGCTTTTTGTCTATTAAATCCCAATTTAAATTTATCATAATTTTGAATTTAAATTACTTTTTTTTCCCAACATTGGCATATTTCTTTTGGAATTTTTCTATTCTACCGGCTGTATCAACAAATTTGTGTTGGCCAGTAAAAAATGGATGGCAAGCAGAACAAATATCAGAATTGAATTCTGTTTTTGTAGATGTTGTTTGAATTGTGTTACCACATGCACAACGAACTGTAATTTCGTGTGTTTCTGGATGAATATTCTTTTTCATTATTTTATACCCTTTGTTTTATGTTTAGCTTTTAATTGTTCTATAAGTTTTACTTCAACGGTGTTGGCACCCCGTTTTTTACCTAAATAATAAGAGGCAAAATCTGACCATAAAATCATATGGAACAACTGCCCTTCCCAATTATTGCCCAAAACTGGTGCTTTGTAAAGAACTGCCCCTATTTCTTTAAGTATTTCCCCTGTTGCTTCTACTGCTTTTTCTAAATTTGTTGATAAAAAATCAGTAGAAAACATTAAAACAAGTGGTTTTTCTTTACAATCTGTAAACCCGGCTAATAAATTATGGCAACATTCTGGAAAAGATGAAAAAACAGCTCTAACTTTACTGTTTTCATTAAATTGTGTTTGAGCTCTATAGGCAAATTCTGCACTATCGCCTGCAATACCCCATACATGAAAGCTTTCGTATCCATTACTTGCATATAAAAATTCGTTAAAATAACTTTCGTCTTCAAATTTTGGAGTATACAAATTTGCCTGTTTAATAAAAATTTCTACAATTTCTTTGCCATTAATAATTTTCATTAAATCTAAAATGCCTAAAATTAAGCCTAAAAAATGCCCTAACGCTGCCCTTGGTTGGCTAGAATTTGGTAATAATATAAATGGTAAATTTTTGGTTTCAGCTATTTTTAGAGCTTGACCATTATGAGAAATTACAATAGTTGGTATAAAGTTTTCGCTTAAATAATTAAGGGCGTTTATTGTTTCCCATGTGTTACCTGAATATGTAATTACAAAACATAATGTATTTGTATCTATATATTTTGGTACATCGGGTGAATCAATTATAAAAGAAGGGATATTGCTTTTTTTGTCTAAAAACGTTTTAACTATTCGTCCGGCAATTCCTGAGCCACCCATACCAAAAAAGGCTATTTTATTTATATTTTTTGGCAATCTAGCTGAATTTTCAAAATAAAAATTATGTGCAAGATCTAAGCCATCTTTTAATTTTTTTGACCAAAGAGTTAATTCGTTTATCATGTTTACCCTTTATATTTTATATGCGTAAATTAAATTTAATTCGTCAGTAACTTTTGAAAACGGTGTTTTTATATTGCTATTTATATGAAATTTAAAATTATTGATTTCTAGAATTTTTAGTAAATCACTTAATTTATTATTATGCTTTTCTGGATGGTATTCAATTATCATGTTATCTATAAAACTTAATTTTTTATTTTCGTTTAATTCTTGCATAACTAAAGTTTCGCACCCTTCTATGTCTATTTTAAGTAAGTCTATTTTGTTATTAATAAATTGTGACAAAGTTGTTGTTTCTATGGCCTCGTCATTATTATTTATTTTTTTGTTAATTAATGAACCTTGTAAAGTTCCTGCACTTTGTAAATAAAATGTACCTGTTTTATTATATAAAGCTTTATTTATTAATTCGATATTGTTTAATTTATTATCTAAAATATTTTTTTGTAAAAGATCAAAGTTTTGTTTGGATGGTTCAAATGCAATTATCTTTGCATTTGGATATATTTTTTTAAAAAATATTGTTGCCATGCCAATATTAGCGCCGCAATCTATTATATGAGGTTCTGGATTATTTATTTGTAAATAATAAATTTTGTTTAAAAAAATTTCATTAAATAATGCATGTAGCATGTAATGGCTAGAATAATTTACTTTAAAATCCAGTATATTTTCACTTGCAACGTTATTGTAAAATTGTTTATTTATATTTTTTAAAATTTTAAAGTGAGCTAAAAGTAGATCTTTATTTGAGTAAAAATTATTTATATTTTTATTTAAATAAGTATTTTTAATTGCAAATATAGAAGTTAAGCCAATATATTTTATTGGATATTTTTTGTATATATATACAGTAAGTGTTATAGATAAAAACGATATAATAGCGATAATTAATAAAAAAATATTTTTTAATTTCATATAACTACTTTGTATAAATATTAAAATTTTAAAAATTTGTTCACTAAATTATATAGTAATATTTTTAAATTAAAAATTATAAAAAATTTATTTATTTTTTATTTCTAAATCGATATTAATATTTGCGCATACTATTAATAAGCCTGAGTTTATACTTATACTTGCTGGATTAAGTGCTATTTTATTACTAACACCATGTGTGGGAAAAATTAATTCTTGATTATTTAAATTATATTTTAGATTAGTTGTCGTAATTTTTGGGTTATTTATAGAAAACAGTGAAACAATATTTTTTTTGTTATTAAAATTTTTATAATTATTTTTTAAAATTAATTTTTTTTTATTATTTAGTACTAATATTTTTGTATTATTTTCCATAAGCGTAATTATATTTGGATATTTTTTTAGTAGTTCTATATTGCCAATTGTGTGGTCAACCCTTTTGCCTGTGCCTGCAATTATGGTAATTTTTTTTGCGCCTATATTTAGAGCTTGTATAATAGCAAGTTCTGTATCTGTTTGGTCTTTATTTTTATTATAAAAAATTTTTTTTATTTTATTATTATCTTTATATTTGTTTAAAATATTAGGCGATATAGAATCCATATCACCTAATATAATATCTGGATTTATATTAAATTTTGAAAAATATTTTAACCCTGCATCTACTGCTATTAATAAATTGGCATTAGCAATTAAAGTATTTAAATTAGCTTTTGTTAAAGATAAATTCCCGTTACAAATTATTACTGCATGTTTCATAAAAACTTTTTTTTAAAAATAAATTATTTTAATAAAAAAAGCACTAGAATTTTCTAGTGCTTTTTATTTTTTACTGGATGTACCCTACGTTGCTTTTTGAGGCACTAAGGGCTGGTGCTAGCCAGACCCTTCGATACGCTAACGCTACTCAGGGTAAACTTCACCACGCAGGCGAAGACTGGCGGAGCTGACGAGACTCGAACTCGCGACCTTCCGCGTGACAGGCGGACGCTCTAACCAACTGAGCTACAGCTCCAGCTCAAAATTTTATGGCTCCCCGGGCAGGACTCGAACCTGCGACCCAACGATTAACAGTCGTTTGCTCTACCAACTGAGCTACCGAGGAGTATTATTTTAAATTAACAAAGTATGTCAAAATTTGCAAGACCGATACTGGTCGCGCCATACGAAGCCTTGGCGAAGTATGGTGGGCGAAGCAGGATTCGAACCTGCGACCCCCTGCTTGTAAGGCAGGTGCTCTAACCAACTGAGCTATTCGCCCCTCAATTTCAAATAAATATTAAAGTAAAAAAAATAACAAGTCAAAGATTCTGTTCAAAATTTGCTACTTTTTCCACAAATTTTGGTATTGCCTGTGTTTTAGAAATAAAATCTTTTACTTTATTAATATGTTCCTGTAATAAATTTTTATTTTCAACAAAATCTTGGTTACAATCAAGTGTTAACACTGGTATGTTTTTGAGATTTTGTGCAATATTTTCTTTATGTATTAAAAATTTTTCGTGCCATTCGTCTATTTGTCGTATATATCCTAGTGTAATTTTTTTTTCGCTTATTCTATTTCTTTTTTTTATTCTTTGCATGCACACTTCTGGATCTGCTTTAAGATAAATAAAACCTACAGGTGGATTACAATTTTTGAGTAAATAATTAGCCCAAGTTGAATAAATTTCCCATTCTATTTGTGTTAAGTGTCCATTTTTAAAGCTATTTAAAGAAAAACAATAATGACCTGAATATATAGAACGTTCTATTAGTATATTTTGATTGTTTCTATTTTGTATTTCTATGTGATCTTTAACCCTATGTATCATTGCTAGATTTTCTAAAGTAAAGGCCCATCTGGAAGTATCTTTATAAAAGTTTTCAAGTAAAGATTGACCAAAAATTTGGTTTGCCCAATTATTTACAGGCTCGGTTAATATTTCTAATTCTTTAATAGAGTGAGCTAGTTCACTTAAAAATGTAGATTTACCGGCTCCAATATTGCCTTCTAAAATGTACATATTTATCCTTTTACCCTTTGTAAGCTTTTTAATTTTAATATAAACTTGTAAACATAAGTTAAAAATAAACGTAAAAATTAATTTGTGAAGACGAAAAGATTAAGATGGCAAATAAAAGTAATAAAAATCAGCAAACAATGGATATGATTTATGGTGCGCATAGTATAATTGAGCTTTTAAAAGCAAAAAAACGTAAATTATTTTCTATTTATACAACTAAACCGTTACCAAAATCTTTTAATCGTGTAGAAAGATATTTGCCTAAAAATGTTCCAAATACTCAGTATGTATCAAGACAAATATTGGATAAAATGGCTAATTGTACAGACCATATGGGTATTATTGCTTTAGTGGCACCATTTAAATATTTAACTAATTTAAATAATCTTAAAGATAAAAAATTTATTTTATTATTAGATGGCGTAAAAGATGTCAGAAATTTGGGTGCTATTTTGCGTTCGGCTTATTGTATAGGCGTTGAAGCGGTTGTTTTATGCCAAAAAAATGGTGCATTAATAACTGCAGCTACCCATAAGGCATCTGCGGGACTTGCTGAGTACTTAGACATTTATTTATCTCCATCTATAGAACATGCAGTTACTAATATAAATTCTATGGGTTTTAATTTATATATGGCTGTTTTGGAAAATGGAAAAGATGCTACAAAAATAAACTATAATTCTCCTATGTGTTTGGTTATAGGTAGTGAAGAATTTGGTATATCAAAGTCCGTTCAGGATAAAGGTACTTTAATTACAATTCCACAAAGAAATATAGAAATTTCTTACAATGCTTCTGTTGCAGCTGGAATTTTGATGTTTTTATTAAAACATAAGATATAGACTATAAATATTAATTAAAAATCTAGATAAATTAAATTTAAATTAATTTATCTAGGTTTTGTTTTTCTATAAAAAACTTAATTTATTGCGCAAATTGATTCTTTTTTTCTATGCTTTGGACTGAAAATAGTCAAAATGTTTCCCAAAATTTAAAAAAATGGGTAAAAATCATGGAAGAAAAGACGACTAAAACGAAAAATATAATAAGAATAATATTAATTGTTCTTGTATTTTTAATTATTATATTTGGCGTTATTCCTCTAATAAAAAAGGGAATAACACAATTATTTTTTTCTACTGTAGATAAATCGTTAGAAATTTTAAGGCCTGATAATATAGAATTATATTTTGATTCAATATATTCAGACGAACTTAAATTGTCTTTGACTAATTTTGTAACTAATTATTTTAAAAATAATAAAATAGAAAATATAAATTTGGATAATTTTGATTCTATTTTAAAGCAAGAATTTAATTTTATTAAGTTGGTTGAATGGGATTTTTCTATTCCCGGTGTAGCCAAATTAAAAATTATGGGTAAAAAACCTGTTTGTGTTTTAAATGAAAAATTTATCTGGGCTGATGAAAATTCTGTTTTAAACTTAAATATATTTAAAGATTATAAGTTTACATATACCAAAGAATTTTTATCTTCTAAAAGTTTGTCCCTTAATATATTTAATTTTCTAGACAAAATATCTCCTAAAATATGGGAAAATTATAAAGTAAATTACGAAGATAAAAATAATATTTTTTTAATGTCTAAACAAAAAGAATTATTTGATAATTATTTGTATTTAACTAATAAAAAAAATATTTTTGACGAAACAAAATTGCTTTATGCATCAAAAATATTTAGAGAATTATATGAAAATAAAAAGATAAATAAACGAAAAAAATATGTATTAGATTTAAGATATGATAAAAGAATTTTATTAAAACAGGGGGTGGTTTATGATAAAAAAAACATATAGCAATGTTTTTACTGCTATAGATATTGGAACTACAAAAATTTGTGTTCTGGTTGGAACAAATTCTCCAGAAGGAAATTTAGAATTAATAGGCGTAGGCCAAAGTCCTTCTTTTGGTTTAAAAAAAGGTGTTGTTGTTAATATTGCAAAGACTGTAGATTCTATATCAAGGGCTTTGCAAGATGCAGAAAATAAAACAGGCATTAAAATAGAATATGCAACTGTTGGAATTTCTGGTGGGCATATTAAATCTTTAAATTCTACTGGTGTTGTTGCTATTAAAAATAGAGATGTATCTCAAGAAGATATAAATAAAGTAATAGAGGCTGCAAAGGCTGTACCTATTCCAAAAGATCAAGAAGTTTTACATGTTTTACCACAATATTTTAAGGTTGATGGACAAGAACAAATTGTCGATTCATTAGGTATGAGTGGTGTTAGACTAGAAGCCCAGGTTCATATAATTACTGGAGCAATTTCTTCTGCTCAAAATATTATAAAATCATGTGAGCTTGCAGGGGTTAAAGTTTGTGATATTGTTTTGGAACAAATAGCTTCTGCAGATGCTGTACTTACAGATTCAGAAAAAGAGTTAGGTGTTGGTATTCTTGACATTGGTGGTGGAACTTCTGATTTTGCAATTTATAAAGATGGTCGAATTATACATTCAAAAGTAATCCCTATAGCTGGAAATCACTTTACAAATGATTTAGCAATTGGGCTTGGTTTACCAATAGCACAAGCTGAAAAAATAAAAAAAGAATATGGATTTGTTTGGGAAGATAAATATTTAGAATTAGATAAAGATAAAGTTCAAATAGATCTTGGATATCAAGGGAAATTTAAAAATATAGAAACTTTTTCTACGCTTGAAATATTACAACCTAGAGCAGAAGAAATTTTTGATTTTTTATGTGATGAACTTGTTAAATTTAATTTAAAAGCCTTTATGGGTTCTGGACTTGTTATTACTGGTGGTGGTGCAATGCTTGCCGGTATGAAAGAACTTGCAGAAAAACGTTTTGGTTTACCTGTAAGAGTTGGTTATCCAGAAAAAAGCACAAAATATGTAATACCAGAAAATCTTAAAAATCCAATATATTCAACAGGATATGGTTTATTGGTTTATGCAAGCGGTAATAGCAATATGGATTCTAATTTAGGTCATGATGATTCTAATTTTAAAAAAGTATTTAAAAGAATGAAATCTTGGATTTATGATTTTATTTAGTAAAAAAAAGCACGAGAAAGGAAAGTAATATGATACAGCTAGCTGTTGAAGAAAATAATGAAAATTTGGGAGCAAAATTAAAAGTTATAGGAGTTGGTGGTGCTGGTGGAAATGCCGTAAACAGCATGATAAATTCTAGAGAAATAGAATCGGTAGAATTTTTAGCTGCAAATACAGATGCTCAAGCATTAACAATGTCTTTGGCTCAAACCAAAATACAATTAGGGGCAAAGATTACTAAAGGGTTAGGCGCAGGTTCTAAACCCGAAGTTGGCAAGCGTGCAGCAGAAGAAGATCTTGATTTAATAACAGAAAAAATTTCTCAAGCCGATATATTGTTTTTGACTGCAGGTTTTGGCGGTGGTACCGGTTCTGGTGCTTTACCTGTTATAGCAAAAGCTGCAAAAGATATTGGCGTATTAACTGTAGCTGTTGTAGCAACGCCATTTAATTTTGAAGGTAAAAAACGATTAACACATGCTCAAGAAGCAATTAATAATCTAAAAAATGCTGTAGATACTATTATAATTGTTCCAAATCAAAAGCTTTTAGAACAAGCAGATCCCAAAATATCTATGTTAGATGCATTTGCTCTGTCAGATGAAGTGTTAAAAAATGCAGTAAAAGGTATTTCGGATATTATAACAAGAGCAGGCCATATAAACGTAGATTTTGCTGACGTTAAAGAAGTCATGAAAGATATGGGAATGGCAATAATGGGTGTTGGTAGAGCCGAAGGTGAAGATAGAGCCAAAAAGGCAGTGTTGCAAGCAATACACTCTCCATTACTTGAAGATATAAGTATTAATGGTGCAAAAGGTGTATTAATTAATATTACAGGTAATATTGATCTTGGATTGCATGAAATAAATGAAGCTGCAACTATTGTTCATGACATGGTTAGTGAAGATGCCCAAATTATTTTAGGTTCTGTAATAGACCCAAGTATGGGTAGTCAAATTATGGTTACTGTGATAGCAACAGGTTTTGAAAGTAAAAAAGAAGAATATAAACCTGCAGTAGCAGCTCAAGACAAGCCAATTCTTGTATCAAAAGAAGCAGTAAAAGAACCGCAAGTATTGTTTGAACCAAAATTTGACAAAGTAGAAAAAAATGCCGAAAATCTTGAAGAAAATCTTTATGCGCAATCTTTTGATTTAAATGATGTAGATACACCTACATTTTTAAGAAAAAAGGCAGAAGAAGATGCATATAGAAATTTTTCGGAAAATAATGACAATACAAATAACAATAAATTAGAACTTTAATAAAGGTTAGTTTTTATGATTTTACACAATGATCCTTCTTTTAGAATTTACTTTGGTGATTTAAAGGATGATTGTGTAAAATCAGATAAAACACATAATATCGATTTTTTTTTAGAAAAAAAAACTAAATTAAATTTGGATGGGTTAGTTTTTTTAAAACAAACTCATAGTAATATAGGTATAAACGTAGATATTAATTATTTAAATAATAATATTATTAATAATAATTTAATTTTGTTTAAAAATCAGGGTGATTTTCTTATTACAAATATCAGGAATTTAGGTATTGGTGTACTTACAGCAGATTGTTTGCCTATAGTTTTTTATGATTCAGTTAATCATGCCATAGGTATAGCTCATGCCGGTTGGCGTGGCACTGTTAATAATATTATTTATAATACTGTTAAAAAGATGCAAGAAAGTTTTGGATCTAAAATTAGTGATATTACTGTATATCTTGGCGCATGTGCTAAAGTATGTTGTTATAATATTCAACCAGATTTTCTTAAAAACCTAGAAAATAGCCATTTTGGTCAAGATGCTATCTTAAAAAAGGATAATTTACTGTATTTTGATTTGCCAAGATATGCTTATTTACAGTTAATAGATATGGGTCTAAAATCAAAAAACATCTATTTAAATTATAATAATTGCACTATTTGTGATACGAACTTCCATTCTTTTAGAAAACAGGGTCAAAATTCGGGTCGTCAGGCCACAATTATTTCGTTAATATAGGCTTTTATATACCCCCCATTGAAATAAAGATTATAATATGCTAGTATCAAAACCAGTTAAATAGCGTTTGAAATTTTTATATAACAGGCTTTTATCTCGGTGTTTGGTTTGATTTTAAAAAACTTTCTTTGAGTGTGGTCTTTACGATAAAAATTTAAGTTTTATATATTTTATTCATTTATACAAGGAAATATCAAAGATGAATATTTACGTTGGAAATTTGTCCAGAAATGTCAAAGAAGAAGAATTAAAAGAACTCTTCGAAGGTTTCGGAGCCGTAGAAAAAGCAACAATAATCATGGATAAATTTACAGGAACATCTAGAGGTTTTGCTTTTGTTGAAATGCCTAACAAAGAAGAAGCAGAAACAGCAATAGCAGAATTAAATGGAAAAGATGTTGAAGGCAGAACAATTACAGTTAACCCTGCAAAGCCTAAGACCGATGATCGTCGTTCTTCTGGTGGTAGCCGTGGTGGCTTCGGTGGAAACCGTGGCGGCTTTGGTGCACCTAGAGGTGGCGATAGCAGAGGCGGTTTTGGTGGCGGTCGCGGTGGTAGCCGTTATTAAGATTTAGCTTATAGCAAATTAAAAAGAGCTCTTATTAAGTTAAGAGCTCTTTTTTTGTGTTTATATTTTTATAAATAAACAAAATTATTTTTAATACTATTTATATTATATTCTTGAATATAACTTAATATAAAATCTGCTCTTTTTTCTACAGGCATTATGGGTACAGTAATTGGATTATATCCATAATTTTTATAAGTATTTAAAATTTGTGATTGTAAAATTTTAGCAGTATTAAAATCTTCAGATCTTATTTCTGTTTTACAATAATTATCTAAAAAATCTAAAATAAAAATTTTTGTATATTTATGATTTTTAGCAAGAGATATGACTTGCGATTTTAGGTCTAATTTAAAGAAATTATAATAAGCTATTGTATCTATAATGCTTCTATCTATAAAAGTTGCTCGTGAAAGATCTATTTTAGATTCAAGTTCTAGTTGTTTGGCTATTAAATTTTTGTGGAATGGCTCTAAATGGGTTTTGGGAAAATTTTTTTTAAGCTTAATTTCTTGTTCTATTAATATACTTGCAGCTTCAGGTACTGTTTGATACCCCAAATTTTTTAAATAATTAATTAACGTGGTTTTTCCCGTGCATGGCCCCCCGGTTATAACATATTTTATTGGGCTATTTTGCATACAGGAAGTCTCCTATTTTATTAAAAAATATTTTTGAAAGATTTATTCTAATTTACCATTTTTATGAAAGTAAATATTTATATATTTTTTATTTTTATATTGATAAATAACGTTATCTTGTATTTTATAATTTTTTTTAATAAAACTAAAAAAGTATATACAATAAAAAAGGGAGTATTTATGAAAAATGTTTTACTTTCAATATTAAGAGATAAGAATACTGACATAAAAAAATTTAGAGAAACTGCAGAAAAACTTGCATATTTATTGGCTGGTGAAGTTGGAGATTATTTAGCAAAAGAAAATGTAAGTATTATTACGCCTATAACAAAAACTAAAGCTATAAAATTAAAAAATAATATAGTACTTATCCCAATTTTGAGAGCAGCTCTTTCTATGTTGCCTGGTTTTTTAAAGTTTTTTGAATATGCAAATATTGGTTTTCTGGGTTTACGCCGGGATGAGCTTACAGCAATAGCTAATTTATATTATAAAAATTTACCTAAAATAAAAAAAAGTGATTCTGTAATTATTTTAGATCCTATGATTGCAACGGGTGGTACTGGACTAAAAGCTATAGAAATTTTAAAAGATTTAGGGGTTAAAGAAGAAAATATAGTTTTTGTATCTATTATTTGCTCTAAATATGGTGTTAATAAAATAAAAAAAAGTTATCCCAAAGTTAAATTAATACATGTACAAGTCGATTCTAAATTAAATACTAAAAAATATATAGTTCCAGGGCTTGGTGATTTTGGAGACAGATATTTTGGAACGTTATAAATTAATGGGAGTGTAATATGATTATGTTTAAAAAAAATATAAAAATTATTTTTATATTAATATTTATTTTTAATAATTTAATAGCTAGAGAAATTTTTGATCAAGTTTTAAAAGCTTATATAAGCCCAATAGAACAAGAGTTTACCGAAAAATATCAAGAATTTATTAAAGAACTTGAGTTTAAAGAATATAAAGATATTAATAATATTTCTAGAGATATTTTAAATAATGCATACTTTTTATTAGAAAAAATTATTACAAAAGAATATAAAACTAAATATCAAGATTATACTATCATAAGTGATTTTATTTTGTGTCCAGAAGGTGAAATAAAAGAAAATACAGCTTTTTGTAATTGCTCAGGTTTTATTAGTTCTATCATTAAAAAAAACTCTCCAGAACATTATGATTATATAAAAGATAATATGAATAAAAAACTTTGGAATGATAGTATAGAAAAGGGTAAAAAATTAAAATCTAGTGAATTAAAATTTGGGGAGTGGGACCCTAGCCCAAGGCCACAGGCATTAGATTTTTATAATGCTTTTGAAAAAGAAAATAAATATTGGGAAAAAATTAGTGATATAAAAAATATTTTGCCCGGAGATGTTATAGTTAAGGGTTATAAAAAAGCAAAAGCTCTAGAAAATACAGGGCATGTAATGCTTGTGTATGCTTTACCTGAGTATTTAGGAAAATGGGATAAAAATAAAAATTATAGTGTGTATAAAATATTAATTATAGATTCTTCTAAAACTTGTTCTAACCCATGTACACGCAAAATCTTTACCAATTTTAATAATACTGGAATTGGTGCATGTTATATTTATATTTTGGCTGATAATAAAGGCAAATTTTTAGGTTATGTAAAAAATCAAAAATCTTTAAAAATTGCTGATAAAAGTACTAGTTTAAATATTGGCAGAGCTAAAGATTTAAATTAAACAAAATGGGATCTAATTAAAGTTCCTACAAGTTGAGAAATTATAATAACAACTGTAGCTATAGATACATGTTTAATAATTATTGGTAATGGTTTAGCTTTTTTCTCTTTTGCAATTATATAGCTAAATATTGCTAAAAGAGATAATCCCATAAATATGCTTATTTTAACAGCTAGGGAAAGCTCAAAAAAAAGTATTGGTATTATAAATAGTAATGCCATAAAAAATTTAGAAAAAAATGTTGTTGCTGTTGCTTCCCAAATATCTTTTTTTTGTGTTTTGTTTTCAAATTCTCTGGATATATGAACACCCAATGAATCTGAGAATGCATCTGCTATAGCTATTGTTAGAACGCCGCCGATTATTGCTAATACAGAATGAGTTCCTGAATGTAATCCAACCATTAAACCAAGAGTTGTTATAATTCCTGATGTCACACCAAAGCCTAAACCTACTTTAATAGAATCTTTCATATTTATCTTTCTTGAAATGCGTTTTTTATATAGTTAATTTCAAACTTATTTTCTTTTAATACTGCTGTTGCTACATCAAATCTTAAAATATTGTTAAATAAATTATTTTTTTGGGCAAATAATTTTGCAGTTTTTATTATTTTTTTTTGTTTTGTTATTGTAATAACATTTGATATGGGAAAATAAACATCTCTTCTTGTTTTTACTTCTACAAATATAATTAAATCTTGTTTTTGTGCTATTAAATCAATTTCACCAACTTTAGTTTGGTAATTGTGCCCCAATATTTTAAATCCATAATTTATTAAAAATTTTGCGACAGCCTTTTCGCCTTGTAAACCTAAATTTTTTGTGTCATTAATCATGTTAAATATAAAAAATAATAAATTAATAAAAATTTAAATTAAAACACGAAGTTATTTTTAGTTACAAGGCTTTGTGCCATTCTTGTAAAATTAGACTCTGGATATTGATCCATTAACTGTTCAATTTTTTTACTTAATTCTAATTGATTTTTTTCTTTTTGAGCCAATTTTGCTTCTAAAAATAATATTCTTGGTGTTAATTTTTCATCTTTATTTAAATAATTTTCTTTTAAATAAGTAAGCCTGTTTTTGGCAGATTTTAATTTGCCTTTATTTAAATAAAAGTTATATACATATACTTCTTTGTCTACCAATTTTCTTTGACAAGTATACTCAATGTCTTCGATGTCTTTTCTGTATTCTGTGTAATTATTATTCTTTAAATAATCTTTACATAAATTTATTGTTTGTTCAGTATCAGATTGATCACAATCTATTCTTAATGTTTGATAAAATTTTGATTTAATGGACTGAAAATATGCATATTCAGCCTTTTTATCAGATGGATAAAATTCTTTATAATTTGCATACATTTGATATGCCGAAGGCAAATCTCCAGTATTAAAATAGCTTTCGGCTAACATTAATTTATATTTAGATAAGTCCTTTTTTTCTGAATGTTGCGCTACTAAAACTTCTAATGGTTTAATTGCTTCTTGATATTTTTTTTCTTTCAATGCAGATAGCGTTTTTTGTTTTAATTCTTCAAAACTTAAATCGTCTACTTTTTTTTCTTCTTTTGCACATTGTGGTGCTAAAAAAAGAATTAAAGATGCTAAAATTAACCTTAAAAATTTTAAATTTTTTTTATTAAACATTTTTTGCTCCAAGTATTTAAAATAAGCATAAGTTTGCCATATCTTACAAATATAATAAATTATTGTTTAAAATTTGGCAAAAAAGTAAACTAAAGCACTTATATATAGTATAAAATATTGTTAAAAAGGGAGTTTTAAATGTTAAGAAAAAAATTTACAGATATTCTTCTGGATACTAATTTGATCACAAAAGAACAGTTGCAAAGCTGTATTTCGGAAAAAGAAGCATCTGGTAAAACCCTAGAACAAATACTAATAGAAAAGAATTTAATTAGTAAAGCAGAAATATCAAAAGCTTTAGCCAAAGAAGCTGGTTTTGTTTATATAGAAAAAATTGGCGAAAAAATGGTTGATACAGAGCTTTTGAGTAGAATTCCATTAAAGTTTTTGCGCCAAAATATAATAATTCCAATAATTTTTGAAGGCTTTAAAACAGTTGTAACTTCAAATCCAAGAGACTTACAGTCGCTTGATGATATTTCTTTATTATTAACGGGTGATGTTAAATATGGCGTTGCAGATTCAGATATTATTAATACGGCTATAAATAAATATTACCCATTAGAAACTAGTAAAGAAATGATGGAAGAATTAAAAGAAGAAGAAGGTGGGGAAATAGATCTTGCTGAAATAGAAGAACGTGACATTTTAGAGATGGCGCAAGAAGCACCTATAGTAAAACTTGTAAATCATATAATTTTTCAGGCTGTTAAAGAAGATTCTTCGGATATTCATATAGAAGCTTTTGAAAAAGAATTAAGAGTTAGATATAGAATAGATGGTGTTATGTACCAAAGAGTATTGCCACCTAAAAGATATCAGGGTGCAATTATTTCGCGTATAAAAATAATGGCGAATTTAAATATTGCCGAAAAACGTTTGCCACAAGATGGTAGAATACAAATAAAAGTAGGTGATAAAGCAATAGACATTCGTGTGTCTGTATTGCCATGTAATTATGGAGAACGTGTTGTTATGCGTTTACTTGATAAATCTAAAGGGGCTGTTGATTTGGAAAGTTTAGATTTTTCAAAACGTGATTATGACATTGTAAGTAGAAATATAACAAGACCTAATGGCATAATTTTAATAAGTGGTCCTACCGGGTCTGGTAAAACTACTACTCTTTATTCTATTTTATCTAAATTAAATAAACCTGATGTAAATATAATTACAGTAGAAGACCCTGTTGAATACACAATTAATGGTGTTAATCAGGTTCAGGTTAAAGAAAGTATTGGACTCACATTCGCTGCGGCATTACGTTCTATTTTGCGACAAGATCCAGATATAGTTTTAATTGGTGAAATTCGAGATAAAGAAACTGCGCAAATTGCAACACAGGCAGCTCTTACGGGACATGTAGTTTTAAGTACAATTCATACCAATAGTTCGCCTGCAACTATTACTCGTTTAATAGATATGGGTATAGAGCCGTTTTTAATATCGTCTTCTGTTATTTGTATTATGTCGCAAAGATTAGTAAGGCGTTTGTGTGATAAATGTAAACAAAGTTATAAACCAAATATTGATGATTTAAAAAAATTGGGTCTTTCTCAAACTCAAGTTGGTGATTTTGCTTTTTATAAATCTGTAGGCTGTCCAGATTGTTTAAACACAGGCTATAAAGGTAGATTAGGTATATTTGAAGTTATGGAAATTGATGATGAAATAGCACATTTAATTGTAGAAAAAGCTGATGCAAATGTTATTAAAAATAAAGCGCTAGAAAAAGGCATGGTAAATTTGATAGATGATGGTGTTCGTAGAATAAAATTAGGTCAAACATCTGTAGAAGAAGTTTTAAGCGTTGCTTATGCGAGCCAATTATTAGAATAATATGTTAAATAAGGGCTTTTCTTTAATAGAGCTTTTAATAACTGTAAGTATATTATTTATAATTTTATTTATATCTGTACCAAAACTTTTTTATTTTGAAAATTTTTTTTTACAAAATGAAGTAGATCGATTAGCAGGCGTATTTTATTATTTGCAGCAAAAAGCTATTACATTAAATCAGGAACAAAATTTAAAATTAAATTTAAAATTAAATAGTTATTTTTATTCGGGGAAAAATAATAATATACAAACTTATGTTTTGCCGAGCATAATCAAATTTGGTATTATTGATGGCGTTTTGGGGCCACCAACAAAACCTATAAATGTTATAAAAAGTGTTATAACTTTTAAACAAATAAAAGATAATATTTTTGAAGTAATTTTTTACCCAGATGGAATAATATCTTCTGGTAATATTTACTTTACAGATAAACATAAAAAGAGTTTAATGGCTTTAAGTTGTCCTGTATCACCCTATTCTTGCATTAGAAAGTATAAATATCAAAAAAAATTATGGGCTGTTGTAAATTAAAAAAATTAAATATTTTTGAAATATTATTTATTATTTTTATTTTTGGTTTTATATCATTATGGTTCTATCTTGAACAGCCTAAAATTCAAAGAAATATAATTACAAAATTAGTTAATATTCTAGAACAAGAATGGGATTCTAAAATAACTATTAATTCGTATAAGATAAATTTTTTAACAGGTAAAATATATTTAAATTATGGCAAATTATTACCTAAAAATTTAAATAATAAAACTTGTTTTTGGTCATTTTTAAATGCTGAGGTTAAATTTTCGCGATTAAATTTTTTATTAAAAAATTATTTTTTACTTGATATTAATTTAAAAAATATAGAAATAAATAGTGATATTTTAAATAATAAATTATTAATACAAGAGCATTTTAAAACTATTTTTTTATCTAATACAAGTGATTTGGCAAAGTTGAGGGCATTAAATATAAAAAATATTAAATTGAATTTAATTTTAAATAATAAAAATAATATTAATTTAGATTTAAATTGTAATTTAGGATTTAAAAATGGTTCTGGATTTTTAAACTGTAAAAACGGGAATATATTTTATAATAATTTAAATTTAATTAAAAATTTAGAATTTAGCTCGATTTTAAACAGTAACACAGAGCTAGATCTAGATGGCAATTTTAATTTGAATTTACCGGAATTTAGTAAAAGTTATAAAATTATAATAAATAAAAAAATAATTAATCTTTTTGATAACAATAATAATCTTGAATTAGTAATAGATTTAGTTCATAAAAATGAAATAAAAATTACTGGTATATCGCAAATATTATTAATAAAAAATTTAATAAATATTTTAAATATAAATAATAATTTTAATATGCAATTTGATGCGCTTAGCAAGTTTAATCTTGTTTATAGTAACAAAAAATTACAGGGTAATTTAAAGCTTTTAAATATAAATAATAATTTATTAAAAGATTTAGTATTAAATGGCGATATATTCCTGGATTTTAAAGAAAATAATTTTAAAATAAATTTATTTAATTATAAAAATATTAAATTATTTAATTTACTTGAGTTAAAAGATAAAGCTTTTAATATAAATTTTGATTTAATTAAAAATACGGGTAATTTTTCGTTAGAGTTTAATAGTAGTTTTATCAATAAAACTACATATTTTAAAGGCTCGATTCTTTTAAAAAATAATAAATTAAATTTAATGGGTAATAATTTAGAAGATAAATTTATTTTTAATATTAATTTATCTCCAGAATTATATTTTGAAAAAATATTATATCTAAAAAATGGACTTAAGTTTATAGATCTTAATTCAAAAAATAAAATAATATCTGGGGATATAAATTTTAATATTTTAAAAACTTTTATACCCATTAATATAAAAAACAATATTTTAGGTAGTTTTAATAGTTGTAAAATAGCTTTAAATCAGCAAGATTGTGATAATTTATCAGGAAATATTTCTTTTGGTAATGGTAAAATATCTATATTAAAAAATTATAATCCCATAGAAAATATAAATTTTAATTTTTTATTTGAGAATAAAATTAATAAGTTATTTGTTAATAATTTATTAATACAATTTTTAAAGGGGAATATAGCTATTAATTCGACAAATAATAGCTATATTCTTTTTGATGATAGTTTAAATATACAAGAAATAAATTTACCGTTAAAAATAAATAATTTTTTGTTTAATTTAGAAAGTAATTTTTATGCTCTTTTAGATGGTAATTTAAATTTATTAAAAAATAAAAATAATAGTTCTAAATTATCTGGAAAATTAATTTTTAAAAAAAGCTTTTTGAATGGCGATATTTTAAATATAGATAGAAAAAATAAATTTATTGCAAACGATTTAACCTTTGCCGCAAATAATAATTTAATTAACCTTGATATAGATTTGGTTTCTGAAAAAATGCTTAAATTAAAAGGCGGGTTGTTTAATTTAGATATTTTAGTTGATTTGAATTTAAAAGGTTTTGTTTCTAAAGATGGTTTTTTGAATCCAGAACTTATAGGTAATTTAGATATTAAAAGTGGGACATTAAATTTTTTAGAAAAAAAATTATTTATAAATTATGGTAAAATTCAATTTTTACCTAATAATTTTAGTAATCCTATAATAGATTTAGATGCAAAAAATAAAATTGATAAATATTTGATAAATTTACAAATTACAGGTTTTTTAGATAACCCTAAAATTATATTGGATTCTTCGCCTAAATTAGACAAAAAGCAGATATTAGGAATATTACTTTCTGGTTCTAACGATATAAATTTAGAATCACAGCTATCGCTTTTATTAAATAAAAATTTAAAAAATATAGGATCAAATAAATTTAGTCCATTTAGATATGTAAAAATTACACCAAATTTTGTAAATAATATTGCAGATACAGGATTTACAGGTTCTATAGATATTGGTTTAAATGATCAGTTACATGCAAAATTGCAAAAAGATTTTACATTGGAAGATGATTTTGCCATGCAATTAGATTATTTTTTAACAGATGATGTAAATTTTAGATTGTTAAAAGATCAAAGGGATGAATTGGGAGCACAAGTTGAAGTTAGGCTAAGGCTTTGATTGTTTTCAGAATTTAAATCTTTGTTTTCTGGTTGAGAATTTTTAATTAATAAATGCTTTTGTTCTTCTTGTAGTTGAGTTACTTTATTTTGCATCTGTTCTTTTTCTTTATTCACATAATTTAACATATAGCTATTTTTGGCCAGTGCTTTATTTTTTGTTTCTATTTCTTTTTGGCTTAGATTAAATTTTGATTCTAAATCTTTGATGGAGCTTTTTAATTTAATATTTTCTGTTTTTAGTAAAACATTTTCTTGAATTTTTATTTTTAATTCGGTTTTATTTTTAAATCTTTTTTCAGAGATATTTTTTGATGCCTTATATAAATTACAAACTTGATCTAGTAGTGAATAAACAGTTGTTTGTGTTTGCGGGTAATCTTGTTTAAGATTTAATAAATTTTGATTTATTTGATTGTATGTATTTAAAATAAAAATATCTGTTTTTTTTGCTATTATTTTTGAAAAAGATATTATTACTGAAATTATTATTAAAAGTTTTATATAATTTTTCATACTCTCTCCTACTTTTATTTATAGAGTTGCATAAAATTTTTATTTAATAAAGCAGGAGTTAACTTAGATTTTTTGAAGCTATTTTTAAATAAATTTGATAAATAAAGGTAAAATTATGATATTTAATAATATTTTTAAAAATAAAAATTATTTAATTTTGTTTTTATTTTTTAATATAGTAATTACTTTAAACATTTTTTCTATGACCCAAACTCAGGTTTGGTTTTCGCCAAAAGATAATATTTCTGGAAAATTAATAGAAAAAATAAAAAATAGTAAAACAAGAATATATGCAGCAATTTTTATGTTTACAGATAAAAAAATTGCTCAAGCGTTAATTGATGCCAAGAATAATGGTTTAGATGTGCAAGTTGTCACTGATAAATCTTGTTTAGAATATGAATATGGTAAAGTTGATGATTTAAAGAGCGCTGGCATAGATATTTTTGTTTATAAAAAAAATCTTAAAAAAAATAAATATAATGAAATTATGCATAATAAGTATGCAATATTTGATAATTCTGTTTGGACAGGCTCTTTTAATTGGACAGTTCAAGCAGATGTCAAAAATTATGAAAATGTGATTTGTTTAACAGATGAATTTGCATTAAAAAAATATTTAAAAGAATTTGAAGAATTAAAATTGTGCTGTAATAAGCAATTGTATAATAAATCTAAAAATAACAAAAAGTTAAAAGAAAATAATAATAGTAATAATAAACAAAAAAAAGATATTACAGAAAGTTATTTAAAGGCAAAAATAAATATTTATCAAAAAAAATTAGTAGATTTTTTAAAAGATATAAGAGATTTATTTTAATTTATCGTTTTTCTAAATTATTTATTAAAAAATTTATATCTTCTGGTATTTTACATTCATATTCAAAAGTTTCACATTTGTAATCGAATGATAACTTAAATGCATGCAGTGCTGGGTGAGATATAAATTTGGATAAATATCCATAATAACCATCACCTAAAAGCCCATGCCCAATTGCAGCCATATGAACACGAATTTGATGAGTTCTTCCTGTAACTATTTTTATTTCTACAAGTGATTCGTTTTTAAAATATTCTAAAACTTTATAATAAGTAAGAGCTGGTTTAGAGTTATAGCTTTTATGGCTCATAAGATGGCTTTTGCTTGGATGTCTTCCTATTGGATAGTCTATTTTACCCTCTTTTGGAGGGTGTCCGCTAACTACGGCAATATATGTTTTTTTAATGTGCCTGTCTTTAAACATTTTTGAAAATTTTATTTGAGATTTCATGTTTCTTGCAACTATTAAAAGTCCAGATGTGCCTCTGTCTATTCTATGAACTATTCCAGGGCGTTGATTATCGTCAAAATCGTTAAATTCTTTAAATTTATATAATAAACCATGAACTAAACTCACTTCATCTTTGTTATTGTCAGAAGGATGAACAACTAGACCTGCTGGTTTATTAACAATTATAAAATCTGGCTTTATATCTATAATATCAAAATTTATATCTTGGGCTTTTACATTGTATTGTGTAATTTTAGGAAAATTTATAGTTATTAGATCGTTTTTTTTAAATTTATAGCTGGGCTTAATTTTTGAGTTAGAGTTTACAGTTATTAAATTTTTATTAATTAATTCCTGAAAATAAGATCTAGAAAGATCTGGATATTTACTAAATAAAAGTTTATCTAGTCTTTTATGTTGCAAATCTTCTTGTGTACAGGTAATAAGTTCTGTTTTTTCTATATTTATATTAATATTTTTCATGAATAAAATTGTGTTTGTTTTATTTCTTTTATATTTAACCTATAATGAGTAT
Organism: candidate division TM6 bacterium GW2011_GWF2_28_16; assembly: GCA_000989185.1. Classification (GTDB taxonomy): domain Bacteria; phylum Babelota; class Babeliae; order Babelales; family UASB340; genus UASB340. Next base: position 32,897 of record LBNX01000002.1, on the reverse strand, counting down.
TATTTATAGCCGTAAAATGTCAAATATGCCTAATTAATAGGGGGCTTATCATGTTAAAGTTAAAAAAGATATTCTTTCAAATAGAAAACAATTTAGATGAAATTTTAGAAAACAAGACGCCCTTGGGTAAAGATCTTTTGCAATTGCTTTCAAGCCAGCACCCTGCTGATATTGCTTTATTTTTTGATAGTACTTTAGAAGAAAAAGACTTATTAGTTTTATTTAGGCTTTTACCTAAACATTTACAAGCCGAGGTATTTGAAGAACTGTCAGAAACTAATAGATTACATTTACTTTTGAATTTAGAACCAGAATATGTATCTGAATTATTTAAAAATATACCAACAGAAACATTAACAGAAGTTTTTGATCATTTATCTGATGATGAATTAAAAAAATATTTAAAATTACTACAAAAAAAACAAAGATCTAATATTATTTCGCGATTAAATTTTAAGCCAGATTCTGTTGGTAGAATTATGGATACAGAAATTATAGCTTTAGAACAAGATCTTGCTGTTAAAAAAAGTCTTGCAATATTGCAAAGATTAGGCGAAAAACAAGAAGTTTTACAAATTATTTACGTTATAGACAAAGATCAAAAACTTTTGGGGCATATAAATTTGGGTGATCTTGTTGTAAATAAACCAGAAACAATTCTTAAAAATATTATACGTAAAAATACATTAGTTTTAAATGTAAATCAGGACCAAGAAGATGCAGCTAATCAGGTTAGTCATTATGGCTTTACAGCTGCTCCAGTTGTAGATGACAATAATAATTTTTTAGGCGTTCTTACAGCAGAAGATGTTTTTGATGTTTTAGAAGAAGAAGCCAGTGAAGACGTTTATAAAATGTCTGGTTTAAGCCCCGCACAAGATGAATATTTTCAGACTCCAATATGGAAATTTATCTGGCAAAGAACGCCGTGGCTTGTTGGTTTATTATTATTGCAAAGTGTTTCTAGCTTTATTTTGTCAGTAGATAAATATTTTATTATTTCTATGTTTTTGACAATGCTTATAGGTACGGGTGGCAATGCAGGCAACCAATCTTCTGCAGTTATAATTCGAGGTCTTGCTACTGGACAAATATCAAGAAAAAATGGGTTTAGAGTTTTGATGCGCGAAATGTCTGTTTCATTTTTTATTTCTATAATACTTGGTGTAGTTGCTTTTACTAGAGTATTTTTCTTTAGACAAGACTTTTTGAGCGCAATAACGGTTAGTACTGCTTTGGTATTAATAATTACCATGTCGATGTTTTTGGGTTCGCTTATTCCATTATTATTAGAACGCTTTAACTTTGACCCTGCGCATTCTGCAGCACCATTTTTAGCAACTCTTATGGATATTTTGGGTGTTGCGATTTATTGTTTTGTTGTAAGCCGTATATTAGGCTAAATATATTTTAAAAAAGGCTTTTTTCTTGACATGGTGTCATAAATACTGTAAATTTTTGTTTATATTCGCGAGCCGCTAGCTCAGTCGGTAGAGCAACAGCCTTTTAAGCTGTGGGTCGTAGGTTCGATTCCTACGCGGCTCACCAGTTTTTACCCTTCGTGGTTTCCGCCTTCGCTGAAGCTATGGTGGACAAGATTCTGGTAGAGTAATCAAAAAAAAATTAAATTATGCGTCCCCATCGTCTAGCTTGGTTAGGACACAGGATTTTCATTCCTGTAACAGGGGTTCAAATCCCCTTGGGGACGCCACACTACGCTCTTACAAAATTTCCGTCTTCGCATAAAGCTTCGACGGACAAGTCGTCTGAAGTTATTCTGATGAAGTTCGAAGAATGTAAACAGGATAACTCTAGTAAAATAAATAAAAAAAATTGGGTTTTATAATGAACAATAATATAAAAGGTTTATTTTTAATAATTTTGGGTTCAATTATATTTTTTGTAGTTGCTGCTGCATTTGTATTAAAAGCTTTAATTGCTTTGTTTGGTCTTTATATGATTTATATAGGCTTAAAATTAAGAAGTTATCATAATTTTGCTGTTTATTTTTATAAAGTAAAAGATAAATTTAATAATTTTGATTTTTAAATATTTTAAAATTTAATTTTATAATTAATCTAAAACGAATATTTTGTTGCAAAAAATATATCCAGCTTTATTCTCTTTATACTAAATAATATTTAAATTATAGTCCCCATCGTCTAGCCTGGTCAGGACTCAAGATTCTCATTCTTGAAACAGGGGTTCAAATCCCCTTGGGGACGCCAGTCTTCTCCTAATAACAAATATCTTGCAAAAAAACTGTACAATTTGTTAACATTTTTTGGTTAACAATTATTTTAATTTTTATAGGGGGAGATTTCTATGAAGTTTATTAAATCTATTTATTTATTAACTCTTTCTTGTTTATTTACAGGCATTTTTGCACAAGATTATAAAATAATTTGTGTTTTTGGCCCACATGAAAAAAAGGTAAAATATGACTATGTAATGCAAAAATCTTTTTATACTCTTTTTAAAGAACTTATAAAGTTTGCTGATAAAAAAGTTGCTAATATGGCATTTACTACAAGTAAATTTGCAAGCATAGAAAGTGATTTTAATAAATATAATGTAGAAACGCAGGCTAATAAGTTATTTGAATTTTTAAAAGGTAAAATTACAACTAAAACAGAAAAAATTATGTTTATAGCTCTCGGCAAAGGTCAGCTTGTAGTTCAAAAGGCCTTAGAAAAATTAGCATTAGAATTTGATGAAGAAAAGGTTAATGCTCTTGTAGATTCATGGCAAGAAGTTTTTGTTAATAATTTATTTAAAAAGATAAATATTAGTAAAAATAATGATCTTTATTTTGTAAAAGAGTTAATAGAAGGTTATGCAAATGCAAACCCTGTACTTGCTGTAAATTTTAATGATTTAAAAACTAAAGCTAGAGAATTTTATAATTTATTAAAAAAATTAGGTAATACTGTTGATTCAATAACAGATATATTTAAAAATTAATTTATTAATTTAAAAAATAGGCCCAGTAAAAAGGGCCTATTTTTTTGGGAAATATTATGAGAAATTTAAAATATTTATTTATTTTTATATTTTTATTTACAAAAATATTTGCGCATAACCCAATTGTAGTTCTTTATAATTCTAAAGATTTTAATGAAAAGAAGAAAGAAAAAAAATTAAAGAAGATATTTGATAAGAATGATAAATACGCAAAAAGTCAGAAAATTATTATAAAATTAATAGATATCAATGTTATCGATGAGAATGACTCGTTAGAAAATCAAATTAAAGATATATATAAGTTAAATGATTTAATTCATGAGAAAACTCCTGGGGGACCTTTTAAAATAAATATAATAGCTATTGGTTCAGCTTATGATGTTATATATAATTTGGTTTATGAGTTAAATCTTGAAGATAGTGATTATGTAAAATCTGTTATATCTGTTAATTTTGTTGAAAGCTTTAAAGAGACTAGAGCTTATATTAATTCAAGCTTACAAGAAAGAAGTGTAAGATTTAAAAATTTTTATACACTATGTGGCATGGAAATATTGCTAAATGATGAATTTAATTTATATGTAAGAAGAGTTTCAAAATATCAAGATGAAAAGATAGTTAATTTTGAAGAATTAGTAAAAAACAAAATAGTTGAAAAAAAAGAAGAAAAAAACGAAATAGAAGAAGATGTAGAAGTTGAAAAATTAAATATTGTAAATAATGTAAAAAATAGTGCTAATCCCCCTGTAATAGTTTTGACATATGAAGATTTTCAAAAAATTTTAGCATCTCAGCAAAATAAAAATGATATAGACGATGTTTGTTGTTGGGGAAAATGTACAGATAGAAGATTTGATAGAATACTTAGAATTACAGAGCTTACACTTAAAGTTTTGTTAAAAGTTGCAGTTTAGACAAAATTCTAGATAATTTATTTTGTTTAAGTTATTTAATATATTAATATTAAATTTAAAAAATATTTTTTATTAAAAAAGGGGAAAAAGATGTCAGATTTTGATAATGGTAAAAAATGGATAACAGCAAATTTAACAGGCTTGTTAGCTTTTATTGCAGGATTAATTTTGCTTGGGGTTACATATAGAATAATTTTAAATATTGTATCATTTTCTTTGGGCGTAATACTTATTTATGTTGGTTTATCAAAACTTAAAGTGCATATAATTATAGATTTTATAGATAAGATGCTAGGTAAACTTAAAGATAGTTTAAAATAAAAGAAATCCCGGGACAAACGTCCCGGGATTTCTTTTATTTTGTAATTTCTGGTGCCTTATGCACAACAATTTGTGGATAAGGTATTAAAATATTATTTTCTTTAAAAGCATTCATTATTGCAAATCTAATTTGACTAGAAATTTCCCATTGCTCTTTTACTTTTCTTGCACTTATAAATGCTCTAATAAAAAATAGAACACCATTATCTGCAAGATCATCTATTCTAACAACAATTGCAGGCGCTCGTAAAACAGCTTCGTGGCTTTGAACTGTTTTTTGTAAAATAGCTTTTACTTTTTCAAGGTCTTGGCCATAATCAACTTGTATTTTTAGTTCAAAACCTACAGACATTCTTCCATCGCCCCAATTTGTAATTTGATGAGATATTAAGTTTCTATTTGGTATTATTATATAAAAATTTCTGGCAGTTCGTATTGTTGTTGCTCTTGCAGAAATTTTTTGTACTGTGCCTATTGTTTTTTCATCTAATTGTATAAAGTTACCAATTTCTATTGGACGTTCTATTAAAATAAATAATCCTGCTACATAATCTGAAACTAAATCTTTTAATGCAAAACCTATACCGACTGCCATAAAACTACCAACTATTGTAATAAATTCTTTTAATTTGATTGTTGCAAATCCAAATATTATAGCCAGTGTAATTATTATATAGTGTGCAATTTTAAAAATGGTATTTTGTGTTCCTGGTTCTGTTCTGAATATTTCGAATAATTTATTGAATATAAATTTTTTGAATATATTAGAAATTAAAAATCCAGAAAGAATAAACGAAATAAGTGTTAAAAATTCTATAATTCCAAATTTTGTGCCCTGCCCTAGAGGAATTGTCCAGTCTTGAGATAAATTTTGAATTAAATCTTTGACGCTATAACCAAGTTGCCAAATTTTGGATAAAAAAATGAATGCAACAAAAGATAGAGCTAAAAAAGTTAAAATTATAAAAAATCCATAATAAATTTTTGATTGTTCAAATGTATCTACAATATCTTCATTTTCTTCTTTTAAAAATAAAGGCATAAACCATTTTCTAATATAATAGTGTACCAAGAAAATGCTATATATCATTCCAGCACTTACTGGTATGGCAAATGCCAAATACCAAGCTAAATTAGAATAGCCTATATAAGGGTTTGAAAGAATTAATAATCCCATCAAAAATATAAATACAGGATAATAGTATTTTTCTATTTTTTTTCTAAGCCATAAAAAAAATGAACCACTTTGTGGAATTAAAGTTAACACATCCTCTTTGCTAAAGAAAAATAAAATTATAGCTACTAAGATTAAAGAATAGGCTGCAAGCATCACATTTGGGAAAATAGATGGTATATCTATATAATTTAAAAAAGCTTGGCGTAATGGTATTAATATAGCTGTAGAATAAATTATTGATGTTAATAAAAACATGAATTTGGGTTGAGTTTTTTCTGCAAAGAATATAAAACTTAATTTTTTATTTAATTCTTTGGCTTGTGCTAAAAACTGGCCAGAAAGATATATCCAAATTGGTATAGAGCTTAAATAAAAAACGGCTATTAAATATGGCGTTGCCATAAATTCTATAGAAGAAAAAATATGTTTAAAATCAAAAAATATGTGTAAATAAATAAATAGCCAGCTAAAAATTAATTTAAAATTATTTAAAGCAAGTGTTAGTATGTTATCTAAAATAATATATAAATAAAAGTATAGTTCATGATTGTTGTTATAAATAGTAATTTTTTGTTCACTGATTTTTTTTAGAAATAATAATAATTTTTTTGAACCAAAAATAAATAAAATAAAAAATATTATAGATATTAAAAAACCTAAATAATTAGGTAAAGTTAAATTTTTTATTGCATTAAAAATATTATATGGGCTTAAGTTTTTAGGTGTGTCCCAAAAAAGTTTAACTAAAAAATTTTCGGCATCTGTAAATGATCTTTTGAGGTCTTTTATCGAAATAGCTTTTGTTGACCTATGCCAAATATTTTTTGAAACGTTTTTTATAGAAAGTTGTTTTTTTATAAAGTCGATTGTATTTTTGACTTGTTCATTTATATTTTTTTGGTCATTGATTATTGCAAATGATCTAGAATCTTTTATTGCAGCTAAGTTTGTTTTTGCAGCACTTAAATTTTCTAAAGATTCTTCTAGTAATTTAGTTTTATTTCTAAATATTGTTGTACGTTTTAAGTTTATATCTTCTATTTTGGCTTTTATTTGGTCTAGACGCCTAATTGTATCTGTTTGTACATTAATTTCTTCATTAATTTTTCTATCAAGTTCTCCCGAAAGTGCTGCTGCAATTTCTTTTTGATTTTTAAAATTATCTAACCAAGTTTTTGCAAGTTCGTTATCTAAATTGCTTTGATAATAAGCTTTTATCATATCGAACTGCAATTTTTTGGAAATTACGTTTAAGTCTAATCTATTTTTTTCATATTCTATTATTTTTAAATAATTATTAATTTTATCTATTTCTGCTTGCGTACTTATTATTTGTGTTTCTAGTAAAATTTGTTCAGTTTGATCTTTTATTTCTTTTAAAACTTCTTTTTCTTTTAGGGTATCTAATTTTTTAATTAAAACTTCAAGATCTTTTTTAATTGGAGCTTTTTTTTCTTCCAAAGAATCTTTGGCTATTTGAGTTTTTTGCGATTCTATACTCCATTCTTGTTGTGCTATGTTAACATCTTCGCTTGTTGGTATTAAATTTTTTTCTATTTCTTGAAGTTCTATTGATTTATTTTCTAGTTCTATGCTTAAAATTTTAAGCATAGAATTTTTTAATAAAGCATCTTCTTTGAGTTTTCTAATTTTAAGTTTATATAGAGTTTCTACTTCGTTTAATACGCTTAATTCTTCTTTTAGTAGAGTTCTATTTTGTATTTTTGTAAGATCTTTTGTTTCATTTTCAATTTCTTCTTCTGTTGTTTTTAAATTGTTTAAAACTTTTTCTTTTTGGTTATTGTTAGATGCTAAAAATTTTGATTCTGTTTCTTGTTGTTTTTCTAATGTTTTAATTTTTTCTTCTAAATTCGATTTTTCAGTTTTTTGGTTATATAAATTTTTAGAAGCTTCTTGAAATTCTTTCCAAGAATATGAAGAACTTTGTTTTTGTTGATTAGGATTTTCTGTGTAACTTATTATAATTTTAATATTTTTAATATTTTGTTCTATTATAGAAATAATATCTTTATGTATTTCTAATTGTTGTAATAATACTTGTTTTTTTTCATTTAAAAAAGTTATAAATTTTACTAAAAATTCTTTTTCTGTTTCGGTAGAAAGTCTTAATTTTTCATCTATTTTAGTAAATTCTGCTTGTATATTATTTAATACATTATTTATGTTTCTTTCTTGCAGTGCAAATTTTATTTGTTCATCATAAAGTTTCGATTCTTCTTTTTTTAGGGTTTCTTTTTCATTAATAATTGGGTCTGAAATAGTATTTTCAGTTTTGGGTAATTGTGTTTGCTGGGTAAAAGATGGAAGTGAATGTAAACTTATAAAATTATTAAAAAATAAAATTAAAATTAAATTTTTAAAGATAAAATTAAACATAAAGGGCCCTTTTTTTTGTTTGATTAATTTAAATATTTTTTAGTGAACAAATAGTTTTAAATTGTCTAAAATTTTGGTGCGTGCCAAGTGATGATATAATCCAATAATTAATTTGTTTTATTTGTTCTATTTTTATACTTTGTAGCTTGGTTTGTAATAATTTTAACTTATTTTTGTCAATAATATTAATATATGAATCGATAATATCTAAATAGATTGCCTGATAATATATTAAATTTTTTGTAGGATAAAAGCCTAAATATGTAAGTATTTTAACTATAAAAATTTTTTTAATTATATTAAGTTCTTGGTGAAAAAAATAATAATCTATTAAATTAATATTAAGAGCATAATTTAATAATTCAAAAATTTCTGGCTCAGGGGCATGTAATGGTAAAAAATAATAACATATTTCTAATAATAAATGAGCCCAGTCTATATTAAAAGTAGAATTAAATATTGGGCTATTAATTATTTCTATATTTTGAGCTGTAAAAATTTTTGAATTAGTAAGTTCTTTTTCGATATAACAAGATAAAAGCATACCCGGCCATAGCTCTTCTATTCTATTTATTGGCCGGGTAATTATTTCTATTTTACCACTATCTTGTGTTAGTACAGAAAGTTTATTTTTGTTTGGTAAAAATCTTTTTAAAACAAAACAGGTTTTTATTTTTTGCACGTCTTATATTTTTAATATTTTTATATTATTAATCTCAGGATATGGTTTATATAACATGAAACTTTTAGATTTTACGTAAAAATCTTGTAAACTTTTTTCTGTTTTATTTCTAAAAGTTTCATAATTAATATTATCCATTAAAAAATCTTTTGTCTCTTTAGATGCTAATATTTTATAAAAAGAGTCAGAATAATTTAGTTTTATATTTTTTCTATTCTTTAAAAAAGTAGCTACAGTAAGCATAGAATTGAAATAAGAAAAATTATTTAAATCATGTATTTTATTTATTTTAACACCAGAGAGTTCTATATTATTTTTAATATCTTTATAAAAATAATTTTGACTGTCTAGCCCAAATTTACTAAAAATTAGTTTAAGCCTATTTATTTCCCATGGAGTTAGACTATTTTTGGGGAACAAAAGAGCTTGACTTGATAATGTATTATCTAAATTTAAGTTAATTGGCTTAATTTCGTTTAATAAACTTAAAAGCATTTTTTGTTGTGTGTTTTCTGTATTATCTATGTAATTTGCTCTTTGCCAGCCAATCATTGGTATAACAGATAAATTAATAGGCTTTTTTAAAATGTAATTATTAAAATATTGGGCAAGTTCTCCCGTTGTAAGCCCATGTTGCAATGGTATTTGTCCTGGCCCTTCTATATATTTGGCTACAGGGTTTGGTTGATCTAAAATTACCATTTTTTTGTTTATTTTTAGGTTTAATTCCATTAATTCTAGTAAATTATTAAAACAATTGTCCCCTCTTAATCCTGTATTTTTTACATTAAAAATTATGCTATCAATATTTTTAAAAATGCTTTTAATATTATTTTTTTGATAATTATCCCAAGTTAATATTTTAATATTTTTATTTAATATTTTTATATTATTATTATTATTATTTAAAATAAAAACTTGTTTAAGTTTAAATCTATTATTTATTAAAGTATTTATAATTTCTGTATCTATATTTTCACAAAATAAAGCTAGGTTTTGATTTTTTAACCAATAAAAACTTGCCTTATTTTTAATTAAATTTTCTAAACTTGTTATATATTCTGTTTTTGTATTATCAATAATTACTTTTTTTTGTTTATTATGATTAGATATTATTTTAGGAATTATAACAACAAGATATACAGTACATAATAGTTTTATTAACGATATAATTTGTTTATTCATTATCAGCTCCCCCAAAAATTTAAACCCCCATAAATTTATTATATTCCCCTATAAAAAAAATAAACTAATTGGAGCTATCTCTGCAAGCTTTTTGTTAATTAGCTAGTTCTTGATTTTTGTATATATATTTTGTTTAAATCTTATTTAGGGTTTTAATTATTTTTATTAGGGGGTAAAATGTCTTTAAAAATTAAAATAGTTTGTTTAATATGCTTTACTTTATTTCAAGAAGTATCGCCGCTAAATAATAGAGCTCAGGTTATAAATCGTCCTGATATTATTAAATTTTTTAATGATACAGATGGTTTTATTTCTACAACAAAAATAGATACAAATCCGGAAAGTTTAAAAAAAGCAGCAAAGTATGCTTTAAATTTGCTTAATAGTGCTAAAGATACAGATAAAAAAACAATAGAGCCTAAAATTTTTAGTAATAAGCTTGTATCGCTAAACAAAACAAAAGAAACGCTTAAATTTATAATAGATATAATAAAAGCTGACAAAAAATCTAAATATTCTTACAGAATTTTAGACCCTATATTTTTGAATAATTATTTTAAGTTTATAAAGTGGTCTGGTGATGTAGATGGTGCAAAAAAACATGATAAACAAATTTTTGATGGTGCTATTTATTTAACTCATTATGCAACATTTAAATTAAATGGTAGTTATACCAAAAATTCAGATTACCCTTTTGCTTTATATGCTATAAAAAATAATTTAAATAATAACTGGCGATACAAAATATCTAAACAAGATGTAATATCTGGCAAATTAGAAAATAGTGAATACAAAAATAAAATTTTGCCACTTGCTTGGGTTACAAGGGAAGGCCTAGAAGAAGCTTTAATGCAAGGCACTTCTATTATAAAAATGCCAGATAATAAAGAGCTTATTGTTTGTGTAGATAAAAATAATGGGCTCGCTTATGACAATAATATAAAAGACAGAAAAGATCAGCAAAGATATTGGTTTTTTAAAGTAATATCTAAAGATAAAAAGTTTAAAAAACATAATATCTTAAATTTAGGTGGAGTTGTTTTTGCTGGAGATCTTTATAATATTGGTCTTGGTAAAATTATAGCTATTAGATATAAAAATCGAGTAAACGAAAATACAGAGATTAGGTTGGGTGTTTTAGCTGATACCGGTGGTGCCTTTGTTAATAACTTATATCAGCTAGATTTTTATGGGGGTATTTTTAGTAGCTATAAAGAATTTTATGACTGGGTTTGGCCTATGCCTAAAAATGTTCAGGCTTATGTGGTTATAAAAAAGTGATAAAAAAAGCCCGGAAATTTTTCCGGGCTTTTAAGTTTATATAACTTTTATAATGTCGCTAGTAATAAAGATATTACTGCCATTAACTTAATTAAAATATTTAAAGAAGGTCCTGATGTATCTTTAAATGGATCGCCTACTGTATCTCCAACAATAGCCGCTTTGTGTGCATCAGAGCCTTTACCGCCAAAGTGCCCTTCTTCTATATACTTTTTAGCATTGTCCCATGCACCACCAGCATTAGCCATTGTTAATGCTAAAACTATTCCAGCAAGTGTAGCGCCCGCTAAAAATCCACCAAGTGCAATGTTGCCCAAAGTATATTTTATTAATACTGGGGCACCTATTGTTAATACACCAGGTAAAATCATTTCTTTTAATGCAGCATTTGTAGAAATCTCTATACATCTATTAGAGTCTGGTTCTGCTGTACCTTCTGCTAAGCCTTTAATAGTTTTAAATTGTCTTCTTACTTCTAAAACCATTTGCCAAGCAGCTTTACCTACTGAACGCATTGTAAATGCAGACAACAAGAATGGTAACGTGGCACCAATAAACATACCAACTATTACTAATGGATTTAAAATATCGATACCAGGTAAATTTGCTTTTTCAGAAAATGCTGCAAAAACTGCTAAGGCTGTAAGTGTTGCTGATCCTATAGCAAATCCTTTGCCAAGTGCTGCAGTTGTGTTACCAAGAGCATCTAGTTTATCTGTAATCTTTCTAACACTCGGTCCAAAACCAGACATTTCAGAAATTCCACCAGCATTATCTGCAATTGGGCCGTAAGCATCTACAGACATTGTAATACCTACGGTTGAAAGCATAGATACTGCAGCAATTGCTATACCAAATAAGCCACCAAAATACATAAAAGAAAAATATATTACTAAAGCTAAAGAAATTATAGGTATAACTACAGATTCAAAACCTATAGATAACCCGTAAATTAAGTTTGTGCCGGCGCCAGTTTGTGATGTTTCTGCTAATTTTCTAACAGGTTTGCCACTGGTATAATAATCGGTAATAAGACCAATAAGTGCACCAGATAAAGCACCTAAAACTATGGCACCAAATAATTTTATTTCAATATTTGTATATTTTATATAAATATAAGAGCCTATTAAAAATGCAATAATTGCTACATATGTAGAATTATAAAGCATGGAACTTAGTTTGCCCTTAAATATTTTAATAGATGCTAGGCCAATTACGGATGCAACTAAGCCAATAGATATTAAAACTATTGGGAATGCAATATAAAGTAAATTGCCTGCATATGCTCCAAAGGCAAGTGACATTGCAGCAAGTGTTGCACCAATGTAACTTTCAAATATATCTGCGCCCATACCTGCTGTATCGCCTACACAGTCACCTACGTTATCTGCAATTACTGCAGGATTTCTTGGATCGTCTTCTGGTATGCCCATTTCTATTTTACCAACAAGGTCTGCTCCAACGTCTGCAGCTTTGGTAAAAATACCACCGCCTACACGAGCAAAAAGTGCTATTGAGCTTGCTCCAAGGCCATATACAGCAATTAATTGAACAAAGTCTATTGATAAATCATTTACAAATAATAAAAATAAAGAGCCTAGTCCAAGTACGCCTAAAAGAGCGACTACAAAGCCCATAACTGCACCACCAAAAAGAGCGGTCATAAATGCGGGTCTTTCGCCATGTTCTTTTGCAGCCATTGTTGTAGCAATGTTTGCTCTAGTTGCTGCAAGCATACCAATATAACCTGCAAACATAGAGCTTAGTGCGCCTGCAATATAAGCAAAACCTACAGTAATACTCTTTGTTGCAAAAGCTAATATTATAAATGCAATTACTATTACTACAGCTAGTATAGAATATTCTTTTTTTAAAAAGGTCATTGCCCCAGCTCTAATTAAACCAGCAATTTTTTCGGCCTTTTTGTTGTCGATTTTTTGTTTAAAAATGTCCCAAAAAAGTAAAGCAACAACCAATATGCCAAGCACAACAGCTGTTGTGAACATTAGCATATAATGAATTAGTTCCATGAATACTCCTATAAAATAGTATTAAAATTATACATACGAGTTAAAAAGTTTAAATTAGGCGTTATTTTTGTAAAGTGCAAATTATTAAATTTAATTATTAAATTTATAGATCTACAACTATTAATACTTGTTTATTATAGATTTTTATAAAGCCTGAGTAAATATCTATAGCTTGTGAATTAGCTTCATGTAAAACTTTATAACTTATTTTAGATCTGTCTTTTAATATTGCTATTAAATCTTCGTGATCTGGCCCTACAAAAAAATCGCCAATATCTGTTTTTACATCAAGCCATTCTAGTTGTATTTTTTTTTCGCTAGTAGGGCTTACTATTTTTAGTTCGAATGAATTTTTATTTTCCATAGTTTTTAAATATTTAATTTAGCTTTTTCTTTGGCTTCTTCTAATGTGCCAACCATGTAAAATGCTTGTTCCGGTACATTATCACATTCACCAGATACAAGTTTTTCAAAATCGATTACAGCTTTTTCTCTGGGCACAAATTTACCTGGAATATTTGTAAATTGTTCCGCAACAAATAATGGTTGTGATAAAAATTTTTGAATCTTTTTTGCTCTATATACTATAAGTTTATCTTGTTCAGAAAGTTCATCCATACCCAATATAGCTATTATATCTTGCAATTCTTTATATTTTTGTAAAGTTTGTTGTACTGCTCTTGCCACATCATAATGTTTTTTACCAACAAATTCAGGTTTTAATCCATTAGATACAGATTCCAACGGATCAACCGCAGGATATAATCCTGCTTGAGAAATTTTTCTGGACAACACTGTGCTAGCATCTAAGTGTTGAAAAGTTGTAGCGGGAGCTGGGTCTGTGTAATCATCTGCCGGTACATAAACAGCTTGAATAGATGTTATAGAACCGTTTTGAGTACTTGTAATTCTTTCTTGAAGCATGCCCATTTCTGAAGCGAGAGTTGGCTGGTACCCTACTGCTGATGGCATTCTGCCTAATAAAGCTGATACTTCTGATCCTGCTTGAACATATCTAAATATATTGTCTATAAATAATAAAGTATCTTTTTGTTCCTCGTCTCTAAAATATTCGGCCATAGTCAGCCCTGTAAGTCCAACTCTTAATCTAGCTCCTGGCATTTCTCCCATTTGGCCAAAAACTAAAGCTGTTTTATTGATAACGCCAGAAGATTTCATTTCGGTCCAGAGTTCGTTACCTTCTCTTGTTCGTTCGCCTATGCCAACAAATACAGAATAACCGCCATGTTCTATTGCAACGTTTCTTATAAGTTCCTGGACTATAATTGTTTTACCTACCCCTGCACCACCAAAAAGACCAACCTTTGAGCCTTTAACATATGGGCATAAAAGGTCTAAAACTTTTATACCAGTGTCTAAAATTTCAGTAGTAATTTTTTGTTCAACAAGAGTTGGTGCTTGTCTATATATTGGCCACATTTGAGTATTTGTAAGTTTTGGGCCTTCATCTATAGTTTGCCCAACTACATTAAATATTCGACCTAATACATTTTTACCAACAGGGACCATAATAGGAAATCCTGTATCTTGTACAGGTGTACCTCTCATTACTCCATCCAGTGGTTCTAGAGCTATACAACGTACAACTCCATCACCTAAGTGTTGAGCAACTTCTAGGCTAATATCTTTTTTTGAGAACACTTTGCTATTATTTTTGTTAATAATTGTAAGTTTATTATAAATATCCGGAATGTTCTCAACCTTAAATTGAACATCAACTACTGTGCCACTTATGCGTAAAACACTACCGAAAACGTCATTTTCTGCCTGATTATTCAAATCCATAGCCAAGCCTTATTTTATGAATTATTTTATACAATAAATATCAATATACTAAACAGAAATTATTCCAACATGATATTTTTGTAAAGCATATTAAAAACAAAAAATATTTTATATAATTCTAGTAATTATTTATTTTATTAAATTTAATATATAAATTTTAATGGTGAGTTCATGAAAAATATAAAAAAAATATTTTTAATATCGTCAAGTTGTGGGTTATTATTTTTATTTGGTTGTAATAAAAAAACAAAACAGGTTGAAACTAATTTAAAGCCTGAGCCTAAAAATACACAAATTAAAATAAATACACCTAAAAATGATAAAGCTGTATTTAAACGGCAAAATGGTCATTTTGTTCCTATCGAAGAATATGATAAATTGCAATCCAAAAAAGAACTTATAACTATATTTGTTCATGGAACTGTTTTGCCGTACCCTTCTGCGACTAATACTATAAAGACATTAAAAGGTGATAAAAATTCTCCAATTAAACATGAGAACTTTTGGCATAAGTATATAAATAATTTACGATTTGAAGGTTTATATAGATTTCAACCAATTCAAGATTTAGGTTTACAAAAAATAGATTTAGAAAATAAAAATAAACTCACTGATTATCAAGAATGTTCACAAAAAATAGCAAATGTATTTTTGAGCGTATATAAAAAAAATAATAAAGCTTACAAAAATTATATTTATTACACATTTGGTTGGTCAGGTAGGCTTGATAAAGAAAGACGTCTAGAAAGTGGAATGCAATTTTATGATCAACTTGTAAAGGTAGTTAAAAAAATTAGAAAAAGAAATAAAGACGGCTTAGATCCAGACGTGCAAATATTTGCACACTCTCATGGTGGTAATGTGGCACTTAATCTTGCTGCCGCAGAAGCCAAAAATAGAAAAAATTTAAAAATTAAAGATTTAGTTTTATTGGGCACACCTGTGCAGACCGAAACAAAAGGATTAATAAGTTCTGGTGTGTTTTCTAAGGTTTATAGTTTTTATTCAAAGGGTGATGATGTGCAAATAATAGATTTTGTATCTACACAAAAACATCATTCTCGAAGAACTTTTAGAAAAGTTGGTGAACAAGTTGAATTGCCTAAAAAATTGGTACAGGTTCAAGTAAAGTGTGATAAATTAAAACCAAGGCATAGTGAATTGTGGATAACAAAAACAAGGGCTAATTTAATGTATAGAGATAGATTATCTATAGCACCCTATCCTGTTTCATTTTATGTACCAGATATAATTAATTTAATAGAAAAATATTTTAAAAATTCTAACAGTTTAAAAGTTAATATACGAAAAGGTGAAAAAAATTTAAAAAATATTACGATAAAAGATTTTGATGATAGAAATAAAAAAACTTATAATTTAAAAATGCCATTTTAAAAATTTAGGGAAAATAAATGATAACAAATGTACTTGCAAAAATATTCGGAACAAAAAATGAAAGAGAATTAAAAGCTTTACAGCCAATAGTTCACAAAATAAATTTATTAGAAGATGTATTTAAACCATTAACAGAACCTGAGTTAATGCAAAAGACTTTTGATTTTAAACAAAGAATAGAGCAGGGTGAGAGTTTAGATAGTATTTTGCCCGAAGCGTTTGCTCTTGTAAGAGAAACAGCAAGACGCAAACTTGGTGAACGACATTATGATGTACAGTTAATTGGCGGTATTATTTTGCATAAAGGTCGTGTTGCTGAAATGAGAACTGGTGAGGGTAAAACTCTTACTTCAACTTTAGCACTTTATCTTAATGCGTTGTCAGGTAAAGGTGTACATCTTGTAACTGTAAACGATTATTTAGCAAAACGTGATGCTGAGTGGATGAGTCCAATATATAATGCACTTGGTTTGTCTGTTGGCGTAATACAAAATCAAATGGATGATGATGAGCGCAAAAAAGCTTATAGTGCAGATATAACATATGGAACAAATAATGAATTTGGCTTTGATTATCTTAGAGATAATATGAAATTTAATCTTTCAGATTATGTTCAAAGAGATTTAAATTTTGCCATAGTTGACGAAGTTGACTCTATATTAATAGACGAAGCAAGAACACCTTTAATTATTTCTGGCCCAAGCGAAAAGGGTAGTGACTTATATATTAAAGCAAATAAGGCTGTTCAGTATTTAAAAAATGTTCAAGATTATGAAGTTGATGAAAAAGAAAAATCTGTTCATCCTACAGAATCAGGTATAGATAAGCTTGAAGCTAGTATGGGTGTAGATAATTTATATGCTCCAGAAAATATTTTAATTTTACATCATGCACAACAGGCATTAAAAGCAAACGTATTATTTAAAAAAGACGTAGATTATGTTGTTCGTGAAAATGAAGTTTTAATAGTAGATGAATTTACCGGAAGAATTTTAGCTGGAAGACGTTATAGTGATGGTTTACATCAAGCTCTAGAAGCCAAAGAGGGTGTTCGTATAGAACGAGAAAATCAAACATTGGCAACTATAACTTTGCAAAATTATTTTAGAATGTATAAAAAACTTTCTGGTATGACAGGTACTGCCGAAACTGAAGCGACAGAGTTTTATAATATTTATAAATTACCTGTTACAGTAATACCAACACATAGACCATTAATTAGAAAAGATGCTGCAGATATAATATTTTTATCTAAAGAAGATAAATTTAAAGCTGTTATAAATGATATAAAAGAAAGTCACTATAAAAAGCAACCAGTTCTTGTTGGAACTATTGCTGTTGAAACTTCAGAATATTTAAGTTACTTATTAAATCAGCAAAGTATTCCACATAATGTTTTAAATGCTAAACAGAATGAACGAGAAGCTGAAATTGTTAAAGAAGCTGGTGAGCCTGGAAAAATTACTATAGCAACAAATATGGCCGGTCGTGGTACAGATATTAAACTTGGAACAGGAGTTAGAGAAGTTGGTGGCCTTAGAATTGTTGGTACAGAAAGACACGAAAGTAGACGTATTGATAATCAGTTACGTGGACGATCTGGACGTCAGGGCGACCCTGGGGCAACAAAATTTTATTTGTCTCTAGAAGATGATTTAATAAGAATTTTTGGTGGTGAAAAATTAAAAAATACCATGGTAAAAATGGGTATGCAAGAAGGTGAAAGCATAGAACATGGTATGGTTTCGCGTAGCATAGAAAAAGCCCAAGAAAAAGTTGAAAAACATAATTACGAAATTCGTAAGCATTTACTTGAATATGATGATGTCTTAAATCAACAAAGAAATGTTGTTTATACTTACAGACGAGACATTTTAGAGGGTGAAGAGCAAATACAGGGGCTTATAACTCAGATGATAATAGATATAGTTTCTAATATATTTGCAATTTATTGTTCTAAAAATAAATGTGATTTAGCTACAGAAAATTTGATTTATGAGTCTTTAGAAAAATTAACAGGAATAAAACAAGATATATTTGCTCAAGCTAATTTAAATCCCAAAGATAGTATAACTTTTCAAAATAATGTTATTGAATTTTTAAGATATCAATATGAACAATATCGAAAAGTTTTAGATCCAGAAATGTTAAAAGAAGCTGAAAAATGGATTTTGTTAGAATCTGTTGATCAGTCATGGAAAAGACATTTACAAAATATTGATCATTTAAAAGAGGGTATTGGGCTTAGAGGCTATGGTCAAAAGAATCCATTAATAGAATACAAAAAAGAAGCATTTACATTATTTCAGGATATGATGTACGAAATTAAGTGGGATATTGTAAGAATGATTTTTAGAATGCGACCAGAAAATTTTGATGCAGCTAGAGTTCACGAAATTGAACAAGAGCGAGAAAAAGAATTAGCTGCAGCCAAAGTTGGTGGTGATTTGGCTAGTGCTGCTAATAAAACAGTTAAACACGAAGAACCAAAGATTGGTCGTAATGATCCATGCCCTTGTGGTTCTGGTAAAAAATATAAAAAGTGTTGCGGACAATAAAAAAAGCCCCGGAATATTCCGGGGCTTTTTTTATATAATAATTTTATTTAATTTCGCATCTTGGATGTTTGCAGTTGCAATTTTTGCATGATTTATTGCATTTGGTACATTTTTTAGCAACTTGATTTTGTTTTTGTTGTTTAACTTGCTTTTTATCTTTATAACATTTATTTTTGCATGTTTTGCAACATTTTTTATCTTGTTTTTTAATTTTTTTATCTTTTTTAACTTGTTCTTTGTTTACATTATTATTGTTATTTTTCTTTTCTGACTTTTTGCCACAGCCTGCAACAAGGGCTAATACAATTATTGAAGAGGCCAAAATGCTAAGCATTTTATTTTTAAACATATATTCTCCTAAAAAAAGAAATACTATAAAATTACAAATTTCACAGATTATTATCTTTTGTAAAATTAATAAATAGTTGATTTAAAAGACAATTATTATGTAAAAAAATGGCTTTAATCGTTACTCTACGAATTAATTTATTATTTATGTAGCGTTTGTATTATTTAACTTGTTTGTTATTATTTGCTTTTAATAAATATAATTTATAGGGTAGCTATGAAACAAATAATAAAAAATAAAGTTTTTATATTAAATTTTTTAAAAAAAATACATGAATCAAAAATAATTTTTCCAATAGTTTTATCTTGGGTTTTTGCATTATCTTCGCAAGTTTATATTAATTTACCATTTAATTTTGTGCCAATAACTTTGCAAACTTTTGCAATTTTTTTGTGTACTGTTTTATTTGGTAGAAGTGCTTTTTATGCAAGTATTTTATTGGTTTTGCAAGGCATCTTTGGCTTGCCAGTGTTTTTTGGCTTTGGTTCAGGGTTATACCATTTGTTTGGTCCAACAGGCGGGTATCTTGTTGGTTTTGTATTGGCGACATTGTTTTTGTCTTTTTTTAATTTTAATAAAAAAAATATTTTTATTAATTTAGTAATTTTATTTTTAGGCTTATTTATATTACATGTAATGGGAATTTTATGGCTATCTTTTTTTGTAAATATTAGTTATAAAGTATTACTATTTTTGTTTGTAGATATAGTTAAAATATTGGTTATTTTGTTATTTGTGTAAATTTGAATTTTTTATTACTGGATCCCGGGTCTTCGCCCGGGATGACAAAAACCTGCGGGGCTCTGGATCTCCTATTAGGTATTGGATGACACAAGCAGAATGCATAATCTTTGATCACAATAAAGAAAGACAATCTTTTGAATAAAATTGTAAAATATTTTTTTCTTTATATATTTATATTTTTAAGCTTTGGGCTTGGGGCTTTTTTTTATTTATTTAATTATGATTTTGTAGATTTTGATAAAGCGTTTAACGAAAGCCAATCTAAGCCGTCTATTGTGCTTGACGATAATAACGAAATATTATTTACATTTAAATTAGATAAAAAAGAACCTGCAAGCTATCGAGATTTTTCAAAAAATTTAGTAGATGCTTTTGTTGCAGCAGAAGACTGGAATTTTTTTTCGCATAATGGAATTTCGTGGCGTGGGATATTGCGATCTTTTTTTGTTAATTTACGACATTTTAAAATAGTGCAGGGTGCAAGTACTATTACCCAACAGGTTGCTAAATTACTATTTTTATCTCAAGAAAGAACTTTATTTAGAAAATTTAAAGATATATTTTTGTCATTGCAAATTGAACAAAAATATACAAAAGAACAAATATTAGAATTATATTTAAATAATGTATATTTTGGTAGAGGTATCTATGGTGTTCAGGCTGCAGCACAAAGGTTTTGGGGCAAATCTATACAAGAATTGTCTTTAGATGAATGTGCAACTCTTGCAGCGACTGCAAAATCTGCAAAATTTTATTCGCCATTAAATTGTCTTGAGCGTTCTTATAGACGTCGTAATTTAGTTTTAAATAATATGTATAAATTAAATTTTATATCAAAAAATAATTTTAATTATTTTATAAATAAAAATTTAAATATTAATAAATTATATAATAGTGATAATACTTTATTATATATTCAAGAGTATATAAGAAGCTTGGCTGAAAGCACTTTTGGAAAAGATGCTTTATATACACAAGGGCTTGTAATAAAAACTACTATTAATAAATATAAACAAGAATTAGCTTCTAAAATTTTTAGAGAAAAATTAAAAATTATTCGAAAAAATTTAGACGAAAAATTAAATGGCGGCATGATAGCCATAGAATCTGATACAGGTAAAATTAAAGCTCTTGTAGGTGGGTTTGATTTTAATGAATCTCAATTTAATAGAGTGTTACAAGCAAAAAGACAAATTGGGTCAGCGTTTAAGCCATTTTTATATGCAAGTGCTCTTAAAACTGGTCTTGATATGGATGATATTTTTGTTGATGAGCCTATATCTATTGAATTACCCAATAATAATATATATTCACCAAAAAATTGGGATAATAAATTTTCTGGTCAAATGACACTTTTAAAAGCATTAACTATTTCTAATAATATTATTGCTGTAAAACTTTTATTAACTCTTGGTTATGATCATGTAATAAAATGGGCCAAAAAATTCCAGATAAATAGTGATTTTAAGCCATATCCGTCACTTGCTTTGGGTACTGCTGAACTTACAGTAAAAGATTTAGCAACTTCTTTTAATACTTTTGCAAATAACGGCATTTACGTAAGCTCATATTTTATAGAAAGTGTAAAAGATTGTAATAACAAAAAAATATGGCAATTTAAAAATAAAAAAATAAAAGTTCTAGATTCTATCTCTAACTCTAAAATGGTAAATGCTCTTTCTTATAGAATTAAAAAAGCTCAAGAAAGTTTGCATTATAATAAATGGATAGATGCTCAGGCTTTTGGTAAAACAGGTTCTACTAATGATGCAACTTCTACATGGTTTGTAGGGTCTACACCAGAACTTACAACATGCGTTTATATTGGCCGTGATGATAATAAACCTGTTGGCAAAAATATATTTGCAAGCAGCACTGTATTTCCAATATGGTTATTATTTAATATTAATTTAAAGTTTGATAAAAAAATATTTTATCTTGACCCAAGTCTGCATGAATATGCTATAAACTGGAATGATGGTAAAAAAACTGGAGAGTATGACAGTAATACTGTAATAATTTTAAAATAAAATATAAAAATAAAGGGGAAAGTCATGAAAAGTATAAGTAATAAAAAAAATATTATTTTATTATTTTTGTTAATATTATTTTTAAATAAAACCATATTTTCTTATACAGGGCGCACATTTTTTATGTCGCGACCAATTTTGCAAGATATAGTTTTACAAAAAGTAACATCTTATAAATTTATAAAAGAATTTGATGATGGCGGGCTTAAAATTTTAGGAACACCATTTTATAAACAATCTGATAATGCGCGTGAATTAGCGAAATATTTTTTTATAGATAATAAAACAGATTTAACTGTTCAGGGTCCTGATGTTGCAGGCGTTCCAGATATTTCATCTACATGGCTTACAATTGTAAATTCGGATGAAAATTTGATAAGAAATTTTAGTTCTAAAATTAAAATTAGGCCAGAGCAAAAGACTTTTGGATTTAATTTACAAATTTTTAAAAATTTAAATTATCTTAATAAACGTATTATGTTTTCTGCTAGTATGCCTCTTACTTATATAGAAAATAATTTAAAATTTAATGAATATGATATATCTCCTGTTGGAGTTGTTCTAGAAAAAATGCCTTTAGACACACAGAATCATAGCGTTGCAGCAAATGCTACAGAGGCCTTTGATCATCCGTTGCTTTTTACTTCTAAAATGAAAAATGGTATACAAAAACTTGCTGGAGTTGCAGATATTAGATTGGCAGTAGATTTGCTTTTTAAAATGAATAATTATGTGAATTTAAATATATATGCATTTGGAGAAATTCCTACAGGCTTTAAGCCAACATGTGAATATTTGTTTGAACCAATAGTTGGTAATGGTAAACATATTGGGTTAGGTGGTGGTGGTAATTTTGATTTAGAATTATGGAAAGATAATAATAAAAAAATAGTCTTGTTTGCTGGAATGGAGTATGAATATCTTTTTGAAGGCAAAAATAAAAGAGTGTTTGATTTAAAAAATAATGGGCAATTTAATAGATATTTAGATATAAGAAGAAATGCCGGTGATGGTATTTTTCAAGCAACAAATTTAGCAAATATAACATTTTTGAATTCTAAAATAACGCCGAGATCTGTTTTTAATAGTTTTGTTGATCTTTGTTATTCATATAAAAAAATAAACTTTAAATTAGGGCATAATTTTTGGTGGAGGGATAGTGAAAAAATTAGTTTGGATGAAAATATAAATTCAAATTATGCTATTACCGGTTTAAATATTCAGCCTGATGGCGCATTTACATTACATGGATATTATTTAAATGCTACAATTAAAGATCATGCTTCTCCAAGTCCAAATAATGCATTTATGGCAATTACTCAAGATGATTTAGATTTGAGTTCTGGCCGTGCTCCATCTGCGTATTCAAATAAAATCTATTTTAATATAGGTTATGATGGTAAATTTGTAGGCAATCGATTTTGGTTGGACGCAGGTATAGATTATGAATTTGCTGGTAAAAACAGTGCTCTTTCTAATATAGGTTTTTTATTGCAATTTGGCATAGCAATTTAATTTAATTTTTTTAATTGATAAAAAAGGGAAAAAATGATTTTAAATATAAATAAGAATTCAAAAATTTTTTTAATAATATTTTTACTTTTTATTCAAGTTAATTTGTTTGCAGACACAACGCAAAAAGAGGCTTTAAATTTAATAACTTCTAGCCTTAAAGCGAATTTTAAAACATGGGATGATTTATTAAATTTGTTAAGAAATGGCCCAGGACAAATGCAAGTGCTTCAAAATCAGCTTAATGTGGCGAATCAAGACAATGAAAACTTACAAATACAGCTTAATACGGTGAATCAAAATTTAGTTGCTATAATTGAAGAGCGAAAGGAATTAGATAACAAGCTAAAGGAACTAGATAAAAAGTATAGGGGAAGTGCATCTAGGTTAAGAACTGTACAAAATAAGCAAGATGACTTGCGGGGTCAGCAAGAGAATATTCAACAAGAAAATATGAACTTGCAAGAACAGCTTCGTGAAGTGCAGCAAGCTAATGAAGTCTTGCAACGACAAGTTGAAGATCTTATAAAAGACAATACTGCATTAAAGAATATCAAGACTGGACAAAAAAATAAAAATGAAGAAATTATTTATAAATTAAGAGAATTATATGAATTAGAAAAAACACTAGATATGGTTATAGGTAGTGTTTCTGGCAAGACTGAATACAAGGAAGAGGTTACAAAAACAATTAAAGAAATAGAACAATCGTATTCATATGATGATCTTTATGGTGACAATATGTGGTCGGAAGAGGGACATTATTTGGGTACAATTTGGGGGAAACCAAAAGAGTATGTGGAAATAACCGAAACAAAAAAGGTTGAAGAGGAGTCTCAATTTGTAGATTTGACCTCAATATCTGACTTTAAGAAAGCATTAATGAAAAAAAGATTTATGTTTTATTCATCTCTTGAAAAAATTAAAAAAGAGAACGAGAATAATTATTACTATCTTGGCACAGATGAAAAGGTTGGCAATGAGGCGTTTTTTAGCGAAGATATTGAGTTATATATTGAACCAACAAAGAAAAAAGAAGGGGGATTAAAAGATATTGTTTTTGATTTAAGAGGTGGTGAATTTAAGAAAGTAAATTTTGGTGGTAAAGAAATTAATAGTAAACTTGTTTTTTCAAAAATTGACATGTCAGATTTAAAAATTCATGGTTTAGATTTAAGCAATCTGGAATGTAAAGATGAATTTAATTTAAAAGAAACAAAAATCAACGAAGTTATTAATATTAAAGATGTAATTTTTAATGGTAAAGCTAATTTTAGTAAGATTGTTACTACAGATAATATTACATTTGAAAATATTGAGTTTCATGATGCTGTTGATTTTACAAGCGCACAATTTAACGCAGGGACTTTATCAGCAAAGACATTGATGTTTAAAAATACAATATTTGATGGTGATATTGTATTTAATGATGCTACATTTGAAAAAGGAAGAACAATAAAAACTTTATTAAAGTTTGACTTAGTTACTTTAAAAAAACGAATAACAAGAAACAAAAATACTAAGTTTCCGGAAAATAAAAATATTACATGTAAAAATATTACATTAGAAGTAGATGAAAATATAAAAAATAGATCACTTGAAAAAAATGAGTTTGGACTTATATTGTCTGGTCAGTAAAGAGTAAATTAATTATCTAAAAGGGGTATTTTGCTAAATACCCCTTTTAAAATTCTTTTTTTAAATCATCATAAATTTTATAAAAATCTGAAGAGATTACATTTGTAGAATTTAAAGTTTCTAAAAAATTTGTATCGCCTAGCCAACGTGGTAGCACATGAAAGTGTAAATGCGCAGGGATGCCTCCACCGCCAGCGGAGCCCAAATTTAGACCAATGTTAAAGCCATCAGGTTTTAGAATTTTTTTTAAATTTTTTACACTAATATCTATAACTTTGATAAGCTCATTTTTTGTTTCTTGCGAAAGATCTTCGAGTTCGCCTTTGTGAATAAGAGGCAGAACTAATAAATGCCCGGAGTTATATGGGTAAGCATTAAGCATAACTGCACAATGTTTATATCTTTTAATAATTAAAAATTTTTTATCATTATTTTCTGCAAATTGCTGACAAAAAACACAATCATTTTTTAATTTTGGTTTATTTTTTTTTCGTGCAGTTCCAGTGACATAATCATGTCGCCATGGAGCATAAAGCTTATCCATAATTACCCCTTTTTTTTATTTAGCCTACTTTTAATAATTCAACATCAAAAATAAGTGTAGCATTTCCTGGAATAATATTGCCAGCTCCGCGAACACCATAGCCCAAATTAGCTGGAATAATAAGTCTGCGTTTTTCGCCTAACTTCATGGTGCTTACACCTTCGTCCCATCCACAAATTACCATGCCAACGCCAAGAATAAATGTAAATGGTTCATTGCGATCTACAGAGCTATCAAATTTTTTGCCTGGTTGTCCATTTTCATCTAACCAGCCTGTATAATGAACAGTAACTTGTTGTCCTCGTTGAGGGAGTTGGGTGGATGTACTTTCTTGTAAAATTTCGTATTTAAGACCTGAATTTGTTGTGATCATGTTATCTCCAGAATTTATTTTTGTTTGCTCTTGAGCCTGAGTATTTTTTGTTTGTGCTGGGTTATTATTGTTTTCGTTATTATTTGCGCATGAAGCTAATAATAAAATTGTGCAGGCTGCCATGCAAATGCTAAAATTTTTATTATTAATAATTTTTTTCATGACTTACTCCCGTGATATAAATAAAAAAGAGCTATAACGTTTTAAAGCTATAGCTCTTTTTTGTTTTTTTACTTATCTGTATTTTCGTTCATGTCTACAGTGTTTTCTGCTAACACTTCATTTTCTTCTACTTCGTTTAATGCTACTTCTTCATTTGCAGGTGTAGCTTCTGTTGTTTGAACTTCTTCTACTATAACTGTTTCAGCTTCTTTATTTTTGCAACATTTATCACATGTTGAACAAGCTGCTAATAATGATAAACATGCAACAGCTACTAAAAGTGTCAAATTAAATTTTTTCATGAAAAAAACCTTTCTTATATTTTTTATATAGGTAATAAAATTTGAAAACTAGCGCCATTTTTTATTTCAATACTTGGCTCCACTAGTTTTACATAACCACCATTTTGTGCAACTATTTCGTGAACAATAGCAAGCCCAAGTCCCATGTTCTTTTGTTCAGTAGAAACATAAGGCATAAAAAGTGTATTTTTAACACTCTTGGGAATTCCCGGACCATTATCTGAGAATAAAATCTCGATTTGATTAGATCCAGTTTTTATACTAGTTTTTATTTTTATGATATTTTGGTCGCCCTTTCTATTTAAGTTAATATTTTTATTATTTAAAGCTCTAATACTATTATCTAATAAATTTACAAAAACACGTTTTATTTTTTTTGGATCGAATTTTATTTTTGGAATTATTGGTTCTAGTTCATAAATAAAATTTATTTCTGGATAGCTAACAGTATAAAGACAGCCAATTTCTTCTATAATTTTATTTATATCTATTAATTCAAGATTATTTGATGGTAATTGTGCGTATTCAGAAAAATGTGAAGCTAAATCTTTTATTATTTTTACATGATTTAATATTGTATTTGTGCTATCAAAAAAAACTTTATCTTGTTGCAATATATTTTTATATTTTCTTTGTAAATGTTGGGTTGCTAGTTGTATTGGAGTTAGTGGATTTTTAATTTCGTGAGCTATTTGGCTGGCAGCTTGTTGCCAAGTTTTTATTTTATTCATTTTAACAATATCACTTAAATCTTCTATAATAATTAAAAGGCCTTCTTCTGGTATGTTTATTTGTGTATTACTAAAATTATTTTGTACTCTTGTTATATGTACTAGTAAAGTTTTTTGTTCAGATTTAAAGCTAAAATTAATCTCTTTTGTTAACTGTTTTTTATTATTTTTTAGTAATTCTTTTATAATTTCTGTTGCTTTTAAAGTTACCTGTGGACCAAAATAATTAATTCTTTTATTTTTAAATCTGGTTAAGTTTAAAAATTTTTCAACTATATTTTTTGAAGCTGTATTATAAGTTACTATTCTTGCTTGTTTATTTATATAAAAAACAGCTTCTTTTATATTTTCTATTATCATTAACATTTCTTTGTTGTTTTGTTCTAGTTGTTCATGAGCCATTTTTAAAGTTTTAGTCATTTGATTAAAGCCAATAGATAAATTTTTTAAATCGCCTGAGTAATCCTGATTTAGAGTTACATTCCAGTTGCCATTTTTTACCATTCCCATAGCATTTAATAATTCTAGTAT
Organism: candidate division TM6 bacterium GW2011_GWF2_28_16; assembly: GCA_000989185.1. GTDB lineage: Bacteria > Babelota > Babeliae > Babelales > UASB340 > UASB340. The sequence continues at coordinate 5,271 of LBNX01000002.1, read as the reverse complement.
TGGTTTGCTTATGCCTTTAGCAAGATATATTGCGCACCATAAAGATAAAAATAATATTATTAAAGTTGCTAAAATAAAAGTAAATAAAAAGCTCCAGTAAACAGGGTTGCGGGTAGATTTAAATTTTTTATAATCTACAATTTTAACGCCAATATTTTTTTGTTCTTTTTGAATTAATAAATAATTTTGATCAATGCTTGCTGTTATTAATTTGCCTGCAATAAAAAAAACAAGAACAGATGGTATTATAGAAAATATGCTAAAAGAGAATAATAAATTCCTTCTAAAGTTGCTGCCAGTAGATATTTTATCTGTTTCAACAAAAAGCTTTATACTTTGTCGTATTATTAAATATAATAAAATTAATATTGCAACAACATGTATATTTATTAATAAAAAAAGAGAGATTCTATTTGTATCGTATTTGGAAAGATATTCTCTATTAAACAAAAAGAATTCAAGCCAGCCTGTGATAAGTAGGCTGGCAAGGCTTAATAGTAAAATTACAATGCGTTTTCTAGAACTTGAATACATATAATTATTTAAACTTGTTTTTTATTTACTTTTATATTTAGCTCTTGTAATTGTTTTTCATCAACGCTTGATGGAGTTTGCATCATAGGACAAATTCCACTTTGTGTTTTTGGAAATGCTATAACGTCTCTTATAGAATCAGTATGGCCCAAAAGCATTATTAATCTATCAAGACCCAGGGCTAGTCCACCGTGTGGGGGAAAACCAAGTTCTTGTGCTTCAAGTAAAAATCCAAATTTATATTCAGCTTCTTTTTTACTTATTCCTAAAATTTCAAAAATTTTTGATTGCATTTGTGAATCGTGAATACGAATAGATCCACCACCCATTTCTTCGCCGTTACATACTATATCATATGCATGAGCTCTTACGTTTTCTAAGTTTTTTGTGTCTAAACTATCTTTAGGAGCTGTAAATGGATGATGTGTTGCATAAAATCTTTTTTCTTCTTCATTCCATTCAAACATAGGAAAATCTGTAACCCATAAAAAATTAAATTCGTTATCATTTATTAAATTTAATTTTTTACCCAATTCTAGTCTTAACCTACCAAGAGCTTCCCAAGCATTCTTAAATTTATCAGAAATTATAAAAATTGTTCCAGGGCTTTTGGTATCCGGAATAAATTTTTGTAGCTCTAAAATGAAATTTGTTGGTAAAAATTTTGCAACACTAGATTCGATGGTTTTGCTATCTGTAATTTTTAAGGTTAATAAACCGGCGACTTTTAAATTTGTTTTGGCAAAATTTTCTAAATTGCTAATTTCAGATCTTGAAAAATCATGATTTTTTACAAATATTGCACCAACTTTTCCACCGTCTTCAATAGTAGACTTTAAAAACTTTAGTTCAGTATGCTCAAATAAATTTGTAACATCCTGAATTTCAAGCCCAAAACGGCAGTCAGGTTTGTCTGACCCAAATTTGCTAAAAACTTCTTGATATGAGCGCCTTGCAAAAGGTAAGTTGAGTGGTTTATTGTAAATTTTCTCAAATATATTTTTAAATATACCTTCGGTAATATTTATTATATCGTCTTGTTCGATAAACGACATTTCCATATCAATCTGTGTAAACTCTGGTTGGCGATTTGCTCTAAAATCTTCGTCTCTAAAACATTTTGCTATCTGAAAATATTTGTCCATTCCGGAGGCCATTAAAAGTTGTTTGTAAATTTGTGGTGACTGTGGTAGTGCATAAAATTTACCTTCTTGTAATCTTGAAGGTACTAAAAAGTCACGAGCGCCTTCGGGAGTGCTTTTGGAAAGTAATGGCGTTTCTATTTCTAAAAAGTTTTTTGAATTTAAAAATTCTCTTATTGCAAAAATAACTTTATGTCTTAACGAAATTAAGTCATGCATTCTTTTGCGTCTTAAGTCTAAATATCTATATTTCAAGCGTAATTCTTCATCTACATTTTCTGCTTCGTCTATTTGAAATGGTAATGCTTTTGATTTGCTTAAAATTTTTAAGTTAGTTACTGTAAGTTCAAATTCACCAGTGTTTATTTTTGAATTTACAGCTTCTGGAGCTCTTTTTGTAACTATACCTGTTGCAGCGAGCACAAATTCTTGGCGGATTTCTTGTGCAATATTTATTAATTCTTGAGATTTTTCTGTGTTTAATACAAGTTGCATAATGCCTGTATTATCGCGCAGATCAATAAATATTAAATTACCCAAATCGCGTCTTTTATTAACCCAACCCATAAGAGTAATTTCTTTGTTTAATAAATTTTTATCGACCAGACCACAATAAACGGATCGTTTTAAAACTTGCATTTTACAAAACCTTTATAAAATTATTTAAAATAAAAAGCGTTTATACAAAAAGCTTTTTGCGCAATTATTATAGCAAAATTTTATAGAAAATATATTTTTTTGGTTTACATAAAAAATACGGGCCCAATTGAGCCCGTATTAAATACTTGTTTTTAGAATCTATATTCTAAAGATACAACGCCGTAGAAAGCATTGTCATCTGAAAGTCTAAAGTTTGCCGGATCAACTCCTGCTCTTGCATCAGAAGGTATTTTGTCTCTGTAAAAGTCGCCTTTTAATGGAACGCCTTTTATATCTTTATAATAAGAACCAGGGACAAATAATGATGCAATGGCACCGAGGGTTAAATCTTTAATTAATTCGTAACTAAAAATTATACTAAATTCTGCACCAATAAAATTACTTGCTTTTTCTGTTGTTGATACTTGGCTAAGATCTGGATGTGCACTATCTAGAACGTATTTATAAGATTCATCATCTTTCCAGAATAACATTATATTTGGATTAAATTTAAATCTGTTAACTCTTAAATTTTCTGGTTGCCAGTTAGCGCCTAGGCCAAAGTATATTAAGTCACTGAATGTGTTATTTGTTTTTGCTCTAAATCCAGCAACTTCTTGTTGGCCAGCAACTAAGCCCATTACTCTTGGTATGTTGCGTTCGCCAAGTAATTGTGGTGAAAAGACTCGTTTACCCATATATAATTCATGCAAGCCAATAAAGCCATGATAGTTTTTATTTACTTCGCTTACATGAGGATCGTTATCACCAGATGCATAACCAAATTCAGCATTTAACTTTACACTCTTGTTAACTCTAAATCTTGCATCCAAAATACCCATCCAGCCAACAAATTTATTTCTGTATTCAGGTCTAATTCTTGTAGATCTGTTTATTAATCTATCATTAGCTGAATATGCAGTTGTTTTATTTATATTTAAGCTGTTATAAGCATCAGATGCCGAAGTATTATTTACAGGCGCAGATTTGCCGTTAAGATCTCCCTTTATAATAGCTGTATCGTTAACTAAAACATGGCTATATCCCTTATAAAGCACTCCAGCACCACGTTGTGCGCTTGTTTCATCTAATATGTTAGCAGAGCTTACTGGAATTTCGCCATCTGTTTTTACAACTGCAAGCTGTACTTTATTTCTATCTATAGAATACAATTTTTCTTGGCCATAGTTAAAAGCAACTTCGCCACCAAATTTAAATTTATTTTTTTTGTATCTGCCTTCTATACCGTATGCACCAAGTTGTGTTTTGGTATCACCAGTAATTTCTATTTTTTGATCTGAAGCTTCGTTAAAATAAATATATGGTTCTAAATTAATTTTACCAAAACTAGAATTACTTACAGGTATATACATTAATCTTGCAGCCCAAAGTTCATCATCTTTGCCTTCGCCTCTATAAGGTGCAGAGCGATGTCCTACAAAATTAATTCTTTCTGTATTATTAAATGTATCATTTATAGAAGCGCTATTATCTTCAAATTTTGAATAGTATAAATCGTACCACAATTTATCTTTTACAAGTTCGCCATGCAAATTTATACCAGGAGCAGATGAGTCTGCATTGTAACTAAATAGTCCTAAGTTTTCATAAACTGTTGCATAAAATGGACCAAATGCAACGCCTCTGCCCAATAAAAATGGGAACCAACCAACTTTAACATATTGTATTTTATCGTTATCTGAATTAAAGACTTTGTTCAAGCTAAATTGTAACCATGCATCTTTGAACCAAGGGTTGGGTCTACTTGCATAGTGAGAGTGTTCGCCAAGCGAAATATCGCTAAGCGTAACTTCTGTTTCTGTTGTGCTTTTGTATGCTCCAACAACGCCCCATTTATTTTTCATGCGCAAACAAGTGTAGGCTTCAACAGCTTTGTGCCCATATTTTTTTTCACCAAATACAGCATCAAGTGTTAAGTCTATTGTTTCTTTAAAATAACTAATATCATCTGGAGTATTTTTATTTAAATAAAAGTTATTTATATAAGCATCGTATTCTGTTTTTAATTTACCACCAAATGTAACTTCTAGATCGTCTTTTACAAATTTAATTGGTGGTTTAATTAATGGTTGTTGTATTGCACTTACAGTTGGGATTTCTTTTTGTTTTGCTGGTGTAATTACTTCTTCTTCATCATCTTGTTCAACCAAATCAGTTCTTTCTGTTTTAGTTAAAGTTGTTGGTGATTTTATTTTTTTATTATTTTGCGCATAAGTATTAGTACACAACAGTGCACTTAATAGCGCTAGTATTGCTATTTTACTTTTAATAATTTTGGTCATTAAAAACTCCCTGTATTTTATAATTGTTAAACAGCTACTTTAGACAAAATATACTCATGTATAATGGGAGTTTTGTCAAATGTTTTTTGTAGCTTTAATGTATAATAATAATGTTAATTCGCAGCAGGCGATAGCCTGCCGCTACCTCAATTTAAATTAATTCTAATACTTTTTTAATAATACTTTTAGCATCAATTTCCTCGAATGCTAACAATCTTTCTTCGCTACCAGATCTTGGTAGCTTTGTAACAGCTAAATTTTTTATTAATATATTTTCGTTCATAAGTTCGCTATTTATAGCTTGTCCTAGACCACCCTGAATATAATGATCTTCGACTGTAATAATTTTATTACCAGATTTTTTGACTATTTTTAATATAGTTTCTGTGTCTAATGGTTTAATCGAATATAAATCTATTACAGAAATATTTATATTTTGTTTTAAGAGTTCTTCATGTGCTTGTAATGCTTCATGAAGAGTAATTCCTGCAGCGATTATGCAAACTTTATCGTTATTACTTTCACGTAATATTTTACAGCCGCCAATTTTAAATTCTTCGTTTTTATTATATAAAATGGGAGTCTCTGGACGTGAAGTTCTTAAGTAAGAAACTCTAGAATTATAGTTAGCCATAATTTCCGTTAATTTATAA
>LBNX01000001.1:247439-247771 GCA_000989185.1 candidate division TM6 bacterium GW2011_GWF2_28_16 | reverse complement strand
TAATAAGTTATAATAGTTCAGCGATAATAGTTCAAGATCAAAGAATAATAAATAATAGTAATGCAATAATTTCACAAGATGGCAGAATTACAACTAACACGAATAATATTGGTTATAACAGTCAAGCAATTGTAAGCCAAGATGGTAGAATAACTACGAATGTAAATAATATACATTATAATTCACAAGCAATAATTTCACAGGATTTAAGAATAACAACTAATACGACTAATATTACAAATAATAGTAACGCGATAGTATCTCAAGATTTAAGAATCACAGATAACACAGAAAATATTCATAATAATAGTCAAGCAATAATAACATTAAGT
>LBNX01000001.1:0-247366 GCA_000989185.1 candidate division TM6 bacterium GW2011_GWF2_28_16 | reverse complement strand
CAATAATTTCACAAGATGGCAGAATTACAACTAACATGAATAATATTAGTTATAACAGTCAGGCGATAGTAAGCCAAGATGGTAGAATAACTACGAATGCTAATAATATACATTATAATTCACAAGCAATTGTATCATTAAATTTAAATGTTGATTTAATGTATCAAAATAGTAGTGCAATAGTTAATCATTATAATCATTTTATTTCTCTAAATGATGGTAAGTTTGCTGTAATTGGAAATATAAATGGACCTATCTCTGTTCCAACAACAGCATTTTTAAATAGATCAATTGATTTGGCAGAAGGAACATTGACTTTATCTGGGGATCTTTATTTATCATCAGATACGGTAATTACTACAAGTGGTAAAATAAATTTAAATGGATATTCAATAATATTAGGTAATGATTTTAAGGTTCCAGATAATATAGATATTACAATATCATCAAGTGGAATAATTGATGGTCAGGGTCATAGCATAATTTTAGGTAAATATTCGCAGCTGTTATTAGATAGTACTGTAAGTTTAACTTATAAAAATTTAACTTTTAAAAATAGTTTAAATACAATTGCTAAGCCTGCAATAAGATGTTTAGATTGGTATTCTCAAATAACATTCGATAATGTAAATTTTGCATTTACAGATGATTTTGAATTTAAAAATGGTCAAATATTTATAAATGATGATGTAAGCTATACTGGAACAGGTAAGTTTATATATAACTCTGTAAGATCAAGTTATATTTTACCACATTCATCGTTTAACTTTATGCCAAATACATATTTTACGTTTGCACCAAGTTCAACAGATAACAAGCTTATTGTAATGCAAGATAAAACATCTGAGTTTAAGTTTAATAATAGTGCGCTCTTAATTACGCATACAGGGCTTAGATTAACAACTGGTGCATTGTATTTTGATAATAATGTAACTGTAAGCACTTATGGCGAAAATAATATAGCATCGTTTAATGCCTCGTATATAACTCATAATTATGGTGACACAGTATATTGCGTAAATTGGTCACCAGATCAAAAATATTTGGCAGTTGGTGGTCAAACGCCTACAGGAGGTAATGAACTTCAAGTTTATGCATTTAATAATTCAGCACTATCTCTTGTTGATTCAAAAAATTATGGTGCTACTTTATATTCTGTAAATTGGACACCTGATGGTAAATATATTGCACTTGGAGGCACAGCTCCTACAAGTGGAGATGAATTGCAAATATATTCGTTTAATGGGTCGGCATTAAAATTTATTACATCTTTGAATTATGGTGATGGAATATATTCTGTAAATTGGACCCCAAATGGTAGATATTTAGCTGTTGGTGGAACTAACCCTGCAAGTGGTAATGAGTTACAAATATATTCGTTTGATGGCAATACATTATCTCTTGTTACAGCTCAAAATTATGGTGATAGTATATATTCTGTAAATTGGAGCCCTGATGGTAGATATTTAGCAATTGGTGGAAGTACTCCTGACAGTGGTAATGAATTACAAATATATTCGTTTAATGGTGTTGCTTTATCATTGGTAACATCACAAGATTATGGTAGCTATATATATTCTGTAAATTGGAGTCCCGATGCAAAAAATATTGCTATAGGTGGTGTGCCAGATGCAGGACATGAAGAATTAGAAGTTTATTATTTTAATGGTTCATCAATATCTCGTGTAGCTTATGTGGATTATGGTAGTTATGTTTATTCTGTAAATTGGAATCTTAATGGTAGAGACCTTGCTATAGGAGGTTTCCCTGGTGCTGGACACGAAGAAATAGAAGTATATTCTTTTGCAAATTCAACTTTATCTTTAAAAGCATCTCAAAATTATGGAACTTTTTTATATTCAGTAAATTGGAGTCCAGATGGAAAATATCTTGGCATTGGCGGACGTTTGCCAGCAGTTAGTCATGATGAAATAGAAGTTTATAAATTTGATTATACACCAGATATTTCTGTTCAAGCTTTAACTAACTCTTTAGTTCTTGGAAATTCAACTCTTGGATCAAATAATGATTTATCTACATATATTTTATCTGGGGCACGAGTTCATCTTAATGGTGAAATACTTTGTGATAATACAGCAAATTCACAAGATAATTTAAATTTTGCAAGTAGAAGTTCTTCTATAAATTTAGAAGAGCCAATTTCTAAAATTAAAATTATAAACAATGAAGGTATAAGTGGTTGGAATCAGGAATCTATTTTACGAGCTGAAAATCCAAGTAACGCTTGGATTACAGATAATACAACTTATGGGTATGGAATAGGTGAAACGGATCTTACAGCAAATCTTGTATATAACAATTCTAATGCAATTGTATCTTTGGAAAAAGAAGTTGTTTATGTAAGTAATGCAACAATAAATAATAATAATTTAATAGGTTATAATAGTTCAGTAATAATAGGCCATGAGCAAGCAATAATAAATAATAGTAATGCTATAATTTTATTAAATGACAAAGTGAGCATAGCACTTAATGATCGCATGTATGCATTTACTTTTGGACCAGGTGATATTTATTTTGATAACTCAGTTACTTTATCTACAGATTTATTTTTATCAGAAAATCATAAATTATTAATTTATAACGATATGGTAATTGATGGATCGAATCATTTTATTGATTTTTCATATTCCAATAGTGGATTATTGTATATAGATAATAATTGTACTGTAACTTTTAGAAATATTAATTTACGTAATATGCATAATCATTCTATAAACAAAGGAGCTGGGGCAAAAATTTATTTTGTAAATGGTTCTTCTTTGAATTTTGCTTATAAGTATTTATTATTGGATGAATGGACTTTGGATGGCGATGTAATTATAAATGGAAATGTTAATGATATTCAAGTAACGCCATCTGGTAAATTTATATTGGCTGCTGGCTCGAATGTAACTTTACAGAATTTAAAACTTTTAGATTTCAGTTCGGATAATTTTGTATTAAACGATAATGTATCTGTAATATTTAGAGATTCTGAATTAAATTTGGGGGGCGATTTAAATTTATCTAAAGGATCATATTTATTTGAAGGTGATATAAATATTACTGGAACAAATAAAATTATTTATCAATCAGATATAACAAGTACAATTGCCAAGAATACTTTGTTATATTTCTCTGTAGGTACAACATTAAGTGTTGATCCATTTAATCAAAATAGTAATTCATTTTATTTTGAAGATAGAACTTCGAATTTATATTTAGATTCTGCAAATTTATATGTGTCTCGAGGCGGTTTGAATTTGTTAAATGGTACTATGTTTGTTAATGGTGTTTCCAGCATGCAATCTGAGCCTTATTACGATTCTGGTTTAAGCGCAACCGTTGATAACGGAATTACATTTGGTAATCAACTGGAAGAAAATGATTTCTTTTGTAATGTATCTCCAAGTTCGATGTTAGATTTATTTGCAGGTTCATTAAATTATAAAAATATTGCTATTAATGCATTTATATTAAACAAACAATATGCACCACAAGTCTTTTTAAATATTTCTTCAGGTAGCACGTTAAATTTATACGAATCGTTAAATATAGGAAATGGAATTGTGATTGGCTATGATAATACAAAAATATATAGAAGACCGGACAAAGAAATTGTTGGCTCGGTAAATTCTTTTGGAAATATTATATATGGCATATTGGATTGATAAATTTGTATATTAAAAATTTAAAATTGTAAAAAAAGGGTAATAATGAATTTTTATTCAAAGAAATTGAATGCTTTAGGAATAAGCGTCTTTTTTTTGATTTTATTTTTGCCAATAAAAAAAATTAATTCTGTTATTATTGGTTCAGATACAGCTGTGTCCAGACAGGGCAATGTATTTTTTCCATCATCAGATTCTAATAATCAAATTTTAGGTTTTGCATGGCTTGATAATGGTTTAACTTTTTCTAATTCAGAAGTTAATTGTGTTTACAATGCATTATTCCCAATATCAGGCGATGTAAGGTTAAATGGTGGATCGCTTTTTTTAAATAGTGATTTAGCATTTCAGCGCATTGCTAATGTTATATCTTTTGGAAATATAATTGGTAATTATCATAATATACATTTTTCTGATGCTATTTCAGAATTAAATTTTCCAAGTTTAAATGGTTCTGGTGTGAATATACGTTTAATAGATGATAATTTATTTAATTCACAAGTTAGAACTATTGATTGGTCACGCGATAATAATTATATTGCAGTAGGCAAAACTACTGCTACTGGTAACGGCATAGTAATAACATATTTTGATGGTGCTACGCTAACTGTTACAGCCGGTGCTAATATTTTAGATACTGTATATTCTGTTGGTTGGCACCCATACACAAATTATATAGCAGCGGGTAGAGCTGCTAATACGGGAGATGATCTTAAAATTTTTGATTGGAATATTTCTAACGGTTCATTTACGGAAGTTTCGGGAATATCTAGCCCAACTGTAAATTGTTTGTCTGTAGCATGGCACCCATGGGGTAATTTTTTAGCAGCTGGTTGGGACTCTGCTACAGATAGAGTTATAGTTTATCCTTTTAATCAGACAACTGGAGCTTTAAATTTTACAGGTAGAATTTTGGCTGCTACTATGCCAAGTGCAAATGTTAGTTCTGGCGATGGGCTCGATTGGGATTATACCGGAAGTTATTTAGCTGCAGGTACGTTAAACTCTGCAGGTGCAGAACTTTTGGTTTATTATTTTGATGGGTTAACTTTAACATTAACAGCAAACGCAGAACTTGGACGCGCTGTTAATTGTGTAAGATGGCGACCTAATGATACAAAGTTAGCTATTGGGCTTGCGGCAGGCTCAGAGTCTTTTAGAGTTTATGATCATAATATTTATAACGGAACTTTGGTCGAAGATGTTGCATCCAGAATTGGTGAAGCGCAAAGTATTAATAGTATGGATTGGACTACTTCTGGTACTAAAATATTAATGGGGCTTGCCAATAATGTTAATTCAGAATATAGAATTTATGATTTTAATCCGGATAATACATTAAGTATTGTGGTCGAAACTAATGTTGCAGGTAATGTTAATGCTGTAAGATGGTCAAATGATGATAATATCTATTTTGCAAGAGGCGATGCTTTATTTTATTTATCAGTGTTTAAAATAGAATCATCGTTGTTTTTCGAAAATGTAAATTTGTTTTTTGATTCAGATGTTACATTTAAAACACCAATTACTTTTGCTGGTAATTGTAGTATTCACTCTGCAGGGCATAATTTACAATTAAATTCTAATATTAATTTAAAAGATGGAAGTTCTTTAACTATATATAATTCAAGTTTAAAAAATATTATAAATACGCCTATTGTACCGGAAGGGCAAGATAGTGTAATAACATTTAATAATGTTACTTTAACTCCAGCGCAAGATATAAATTTTGATACTGGTAAAATGGTTATAAATGGTCAGTGTAATTTTGTTGGTGATTATAATTTACGGCTTGATAATAACGCTACGTTAAGTATAAACCCAGTTTCATTTTTATCATTAAATAATGGATTTAATATACAAGCTGGTAAATATTCATATGTAGGCGACACGCCAATATATTTTTCTGATAAATCATCAGAGCTTATTTTTGATATTGGTTCTATAAGTGCCATAAATTATGGATTGCAATTTACTAAAGGTAAACTTGTTACAAAAGGGTTTGCAACACTTGAATCATTAAGTACCGATACACAAACAGGTATAATTTTTGGCGATGGTACGCAAGTAAATGATGTTGATGTGTTAATATATCCTAGCGCAGAGTTAGCATTTGATGGTGATGCATTTACATTTGATCAGGCAAATATAAATGCAATAAGTTTTTTATCTAAACAGGGACTTGTTAATTTTAAAAATAATTCTTTTGCTTATTTAAAAAAAGAAGTAGGTCTAAATAATGGTTCTTTACAAGTTACGCCAAGTTTTATATTTACCACAGAACCAGGGCTACTATATCCATTTATTGCAAACAATCTTACAGTTGATGTTGTTGATGCATGGTCATATGTTTTGACTGGAACGGTTGTTGACCCTATAACATCGTATTTAGATACAAATAATTCTTATTTTATAACCAGTGGTGATAGTTACGATAATATTATTGTTGTAGGATCTTCTAATTTTATAGGTGGATTTGGTAGTTGCTTTGGTGCTATTGAACTACTTGGTAGCGATTCGAATGTTATTTTTAGATTGAATGGTGAAGTTGGAGATATTGTTTTAAATGGTGGTGCAACTACCTTGGGGGCTGACGTTAATTTTTTATCAACCGGTGGTCAGTATTTAACAACAGGTACTGTTAATATAGGATATTTTGCAGTTAATTTTTCTACTGCTGATAATGTATTAACAGGAACAATTACATGGAATGGTGATGGTGGTATTTTAAATTTGCGTAAAGATGAATCTCTTACGTCTATGTGGTATATAAATGGAAATACTATTGTAAATGGAAATGATTATAATTTAAATTTATTAAATGCAAAAATTAATATTTTAGATGCCGCTACTTTAACCTTTAAAAATACACATCTTATTTTGGATGAATATTCAACATTTACTATAAACAGTAATGCCAGTTTAATTTTTGAAAATAGTAAAGTTATATTAAAAAAAGAAGAACCTTTTTATTTTATAGATGATAGTTCAAGTTTAATATTAAGAGATTCTAGATTTGAGTTAAATACAAATTTATTAATTCAAAATAGTTCTATAGTAATAGATAATTATTTTGATCTTTCTGGAAATTATATTTTTACTTTTGATTCAAATAATTCTATTAATATTGACACTTATTCGCAAATCAATTTTTTAAATGGTGCAACACTTTCGGTAGGTCAGACAACATCGTGGGAACAATCAAAAATTATATTTAGCGATAGCACATCTAGCTTAAATTTTGAACAAGGTACATTAAAAGTTACAGATAGTGGTTTGCATTTAACAAATGGAATAATTAAATGTTCTGGTAGCGCGATTTTTGATGTTTCTTCAACTAATACATTTTATGGATTAACTTTTGGTGATGGAACTGCTGGTAATGATATGTTGGTTCAAATATATCCTGGCGCAGTTTTTTCGATAAATAGTGGTGCTATAATTTTTAATCAATACGGTAATTCAGTATTTGATTTTTTATCAGAGACTGGATTGTTGGATATTGCTTTATTAACAAAAATATATACTCAGCGATCAATTGTTATTGAAAATGGAACAATGAAGTTAGCGCCATTATTTTTTATGGAAGCGCCCGCAGATGTTTTGTATCCTGTTATATTAAAAGATGTTCAAACTAAATTGCCAGGTTATTTTGATGTTACTGTTTCCGAAACTGCAAAAAGTGTGGGATATGCTGGAATAAGTGTAGTATTAGATCAAAATGATGATTATTTAATAAATAGTGGAACTGTTTATTCAAATATAACTGTTGCTAGAGATTCAAATGTTATGCGAGGCAATGGTGATTATTATGGTGCTCTTTCTTTATTGAATAATAATTCAGAATTATCTTGGGGTGTAAAGGGCTTTGTTCAAAATATAACTTTAAATGGCGGATTATTTAATTTAAATAGTGATTTAGAATTTAATCCACTTGGTGGACAATTTTTAACAACAGGAACAGTTAATGTTGATGGACACTATGTAAACTTTTCGATTTTAAACAACCAAATATTAACAGGTAATTTTTATTGGGATGGTACAGGTGGTGGCCTTAGATTATTAAATGATATGGGCTTTGATGGCATTTGGACTTTTAGTGGTGATGTTACATTAGATGGTGGTGGCAATACTTTGAATGTATCAGAATCAAAGATATATTTAATTGATGGTGCCCAATTAAAAGTTAAAAATTTAAGTTTAATTTTGGATGCAAATTCTACATTTACAATAAATAGTAATTCAAAATTAACATTTGATAATAGCAGTATTGTGTTTAATGGTACAAATCCTTTTTATGCTGCCGATGATAGTTCAAAATTAATTTTTAATAATACTGCTTTGAATTTAAATTCAGATTTAACAATTCAAAATGGATCTATTTTAATAGATAACAGTGTAAAAATTAATGGTGCTAATGAAATTATTTTTGATTCTACAAATTCTATTACAATTAATACTCGATCTGAATTAATATTGTTAAATGGAGCAAAATTATCATTGGGACAAACAACTTCGTGGGAAGAATCTAAATTATTATTTAAAGATAGAACATCAACTTTAATTTTTGAACAAGGTACATTAAATGTTATAAATAATGGTTTGCATTTAACAAATGGTACAATAAAAAGCCAGGGCAGTGCTATTTTGGATGTAGCTTCTAGTGATACATATTATGGATTAACATTTGGTGATGGAATCGCCGGACATGATACGCTTATTCAAATATATCCTGGTGCAAATATGTATTTTAATGGTGGTGCTTTTGTTTTTGATCACTATGATAATACAGTAGTTAGATTTTTATCAAATTCTGGATTATTAGATGTTGGCTATCTTACAAAATTATTTTTCAAAAAATCTGTTGCAATGGAAAATGGAACAGTAAGCTTTGCGCCGTTAATTTTTGTAGAATCTCCAGAAGATGTTTTGTATCCAATGATATTTAAAAATGTTCAAACTATTTTGCCAAATATATTTGATGTTACAGTTTCTGAAACTGTAACAAGTGTAGGGCTTGGTGGTTTATATACGGTTTTAGATCAGGGCGATAATTACTTAATTAATAGTGGTACTGTTTATGCAAGTTTGCTTGTTACTAGAGATGCAAATATTATGAAAGGTATAGGTGATTTTTATGGATCACTTGCATTGCAAGATGTAAATTCAGAACTTTCTTGGGGTGTAAAAGGTTTTGTTCAAGATATAACATTAAATGGTGGATTATTACATTTAAATTCTAATTTAGATTTTAACCCAACTGGTGGTCAGTTTTTAACAACAGGAACTTTGGATGTAGATGGACACTATGTAAATTTTTCAATTTTAAATAATCAAACATTGTCTGGTAATTTTTATTGGGATGGCACTGGTGGTGGACTTAGATTATTAAATGATATGGGCTTTGATGGCATTTGGACATTTAGTGGTGATGTTACATTAGATGGTGGTGGTAATACTTTAGATGTTTCAAATGCAAAAATGTATTTAATTGATGGTGCTACATTAAAAATCAAAAATACAAATTTAATATTAGATACAAATTCTACATTTACGATAAATAGTAATGCAAAATTAACATTTGATAACAGTAATGTTGTTTTAAATGGAGAAAATATTTTTTACCCATTAGATGAAACATCTAGTTTAGTTTTTGATAATACTGCTTTGAATTTAAATTCAAACTTAACTGTTCAAAATGGATCTATTTTAATAGATAATTCTGTAAAAATTTATGGTAATTATAAAATTGTTTTTGATTCTACCAGCTCTATTACAATTAATTCACGTTCTAATTTAAATTTGTTTGATGGCGTTGTTTTATCTTTAGGAAAGAAAACTTTGGATGAAGCTTCAAAATTATTATTTGTTGATAATTCTTCAGAAATAATTTTTGAACAGGGAACTTTGCAATCTGCAGATTTTGGGTTACCACTGACAAAAGGTAGATTAATTGCTAAAGCTAGTATGGTTTTAGACTCTCAATCTACTCAAACTAATACAGGTATACTTTTGGGTGATGGAACAGCTGCTGGAGATGTTAGTGTTTTAATATATCCATCGGCAGAAATGATTTTGAATAATGGTGTTGTAACTTTTGATAATTACAATCAATATTTTATAGACTTTTTATCAAAACAGGGAACTTTATATTTTAAAAATGGTGGTGGTCCTTATGTAAAAAATACATATAGATTAGAAGATGGGGCTGTAAGAGTTGACCCGGTATTTACATGGACGACATCAGTTCTTGATTATCCTACAATATTTCAAAATACAGAAATTTCTAGATATGGTGATTTTTCGTATGTTTTGACTGGAACTACTCAAGCCATAAATATAATAGCATTGCAAAATAATGATCGCTATTATTTAAATAATGGAAATAGTAGTAGTAATTTAAGAATTTATGGCAAATCGAATTTAATAGATGGACGAGGAACTTTTTTAGAAGATGTTGTACTTTTGGATAATACAAGTTCTGTTAGTTGGAATGTTTCTGGTAATGTTGCAAATATTTATTTAAATGGTGGTGAATTTAATTTATTATCAAATCTTTCATTTTTAGAATTTGGAGAACAATTTTTAACAACAGGAACAGTAAATATTGGTAATTATTATGTAAGTTCTTCATCTTTAGAAAATACTTTATTATCTGGAAATTTATATTGGGATGGTGCTGGTGGAGGTCTTAAGCTTTTAAATAATATGGGGCTTTCTGGTATTTGGACATTTAGTGGCGATGTTACATTAGATGGTGGTGGCAATACTTTGGATGTATCAGAATCAAAAATATATTTAATTGATGGTGCCAAATTAAAAATCAAAAATACAAATTTAATATTAGATGCAAATTCTACGTTTACAATAGATAGCAATGCAAACTTAATATTTGATGATAGTACTGTTGTTTTAAATGGAGAAAATATTTTTTATCCATTAGATGACAGTTCAAATTTAATTTTTAATAATACTACTTTAAATTTGAATACAAATTTAACAATTCAAAATGGATCTATTTTAATAGATAACAGTGTTAGTATTAATGGATCTAAGGAATTTGTTTTTGATTCTACTAATTCTATTACAATTAATTTATATTCTAATTTAACATTACAAAATGGTGCGATTTTATCGTTAGGGCAAACAACTTCGTGGGAAGAATCAAAATTATTATTCAAAGATAATTCATCAAATTTAATATTTGAAAATGGTACATTAAAAGTTACAGACAAAGGGCTACATTTAACTAATGGTATTATTAAGTGCCAAGGAAATGGTATTTTTGATGTAGCATCTACAGCCACTTTATTTGGTTTAACATTTGGAAATAGTTTGCCAAATCAGGATGTTTTAGTACAAATATATCCTGGTGCGAATTTAACATTTCAAAATGGTGCTTATGTATTTAATCAATATGATGAAAATATATTTAACTTTTTGGGGGATAGTGGCCAACTTACATTTGGATATTTAATAAGATTATTTTTTGATCGACCTATTATAATAGAAAATGGTTCTATTATAATGCCAACGGCACTTTTGATGAGTGCGCCCAGTGGTGTTTTGTATCCAGCTATTTTAAAAGATGTTGAAGTTATTCGTCCCGGAACTTTTGATCTTAGAGCAACAGAAACTATTACAAGTGTTGGAGCTGGTGGTGTTAATGTTACTTTAGATAAAAATGATTCTTATTTAATTGAAAATGGTTTTGTTTCTACAAATATTACTGTAGCAAGAGATTCAAATATCATAAGGGGAACTGGAGATTTTTATGGAGTTACTAATTTTTTAGATAGTAATTCTACTCTTTCATGGGGTTTAGTTGGCTTGGCGCCAAATATACGATTAAATGGTGGCCTTATAGACTTAATTTCAGATTTTAAATTTAATCCTTTAGCTGGTCAATTTTTAACAACAGGAACAGTGAATTTAAATTCATATGCAGTTGATTTTAATAAAGTTGATACTGTTTATACAAGCACAATAACTTGGAAAGGAACATCTGGCACAATAAATATATTTACAGATGTTGATCTTTATTCAATCTGGAATTTTAGTGGCAATGTGACAGTAAATGGAAATGGGCACAAGTTGTGTGCAAAACAAGGACAAATTAATGTAAACCCTGGAGCAAGCGTTACATTTGAAAATATGATATTACATGATTTATTTGATAAAAAATTACAATGTATTGATGATAGTGCATCTGTTGGGTTTAAAAATGTTCAAATTGCGCTTGATGGTGATTATGAATTTGACAAAGGCTCAATATTATTTAGTGATAATGTATTAATTTATTCAGAAGTTGAAGGAATGTCTGGAACTCAATATACATTTTTATATTCAAGTAATCAGACATCAACAATAAAAGAACATTCTATATTAGATATAGATAGTACTGCAATACTTTCTGTTGGCCGTCAAGATTCAACAACATTAAGACAACCGATATATTTTGATGAAAAAAATTCAACAATAAAATTGAGTGGCGGTACTTTAAATATTACATCTTCAGGTATGACACTGCAAAAAGGTACTTTGGTAACAGACGCATTGTCGCATGTAACTATCGAAAATAAAAAAACAGATTATGGATTAATTATTGGTAATGGAATAGAAGAAGATGATTTTACAATTAGAGTAGAAGGTAATGCTTTAAATCTAGATAGTGGAACGTTAGTTTATAATAATTTTAATTCTGAAGATTTATTTTATTTCAAGCATCCTGCATCTATATTAAATATAAATACATCTAAAGGTTTGTCGTTGCAGCGAGATTTGTTATTAAAAGAGGGTCAATTAGGGCTTAATGTATTTAATTCTATAAATCCATTAAGCGGTGCAATATTGCATGAAGAAGATATGATTAATAATATTGCATCGCCATATTGTGTAAATAGATTTAAAGGGCAATTAACATCGCAAACAAATTATAATTTATATAATCATGATTATTTAGTTTTACAAGAGGGTGTGTTGCTTGCATCTGTAAATGCTAAAGAAGGTGGAACAAATGTTTCTGGTGGTGGTAGTATTATTATGCCTATTACATTACAAGATAATCATGTAACATTAAGTGTTGCGTTATTGGGTGATTTGGCTACTAGTATTAATTTAAATGGTGGTCGTTTGTACACAAACAGCAAATTATCTTTTTATGATGATAAATTTGTTACAGGTTCTGGACATATATTTTTAAGTAAAACGTCTATTGATTTAGGTGGTACTGGTGATTTACATTTAAGTAATACTCTTAATTGGCATGGTGCTTCGGATATAAATTTAAATAGTAAAATAATACTTTCTGGCATGTGGAATTTTGACGCAGAGTCTGCATTAAATGGCCATGGTAATATTTTAGATTTAACTCTTGGTGGTACTTTATACATAGAATCTGGTGCAACTTTAAATTTAACAGATGTAATTATTAAAGGGCTTGGTATAAATAAAGGTTGGATAGATTTTGCCGATGATACAGGTAGAGTAAATTTATCAAATGTAGAAATAGAACTTGAAGATAGATTTTATACAAATAAATCTGGAATTTATGTTGATGGTCCTTCGACATTTATATTAAAAAATTATGATTGGACCTTTGATAATAATGCAAGCTTGACTGTAGACGGTTTAACTTTATGGAAAGATTCTACAATATACGAAGGTTTACCAGGTAAAGGTGATATTAAATTTGGATCAGGGGATATTTCTAATTATTTAACTTTAGTTTCTAGTGGTACTATAAAATATTTAATTAGCGATGCTAGTGCAGCTAGTGATTTGCAGCAACAGATAACAAATAATAGTAATGCGATAATAAATAACGTAAATAATATAACTAATAACTCGAATGCAATAGTTTCTATTTCGCTTGATAGTGATTTAATAGTTCAAAATAGTAATGCGATAGTAAGTTTAAGTGATTGTTGTGATTTAGTAACTTATGTAAGTAACGCGACAGTACAAAATGCACTTGGAGTAAGCTGGAACTCAAGTGCAATATTAAATCTTGATGCTTCTGTGTTGCAGCAACAGATAACAAATAATAGTAATGCGATAATAAATAACGTAAATAATATAACTAATAACTCGAACGCAATAGTTTCTATTTCGCTTGATAGTGATTTAATAGTTCAAAATAGTAATGCGATAGTAAGCTTAAGTGATTGTTGTGATTTGGTAACTTATGTAAGTAACGCGACAGTACAAAATGCACTTGGAGTAAGCTGGAACTCAAGTGCAATAATAAATCTTGAACAAGATGTAACTAATAACAGTAATGCAATAATAAATTTAAGTGAATGCTGTGATCTTGTTGGTTATATAAGTAATGCGACAATATTTAATAATACAAATATTAATAATTTACAGTTGCAGTTAAATACAATTGATCATGGTCCAAGCAACATTCATGTTGATAGCAATATGACATTAAGCTTTAATATTTACTTGGGCGATGCTCCAAGTTATGAGCACAAGTTATACGCTCATGGCGGTGCGCCAGTAACCCTTGATGGTTCGGGAAGATATGTTCACTTTGCCCGAGATGGTGTAAATAAATTATTAATAATTGATGATAACACGACTTTAATTTTAGAAAATATTGTATTAAAAGACTTTTTACCTAGATATGTAGATTTGGGTGCAAACTCAGACATAATTTTTGGTAATGGAACAACAATAGAAATAGGCGAAGACTTTGCAATGCCAACAACAGAGTTATCAACTCTTAAATTCCAGGGCGAAGTAATTTTAAATGGCTATGGACATGGAGTGCAAGTTTGTCCGGTAAATAATGCTATTCAAGTTGCCTCTGGTAGTAATTTAATTATAGAAAATACAAGGTTAGAAGGCTTACGTGATAATAATGTAAGATGTCTTGGACCAAATGCTCATATAACATACAGAAACGATATTCTTGTATTATGTAACGATTATACATTTAGTGATGGAACACTTACATTCTCTCAAGATGTAACAATAAAAGGTAAAGATCATAAATTTATCTATAAATCGCCAGAGTTAAGTAATGTTACAACAGATGCAACTTTAAAAATAGATAAGTATGTAGAATTTATATACGATGCAGGAAATAGTGATAGAAGTGAGGCCAGCAAAACAGCATTTATATTACAAGATCAAAGTGCAATTTTATATCTTGATGGTTGCACATTGCATTCTACTAGAACAGGTTTAAATTTAACAAATGGAACTGTAATTTTTGATGATAAAGTAACGCTTACAAGTGACGCGATTTATGATGTTGAAGGTATGAATTTTTCGAATATTGTTGGGTTGGCTGTAACTGGTGCTGCAATGGTAGATGCTTACGGTATAATAAATATTGAACAGTAATATAAAAAAGATATAACAAAAAAGGCCCGGTATTTTGTACCGGGCCTTTTGCTTTTTTAAGCCCTGCCCGACATAGCTTTATGCGAAGGCTGGGTTTGATTAGCTTAGTTTTGTGCTGGAGTTTCTACGCCTTCTTTTTTCTTGAAGGAAATGTTGTGCATTTTTTCAGAAAGCTTGTTCCAGTTTTTGCTAGAAAAGTCTTTTGTAGCTTTCCAGCCATTTTTTTCTGGATCAATAGCAGCTTTTGATGTATCAACAACAAATGTTTCTGTTGCTTTTAAGCTTGTGCCCAAAACAGATTTATCATAACCATTTTTGTTAATATCTAAGCCTTCTGCAACTATTAATGCAGCACCTGTTAAAGCTGAAATAACTATAACTGGGTGTTTTTTACATAATGCTAAAACTTTTTTAGTTGAAGGGTTATTTTTGATGGTGAAGAAATAATCTTTAGTTATTGCAAAAAAAGCATTCATAACTTTTGCATCATTTTTGTAATAATCAAATAAACCTGCTGCGATAATTGTTAAACCAGCTGTTCCTGCTGCATACTTACCCCAGTTGTTTTCAAGATGTGCAACTACGGCATTTTTTTCTGTTGTTTCTACTTTTGGTGTTTGCATTTCTGCGTTGACTGAAGCAACCATTGTTGCTAATAAAACTACGGACAAAATCTTTTTCATATAAAGATCCCCTATAAAATAAAATTATATAAATAAAAACTATACCGACTTACTTAAATTTAACTTACGTAACCGACAAATTTGATTCGATTAAAGATAACATGTTTTATTTTAAATGCAATAAAATATGAACAAGTAATCGAGTTAAGCCGCTCTAAAGAGCTCGTCTAGAACAACTTAGTCAAAATTTGCTTTATATTTATTAGGCCCCCTTAAATAAATAATAAAGAATTAATTTCAAATGTTAGGCTGAAATTCTAGCATGTTCAATTATAAAATCAACAGGGGGGGTGATTTTATTGAATTATAATGGGTTTTAAATTTCGCAAAGCGAATGATTTGTATCTATAAAAATGGTTAATTTACTGTTTGTATAAAAATGCTAAAAAAATAAAAGCCCAGCAGGGCTGAGCTTTTATGAACATGGTAAATTTTTGCAAAAAACTAGTTCTTTGCTGTTTCTTCTGTTTGAGTTTCTGTTTCTTGAACTGGTGTATTTTCTTTGGTTGTATTAATAACTTCTTCTGTTGAAGGAACAACTGTTGTTGTAATTTCGTTTGCATATACATTTGCTGTTGCAAAAACTATAGCCATTGCCAATAAAACTTTTTTCATAAAATCTCCTATGTATAATTGTTTATAAATATTATTGAAAATTAATAGCTGTATTAATAAGTAAAGAATACTAACAGCTTAAATTATCTAGTCAAATTTATTTTTTATTTTCCAGAGTAAATCAAATGCTTGCTTGGGCGAAAAGTCGTCTAAATTTATATTTTTTATAGTTTCTAGTTTTATTAGATCGAGCTCTTTTTGTTTTAATTTATTTTCTAGAATTATTATTTTATCTAGTAAAATATTTATATTTTCTTCTTGTGATATTTTATTTAAATTAAAAATATTTTTTTGAAAATTACTATTTTTTAAAGGCGAATGCTCTTGTGTTATTGATTGCAAAATTTCGCTTGCTCTAGTTATTACTTTTGTTGGTAATTGTGCCAATTTTGCAACCTCTATACCAAAACTTCCGTCTGCAATTCCCGGCGCTATTTTGTGTAAAAAAATAACTTTATCATCTATTTTTTTACTTAGCATGTGATAATTTTTTATATTTTCAAATATTTTTTCTAATTCTGTAAGTTCGTGATAATGGGTTGCAAATAAACAGTTAGCTTTAATATTTGTATATATATGTTCAATAATTGCTTGAGCTAAAGCTATGCCATCAAATGTGCTTGTTCCCCGGCCAACTTCATCTAAAATTACTAAACTATTTTTTGTAGCCTGAGAACAAATTGTTGCAGTTTCTTCCATTTCGACCAAAAATGTACTTTTGCCATCGGCCAAATTATCGCCAGAACCAATACGAGTAAAAATTCTATCTAATATTGGCAAACTTGCCATGCTTGCTGGTACTAAACTGCCAATTTGGGCGATTATGCAAATTAAAGCAACTTGTCGTAAATAAGTTGATTTGCCACCCATGTTTGGACCTGTAATTATCCAAAGTTTTTCTTTATTATTTAAACTTGTATTATTTGGTTCAAAACTGTTTTCTAATTTTTGTTCAACTACAGGGTGCCTGCCATTTATTATATTAATTTCGTTGTTATCATTAAATACTGGCGTTATATAATTATTTTCGTACGCAGCTTTTGCAAGTCCAAAAAGTGCATCTAAATAACATATAGCTTGTGATAGTTGCCTTAAATCATGTAAATATATTTCGACTTCATCTTTTACTCTTTCAAAAACTTGTGCTTGAACATTATCGATTTCGTTTTGGGCTGTTAAGATTTCGAGTTCAAGGTTTTTTAGTTCTTGAGTAGTGTATCTTTTGCGGTTAGTCAGTTTTTGTAATTCGATATAATTATTGGGCACAGAATCTAAATTGGTATTTGTAATTTCTATATAATATCCAGATATATTATTAAAGCGTATTTTAAGGCTATTAATGCCAGTATTTTTAATTTCGAGTTCTTCTAGTTTTAAAACTTCTTGTTGGCTATTTTCTACAAGCGATCTTAGTCTGTCGAGTTGCAAATCAAAGTTTTGTTTAATTATATATTCGCTTGATAAGTCTTGTGAAATACTTGATTCGAGTAAATTTATTAAATTATAAAAATTAGATATTTTTTCTGTAATTATTTTTATAAGTTCTAAATCTGTAATATTAAATAATATTAATTTTAATTCGGGCATTAATTTGAGGCTGTCTTTTAAGCTTAAATAATCTAGCCTGTTTGCACGTCGTAAGGCTATGCGCCCTGTAATTCTTTCGATATCAGACAAACTACCCAAAAGTTCTTCTAGCTTTTGCATAATATCTATATTTTTACAAAATACAGTAACAACTTTGTTGCGTTCTATAATTTGGGTTTTATTAATTAATGGTCTTGCTAGCCATTTTTTTATTGTTCTAGAACCCATAGCTGTTTTAGATTTATCTAAAATACTTAATAAGCTATTTTCGCGCGAGCCATTTTGATTATTTTTGAATATTTCTAAATTTTTAAAAGTAGCACTGTCTAAAATTAAATAATCTTCTGGTTGGTAAAATGAAATTTTATTAAATTGTAAAAGTGATTTTTCTTGAGTCTTTTTTAAATAAAAATATAAATTAGCTAAACTATTATTTAATTCGGGATATTTGTTTATAGATTCTTGTGTTTTACTATCGAATTGGTTTTTAAATTGTTCAGGAAAATTAATATTTAAATTATTATTATTATTATTATCTTGAATTATTTCTGAAAAGCTTACTAAATAACCCAAGTTTTTAAAATAACTAATATAATTATTAAAATTTTTATTTAAAATATTTTTTGGCAAAATTATTTCATCAGGCAAAAATCTTGCAAGTTCAGATTCTAGAATTTTATTTTCGTTTATTGGAATTATTGTTGCAAACAGTTGAGCTGTTAAAAGTTCTGTAAAAATTAAACCGTAATTTTTTTTCTCTGGATAAAGTGAAACGATATAACTTGCAGATTTTTCGTCTAATAAAGAAGATTCTGTAAGCGTTCCTGGAGTAAAAACTTGTGTTACGGCGCGTTCTACAACTTTACCTGGAACTGGCTTTGTAATTTGATCGCAAATTGCAACTTTAAAACCGCCTTTAATTAATTTATTTAAATAATGACTTAATGCATGAATAGGCACGCCACACAATGGAATATCTTCACCATGGTTTTTGCCTCTTGATGTTAAAGCTATGGCTAAAAATTTAGAGACTATTTTTGCATCTTCAAAAAATAATTCGTAAAAATCGCCGACCTGAAAGAGTAATATTACTCCCGGATATTGTGCTTTTATATCAAAATATTGTTGCATTAATGGGGTTGTTTTTTGTTCTGACATTTTTATATTTTTATATTTTTATATTTTTTTAAATAAATCTTGTCTTTTAAATAACAAATAAATTACTGCAAAAATATTTATAAGCGCTGTAGGAATTACAAAAAAGTCTATAACAGACCAAACCAGTTCTACAGAAAAAATAGAACCTAAAAATATTATTATCCCCATAGCGATATAATAAATATTTAAGTATTTATTTTTAGTTACATATAAAAAACCCTGCGAGCCATTATAACTGTTGCCAATTATAGAGCCAATGGCAAATAAAAATGTGCATAAAATTAAAATTAAATTGCCTATAAAATCCGGTGCATACATAGAAAATGCTTTTGTAAGCATGTTAATTCCCATAGGAACATTAGTATTTATTGTATTAGTTATTAATACTACAAGGCCACTTAACAAACATACAAAACCAACAGAGTATGTGCTTAACATGGCTAAAATTCCCTGATTTATTGGGTCATCTACTTGCGCCATAGAATGTGGAATTGTAGCTGTACCAACTCCGGCTTCGCTTGCTTGTGTACCTTTGGCTATAGCCCATCGTAAAAGTAAGCCAAAGCTTGCGCCGGTTAAGGCTTTTGGGCTAAATGCAGATTTAAACATGAGTGTAAAAATATCAGCTAATCTATCTGTGTTAGAAAATATTATCCAAAGAGATATTGTACAAAATAAAATAAACATAGTAGGCACTATTTTAGCCGAAAGTTCACCTATTTTTTTTATACCACCAATTAAATAAATTAAAGTTAAAATTGTTAAAAAAATACCTGTAGCAAATGTTGGTACTTTATAATTTTTTAAAATATCTGCAAGAGTGTTTGCTTGGCTTGCAGACCAGCCCAAAAGCATTAAGGCTACGCAAAGGCCATAAATTTTTGCCATAAAAGGGCTGAATGCTTTTTTTATATATTGCATTGGGCCACCGGCAAAGCCGCCATTTTTTAATTTTTGTCTGTAATTTACGGCAAGGCTTACTTCGGCAAATATTGTTGCTGCGCCAAAGAGCACTGCAATAATAAACCAAATAAGCGCTCCGGGCCCGCCAAGTTTTATTGCAACAATTGGACCAACCAAATTACCAATGCCTATACTTGTTGATATTGCCGTAAAAAGTGCATGCTTGGAATTTATTGCGCCAATATCATCTGTGTTTGTTTTATTATTATGTGTTTTTTTAAAAAATAATTTTAGCATTTTTGGCAATAGTCGAAATTGTATAAATTTTGTTTTGACTGTAATTATTATGCTGCCAAGTAAAAGAATTATATACGGAATTGTTAGAACTTTTTCACTTAATATTTTGATACTTGATGCTAGGTCCATTTTAGGATTCTTTCTTTTTAAACTTTTAAATTCTCCCAGTATTGCCAATTTGGATATGGCTCAACAGAGTCATAATCTTCAAACATTTCTTTCTCGTTAATTATACCAAAATACTTTGGCAACGTCACTTGCTCGATAATTTTTATGGCAGCTTTAAAATCTTTTTTATTATTTGTTCTAACTACAATATCGCTATTTGGGTCTTTTATTATCATTTCTAGTGTTGCTAATAATCGTATTATTAATTGTACAGTTGGTATTTGTTCGGGATTTATAAATTTTAATTTAGGCTTTTTATTTTTTTGTTTATTTTTATCTCGAGTATCTTTTTTTGTATTATTATTATTATTATTATTATTATCTTTATTATTTTCAGCTTGTTTTTTAGCTTTTTTTAATAATTTTTTATATTCACGTTGCCAGATATAACTATCTTTTAACTTTTTATATAATTTATTGGTTGTTATTACATTATCTATTGGCTTATCTTGTTTATATTTTTGAACTATAAAAGTTATAGCAGATTTTTTTGTGTTACTTTCTTTTGTTGCTTTATCTTTAAAATTATTGTTATCAAAATTAAATAATCCTGCATCTGTATCTTCTTGTTTATAATCTAAAAGATATGGTGAATTATTAATATTTATATAATGTGTTTCTTTTAAATCAAAAAAACTATTTATAATAAAATTTATATTTTTATTTTTTTTAATTTTATCTTCGTGCTTTGGGTACAATCTTGAAATAAGTGATATTTCTTGATTATTTAAATTATAATCTAAAAATAATGGGACCAAATTAGCTATAATATTTTTAGAATCTAGTTCTATTTTATCTTCGTTTATAATTTTAGAATTAAATAAATTAGCTATAACTTTATACCAGTAAGATCTTAATTTTTTAATAAACGGCGTTAGTAAAATTTCGTCTTTGCATTCTTTATTTAATTTAAAATAACTATAAATATCTTGAGCATTTATATTTTCTGGTTTTTGCCAAATTTTATTTAATTCTTCATCTGTAATTTTGTTTGCATAAATATCTGTTATTAAACTAGAAAAATATAACAAATTATTAAGAGACAATTGTTGAATAGCTAGATAATTTTTGGTTTTACCATATATTTTTTCGAGTTTATTTTTTTCTAGAATAACTTTTTCTTGGGCATAATTATTTAATAAATTTATATTATTATTATTTAATTCTAAAAATTCGCTATTAATCAAGTTAGTAATATCAGGTATGCTTATTCCTGTAATATCTGTTCTATTTTGTTTGTCTATTAAATTTAACAAAACCAAACGAGTTTTGGTTTCTAGTTTTAAAGAATTTAAAATTTTTTGATAATTATAATTATTATTTAATAAATATAATAACTCTGAGTCGTTTACAAAATTTCGATATAAACTTAAATTTGGATCAAAGTTTTTATCGAGCAAACACATTTGTTGTATTAAATAATTTATTCTTACATTTTCTCGTGAAGATCTTGGGTACATGCTTGTAAAGTCTACAAAGACTACTTTTTTTATATTGTTATTATTTAATTTATCTGTTAAATCTTGCATAAATAAATTATACGGCAAAGGCAATCTTATGCCTTCAAAAAACAGCATTTGTTCAGATTCTATGTTTTTAAGGCCTTCAGACTGAACAGTACTTAATTGTGTTAGAATTCGTATTTCACTTGTATTTAATTTATTAAATAAATAATTATTATTATTAAAATTAAAAGCTATCCAGTTATTTATTTTTTCTTTTTTAATTAAAATTAAATTTTTAATAAAAGCTAGTTCTGGATTATTAATATTATTAAGCTCTGGCGCTAAGTAGCCATTTAAATTTATAATATTTTTAGTAAATAATATTTTTTTATTAAATTCTTGTTCTAATGTTTCTTTATTTTCATTTATAAATATTTCTATATTATCTTTTATATCTTTTTCAAGTTCTCTTTGCGCATTAACATAGACATAACCATCTGGTTTATATGTAAAATGGCTTACTTGTGCCGGTAAGTCTGCTATAAATACATTAGTTTTTAGTTTAAATATATCAGCAAGCTGTGAAGAAGAATTATCTACTCTATCGTAATTTTCGATATTTACGCCGTATTTAAAATAATTTTTTATATTACCCAAAAGAGTGCTTTTACCAACACCATCTACAAAACTGCAAAATATATAAACAGTTGGTGTGTTATTTATAGGTTCTAGATTTTTAGAAAAAATAGTAACAAACTTTTGGGCATGTAAAGTAGCTTCTTTTTGTTGTGCCAGTGAAATTTCTATAGGGTAAGTTATATCTGGTCCAAAGTACCATTTTTTAAATGGTAAATTTGAACGTATTAAGTGATTTGCATATTCTATCGAAAATAAAATATCTTGTGTGCTTGCACTTTTGTTATCGCCAATTTTGGCATCTTTTGTATATATTAATGTCCAAAATTTTGTTAATTCTTTTAAAATATTTTTATAATTATTATTTTTTAAATTTTTTATAATCTCGAATTCAGTGCTATTTAAAATATTTAGAGTGTTTGCAAATGCGTGCTCATGTATTATTTTTGAATTAACTCTAAACATTTCTACGTCGTTAGAATTTACGTGTTCTAAAATATTATTATTCCAGTGATTTAGATAAAAGTTTAAGTCTCTAAACAAAAAGCCTGTTAAAAAACCAAATATATTATGTAATTTTAATGTCCAGCCGGCATTTGTTTTTTCTTGAGCTTCGTCATTGATATATGCTTTTTTATATCTATAAAAATAAGAGGGGAATGCTTGTTCTTCGTATCCGGTTATTACAATTCTACCAGCAAGATCAAAGTTATTATTTGCTAATTCTTCTTCAAGTTTGTCTAAACTTACAGCTGTTTTGTCTAACAATGCTGAATTATATTCATGGGTATATCTATCGCGTGGTTTAAAACCGTAATCTTTAATAAATTTTTTTATAAATATTTCGTTATTATTAGCATTTATTTGGGAGCTTAATAATATTAAAAATATTAAATAAATTTTATTTTTAAATTTATTTTTTAACATTAATCCCCCCAATAATCTAAAAGTTCAGAAAATTGTTTATTGTCTTTTAAAAAACCAAATTTTTCTGCATGATATTTGTCTCTTAATATTTTTATTAAGCCGTTATATTTATTAAGATACAAATTTATTATTGGTTCTATTGGTGAATTTTCTAATTTTTTAAATATTTCTTTTAAATATGTTTGATAATCTGATGCTTTTTTGTAATTCTCTTGTTCAATGCTTTCTATAAAAAGTCTTGTATAATAATCAAAACAAAGTTCATAAAAATTATGGTGAGTTTTAATATTGTTTTTTGTCCAATATTCAATTAAAGATTCGCTTTTTAAACTATTATTTTCTTGCTTTTGATTAAAGCTAAATTTATAGCTATTTGTTTTATCGTAATAAACTATTTTTGTTTCTAAGTTAACGCGACTATATTTTATGAATTCGCTTAAAACTTTAAGCTGTTCAACAATAAATTCTTGTGCACAATTATCTTCGATTAATATGCGTTTAATATTTATATTTTTAAATTTATTTTCTAAAAAATTAATATCAAAATTATTTTCTAGCCATATTTTTTTATCTTGAGCATTAAATTTTTGTGTTATTACTTTAAATATATTTTCTACATAAAGCCAAGGCGTATATGCTATGCAATTTATTATTTTATCTAAAGTAATAGCTATTTTTTCGGGCGTCATATTTGTTAAAAATTTTTCTTTTATCAAAAACGCATTTGGGTAATATTTATTAAAATGTTCTAAAAAATTACTAAAGTTTTGCTCAGATTTAATTTCAATTTTATTTTTTAGTTCTTGAATTTTATTATCTGGGTTATTTTCGTGAACTATTTTTTTATTATTTATATTATTATTATTATTATTATTATTATTTAAATTATTAAATTTATTCGTAATATTATCCAGATCTTCGTCTTGGCCAAAAAGAGCGTCTATAAAAGCAAAAGTGTCGTCGTCTTGTTCTTGGGAATTATTTAAATTATTAGTAAGACAATAATTATTGTTAAAATTTATAAAAAATATAAATAATAATAAAAATTTAATTTTCATAAATTATCGAATTCGATATTTTTATAAATCTTACAGTTTGATTTGTTAGTTCATCAAATTCTTGTTTAAGATTTATAGCATCTTGCTCAGTAAAATATTCAAGATTATTATTATCTAAAATTATCTTTAAATTATTATAAAAACTTAAATATTTTTTAATCATTAAATTTTGAGCATTTTTTAATATTTCTATATTAGATAAATTTTTTATTTTAAGTTTTATTAAAGCATTTGTTATAGCAAGTAAGCTTTCTAAGTTTTCTGTAAAATAGTTAGCAAAACCAATTATATCTTGCTTAAAAATACGTTCATTATTTTTTACTGAAAATATATCATCTAGTTGTTCTAAGCTTGTTGCGTTATTTTGAGCTATTTTTGTAAAATAATTATTATCTTTTGTATCAAAGATATCTAAAAAATTATCTTTTAGTAAATCAAACGATCTTGTAGCTATTAAAAACACTGCACTTACTGCTGTTACCTTTACACCTTTGCCAAGACCTTTATAAAAATAATAAAGAGTGGTGCCCTTTTTGGGTTTACTAGAATTATTACTTTCTTGAGAATTTATATTGTCCTGTGGTTCTTGTTTTTTGCTTTTATAAGCTTTATATAATTTATAACCTGTGTAAGTTGTACCACAAACTAGGCCTGTGCCTGCGATTAAATAAAATAACTTTTTTGTTGTATTTTTTTTGCTAAATAAATTTTCAAAATACTTTTGTTTTAATAATATCTTTTTTGAATTTAATATTTTGAATTTAAGAATTTTTTCTTGCAAATTTAATTCTTGTATATTTGCTTGAGTTGTGCCAGCAAAGCTTGTTTTAGTTAAAAATAATATTAAAAATAAAAAATTTATTATATTTTTAAAGTTCATAAATTTGCCCCAAAACTTTTTATTTTTAATTATAAATATTTGTCATCATGTTTATCGCGCCAGTTGCTAGAAGAGCTTGATGCTGAACTAGACACTTTTGCATCTGGTTTTATTTGAGAGATCAAGTTTTTAAAGTAGTTATCTACAGATTTTTGCATTGCAACAATTATTGTTTTTATTTCAGAAAGAGATGCAAAGTCTTTGGCCGATTTAACACTTGAAGACCATTTGCTTAAGTTTAATAATTTATTTATCAATCTTGCAGCACAACTTTTAATACCAAAGCCATCATCTGCTTTACCGTAATATTCTGTTCTAGATTTTATTGTAGTGGCTAATTCTTGGCATGTATAAGCAAAGTCTTGTATGTAATCTTGCCATAAGTTTAGCATTATTTCTTGATTTGCTTTATCATCAGCATCTTGTGCTTCAAATTCACGTAATTTTTCTTCAAGACTATGTGCTGAATTTTTTTCTGCATTTTTAACAATATCTTCTAAGTTTTTTAATTCTGCTATTACTAAAGCTTGCCATGCTTTTATTTCATTTTCTGTAAATGGTCTTTTGCCATGATGAAATATAAAGTTAATAATTCGATCTATTACACTTCCTGTTTTATCAAATCCAGAATTAATTAATTTTTTTGTAGTGCCTTTAAGTTGGTCACTTAGGGCTTCACTTGTGGAAGTTACTGCAAGAACAGCGAGACCTTTTCCTGCTCCTTTAATGATATCATTACCTATAGGGTCTGCATTATCTGCGACACTGTTTCCTACCAAAGCTCTAAAAATAATATCACCCCAGTCACCATTTTTTATTGATAAGAGAGATTTATTTTGAGCTTCTATCGGTTGAATTTTATCGGTTTTTGCTTTTTCATCTAGATTTTTTGCTTCTTCAGCATCATTTTCTAAAGTATTTTTTTCATCTGTAAGTTTTTGTATTTCTTTTCTTATTTCTTTTCCATCTTCTTTGTCTTTTCCATCTAGCAATTCATTAAGAGCAGTAATATCTACATCTATTTTAGATGTTAAATCTTTTAAAGAGTTTGGATTTTTGATTATAGCTATTCTTTTGCAATTGAAGGCTATAGTGTGGTCTGTCATTTTGTTAAATTTTTCTTTTGCTTCTAAATATTTATATTTTTTGTAACCGCTGGCTTTTTTATAGCTTTTACCTTTTGAGATTATATCATTTATTTTTTTATAAGCTTTTTCATCTTTAGCGTTTACGCTAAATGCGTAACTTATTGCTATTAATAAAACTATAATTTTTTTAGTAAATTTCATAAATAATTCCCTGAATCTTTTTATATATTTTATGCCCCAATAATTCTTAATTTAAGAGCCAAGATTATAGCAACAAGGCTAGTTTTTACAAGCGGCTGTGGGCGATATCTATTTATGATTTTTTTTCTTTGCATTTAAAAAAAATGTTTTGTTAGAATAACTGGACACAATTTATGTTAAATTCTATTATAAATAGAAAAAAAAGGTGTTGGATGAGAAAGATTTTATTTTCTTTTGTAATTTTATTTTTATTTTTTCAAAATTTTAATTTAAATTCTAATATCACTTTTTCGCGTCAAGATTCTAAAATACGCGTAAATAATAATAGTAAATTAAATATA
Organism: candidate division TM6 bacterium GW2011_GWF2_28_16; assembly: GCA_000989185.1. Classification (GTDB taxonomy): domain Bacteria; phylum Babelota; class Babeliae; order Babelales; family UASB340; genus UASB340. Next base: position 220,350 of record LBNX01000001.1, on the reverse strand, counting down.
GGCAACACTATATCTGGTTGGACAGGTACGCTTGAAAAACGACCAGGGGCAAATATAGCAGGACAAAATATAAGCTTTGACGAAGGTATATTACTAACAGAAACAAATGAAAGTTTAGTGACTGGTGTTTTTAATGTAACGGGTCCAGATTCCATAGAATTAAATGGAAATGGGCGTTTTGATGGCCAGCCAGGAACTGTAATTCATGAACTAAAAGTTAGAAATCAAAATAATAGGCTTGAAGGCCAACCATTATTTAGTTCACAAATCAACTTTTTTGATGCGAGTACAGGCTTAACTGTAGCGCTACAGAGTAAACTTAATCAAACTATAAATTTGAATGGCGGGTATTTAAGACTCGAAGATGATTTGCACATGGCAGACGAAACTCTTTTGGCCGGGACAGGAACTGTAAATTTAAATAAAAGATTATTAGATTTGCCAGGCAAAGAATCTACTTGGTCTAGTATTCTTAATTTTGAAAATGCATTAGAAATTGCTTTAAATTCTAAAACTAATTTAACAAGCAAGTGGTCATTTGATGGAGATACACTTATAAATGGTAATGGCAATATTTTAGATGTTTCTGGTGGTGGGCAACTTGAATTAAAAGCTGGTTCAAGTTTATATCTGGTTGATTTGTATTTAAAGGGTGTATCTAATACTACATTTGTTTTTGTCAGTGATAATGTAACAGTTTATATGTCCAATGTAGATGTTGAGCTTGCCGGCAATATTACTATGCATTTAGGTGGCGTATATGTTGAAGGTTCTACTACTTTTTTATTAAAAACTTTTGATTGGACATTTGATACTAGTGCAACATTGACAATAGATGGAACAACGCTGTGGCTTGATACACGAATAGAAAATCCTGGAGAGTTAAGAATAAGTAACCCATTGTTTGTTGATCATGCTTGGCAGCCGGGTAATGATACCTTGGGCATGCTATCACATAATTTCTCTGTTTTAAATACAGGTACTGTGCGTGAATTTAATGGTACTGGTGCTAGTGGTGGTGGAACTGGCGAAACTTGCCCATGTACAAATTTATATAATGCACCATTAACTGCTGATATTGATTTGCAATGTAGTTGTTTAATTCATCCAAGTAAAACTATAAGAATAGAAGATGATTTAACTATAGATGGTCATGGTGCGACATTATATTTTTGTGATCCAATACAGTCGCAATTTGTAGTGCTCCCTGGTAAAACTGTAAAATTAAAAAATATACAGTTTGCACGTTTACACGCTAACACTTTTGATTTGCGGGCTTATAGAGATATTGTTGGCAACGTTGTTGTTGATGGAAAAATTGAAGTGGACGAAAATGTTGAATGGGATTTAGCCGAAAATATAACATTTTCTCAGGGGCGAATAATTTTAACAAATATAGATCCAGATACAGCTAACGTATTTTATGTTAGAGGGCTTGCGGGTAAAAAGAGTTTTATAGTTGCACCAAATATGACCATGTATGATGATTTTGGAGCAATAGTTACAGATAAAAATTTAGTAAATACAGGCCAAAATACGGCAGCATTTCAAGAAATAGAATTAAAAGGGCTCGATTATATCAAAACAGAAGTTGGTGTAACTTATATTGGAGCTATTGGTCTTGTGGGTGGTGCTGTTGTAAATATTGGTAACATAGATGCAACATATACTGCAACAGAGCTTGAACCTTGTGATAAAGTTTTTGTAATAGAAGGGCTTGAAAATAAATTTGCGTTATTAAAAGATAATATTTATTTTAACGGTTCTTTGTCGTTTGCTGATTTTGGTGATAGTGCAATACATTTTGATTTTATATTGCGCGAACGATTAAGCAATGCAGTTGTAGGCGGTTTGCCAAAAGTAAATTTTGCTACAGATTTTGTACAATTATATTCTGCATATGGTCATGCAAGAATGTATTTTGATGATGGCCAAGTATTGCTTAATAATGATATTAATGCATTTTTGGTTTACGAAAACTCGTTTCTTGATCTTAACAGACTTATAGTTTCTGGTGATCCAATTTGGGATTTATATGATCCATTATTTGGAGGAACGCCATTTGTTATAGAAGGTGATTCTCTCGAATCGCAAGATATACCTACTCCGGTTGTTACAGAATTTAGTACTTTATATTTAGATAGACTAAAAACAAAAGCGCTAAATTTACGTCCAGTAAGACCAAAAACAGGTTTGGGTTTAGTCTATGAAAAACAAGTTGAAAAATATTTAGAAAATTTAGAAAAGCTTAACAAAAATAATGCTAATAAAAATAAACAGGCAAATAATTTACAAAATAATTTATTAACAAGAAGAATTGATATTCCTGCTATAGCAGAACATTATTTTCCAGATGATATTAAAGTTACAAGAATTTCTAATCTAAGTGAGGATATGGGGTTACCTGCTGGTTCTTACCTTATACAAGATGGGACACTGACTAATTTTAATATTGATCCTGCTAATAATGTAAATATTTTAATGGCTTCTAATGCCACTATAGAACAAGATTACACTAAAGAAGTTACTGTAAGTACAGGCGATACAATTGCTGTTGCAGGTGATAATAATACTATTATTATAAAAAATAAATTTAATTTCTTGGGGACATTACAATTTTTTGAAGAGTCAGAATTAACATTTATTTTTGATGATAGCTTATACAAAAATTTGGTTTTATTTATGAATCCTGTAGATCTTTTAAATATACCATCAGGATCAAGGTTAATATTTAAAGGTAATGGCACAGTTGTTTTTGCCAATGGTTTGGAAATTAAATTATCAGATCCAACGGTATTGGGTAGTACTCGTGCAACTATATCTTTTAATGATTCATGCAAAATGAAAGTTGAAGATAGTGGTACAATACATTTTTATGGTTATGCAAACTTTATTGCAGATACTGGAGCTCATATAGATATAGATGAAGGGCAACAAGTTATTGTTGGAGATACTATATTAGATGATTTTAATATAGTTTTTGATAGAAGTGCAGCATTACAACTAGGTACAAGAATACCATGTGGTGATGCATCACATAGTTTTATTAAAGCATTGTTTTCTATACAAAAAACAGCAGTGTCTTTGGATTTTGAGCAGGGTGCACAACTAAATATTCGTGGTGATGGTATTTTTGAAGTTAATGCATTAAATGGCGTTGAAAGTTCTGGAAACTTAAAATCGTTTTATTTTGATAACGATGGCCTATTAAGTATGGAAAATGAATCTCGAATGCGAATAGGTCGTAATTTAGGTTCGCCAGAATATACTATAGATTGGGATAATTGGAACGGTAGAATTGTTAACGACTGTATATGTATGGTTGAATATGTAACTGCTGTTGTGGGTGGTGGTTTTGCAGGTATATTACAAAAAAATTATTTTGTTCAAGAAGATATTAGATCTGATAATCTTGTTTGCAAATTAATTAATTTAGTTCCAAGTCTTTCAGTTTCGACTGTTTTTTATGATGAAGATGGAAACAAAAAATTGAGATTAAAAAACGGTTTAATTGTTTTATTGAACATTAATGACCAAATTTATGCAGATAATTCAGTTACTGGAATTGTTTATGGTATAAACAGGGGAACACAATTTATTATAAATTTAAGTGGCCAGAGAATATGATTATTATGTGGAGATAGATAAATGAAAAATAAAAATATTTTTTTGATAATAATTTTTTGTAATTTTTATAACTTATATTCTTTTGATTTTTTTAAAATTTTTAGAAAACCAGATGATGCTGGTGTTATAAATGATGATTTGAATACAGTATCGTTTGCATGGAAAGAAAATATTAGCAAAAGTTTTAATAACGATATTAATTTTATAGAATCGATTGTTGTTGATGGCCCTATGCAAGAAGCAGAAAGAGAAGATTTTTTGGGGCTATTTAAAGAACAGCAGACATGGTTTGATAATGTAATAAGTTCTACTCAATATATTGGCGATTCATATTATAAAGAAGTAGAAGAAAAGAAAAAATTTGTATCTGTTGTTGCAAATTCTGTACGAAGAGCAGATGTTTTGTCTGTATCATTAATAAGAAAATTAAAATTAAATGAATTTGAAAAAAATAAATTAAGATTAAATTTTTTAATAGATATAAATAATTATGCTGCAAATGAATTTAAACAAAATACAAGATTATCTAGCACAGCATGTATTCCTGATAGAGATATAAAAAATATCGTTAATAATAATATAAAAATTATTCGAGAAAATAAAAATAATAATAAAAATAATTATTCAAGAAGAGATTATTCAAGAAACGAAATAGGTAGACTTATTACCAAAAATGATTATCAGGGATTTTCTAATAAATTAAGCCAAAATATAAGCGGTGGATTAAAAAATATATTTACTACTTTAGAAAATGATATAGAAAAAGCTGTTGGCGAACAGAGTCAAGAAGCTAGAAGAAAATATGAAGATATGCTTAATAGCTTGGATGAAAAACTTTCTACCACACAAGCAAAATTGCAATCATATATAGATCAAAAAATGCAAGAATTTGGAAATAAAATAGATGAAATAACTTCTACTAATACTTCAAAAAAAGGATTAGTAGACTTAGATAATGTTGAAAATAAATTTAAAGATTATTTAGATAAAAGAATGAAGACGCTAGAATCTAAATTAGATAATGCAAAAATGCCAAATGTTGCGACAAAAAAGAGTAAGCCATTATTTGATGTATCTAAACAAAAAATTGATGAAAAAATATATGAAGAAGTTGGACGACAACTTGCCAGCTTAAAAGAAGAAAGAATAAAAACAATAGAAAAACTTGCCAAAAAAGATAAGAAAAAAGAACGTAGAAAACTTATGTTAAAACTTTTGGATGAAGAGTAAAATAATATTTTTTGTTAGGATTTATTAAATGAATCTTAAAAATAGTTTATTTATTTTTGTGATTTTATTTTTTGTAAATAGTTGTTTTTCTCAAAAGACTCAAAATGTCGATGATAATGATAATTACGAAGATTTACAAAGAAAATTAGCAGAAATAGTTTCGCAAGAAATTTATGCAAAAGAGTATGCAAAAAAATATGAAAAACATATAAAAGATAAAGCGCGCAGGCAGGTTAGAAGAACAGTTTTTAATGAATCCAAAGATCATGTAAAAAATAAAGTTTATAACAAAAATAAACCATTAATTTGGGATAGTTTACATAATAAAGTTTTTATTTATAAAACTCCTGCATGGCCATTTTACACACAGCCATTTATGCAACGAAATATTTTTCAGGTAAATTTTGATTTTGATTTTGCTACACAATCATTTGGCTCAGGTGGCGAAAAACAAGATTTGTCTGTTTTATTATTTGGTAAAAGTGATATTAAATTAAGTGATATTTTGCTTGCTGCAAGATTAATGAAAGAAGATAAAATTTATTGGCAGCCAGCCCCACAGGCTCAGCCTGTAGCCTATTATAACCCATTACATTATTATTATATTTTGGCTAATCAAGCTTTAGATTTTGACGCATCTTATGATAAGCAAAGTTTAAATTTAAATTTGGCAAGGCATTTTCACGAAGGTGATTGTACGCTTGGATTACAGCTGCCATTCGTACGTAGACATAATAGTATAAAATTAACTAGCGATATAAGTGCTGCAGATCAAAAAACTTTGCAAGATGCTGTTTATGCCCCTGCGCAAATTTGTCCTGCTGATCCTCTGGCTTTACCAGGACCAGATTTTATGGAGCGTTATGGTTCTTTAGAAAATTTTTTAATAGATATTTTAGATGCTAAGGGTATAAAGCTTAATTCAAGTGACACAGAAACTGGTATTGGTGATTTGTCGTTATTTTTAAATGCAGAGTTTGATTGGCGCGAAGCTGAGCGAGTTTTTGCTGGTGTAAATTTTATAATGCCTACGGCTAAAAAAATTAACACGAATAAGTTATGGGATCCTGAATTGGGGCATGGTGGTTTTTATTATTTAGAATTTTTTGGCTCAGTATTATTTTCAGAAAATCGCTGGTTTAATCCACATTTATTTGTAAGCGCTCTTTTTGGACTGCCTGCAAAAGTTAATAGACGCGTACCAGAATATATTTCTTATGATGGCGTAACGCCTGCAGATGGTATGCCAATTAATGATTTATTGCTTTCGCCTAAACAGCAAATTTATGCACTTGGTGCAAATGGTGTTTTTACAAATGAACCAGATAGTACAGTTAGATTATTTTCAGATACTGTGCAAAAAGTAAAAATTACGCATAGACCAGAATTTTTATTTAGAATAGGTAACATGTTTGAGCGTTTTATATCACGAAATGGCTTTTTTGATATTTATTATGACTTAAGTTTTAGAGCTAAAGATTATATAAGTCATGATTTTGATTCAACAAAATATAATGCATCTGTGTTAACAGATAGTACTTGGTTTATATCAAACAAAATTGGTGTTGCTTATAATTATCAAGTTGATGACAAATTTAGATTTAACTTGGGATTTCAGTATACTTTTGCTGGTGTTAATATCGAAGAATTGTTTAAACTTAATCTTAATTTAAGCTTTGAGTTTTAAAATATAACAAATTTGTTATATTGGAGTTTAATTTTAATGAAATGGTCAGTTAATTTTTATAGTGATAGTGTCAAAAAAAGTATAATGGATTGGCCTATTGGTATTAATGCTAAATTTGTATGGATAATAGAGCTTATTCAAGATTTTGGGCCAAACAAAATTGGCATGCCACATATAAAATCATTTGGACAGGGATTATTTGAAGTTAGGGCAAAAGGCAAAGAGGGAATAGGTAGAGCTTTTTTTTGTATAGTAGTAAATAAAAAAATAATTATTTTAAATGGTTTTATAAAGAAAACTCAAAAAACGCCTTTAAATGAAATAGAGCTAGCGAAAAAACGAATGAAAGAGGTGAATAAAAATGGCTAAAAGACCCAACTTTGAATCTTTTAAAAAAGAATTAAATAAAAATGAATTATTTGTTGCTGAATATGAAAGATTGCGTCCAGAGTTTGAACTTATTCGTGAATTTATAAAAGCAAGAATTAAATCTAAATATTCACAACAAGCTCTTGCCAAAAAATTAAAGCTACAGCAGCCAGCTATTGCTCGCTTAGAACAAGGTGGATATGCATCAACATCTTTTTCTAAATTAAGCAAATTTGCGGATGCAATGGGTTATGAGTTTAAATTTTCGCTAGAACCTAAAAAAATATCTAAAAAGAAAATTTAAGAGGAGGGCTATCGCCCTCACTCTATTTTCTTTGTATGCGCCTCGTTATTTTTAAAATTTCTTATTTTAATTCTAATTCAATAACATCTGGCTTAGCTTGTTCTTCTTGAATTTTATTAAATTTAACTTCAAGAATGCCAGTTTTTTCGTCATAAGAAGTTTCTATATTTTTTGCATTTTTATAGTCAACATTTTTAGGTAGTTTTATAGTTCTTGCAAAAGCCTTTGAACAAAAGCTTTGGCTTTTGTAAATATATTTTTTATCTTTGTCTTCTTTTTTATCTATTAATTCTTGTTTAGATTCTGCTGTTACTGTTAAAAAACCATGTCTTTCTATTTTTACTTTAACTTCGTCTTTTTTGTATCCTGGTAAATTTATTTCTATGCCCCATTTTTTACTATCTTTTGATTCAAAAATATTTGTGCTGCCAATAATTGCATTTTCTTGTTTATTTGTACTAAAAAATTTTGTATTTATATTGCTTACATTATCGTTTACGGTTTCTTTAAATTTTCGTGCTTTGTGCTTTGCGTTTTCTTTAAATTCTTGAGCATTTTCTTTGATATTTTGTCTAAGTTCTTTTGTGTTTTCTTGTACATTTGCTCTAAGTTCTTTTAAAAATTCTTGTGTACGTCTGGCTGATTCTTCCATCCAATTATCGAATTCTGCCCACATAGTATCATAAGTTGATGTAGCCTTTGATGTGTTGCAAATAGTTGCAAGTAGTAACGATAAATATAAAATATTAGTTTTTTTCATAAATAAACCCTTTCTTTTTAGATAAAATATAAAATTATTTTTATACTAACCCATTAAAAATTATAAAAATAGATTAAAATTTTTCAAGAGGCTTTTTAGTTAAAGCTATAGCATTTTTAAATGGGGCATTTATGTAGTATTATAGTTATTATGAAAATAAAAGTTTTTGGTGCAAAAGAGCACAATTTAAAATCTATAAACGTAGAAATACCCAAAAATAAATTTGTGGTAATAACAGGTCCTTCAGGGTCTGGTAAAAGTTCTTTGGCTTTAGACACAGTATATGCCGAAGGCAAAAGACGCTATGTTGAATCTTTATCATCTTATGCACGCCAATTTTTGGGTGTAAGCAAAAGACCAGATGTCGAAAAAATAGATGGTTTATGTCCGGCTATTGCAATAGACCAAAAAACTGTTGGTTATAATCCAAGGTCTACTGTTGGCACGATAACAGAAATTTATGACTATTTTAGAGTGTTATTTGCTCGTATTGGCCAACCATATTGTCCAGAATGTGAAAAGCCCATAAAAGCTGAGTCTCCAGAAAAAATTACTAAATTATTATTAACAAAATTTTTAAATCAAAATATAATTATTGCAGCTCCTGTAGCTGTAGAAAAAAAGGGTGAATTTACAAAAGATCTAAAAAAATATTTTGATCTTGGTTTTTATCGCTTTTTAATAGATGGTAAAACTTATAGAATTAGAAATTCAAGTGAGATAGATAATATTAAATTACATAAGCAATATCAGCACAGTATAAGTATTTTAGTAGATAATTTATCTGTAGTTGCACAAGAATCGCAAAGATTACAAGAAGCCATAGAAAAAGCTTTTGTTTTAAATAATGGGCTTTGCTCTGTAATATCACAAGATAATAAAATAGAACATTTTTCTTCTATGCGAATTTGCATAGATTGCGTACGCTCTTTTCCGGAACTTGAACCTAGATTGTTTTCGTTTAATTCACCTATTGGTGCTTGTAAAAATTGTCATGGGCTTGGCTTTATTCAAGAATGGCCTTGGCAAGAGGGCGAAGAAGGTTATTGGAAAACAAGATACCCGGATCATTTTGGAAAATATGCTACAGAATTAAAATGTACTTACTGTAATGGAAAACGTCTAAATGACGATGCATTATCTGTAAAAATAGATAATAAAAATATTTATGATCTAACGCTTTTGTCTATAAAAGATTGTTTAAGCTTTTTTAAAAATTTAAATTTAACTGAAGAACAAAAAGAAATTGCAGCGCCTTTATTAAAAGAAATTATTTCTAGATTAAAATTTTTAAACGATGTTGGTCTTTCGTATTTAACATTAGGTAGAACAGCCAGAACACTTTCTGGTGGTGAAGGCCAGCGAATTAGGCTTGCAACACAAATTGGTTCAAGTTTGAGTGGTGTTATTTATATTTTAGATGAACCAAGTATTGGCTTACATCAAAGAGACAATAATAAATTAATCGAAACATTAAAATCTTTGCGAGATCAGGGAAATACAGTATTAGTTGTAGAACATGATATGGATACTATACTTTCTGCTGATTATTTAATAGATATGGGGCCCGAGGCAGGTGTTTTGGGTGGGCAGGTTACAGCTTGTGGCACACCAACGCAGGTAGCACAAAATAAAAATTCACTTACTGGTAAATATATTTCGGGTGAACGAAAAATTATTGTTCCCAAAAAAAGACGAGAGCCCAAAAGTTTTTTAAATTTAAAAAATGTTACTGCTAATAATTTAAAAAATATTACTGTTGATATTCCTGTTGGTGTTTTTGGTGCTGTATCTGGCGTTTCTGGTTCTGGTAAAAGTAGTTTAGTTATACATTCGCTTGCACCTGCATTAAAGAATTTATTTTCTAACGGTGTTGCTGTAAGTCCATACATGGACGAAATTACTGGTATAGAAAATATAGAAAATATGGTTATGGTTGATCAAAGCCCTATTGGCAGGACGCCAAGATCTAATCCGGCAACATATTTGGGTATATTTGATGAAATTAGAGAAGTTTTTGCAAATTTACCCGAAAGTAATGCGCGAGGTTATAAAGTAGGGCGCTTTAGTTTTAATGTTAAAGATGGTCGTTGCTTTGAATGTGATGGCGATGGGTTTTTAAAAATACCTATGCATTTTTTAGAAGATGTTGTAGTTAAATGCAAAACTTGTAAAGGGCAACGTTATAATCAGCAAACACTAGAAATTAAATTTAAAGATAAAAATATAGCGCAAATTTTAGACATGTCTGTGCTAGAAGCGTTAGAATTTTTTAAAACTTTTCCAAGAATTAATAAGCGTTTAGAATTATTAAAAGAAGTTGGTTTAGATTATATAAAACTTGGTCAATCTAGTACAACACTTTCTGGTGGTGAAGCTCAACGTATCAAGCTTGTAAATGAACTTGCCAAACGTGGCACAAAAACTTTTTATATTTTAGATGAACCTACAACAGGGTTGCATAGTTCAGATGTCGAAAGATTATTGTTAGTTTTAAATAAACTTGTAGACAGAGGCAATACTGTTCTTGTTATTGAACATAATCTTGATGTTTTAAAATCTGTTGATTATTTAATTGATATTGGGCCAGAAGGTGGCAATGATGGCGGACAAATTGTTGCGTTTGGTACACCAGAAGATGTTGTAGAAAATAAAAATGGCTTTACAGCTAAATATCTTAAAGATTATTTAGAGTAAGCAATAAGCTTTAAAACCTTTTAATTTAAATTTGTTTTGTAAGCCTGTTATTATTTTTTTAACAGTATCGCTATTGTTGTCTTTTAGTATTTTATCAAAAATATGTCCTAGAAATTCTTTATCTATTAGATTATTCCAAATAATTTTTTCATTTATATCTTGATCTATACCCATTATTTTATTTATTTCTTCTTTATCAAGAGATATATTGCATGTAAAATCTGGATTAATTTTACATTTTATTTGATAAAATATGCGAATTAATTTTATAGTGTCTTTTATTAAATCAGGCAAAGTAACTGTTGCCCAGTCTTCTTTAATAAGATCTGCAGCTAAAGATTTTAATGCACAGCTTTTATGGTATTCAATAGTTTCTAATGCTGACTGAATGTATTCAATGTCATTTTCGTTTTTATTTATTTGTTTAGATATAAAAAGGATACTCTGTTCGCTATTTGCTACCATTCTATAGGCTTCATTTTGTTGTACAGTTGTTATTTCTTGAGTTGTTACGAACTTATATAATTCTAGATATTTTTCTATATCTTCTTTTAATTTTTTAAGAGCTTCAGTTTTTTGTGCAATTAAATATGCATTTTCTTTTAACCATTTATTTAATTGTTTTCTGTTATCTGGTTGGTTATTTAATAATTCTTCTAACTCGTTATTAATATTTAAATAATCAATTAAAAAACGTGAATATTCAAAATATCCTGATTCAATTAATAATTCCTGTAGCATGCCTGTTTCTTTATTTTTTATACGTTGCTCTGGTAGTGTTAATTTAGAATTTTCTTTGAATGATTTTTTACCGAAAGAATCTTTCATAGACTCCCCCATCGAATCTTTTTTTTCTGTTAAATTTTTATTTATTTTTTGTACAATCTCTTTTAATATTGTTAATGATTCTTGAGAAAAATTATTTTTTTTCAAAAATTTAGTAAAAATTTTTTTATCGGCATCTAAGATTTGATTACTTGTAACTATATTCTCTAAAATTGTTTTTATTTCTGTAGGATCTTGGTTTTCAGATTCATCTAATTTGTTAAGTAAGCTTGCAATATACATGTCTAAGGCGTAGGTTAATGTTGGTTTTTGCTGGGATCGCTCTCTTTTTGGTGGCATTAAAGCCAAGGTAAAATTTTGCATTACAAATGTAATTGCAAAAACAGCTAAAATTTTTTTAATTTTTTTAAATTTATTCATGGCTTTCCCATAAAAAGTGAACTATTTATTTTATATTTTATTAACATAATAAATTTAATATAAAAAATACAATTAGAAAAATGCCATTTTTTATTGATTTTTAAAGGTAAAAATGAGCTTTTTGTCTTATTTTTGATTTTCATACCACAAAACAAAGGCTTTTAATGCTTTAATTCTGTGCATAAATGGCTCACCTTCTTTGGTATTTCTAAGCTCTTCGTAAAGCTTATTACTGCCATTTGGCACAAACATGTATGCATGCGGCAAACTTGGATCACCAGCAAATGTTTCGTGTCTTTTTATGGTGCCTTCTGTTTTACCTTCAAAAACATGTATTTTTTCTGGGTTTTCGATATAGGTAATTTGCAATGTAAAATAGGCTTTATCGCCTGTTTCTATTAATTTTTTAATTCCATCAAAGCCTAAACCTTGATAAATATATTTGGTCATAGTACCAGGGAAGTTATTATATTTTTCATAATAAATTGCACTATCGTCAACTATTAAAGGCTTTTTTAATAATTCCCAGGCTTTTAAAGCCTTATCTATGCAAATCTCTTTTTGATCCATAGATTGTATTTCTGGAATATCAGCTTTGAATTGCTTTAATTCTATTTCCGGAACATTGTTTTCTATGTATGTTTTCATTTCTTTAAATTTGCCAGAGTTACCTGTAACAAAATAGATTTCTTTTTTCATGTTAAATTTTCCAATTCAAAAAGTTAAAAATTTTTTTCTGAATTTAAGTTTAACACTAAATCTGTTAATTTTAATACACGATCAAATTCTTTTTTTTGTTCTTCAGTTTTTGCAAATTGTTTATGATAAATAATTCTTTCTATTAATTCGTTATTTATAATTAGGCCGTGTTTTATAAATAAAATCATGTAATCATAAAAGCTATAATCAGTTATTAGATATAAAAAATCAAAAATTAGGGGTAGCTCTTCATTGTCGCAATTATACTCTAAATTTATATTGGCACCATTTTCTAAAAGAATTTTTACTATTTCAAAAGTTTTATCTTGTTCTTGATCTTCATCTCTATCAAGAACAATTTCTAATGGGTACGAGTCATTATATTTTATATTTATAGATTCTTTATTTTTTTCTATAAAAGTTTTAATTTCGTCTAAATTAAGATCTTTGGAAGCTATGTGAGAATTAAGATATTTGCCTATTAATTGTTCGTTTTTTTTATTAAAAAGAGTATTGAACTTATTTTTTATTCTATTTAAACAAGATGTATCATCTGCAAAAGTTTGATTTGTTAAATTTATACAAAATAAAAAAACTAAAAGAATTTTTTTCATATTTCCCACCCCAAAGTTTAATAACTAAAATTACTTAATAAGTATATTTTAAAGAGCTTTAAAAAACAAAGGCCTAAGGCTTGTTTCAGATTGAAATAAACTTAGGCTTGATTTTTAGTTTTTAAATACTCGATAATAATAAAAATTAAAAGTTTATTTGGGGAAGGGGTGGGCATGAAATATCTATTTTTATTGTTATTATTTGTTAATTCTTGTTTTTTTACACATTTATTTACCAAAGATACTTTTGAACAAATAGTTTATCAAAAAATCAATAAAGAACTTAATCTTAAAGAGATTCTTGATGAACAGCTCAAAACCTTTGGCTTAGAACAAACTGACGCTAATAGGTTAGCTTTTTTTTCTATAATTTTTAAAGATTTACAGGCAAATTTACAAAAAAATGTAAATTTAAAATTTAAGTCCTTTTATGGAGATAATAGTTTAAGTAATTCGAATAATGGCCAAACTCAAGAAATGCTTGCTTATCAAACAGAAATGACGCGAACGCTTACAGCACTTTTGCAAAGTGTAAATTCTAAAATAAATAAAAGTGTAGGGGTTAAAAAAAAGTACGTTATTTTAGCTGTAATTTTAGCATTTATAGCATCAGAGCTGGGCTTTTTTAAAAAGTTTATAGGCATGAGCCATTTTTATATGGAAAATAAAGAAAAAGTTATTAAAAAATTAGATGCTTTTGGTAATTGGGTTAAAAAAAAGACGGAGCCTGTTGCAGATGTGTTTGTAAATACAGATAAATTATCGAATAAGCCAGGAGCAAAGAAGTTTTTAGATGCATGGAACAGATGGGAGAGCGTGATTAAAGATCGAGAAGATTGGCACGATGATGTAATACTTGTGGCAAAAAGAATAATTATTCAAGGAGATGGTCAGCAAGTAACACTTTGGGTTGATCCAGAAGATGAAAAAAAAGAAAAAGATAAAATGAAAAGAAAGTAATGTTTTAAGATTACAATTCGAAAATAAAAGTGCCGAGATAAAGCGGCACTTTTTCAATTTGTGGCCTTTGTTGCAAGGTTATACCTTTGGTAAAATTATAGTATTAAATGGTTGAGTTATATTAAAATTCTTTAATGGAGGTTTTATGTTTTTATCAAAAAATAAGACAAAAATTGCAATGTTTTATATTGTTTTTGTAGGCCTGGTTTTTCCTGTTGTTTTTTCAAACGTTGTATTTAATAAAAATGTGGTTTTATCAACACAATTATTACCTGTTATTTTATATCCCCAAACCCATAAAAGGGTTCACGCTTCAACAATTTCAGAAATATCTAAAGATCATGTGATTGCGGCATATTTTGGAGGAACAGATGAGGGGCAACCTGATGTTAAAATTTGGCTATCTCATGGATATAGAGATGTTAATGATAAGTGGAATTGGGAAAAACCTTTTGTTGTTGCTAATTCGGATGAAATACCAGGGTGTAGAAATAAGCCTTGTTATAACCCTGTTTTATTCAAATTTGATGAAAAAACTACGATGTTATTCTTTAAGGTTGGTAAGCGTCCAACATCTTGGAAGGGTTATTTGAAAAGGTCTTTTGATGGTGGCATGACTTGGTCTGAAGCCGAAGATTTATCTAGATATGGTGGAGCGGTTGGACCGACTAGATGCAAGCCCATTCGTTTGAATAATAATTCTATTTTATGTGGTTCGTCTGACGAAGGCTTAGTTAATTGGCAAGTTCATATGGAAAGATTTAATTTTTATCCTAATTCATCAAGGATATCTTTTATTGAAATTTCTAAAAGAATAGATACACCACATAATATTGTTGGCCATAATAGAATAAGAAAAGATAAAAAAACTTCTAGATTTGCATTTTTGAATCGCACTGGCATTATCCAGCCAACAGTTTTTTTTATGGGGAAAAATGCGAGAGAAAATAATAATATTAAGATTGTTTGTCGTGGAAAAGCAACAAGGTATCTTGTTTCTTCTGTTTCAAAAGATTATGGTAGAACTTGGACTCCTGTAAAGCAGGAAGAATCTTTAATTAATGCCGGCGGTAGCTGTGGTTCTGGTTTGGATTCTGTGCGTTTAAAAAATGGTGATATTTTAATTGTGCGCAATGATCTTCCATATGGGATAAAGAATAAGCAACGAGGAGATCGTAGTAAGCTTGTTTTAGACATAAGTAAAGATCAGGGAGTTAGTTGGAGAACTATTTTAGTTTTGGAAGATACTTTTGCTAAAGATGGAAAACAAAATTGTTATCCATCTATTATTCAAGCGGATGATGGATTAGTTCATGTCGTATATACTTTTGACAAATGTGGAAATGAAAACAGAATAAAACATGTGGTTTTGGATCCGCAAAGACTGAATTAATAATATTGAGGTTATTTTGTATGAATACATTAAGAAAAAAAATAGTTATTACTTTATTATCTAGTTGTTTTTTGATGCAAACTTCCGGTTTGTATTCTGTTACATTAAAAAGATTAAATCGTTTTGCTAACAGGGCTGAATCTAAAAAATTAAAAAGAAAACGTTTTTTTGTAGATCAGCATAAAAGAGCGATTAGAGCTGGTATAGCTGGTTTTGAAAGCGATAATCTACAAATAAGACAAGAATCTTTAAGGTTACTCAAGGCTTTGGCTGTTAATGGAATAAAAACTCAAGAAATTATTGATATAGCCAAAAAGAAGGTTAAATACACTAAAGATGGATTTGAATTATTTAAGTTTTTAATAGAACATAAATTAGGTGTTCAAGATGCTATAGTTATAGCTAACGATAATTTTACAGAAATTTTTATTAGTTTTTCAGATATATTCAACATAGCTTTATTCCCATATAAATTTTTTTTATTAGCAATTGCTAAAACTTGGGGATTAAATTGTGATCATGCTAATACTTCACAAGATAAACCATTAAAAAATAGAGCACAAGAAGAAGACAAAGATGTGCCGTGCATTTCTTTAGCCTTATTTGAGGTTTTAATTAATAATGGTTTTGCTGTAAATGAAGCAAAGCTTTTAATTAATAAATATGAAAAATTTAACATTGATCTTTTTAAAAAACGATCTGAAGTATTAAAAGGCTTTTTAATTAAAAAAGGATATTTTGTTAGCTAAAAAAACATTTTATTGAATGAAATTTACAAGATTTATGTTTTGTTTAGAAGTTGATTATTTTTTATAATTCATCTTTAATTTTTTCTACGTAAGAATCTTCATATTCTTCTTCAAATTTATAAAATTTAAGATATTTTTGTTGCGTTTCAAGCAGTAATTTTATTGCTTTAACGCTTTGACTGCGAATAATTAATCGAACTATTGCGCGTGTTACGTAGTCTGGATGATTATATCCACACTGGCGTAATTCATCTGAATATGCGTAAGGATCGTCTAGAAACACTTCAAAATTAGGTTCAATTTGTTTAAAAAAAGTATCATAGTTTGGTGTTGTTACTAAGCCAGAGACAATATCGCTTCGTTTGTATAGTAGTAAAAACATGTCAGCAATGATATCTGAAATCATTTCATTATTATCGTCTATTTGATCTTGACCGCCACAACAAGATTGTAATAAATGAGCAATTTCATGCCCAGCCATATGAGTAAAATAATAGTTATTATTTGCAAAATATAAGCTCTCTATAGAAAAAACGATATCATTGTAACATTTATCTAAATAGCATTCTGTTTGTACCAATGCATCAGAGCCGACCCATGGTTTATCATCAGCTCTCCTTGCTAACCAAAAAGATTTTTCATATTTTGAACCAGTTTCATTCAAGTTAACAAATTTTTTTATTTCTTCTATTTCTTTATAAAGGACTGGAGTATCGTCCTTGTTAATTTCGTATAAAGATAAAGGTTGATCGTCTATTTTCATACACAAAGTTTTATTTCCAAAATCGCTTCTTCCGTGAACTAAATCACTTACCTCTTGAGCAACTCTATAATCTAAATCTGGAGCAAACCCTCTATATTTATCGATTTCACTTTTAAGGCCGCCATCTATCCCGTTTTTAAAGTTAACATCTATACATCTTAGGGGCTCTGTAGCACAAATTTTTACGTTATAATCGTTTGTTATGACAGTACATATGTCTAATTTTTTTTTATAGCCTAGGGTTACGGTATTACAAAATTTATAACCTTTTATTTGATCAAGCTCTTTTTGTTTTGTTAATTTGACTTTATCAGGCCATTTGTTGCCTTGTTTAACATAATTTATATCTGCAGAAACTTGCGTAAACAAAAGCATAAATAAGATTAAGATTGTTAGGGTTTGTTTTTTATTAAAATTTAATTTAGGCAAAAATATTCTACCAAAACCTTTTAATTGTAAGTTTTCTAATATATGAATCTCTTTTGGCAGGATTTTTATTTTTTTATCCATTTTTCTAAGATGCTTTTTAATTTCTCTAGAAAATTGTTTTTGTTCTTTTCTTGTTGCTTCTCTATAGCTAAACGCAAATTTTTTTTTACCTGCTTCCAAGTTTGAAAAAGTAAGTGTTAAAAGAATTAAATAAAATAATTTTTTTGATTTTTTCATATGTTAAAACTTCGGCGCACTTTGGCGAAGGCTGGTGTGCCCGACAGGACTCGAACCTGTGGCCTACGGATTAGAAATCCGTTGCTCTATCCAACTGAGCTACGGGCACAAATTTGAATGGTCGGGGCGGCCAGACTCGAACTGGCGACCCCTCGCTCCCAAAGCGAGTGCGCTACCAACTGCGCCACGCCCCGACATAATTTACAAATAATAATACAATAAAAATTAAAAATTAAAAGAACAAATATTTTTGGGGTGAGCGACGGGGCTCGAACCCGCGACATTCAGAACCACAATCTGACACTCTACCAACTGAGCTACGCCCACCACGCTATATTTCAATACTCATGAAGCTATTATAAGTTTTTTAATATAAAAATCAAAGCTTAAAACTTTATTTTTTTAAATTATTCTACTTTATTTATATTAAATAGCTCATCTGTAAGATAGTTTTGCTTTAAAAAAGAAAGTGTTTTTTCTCTTGTTTCTACAAGCTTTGGGTTACATTGTTTTGCAAAGTTAAAGAGATTTATTAAGTTTACGCTAGTTTTTACTTGTACATCGTTATTAATTGCTTCTTTTTGCCTTTCTTCCCATGTTTTTTCTTTTTCTTCCGGTTTTACTTTTTTAGCCTTTTTATCTGGAGCTTTACCAAAAACTTCTTCTGGTGTTATATGGTATTTTAGTGAAGATTCTTTGCCATAAAGATCTTCTACCCACTGCATTTCTTCTGAAGGGATTATTTTAGGTTTTACTAAAAAGTCAGGTTCTATGCCTTTAGCTTGTGTAGAAATATTATCAGGTAAAAAATATAATAAAGTTGTTAATTTTAAAGCACAGCCGTTGCTTATTGGAATAACTTCTTGTACTGAACCTTTACCAAAGCTATGCATGCCTACTAAAAATACCATTAAGCTACTTTTTTTTGTTTTAGGGTCTATGAGTTTTTTAGAATAATATTGTAAGTTGCCTGCAAGAATTTCTGCAGCTGATGCCGTAAAATTATCTATTAATATAAAAATAGGAATATTACTATTTAATACAGGGTTTGTTTTGGTTTTATATTCAGTAGTTACTATTCCGGCATTATTTTTGGTTGTAAGAACCAAGCTGCCTTTTGGCAAAAATAGCGAGCCCATATCTACTGCAGAATCTAAAATACCTCCGGGATTTCTGCGTAAATCTAAAATTAAGCCATTAGCTTTTCCTGCATTGGCTTTTTCTAAAAGCTCTTTTACTTGCTTTGCAGCAGGCTCATTAAATATTTTTAATGATAAATAATATATATTTTGATCTGTTATATTATAACAAATAGAACTTTGATCTTTTATAATATCTCTTTTTACTTTAAATTCTAAAGGCTTTTTGTCTCGAACGACTTTAAGTTCTGCATCTGTTCCAACTTCACCTTTTAATTTGTTTATAACTTCATCTGTAGAAAGACTACGTAAGCTTTCGCCGCTAACCTGTATAATTTTATCGCCGGCTTTAAGTCCGGCTTTGTCTGCTGGGCCGTTTTGAATTACATCTATAATGGAAAGAGTATCATCTTCTAATGCTTTGCTCATTACACTTACGCCAATACCCGAAAATTTGCCCGAAGTGGATTCCATAGTTTCTTGGTAACTTTCCTTAGAAAAAAAGGCAGAGTGAGCATCAACGTGAGGCATTGCAGCTTTTAGGGCTTCTTGTATAAAGTCAGCAAAGTCTACATCGCGAAATGACTTTTGTTCTATTAAACTTACTACTTCTGCAACGGTTCCAAGCCATGGGTAAATTTCTTTCTTTTTGTCTTTTGATTGCTCTGGAGTTGTAATTTCGGGGTCATTTTTTTGATTTATTTCTATATATTTTGTTTCTTTTTTATTCTTTTTAAAAAAAGTAAGTTGATTATTTTTTGATAGGGCGCTTTTATTTAATAGAACTAGTGATATGGTAAATATATATAATATTAATAATTTAAGCTTATGGGTCATTTTATTTCTCCTACGAATTTATATAAATTTTATATTTATGACCCATTTATTATATTAAAATGAATTTAATTAAAGATATTTTTTTATTTTTTAATAAACTTATATAAGAATTTAGGATTTAAATATTAAATATTTATATAAATAAAATTTAGGTATTAATTGTGGTAAGAACCGAAAATGGTATAGAAAAAATACTACCAAAGCAAGCTTTAATTGTTACAGGCTTGTCTGGGGCAGGGAAAACTATCTTTATACGCACATTAGAAGATTATGGATTTTATTGTGTTGATAATCTTCCTGTACCATTATTATCAACTTTTTTAAATTTAGCTCATCATGGGCAACATAATTTAACAAAAGTAGCATTAAGTATAGATGCTAGAAGTAAAAAGTTTTTATCAGATTTTGTTAGTTTTTTACAAGACATTAGAAATCAAGAAAAAGACAGATGGGATCTTAAAATTATATTTTTAAATGCTAGTACAAACACTATTACAAAAAGATTTCAAGAAACAAAGCGTAACCACCCATTAATGACTCAAGATATTGGACTTGCACAAGCTATAACTCAAGAGCAGGCTCTTTTAGAACCTATAAAGGCTATGGCCGATATAGTTTTAGATACAGATGTTTTTAATGTACATGAGTTGCGTGATTGGGTAAAACGCTCTTTGTCTACAACATTTGAACAACAGATACTGGTTAATTTAATATCTTTTGGATTTAAATATGGAGTGCCAACAGAAAGTAATTTAGTTTATGATTTGCGCTTTTTACCAAATCCATATTTTGAGCCAGCTTTAAAGCATCTTGATGGCAGAAATGATTTAATAAAAAAATATTTGTTCGAAAAAGAAAGTGTTAATGAATATTGGAATTTATTACGTGATTTTTTACAATATTCTACCCAAAAATTTTATAATAATGGACGGTTCTTTGTAAATATAGGTATTGGTTGTACTGGAGGCAAGCATAGGTCTGTTGCATTTGTCGAAAGATTATTATTAGAAAAATGGGAAAATACGAGGTTTTTAGTGACTCATAGAGATCTTGGAAAAGAGTAATTGGAGAGAATGATGGATAAAAAATTAATAGTAAGAAGTTTAATTATTATTATTTTTGGAGTTTTTGTAATTTATGCTATATTTTTGGGGCAAACTGGACTTGGTAAGTACTTAAACTTAAAAAAAGAAATAGATACAGAAAAAAAGTCTGTAAAAGAGCTAGAAAATAAAATTAGTAAAATAGAAAATGATATTAATAAGTTTAAACAAAATTCATTTGAAGTAGAAAAAACGGCTCGACTAGATTTGCAGATGGGCGAAAAAGATGAAGTTGTTTATCTTTTAGACAAGTAAATTTAATTATTGCAGGGATTTTTATGTCAGAAAAATTAAAAACAAATGTTGTGGTTGACCAACAAGAAAATAAAATTGTTAATGAAGATTTGGTTAGATTAAACAAAGTTAAAGAACTTGAATCTAAAGGCATTAGCCCATGGCCAGCATATAAAAAAGTTGAACATACCTGTGCAAAAGTTATTTATGATTTTGAACACGAAATATCCCAAGAAAATGATTATATTATTGCGGGTAGATTAATAACAATTAGAGATCATGGTAAATCTGTTTTTGCAAATTTGCGTGATAGATCAGGTGATTTACAGATTTATATTAAAAAAGATGATATTGGCGAAGAACAGTTTAACTTTTTTATGCAAAATATAGATGCAGGTGATATTGTTTGGGCTAAAGGTAAAGCATTTAAAACAAAATTAGGTGAAATTACATTAAAAGTTTCTCAAGTTTCACTTTTAAGTAAATGTTTACATGCATTGCCAGAAAAATTTCATGGACTTGTAGATGTTGAACAAAGATATAGACAAAGATATTTAGATTTAATGAGCAATCCAGAAACTAAGGCTAAATTTATAAAACGTTCTAAAATTATTCAAACAATTAGAAATTTTTTATTAGAAAAAGAGTTTTTAGAAGTAGAAACTCCAATGCTACACCCAATTCCAGGTGGTGCAAACGCAAGGCCGTTTATTACACATCACAATGCTTATAATATGGATTTATATTTGCGTATAGCTCCAGAATTATATTTAAAAAGACTTGTAGTTGGTGGTATAGAAAGAGTTTTTGAAATTAATAGAAATTTTAGAAACGAAGGTGTGTCTACAAGGCATAATCCTGAATTTACTATGTTAGAATTTTATATGGCTCATGGTGACTACAAAGATGGTATTGCGCTTACAGAAGAAATGTTTAGCTCTGCCGCAAATAAAGTTGTAGGTAGTAACTATATTAAATTTGGTGATAAAGAAATAGATTTTACAGCACCATTTAGAAAACTTACTATGAGAGATTCGCTTGTTGAAATAGCTGGATTAAAAGAAAATGAAATTAGCGAAGAAAATATAGATAAAACTTTAAAAAGTTATAACTTAGAAGTTGTAAAAACTGCTGGTTATGGTGCAAAAGTTTCGGCACTATTTGAAGAACTTGTAGAAGAAAAAATTGTACAACCAACATTTATTATTGGTTACCCTATAGAAATTTCGCCATTAGCAAAAAGAGATCCAGAAAAGCCAAATTTTGCAGCAAGATTTGAACTTTTTGTTGCTGGCATGGAGCTTGCAAATGGATTTACAGAATTAAATGATCCTTTTGATCAGGCTGATAGATTTAGATCTCAGGTAGAAGCTAGAGGTGCTGGCGATGAAGAAGCTCATCATTATGATGGAGATTATATAAAAGCACTAGAATATGGGCTTTCTCCTGCTGTTGGCGTTGGTGTTGGGCTTGATAGATTAACAATGTTATTAACAGATACAACTTCTATAAAAGATGTTATTTTGTTCCCAACATTAAAAAACATAGAATAATTTATTTGTGAATAATCAGGAAATTAAAGCCGGAAAAAATAATTCCGGCTTTTTTCAAAATTATATTCAAAAAAATGGGTCTAAATTCAAATGGTTTATACCAGAATTAAATCAAGAAATTATAACTAAAATTAGTAGTGAGCATAATCTTAGTGCTCCAGTTGCAACAGTGCTTTGTTCTAGGGGCATTATATTAAAAAAAGATATAAACGCGTTTTTATTTCCATCAAAAGAACTTGATACTCATGATGCGAATTTATATAAAGATTCTAGTATAGTTTTAGATAGATTAATTCAAGCTATAAAAGATAAAGAAAAAATTTTAATTTTTGGTGATTATGACGTTGATGGAATTACTTCTACTTCGTTGTTGCTTATAGCTCTTTTGCCATTGGGTGCAAATATTAATTTTTATTTACCAAATAGAAAAAAAGATGGCTATGGTTTATCAGAAAAAATTGTAAAAAAAGCTCACGAAAATAAATATAAATTAATAATAACTGTAGATAATGGCATAACTGCCATAAAACCAGCTCAACTTGCACATGATTTGGGGTTAGATTTAATTATTACAGATCACCATAGGCCGCATGGTGATATACCAAAAGCTTTGGCAATTATAGATTCTAATCAAACAGATTGTAATTACCCGTATAAAGATTTGGCTGGTGTTGGTACCATTTTTAAAATAGTTACTTTAATTTATAAATATTTTAATAAAGATTTACCAGATAAAATTTATGAACTTTTAATGCTTGGCACTGTTGCTGATGTGGCGCCTTTAACAGGCGAAAATAGATTTTGGGTAAAATATGGGTTATCTAAAATTAATAAAAATAAAAGTTTAGCTGTAAATAGTTTAATAAATAATTCAGGCTTAACTAAATCTAGAATAGATTCGCGTGATATTGGCTTTATGCTAGCGCCTCAAATAAATGCATTAGGTAGGTTAGATGACCCAAGAAGTGCAGTACAATTTTTGATAAGCTCTGACAAAGCAAAAGTAGATTCTATTGGGCATATTTTAAAAAAAATAAACGAAGAACGTAAAAAGATAGATAGTTCAATTTATCTTGATATCGAAACGGCTATTTTTGAAAAAAGAATTAATTTAGATAAAGAAAATATTATAATTGCAGCAAGTAGCGATTGGCCAGCCGGTGTTATAGGACTTGTTGCAGGTAAATTAACACAAAATTATGGCAAGCCTACAATATTGTTTCACTTAGATAAAGATGGAATTTTAAAGGGCTCTTGCAGGTCGATACCTGAATTTAATATTTTTGATGCACTCGAAGAATGTAAAGATTTGTTGCTGCAATTTGGAGGGCATTCTTTTGCCGCAGGCTTAAAATTGCATAAAAATAATTTAAAAGAGTTTAAATTAAAACTTGAAGAAATTATTTTGCAAAAAGTAGATAAAAGCGACTTGGTTCCCAAAATAAAAGTAGATGGTTATTTGGGTTTTTCAGATTTGAAATATTCACTTTTATCAGAATTAGAAATGCTGGAGCCTTTTGGTAATAGTAATGATCAGCCTGTTTTTTTAATTAAAAATGTTACATTACAGGGGCAAGTTCAAATACTTAAAGAAAAGCATATTAAATGCACAATTTTTGCAGACGGTATAATAAAACCGGTAATATTTTTTAATAGACCAGATTTATATTATTTTTTTAGTAATTATTATGATAAATATTTTGATTTAGTTGCTTATGTTTCTAAAAATGAATGGAATGATAAAATTAATATTGAATTGCAGGGTGTAGATATAACTTTGTCTGGAGATATATTATGATTATTACCATAGATGGGCCAGCTGGTTCTGGTAAAAGTAGTGTGGCTAAAGAGTTAGCTGAAAGATTAAATATTTATTATTTAAATACAGGATTATTATATAGAGCTGTTGGCTTTGTCTGGCTAAAAAGTGATCCTGAATTAAAAAATATAAATTTAATAAATAAAAATAATTTAAATTTTATAAAAAATATCGAATATAAGTATGTCGATAAAAACCCCCAAGTTTTTTATGAAAATAAAAATATTACTGGCGAGTTATTAAATAACTCACTATCGCAAGCAGCTTCACTTTTAAGCGCACTTCCAGAAATTAGACAAGCTTTGCTTGATTTGCAACGTAACGTTGCAAAAAAATATGATATTGTTTGCGAGGGAAGGGATTGTGGGTCTGTTATATTCCCAAATGCTGACTATAAATTTTATTTAACAGCAACTCTTTATGTTAGAGCTAAAAGAATCTTTCAGGATAAAAATCGCAAAGATAATAAGTTAACTCTAGAAAAAGTTAAAGAAGAACTTGAAGTTAGGGACTTAAGAGATCAAACAAGAAAAGTAGCCCCTTTAATAATTCCTGAGCAGGCTATTGTAGTTGATAATTCTAGTTTAAATCAAGAAGAAACTTTAAAATTATTATTGAGTTTAATTAAATTCAATTAATCGATAACCAGTTGCAATATTTAGTGTATTTGATGTAATTGTTTTTTGACAATGTTCAATTATATTGCAAATAAATTTGCTTAAGCCTTTACGATAATTTTTACTTTTTTTTATTGTATTAAGTGCTGTTAATATTAAACTTTCATTAAATTCAATTTTGTTTTTATCTAAAATTATTAATTTTTCTGGATTAACTTTATTTAGACACTTCCATGTTAATTTTGTGCCTCTAGGGTGTAATTTCCAAAATTTGTTGGTAAAATTTACTCCAGAACATAAATTATATTTATTTAATATTTCAAAAATTTCTGGATAAATATATATACGTTTGGGTTTTCTTTTGTCTTTTATTTGTTTTGCATTTTGATTTTTTAATATAATAATTTCGTTTATAGCTTGGTCTATACTGTTTGTATTTAGTTTATAGCTTGGGTTTTGATTTTGGGTATACGCCGTGTTATCTATAAGCTTTTTGAGCCATTTTGAACGTTCTCGAGCTTCTTGTTCCGAAAGCTGCTCAAATATTGAATAAGGCTCATATATCGTATTATTTTGTATTCCCTTTAAGTTTGTTATTGACGTGATAAATATTGTTAATATAAGTATTTTATTTTTCATAAAAATCCTAGTAGTAAGTTAAAAAATTAATTTATTTTAGTATTTTATATAAAAATAGATTAATTTATATCTTTTTTGATAAAATATAATTAGTAAAAATTAACTATAAAGTTGGGGTGGGGATTAATATGTTTTATAATCGTAAAATTTTATTTATTTTATTATTTTTTTTGAGTAATAATTTTTATTTATTTTGCATGAGTTTTGATGAGTTTTATCCAGATGATAGACCTGATATTTATGAATTTGATAGTGAGAGTTTAATTGATAAAACTATAAAAGAAAAAGAAAAAAACAAAAAAAGTAAATGGGAATTAATATCTGAAAAAAGAAAAAAAATATCTAAAAAAGAATCGCCAAAAGTTGAAGAAAATCAAGGTTTTATACCAACTCCAACAACACTTAACAAAATAGCTGGCCAAAGTGTTAAAAATTATTCAGATTTAAAAGATCTTTTAGAAAGAGGCGAATTTAATTTAATAAATTTAATAGATACGGTTTTGGATTTATCTTTAAAAAATGAGGTTGGGCTTTTAAATATTAAGAATAGCTGGATTAAAAATGGAATTAATCTTGATATAAATGATTTGGGTTTGGTAAGTTTAAATTACGTAAAAAAATGCAAACTTGCGGGAGAGCAAAAGGTTGTTATTTTGGGTGACTTTCATGGTAAGGGTGAACTTTTTGAAAAAGTTATAAGAGATCTAATAGCTAAAAAAATATTGGGCCAAGATTTAAAACTTGCACAGGGATATAAAATAGTTAGTTTGGGTGATTATTTAGATAGAGGGCCAGATTCACTTAGTATAATTTTAACTTTAATGATATTAAGATTAATTAATCTTGAAAATATAGTTATATTACAGGGTAATCATGAATATAATCAATATTTTATGCAAGAAAATTTATTGTTAGTTACCTTTTTAGATGAACTAAATAGTAAGTCGTTTTTAGAAAACGCTACTTATTATGCAGAAAAATTTGCAAATTATTTTAAATTATCGCCTGTGGCATATTTTATAACAAATAAAGATAATCAGCACTTTATGTTTAATCATGCTGGTTGGGATAGAAATTTATCTATTATTGAATTATTTTTAAATTCAGACAAAACTCTTTGTAAAATTGATGAAGAAATTGCCTATGGATTAGTTTGGAATGATATTAATTTTGGATCAAAGAGAATAGATAAAATATCGCAAAGTTTGAGAGGGGCTGGAACTTATATGTACCCATATCAAAAAATTTTATCGCAAGCAGATGATCTGGCAATTAATTGCAAATTTAATGGACATGGACATAGCTATCCAAAGGGGAATCTAGAATACGAAGGATATAATAAATTTATAGAAAAAAAGTCTCCTGGTTTTGTGAAAAATAATAATTTTTTTGATACAGAGACTGAATCTTTTAGTAACTGTGATATTTATACCATTATAAGTGGTAGCGTAGATAATTATCATAATTATTACCCATCGTACTTAATTTTTACTATTGATAATGATGATGAATATTTTGTTTCTGGTTATTGTCAAAAAGATACAGAAAAAGAATTTGAAAAAGTTGAAATTGAAGATTGGGATAATTGCTGGCAATATGATAATTAAAAATATATATAAGGGGTACTAAATACGTACCCCTTATTAATTATTATAAAATTTGTGCCGCTAATTTTGCAAGTTCACTACGTTCACTCTTTTCTAGAAATACAGTTCCAAATATTGAATAGTTTTTTAATTTAGCACTCGAAACTATAAGTCCGTTACTGCTAAAATCTAAGTATGGTGAATCTATCTGGAATGGGTCACCAGCTATAATAATTTTAGTGCCTTCGCCAGCTCTACTTACAATAGTTTTAACTTCATGAGGGTTTAAGTTTTGAACTTCGTCTATAAAAACAAATTGATTTGGAATAGATCTACCACGCATGTATGTTATTGCTTCTAAACTTAAAACACCTTTTTGTTGCAAACTATCTACAGGAGATTCTGATAACAATTTTGCATGTTTCTTTTGTTTATGTTTATCTTTTTTCTTGCCCTGGTTTTCTGTTTCATCATGACTAACTGTAGAATCTATCTGGCTGTAAATATATTCTAAATTATCATAAACTGGTTGCATCCAATAGCGCAATTTTTCTTGCACTTCACCTGGCAAATAACCAATGTCTGCGCCAAGAGCTATTACAGGTCTTGTAATTAAAAATTTTCTGTAAACTCTGTCGTTAATAACTTTTTGTAATCCAGCAAGAAGCGTTAAAAATGTTTTACCAGTACCAGCTCCTCCAACTAAACTTACTATTTTGATGTCATCATCCATTAATAAATCTAGAGCCATTAATTGCTGTATGTTTTTGGCACTAAATTGCGAAGCAATAGTAATGTTTTCGACTTCTTTAAAGTTTTTGCCACCCAAAAATCTAAATAAGCGATAATTTTCGGGATTATTTTCGCTATTTAAAATTACAAATTCGTTAGCAGATAAATTATTTATTTGTATATTATTTTGACTTAATACTTCTGGTATAGAACTTAAACCCATTTGGCGCAATATATTTGCAGGTACTTGCGCTCTTATCCAGCCTTTATAAAAATCGTCTGTAGATACAGATTCAACTTCATAATCTTCGGCATCTATGCCTAGTGCATCAGCTTTGACTCTTGCATTTATATCTTTTGTAACAAAGGTTACTTCATAGCCTTGCTCAACCAAAATTTGTGCTGTTTTTATAATTAAATTGTCGGCTAAATCACCAATTAGTTCTTCGTTTTCCGAAAGTTTTGGTGTTTCTACTATTTTTAAGATAGTTTTGGTGCCATTGGTAATTTCAACACCATCACTTAAACAGCCTTTTGATCTTAGCTCATCGATAGAGCGTATTATGTGTCTGGCATTGCGACCTATTTCACCTTGGTCTTTTTTAAAGGTATCAAGCTCTTCTAGAACAACAAATGGTATTACAACAACAACTCCCTTAAAGTGAAATATAGATTTACTGTCGTGTAATAAAACATTTGTATCCAGAACAAAAACTCTTTTTGCCCTAAACTCTTTATGTGTTACATTTTCATCATTTTTTTTATTGAGTAATAGTTCTGGGTTCATATAATGCTCCTTTATTTACATAAGATTTTTTAGATAAAATTATATAAAAGCTGAAATATATTATCACGCGTGATATTTTTAAAGCAATAAAATAAAACTATTATAAATTTATCTCGCTTTTCAAAATTTATTTTTAATTATAATATAACAATAGTTAGTGATAATCGTATTAGGTGTATTATGTTTGTAGGGAGCATTTATGAAAAAAAACGAAAAGCTAGATAATATCAGGCACTCTGCAGCTCATTTGGCAGCGCAGGCCGTTCTAGAATTATTTCCAGGCACCAAATTGACTATTGGCCCTACAACAGAAACAGGCTTTTTTTATGATTTTTTACCTACAAGAAACTTTACCGAAGAAGATTTGCCTGTTATCGAAGCTAAAATGCACGAACTTTCTAAAAAGAATTATAAAATAGAAGGCAAATTAGTTTCTAAAAAAGAAGCTTTAATACTTTTTAAAGATAACGAATTTAAAGAAGAATTAATAAATAATATTACTGATGAAAAAGTAGGTGTTTATTGCCAAGGTAATTTTTGCGATCTATGTAAAGGCGGCCACGTAGAATCTACTGGTGAAATAAAATATTTTAAATTAACAAGTGTTGCAGGTTCTTATTGGCGTGCAGACAAAAATAATACAGCATTGCAAAGAATTTATGGCATAGCTTTTGAAACAGAAAAAGATTTAAATGATTATTTAACTCAAATAGAAGAAGCACAAAAATATGATCACAGAAAATTGGGTAAACAACTAGAGTTATTTTCGTTTCATCCAGAAGCTCCAGGCTCAGCATTTTTTTTAGATAAAGGTTTAAAAGTTTATAATAAACTTATAGATTTTATGCGCTTTATGTTAAAACGTGATTATCAAGAAATTAAAACGCCCATGATATTAAACGAATCACTTTGGCATACTTCTGGGCATTATGAAAATTATAAAAACAATATGTATTTTACAACTGTTGAAGATACTACATATTGTGTAAAACCAATGAATTGTCCTGCTGGTATTTTGGTTTATAAAGAAAAGCCAAAATCGTACAGAGAGTTTCCATTAAGAGTTGCTGAATATGGTCATGTTTATAGATATGAACTTTCTGGCGTTTTACATGGGCTATTTAGGGTTCGTAGTTTTACTCAAGACGATGCACATGTATTTTGTACCCCAGATCAGGTAGTTTCTGAAGTAGAAAAAATGCTTAAATTAGCTATAGACGTTTATAGCAAATTTGATTTTAAAGAAATTTTAATGGCAGTTTCGACAAGGCCAGAAAAATATATTGGCGATATTGCATCTTGGGATGCTGCAACACAAGCATTAAAAACAGGCTTAGAAAATAAAGGTTTAAAATATAAAATTAAAGAAGGCGAAGGCGCTTTTTATGGTCCAAAGATAGAGGTTGTTTTAAAAGACATGATGGGCCGAGAATGGCAGTGTGGAACTATACAAGTAGATTTCTTTATGCCAAAAAACTTTAATATTGAATATATAAAAGCTGATCAAACTAAAGATACTCCAGTAATGCTTCATAGAGCTATTTATGGTTCTATAGAAAGATTTTTGGGTATTCTTGTTGAACATTACAAAGGTCGTTTTCCATTTTGGCTTGCCCCGGTTCAGGCTCGAGTGCTAACTATTACAGATGATGTAAAAGATTATGCAGGTTTAATTTTTGATAAACTTTTTGATGCTGATATTCGCGTTGAGCAAGATAAATCTGGCGATCAACTTTCGGCTCAAGTTAGAAATGCTCAAGTTGAACAAATTCCATGGATGATTGTTATTGGCAAAAAAGAGCAAGAGAATAAAACTGTAACGTTAAGACATCTTGATGGTAAACAAGAATTTAATTTAACTGTTGATGAGCTAATTAAGAGAGCGCAAGAGTTAAATAAATTTTAGTTTGTCATTCTGTTAAAATAAAAAAAAATAGCCCGGTGAATTTAAACCGGGCTATTTTTTTTATAATAGTCTCTTTAATATGTTTCAGTTATTTAATTGTATTTATTAGGATAAATAATTGCATCAATTTTTGATATTCCTTGAGATA
The DNA here is from genome assembly GCA_000989185.1 of candidate division TM6 bacterium GW2011_GWF2_28_16. Classification (GTDB taxonomy): domain Bacteria; phylum Babelota; class Babeliae; order Babelales; family UASB340; genus UASB340. The sequence continues at coordinate 189,526 of LBNX01000001.1, read as the reverse complement.
TATATGCTTTGAGTAAAGTCAAAAATACTGGAACATTTTGATCTAGCCATTCCCAACTAAGAATAATGGCATGTATTGTAATTCTGTTTAAGTCTCCTGGTGCGTAAACATATTCTCCATAAACACCAAATTCTATATCTTCATTATATGTTAATTTTGCTACCAGATTGCCTAATGCATCTGTTCCCAGTAATATGCCATACATAATTAAAGCGTTTATAAAATATTTTTGAAGTTTGCTATTTTGAATAATAATTTTTTGAGTTGAATCTTCAGTTGTAATTGTAACAACTGTTGAGTTATCATCTATTTTATCAAGTGTTAAATTAGATATATTCTTTTGTTTTTCTATTAATTGTTTTACAAGATCTTTAAATTTATCTTTTCCAGATAAAGTAAAATTTTCCTCTGTATCACCAAGTTTTGGTTCAGTATCAATTGCAAAAACAGGACCAGAAATTAATAGACCTAGCAATACTATTGCTACTTTTTTCATACTTTCTCCTAAAAAAATGTGAATAAAATTACTACTGTGGTTTAAGATATTAATTAATTTAAAAAGTTACAAGAAAAATTTTTGCTTTCGCGCTGGGCTAATTTTGTTGCGATATAAATATATTTTTTAGCCCTTCTAAAATTTTGCTTGAATTTTCTTTTATAAAAGTTAGTGTGTTTGGGCCAAATGCTTGTAATTTTTTTATTGTATTATCTGTTAAATCTCCAAAATTATATTTTTCTGTACCAGATTTTGCACCCAAAGCTTTTAGCGCACTATCTGTGCCATATATAACAGTTATTGCACACGCAAGAGTTATTATTATTTTTTTTAATAGTTTATTTGAAACTTTTAGATCTTGTGTACCATCAGAGTTTATGTCAATTTCTGTATTTTGTGGGGCGATTGTTATTTCTGGGTTGCCATCGCTATTAAAATCTATAGTCACATTATTTTTATTAAATTTTTGTGTATTATTGGCAAAAATGTTATTTGTTAATAATACAATTATTAATAAAATTATTAATTTTTTCATACTATCTCTCCTTCTCTATTGATAAAAAACGAAAATATGGTTCTTAAATTTAAGATATAACGGTTTTAAAAAGTTACAAGAATTATTTTTGCTTAGCCCAGCGCATACGCAACTGGGCTACCATAAAGTCGCCTGCTGACGCAGGCTCAATTTTAAATAATCTTGATATATTTAATTTTTTGTATATAAATAAAACCCTTGTTAATAAAAGCAAAATTATATTTATCGGGATTTATTTATGAAAAAGAATCATGTTTATTCAAAATTATATTACCATGTAATTTGGAAAACTAAGAATAAACAACCAATTATTATGCCAGAATTTAAAGATGATTTATATCATTATATAGGCCAAATAGTTAAAACAAAGGGTTGGCATTTAATTGCTATTGGTGGAATTCATGATCACATACATATTTTAGTTCAAATGGAGCCTCAAAATACAATATCTGATCTTGTGTGTAAAATAAAATCAAATTCATCGCGACTTATTAAGACACAATTTATGGCAGATTTTGCATGGCAAGAGGGGTATGGTGTATTTTCTGTTGATAGACATTCTATAAAAAGAATTAAGAATTATATTTTAAATCAAGAGCAACATCACAATGTTAAGAGAAATTAATTTAATGAGCCTGCGTCAGCAGGCGGTTTTGCGGTAGCCCAGTTGCGTATGCGCTGGGCTACGATTGTATAGTTGTAATGTTTATCTACTTTTTTTAACACCAATTTTTTTACAAAACTTATTAATTGCACACTTGCTACACCATGGTGAAACAGGTGTGCAAATATTTTGTCCATGTTTTACAATTAAATCGTTATAAAGTATCCAGTATTTTTGTGGCAAAATTTTTTGTAAAGCAAATTCTGTTTGTTCTGGAGTTTTGGTTTTTATAAGCCCAAGTCTATTAGAAATTCTGTGCACGTGAATATCAACGCAAATAGCTGGGTTATTAAAAGCTAAACCCATAACAAGATTTGCAGTTTTGCGTCCAACACCAGGTAAACTTAATAATTCTTTTTCTGTGTTTGGAACATGTCCATTATATTTTTCCAGCAATATTTTAGAAACTTTATGTAAAACTTGAGCTTTGTTTTTGTAAAAGCCAATTTTAAATATAATTTTTTCAAGCTCTTGTAAATTTATATTTAAAATATCTTGAGGTGTTTTTGCTATTTTTAATAAGTTATTACAAACATGTATGGTGACTATATCTTTGGATCTTAGACTTAAAAGACAACAAATCAAAATTAAAAAAGGGTCTTGCCCATAATTTTTTGTAATTTGTGTTATAAGTGTTGGTGTAAAATTTTTAGTTTCTACAGTTAAATTCTCTATAATTTTTTTTATTGTCATAATATCTTTTATAGCGTTATATTTTTTAAAATTAAAACTTATAATAAAAATAATAAAACGGGGACTTAACTTATTATGAATATTACAGAATTTATAAATAAAGAAAAAGATTTTTTATCTTTTTTAGAAGTAGAAAAAAATGTTTCTACAAATACTTTACGTGCTTATCAGGCAGATTTGGGGCAGTTTATTAATTTTTGGGAAAAGTATTTAAAAAATGATAAAAAAATTTTTTTATCTCTAGACGACTTAATGAAAAAGTATATTTTGTCTTTATTTTATAAAAAAATTTCTAAAGCAACTTTGGCACGTAAATTATCATGTTTTAGATCTTTTATTTTATTTTTGCGATCTATGGGACATAAATTAAGCTTTAATTTTAAATCGCCAAAATTAGACAAAAAGTTGCCCATAGTTTTTTCGGTAGATGAAATTTTTTATTTATTAGATTCAATAAAAGATGATGATTTGCCAACTAAATATCCATTAAGAGATAGAACTATATTTGAACTTTTTTATGCAACAGGAATGCGTTGCTCGGAACTTGTTGATATAAAATTAACAGATATAGATTTAGAAAATAAACAAATAAAAGTATTTGGAAAGGGGCGTAAAGAACGCATTGTTCTTTTTGGAGATAAAGCTAAAATGAGTATGCAAAAATATTTTGAAATAGAAAGAATGCAACTTTTAAAAGGGCTTGATTCTGATTATTTATTTTTAAATTATACAGGACAAAAAATAACAGCTCGTTCTGTGCAAAGAATATTTGAAATGTTTAGAAAGTTTTTAAAAATAGAAAAAAGATTAACGCCTCATAAGATCAGGCATTCTTTTGCAACTCATTTATTAACACAGGGTGTAGATTTGCGTGTTATACAAGAGCTGTTGGGCCACGAAAATATTTCTACAACAGAAATTTATACGCATGTAACAAATGCTGAACTTGCAAAAATGTGCGACGAAAAGCACCCTATGAACAGAATGAAAAATTTTGATTTTATGAATAGTAAAAAATAAAAACTGGAGATTGCGATTAAAGAACAATTATTACAAGAAAGAAATAATAAAATAATTAAAATATTTTTATTTTTTTGTTTTTTTATTTTTGTCCTTACAATAAGACTTATATATTTACAAGTTAAATCGAATACAAAATACTCTACACTTGGTGAACGTAATTTTTTAAGAACAGAAAAATTAGTGCCATTGCGTGGCAATATTGTTGATTGTAATAATAAATTACTAGCATCTAATATGCCTATTTATGATTTATACTGGAATGGAACAGGCGAGTATAAATTATCACAACAACAAGATAATACTCTGGAAAAAGTAAGTGAAATATTAAATATAAATTTTTTAGAAAATAATTTTTTAGGTAAAATTGTTTATAATAATAGACAACATAAAAATATATTAATAAAAAAAGATATTACATTTGATCAGTTGTCATTAATATTTGAGCAATGCAGTGAATCTAGAAATTTATTTATCGAAACAAATTTTTCAAGATTTTATATATATAAAAATTTGGCCAGTCATATTTTGGGATATTTGAGTAGAGATTTTCAAGATTATACAACTAAGGGAATTTCTGGATTAGAAAGTGCTTTTCAAGAAAAATTAAAAGGCGAATCTGGATATATTTTAAATGTTACTAATTCTAAAGGTAGAAAAATAAATCAAGTTGAAGTTTGCCAGCCAAAACAAGGTCAAGATTTAAAATTAACAATAGATGTAGATTTGCAATTATTAGCAGAAACAATATTTAATGGTGGGCAAGTTGGGGCATTTATTTTAATGAGCCCAAAAGATGGAGCTATAAGAGCTATTGCTTCGTTTCCTAATTTTGATCCAAATGTATTTTTAAAGCCAATATCTCAAGATGAATGGAATAAACAATTTATAGAATGTGATGCTTTTTTAAATAGAGCAACTACTGCTACATATCCTCCGGCATCGATATTTAAAATAGTTACTTATGCTGCGGGAATAGAAGATGGTTTTATAGATTCTAATTCTCAATTTAATTGTCATGGATATGTAACATTTTGTGATAGAAAATATCACTGTATAAGACATACAGGTCATGGCAAAATGGATGCAAAAACTGCGCTAGCATATTCATGTAATATTCCATGTTTTTTAGTTGCGCAAAAAATGAAAATAAATGATCTTGCTGATTATGCATTTAGATTTGGCTTAGGTCGAAAAACGGGTTTTTTACTTGGCGAAAGTGCCGGGCTTGTGCCAACATATGAATGGAAAAAGGCTGTAAAAGGCGAATCTTGGTGGAAGGGTGAAACGCTTTCGGCTTCGATTGGTCAAAGTTATACACTTGTAACTCCATTGCAAATGGTTAGAGTAATTTCTGCAATATTTACGGGTTTTTTGGTGCGTCCAAGAATTTTGGAAGAAGAAGAAATAGAAACTTCTAAATTAAATATCTCGCCAAGTACAATAAATTTTTTACGTGATGCATTAAAAGGCGTTGTTTTGATTGGTTCGGCCGAAAGATTGGGAAGAATTAAAGATTTTGATATTTATGCAAAAACTGGAACAGCACAAACAAGTAGTTTGACAATAGAAAAAAAAGATAGAAAATATCTAGAACATGCCTGGTTAACAGTATATTTTAGATATAAAAACGAAGATCCTTTGGCCATGGTTGTTCTTGTTGAACACGTTGGTTCTTCGGGTTATGCAAGCCAAATGGCAGCAAAGTTTTTAAGAAAATATAAAAAGTTTAAAGAAACAGGTGTAATAGATGATGTTGATTTAGAAATTGTTAAAAACAATAATATAGAAGTTGTAAATCATGAACAAACTTAATGCTGCATTCTTTGATCTTGATGGAACTATTATAAAAGATGTTGGTTATTTAAGTGATATAAAACAAGTAGAAATAATTCAAGATAGTTTAAATTTAATTTTATATTTACAAAGTAATAATTATAAAATATTTGTCATTACAAATCAGTCTGGTGTTGCTAGAGGTTATTTTGATCTAGAATTTATAAATAAAAAACATGAATATATTAATAATTTATTATTAAAACAAAATATTATTATTACAAAATATTATACATGCCCTCATTATAATGAGCCTGATAAAGTTATAAATAAAAAATATTTAAAAAATTGTGATTGTCGTAAGCCAAAGCCAGGTTTAATTTTGCAAGCTGCTAGTAGCTTTAATATCGATTTAACAAAATCATTGATGTTTGGGGATAAAATACTTGATATTAAAGCAGGTGAAGCGGCGGGGTGTAAAAGTTTTTATATACAAAAATTTTTTAATATCCCAAAAAAAGATAAATTAAAATTTTATGAAAATATATTTAAAGATATATTAAAGTGAGGTTAGTTATGAATGAAGTTACTTTTATAAATCAAACTACAAAATTTAATGGAAATATTTATTTTTTCTATGCATTCGATATAGCAGAGGAAATAGATTTAGAAAAAATTAGAAAAAAAAGATTAGTTAATACAAAAGATTTTGCATCTTCTCCATATTTTAAAAATTATCATATACCATTATTTTTTGATGTTGACTCTCTAGAATCTAAAAGTAAATCTGGTGAAGATTTTATAAAATATGATACAACATGTATATCGAGTAAATTACACCAATTTGGAGTAGTTTCTTTTTATTATAAAATTCCATTTAATGATACTCTTGATGATCTAAAATCTAAATTAATAGATATAAAAAAAGATTATGATTTTAAAGCAGAAGCAGAAGCTAGAAAAACATTTGAAAGAGTTACTTCTGCATTAAAGCGACCAAGATTTTCAAATTTAGATAGTTTTTATTTTGCTATTCAAGTTGACCCTGTAAAAGGTGAACTTTCGCCCGAAGAATTTAAAAATATGTTTGGTGGCAAAATAGCATCTTTATTAAGATTAGAAACTCTTCGTTTATCTGAATATCAAGAAAAAGAAATATTGTCTGCAACTACAGGATATTCTGGACTTGATATGATAATTATAGATAGCGAAGGCGCATTTATTTATGATGCAGAATATTTTGATAGTTTAGAGTTTTTTGAATTTACAAATATTCAACAGCTTGAATTACAGTATTTTGATAGACTTTTAGATGAAAAATTAAATTATTTTTATACCCAGCAAAGCTTTGATATTCCTTGGACAGCATATATTCCATTTATGGGGCAACGTTTTAGTTTGCCGGTCTCTGTTCTTGCGCAATTAAGAGTGGATATTTCTGTTATTACAGAAAGATTAGAAAATAGTATTAAAATGGAAGCTGAAGCATATTTTTTAAGAGTTTATTCTATGCTGCGCGAAAAGATGGGGCTTTCTGGCTGGAGGACCTCGATAGCTAGAAAGCTAGAAATTGTTCATGATATTTATTCTGTTTATCAAGATAGACTAGATGTAATACATGAAGAGATTTTAACTACTGTTATTATAATTTTAATTGCAGTAGAGCTTTTAATGGCGTTTATTAGATAAAATAAAAATATTTATGAGCTTTTATATGAAAAAACAGTAAAAAACGATGTTTTTTGAGTTTTTTTTATAATTTCGTTTCCATAACATAAAATTTTCTGATATGCTATAAATCCCTTAAAATAAGAGCAATTTTGCTGTTTATTTAACAAATTTATAGATGGTGGGTTGGGGGAATAAAATAATCGGTTATTGGTCCTCGTTTTTATATGTATGGATCAGGTGATAATCTGCTTTTGGTTAATCTTTATTAAAAGATATGCGGATTATAAAAGCGATTATTTACACTAATGGTTTATATTTAATAAAAGCGAAAGATTAATAATAATTATGAGTATAAAATTTACAGATCTTAATTTATCTAGTGATATATTAAAAGCAGTTGCAGGAATGGGTTTTGAAACAACAACCCCAATTCAGGCAGCGGCAATTCCAGAAATTATTAATGGTAGAGATATTGTAGGTCAAGCATCTACAGGCACAGGTAAAACTGCTGCATTTGGTTTACCTTTAATAGATAAAATTGATTCAAATTCTAGAGATGTTCAAGCGTTAATTATGTGTCCTACACGTGAACTTGCCATTCAGGTTGCGTCAGAAATTACTAAATTTTTAAAATTTAAAAATGGTATCTCTGCATTGCCTATTTATGGTGGCCAGCCAATAGAAAGACAGTTTTATGGCTTAAGACGTGGTCCACAAATTATAATTGGTACACCTGGTAGAATTATGGACCATTTAGAGCGTCGATCATTAAACTTTAAAAATGTAAAAACAGTCGTTTTAGACGAAGCTGACGAAATGCTTAATATGGGTTTTAGGCAAGATATAGAAGAGATTTTAAAAAGTGTTAAGACTGCAGAACGTCAAACTTTATTATTTTCTGCAACTATGTCTCCAGAAATTTTATCTATAACAAAAAGATTTCAAAAAGATCCAATTGTTATAAAAATTAAAGCAGAAAAAGTTGATACAAGTTTAATTAAACAATTGTATTTTAATGTAGAAAGACCTTATAAAATAGATTATTTAATGGATTTAATAAATAAATATAATCCGAAACTTGCTATTGTGTTTTGTAATACAAAGCGTTGGGTAGATAAGCTTGCCAAAACATTAGAAGTTACAGGTTTTATGGCAGCAGGAATTCATGGTGATATTAGACAAGCCAAGCGTGATTCTATTATGGCCAGATTCCGTAAGGGTAAAGTAAATATTTTAGTTGCTACAGACGTTGCAGCACGTGGTCTTGATATTAGCGATGTTGACGTTATATTTAATTATGAATTACCAAAAGATGTAGAATCTTATGTTCATAGAATTGGTAGAACAGGTAGAGCCGGTAAATCTGGATTTGCTTTAAACTTAGTTTCTCGCGAAGAATCTATGCAATTGCGTAGAATTATGCAATTTACAAGATTAGATATAGAAAAATCAGAATTGTCTGTTGATAATAAATCCTCAGAAATTTCTAATAAAAAATTAGAAGTTAGAGCTCCAAAAGAGATAAAAATACAAAAAGATTTTAGTGCTAAAAAAGAAATCAAAAGTGATTATATAGTTGCAGATAATTATCAAGAAAATAAGCTAGAACGTAAGGCTATAAAGGTTCTTACTAAAGTTAAACAAAATCTTGAAAATAAAGATCATTCAGAATATTTAACTATTGCAGATGGCTTTGTTTCTAATAATTATTCACACGCACAACTTTCGGCGGCTTTATTAAAGCTTTTAATAGAATCAGACAGTGAAAGTAAATTCCCTGCAAGATTTAGATAAGTAATATAAAAGTTAAAATAAAAAGGCGCCCGTAAATTTTTACAGGCGCTTTTTTTTATATTTAAATAATTAAATTTTAGTAAATTTGGGCTCACGCTTTTCGTAGTGTGCTATATATTTAAACCCCAAATTTTTTAAATTATCTTTAATAATATCAAAGCTGTGACCTATTGTTTGAGCTTTATGTGAATCTGATCCTAGTGTAATAATTTGGCCTCCAAGCTTTTTATATTTAGTTATTATATCGTAATTTGGCACAGGCGTTTGTAAAATATCTCTATAGCCAGAAGAATTAATTTCTATGCCTTTATTATTTTTAATAACTTCTTTTAATATTGCATTTAATATTTCTGGATAATCTTTAAAATGCATAGATCTATCTTGTAAGTTGCCATAACGGCGTACATAGCCAATATGTCCAACTACGTCGTAATCATTAAATTGCGTAACAGATTTATAAATTTCTTCTAAGTATTTATTAAAAGCTTCTTGTTTAGTTCTGTTTTGATAATATTGCCCATTTGATATAAATTCTTTTTCTACAGAATGTATAGAGGCAATTATAAAATCAAAATCATGAGATTTTATTATATTTGATAATTCTTGTTTTATATGTGGCTGAAAGCCAACTTCGAGACCCTCTAAGATTTTAAAGTTATTTTTAAAATTTAAATTTAAATTATTAATTTCTTGAGAGCGCTTCTTAACATCAAAATTAAAGACATAATTTGCGCCTTTTAAATCTAGTTCATAGTGATCTGTAAAAATAATACCAGATAAATTATTTTGCAATGCTATTTTACACGCATCAAACATAGTTGCTATGCTATCCGGAGAGTATGTAGAGTGGGTGTGGCAATCAAACATTTTAAATACCTAAAAAGTTTAATTAATAATTATCTAGTACATTCATAAATAATAATAGCACTATTATTATCTTTTGCAGGGCTTTTTTTAAAATCTATAAATTTTTGTATGTTATTAAAGCCTGATTCTTTTAAATATTCATCGAGTTCGTTATTTTTATATAAATATTGCTCAAAAAGCTCTTCTTCTGTTTTTGTAACAATATTATTTTTAATAAGTTTATAATTACATAGAGATTTAAATATTTGTGTTTGTGCATTATAAGAAGTTATAGTATTTATTGTAATTTTAGAGCTGGCATTTAAAGTATGTGCGCCAAAGCACTCTGTGCCACATGTGCTGGGTACAGAGTTTATAGTTTCTATTTCTAAAACAAGTTTGCCATTTATATTTAAGTGATTATACATGTTTTTTAAACATAATTTTGATTGTTCAATATCTGTGATCAAGCCCCACGAGCCAAAGGGTACAAAAATTAAATTATATTTTTTTTCGCTTTTAAAATCTTGAATAAATAGTTTTTGTACAGGTGCTTTTTTATCACTAATATATTTATATTTTTCTATTAAAGCATTTAGCATGTGTTCAGATGCATCAAAGCCTTCTATTTCTAAATTAGCTTGTAGGATTGGTATTAAAAACCTACCTGTGCCACACATGGGTTCTAGAATTGGTCCATTGGCATTTAAGGCATAATCAAGATAAAATTTTAAAGCAAGCTTGCTGGTTTCTTGGTTTTCTAGCTCAAGATCATAAAAAATAGTCGATAATTTTTGATATGTTTTTAGTTCTTTATTTGGCATTTTAGCTTCTTAATTTTAAATATTAAAAAAATAATATAACAAAAATTAAGCATTTTTACTAAAAAAAGCATATTTTTAGTACCCACCATTTTTCAGATTGAATTAAATTTAATATTATAAATATAATTAAAAATTAAAAAATATGGGGGTTTTTCATGAAAATTTTATTAAAATTTAGAAAAATGACGTTTTTTGTGATTTTATTAAGTTTGCTTAATAATTTAGCTTTTTCTATGAAACGTTCAAATTCTGATAGTGATTTAAACAAAAAGTTTAAAACTTCAAGATCATTAACAAAATCACCTTCAAATAATGATTTTAAAAAATTATCTCTATTTAAATCACCTAATTTAGATTATAAACCAGAAAAAATAGATATTCTATGTCAAAAAATTATTAATTCTAATGTAACTCCATTGGAACTTTTGGATAATATGTCTTACTTTTTATTATTTGCTCAAACAGGTATTGATAGTGCAAATAGAAATCGGTTGCCAAAATTGGCAAGTTTTTTATTTGAATTTAAAGCATTGAGTGAAAATAATATTAATGCTACTGCTATAAAAAATATTGATAATATTAAATTTTTTTGTTCAGTAGCTGATATATTTAAAAACGAAAATATAAAATCTATTATAAGCTTTTTACAAGAAAATATTTTTGATCAAAAAACAGAAGAAGCCGCTACTGTAAAGATTTGTGAATTTTTTAATATTGGTACAAAAAATTCTAGATCAAGAAAACAAAGAGATTGGATTGTAAAATTTACGCATGTATTATTTGCTTTAAAAGAAGATGGTCCTAAAAAAGATTTGGCGGGTTTTATATTTGTAAGCTTTTTATGCAAAATTATTAATCATTATGCTAATAGTGATACTGGATTAAAAGATAAAAATTTTTCTCGAAATCAATATATATTTTTTATGGAATTTTTAGGCAAAGATTTTCAATTAAAAGAATATATTTTAAAAATTATTTCTGAATGTGGTTATGATCAGGCTATTAGATTATTTTTAAAAGATACTTCTAGTTACGAAGGCTTAGATATAATAGTTTCACATCTTTTGTTTTTAATTAAAAAATATGAAAAATATTTTTCAAAAGAATATAAATGGGAAAAACGTATTTTATGTGAAAAAAATATTGAATATTTGATGTCAATTTTAGAATCTAAAATTTATAGTGCTGAAGAAAAAACTGCAAAATTTATTTATTATCAAATTCTTTTGGGTCTTTCTGAGAAAGAAGAACTTTCTTCATATCATTTAACTTTTTGTTTTCAAGAATATAGAGGCCTATTAAAGGTGGTTAGCAATTTAGCTAAAAAATTTAATTGGGATTTAAGTGATTTAAATTATTATGTTTTAGTTTGCGACAAACATATAAAAAAAATTGTTTTAGAAAATAAAACTGGAGATATAAATTGTGAGCCACAAGGTGGGCATATAGATATTAATTTGCCATATTCCGTAAGTAAAATTCCTGAAACTATTTATTCAAGACCTACGGTTGTTGAAGTTATAGAAGCTGAAGAAGTTTTTAATAACCCTAAAAATGGAGTATCTCTTGTTAATTGGATATTATCTAAAAAAGATACAGAATCTTTGAGAAAAGGTATTTCTAGTAATGAGTTTTGTAATGCAAAAATGTCTACACTTTTTCCATCTTGTTATTCAAAAAATATAGATAAATATATTAAATCACTTTATTTATTATTGCTAAAAAGTAAAAATAGTTTAGATGAAGTAGAAGTTTTTGGTGCTGTATTAAACAAAGAAGCATCTCAAGATCAAGATTTTAAAAACATATATATAATAAAACATCCAGCAAATTTTGGTTGTTTAGAATTGTCTTGTAGTGAGCATAAAGGTGCAATTTATACAGTTATTATTATATCAAAACAAAATGGTATCAATTGTATTAATACTATATATCCATTAGGATGTTATGTTCTTGATTTAGAAAAACTTGATCAAATGTCTGGTGAAATTGAAATTAATAGTGAAAAAACAATAAGTTATATAGATATAAAAAATAAAGCATTAGAAGAGCTTAACTCTGAAAACATTATAACAGAGATTAATAGTAATTCTTATATGCAAATACAAAAAATGCTTTTTAAAGATAGCAATAACAAGCGTTATAGATTTGTTAAAGCGATAAATGGTATTTGGGTAAAAATTTGTATTGATTAATAATCAAACTTTTTGCTTCGCATTTTTTTAATTTCACCATGTAGCTTTTTAAATTTTAATCTTTTTTCAATAGCACGTTTAGGCACTTTTGTTTTCATACGAACTTTGGGAACATAAAGTGCTTTTTTAATTTCAAAAGTTAATTTTAATAATGCATTTTCTTTATTTTGTACTTGGCTTCTGGTCTCGCTATTGCTGACAACCAGATCGCCTTCTAGAGTTAATTTATTTTCTAAGTTTTTTAAAAGTATAGTTTTTAAGTCTTCTGGTAGAGCCTGTGTATTTTTAGCATTCCATCTTATTGTAATGCGTGATTCTGTTTTGTTTACATGCTGCCCGCCAGCACCACTAGATTTACTTGTGGTTATTTCAAGCTCATGTTCTGGTATTACTATACCATTTTTAATAGATAAATTGTTACTCATAATTCTCCATAAAATTTTTTTTATTATAAATTTTTATTTATCTATTATTTTGTACTATTTTTTATAAATATTTATCAATATTTATAAATTAAAATTTCTTATACCGTATTTTTCTGACCCAATCTCATATTTAGCACGAGTCAAACCCTTGATTGTTTGTTTTTCTTTTGTTGCATCAAAAGTATCTTCAAAAACAATTTCAAAATCGTCACATTCAGAGATTTCTAATTTTTCTAGGGCTCTTCTAAGAGCAGAAATTTTATCTTCTCTGTATGAGATAGCAAATTTATATTTGTTTTTACCTGCGTTGTATCTAACTATCATTACATGACCTTTGTTGTAGCTACATCTTCTTTCGCCATCAAGATTAATTAAGCCTTTATTTATAGGATAATAGCGTTCTAGATCTCGTAGTGTAACATTTGTTAAAAATTTATCATCAGATAACATTTTATCTGTTTCTTTTTCCCAATTATAATCTGTAGTTTCTTTAAAACTAAAGTAATAGCCTATTATGCCAAAAACATCATGGGTAATAACAAAGCCTGAACCGCCTGCATTTAGTGGTGCTAGTATTAAAAAATAAGATATAAGTATTAAATATATTTTTTTCATAAAAGTTTCCTAATTTTATTTATATAAAATAATTTATAATTTTATTAATTTTAATAAAAAATTATAAAATTAAATAGTTTAATTTTTAAATAAAAATTTTATATTACTTTAATATTTATTAAAAAAAAGTTTGCAGGAAAAGGCTTTATATGCGAAATTTATTAAGATTATTTTTTGTATTAGTTTTAAATTTCTTTTATTTGAATATATCTTTTGCGGAGCATGTTATGAAAAACGTGATTATCAAACATCCTGATTATGGTTATTGTCGTGTTAATATAAATATAGTTAACGGTATAATCAATAAAATAGATATTATAGATAAGCAAGTAAAAGATTTTTCTGCATCAAAATCAGGTAATAATTTTTTTGTAACTCCTGGGTTTGTAAATTCACATTTACATCCAAATCAACTTCTTGATAGACGGTTACTTGATGGATTAGATACACACACACTTTTAAGTAAAATGCATATAAATTTTGATAAGACATACGAAGACAGATATATGCAAGCTCTATTTGTTTTAATAGATGCAATAAAAAGCGGTGCAACAACAATTTATTCTGTAGCATCTAATCCTACACCTGTAATTGATGCTTATAATAAAATAGGCGTTAAAGGTGCAATTTCTTGTTTTTTTAATGATCAATGGGAAACGCAAGATACAGCTCCAAAAGTTGTTGATTTTGGGTCTATAGAAAAAAAGTTTGCTGAATTTATAACTCAAAAAACAGATAAACTTGATATTCATATTGGCACTGCTTCTATCAGAAGTGCTTCTAATGAAATGTTTATGTTGCTTAATAATTTAGCCAAAAAATATAATACAAAAGTTAACTTGCATGTTAGTGAATGTGAACAAGATTCTATTTTATGTAAAAAGACTCGGGGCTTAACGCCAATACGTTTATTGGAAAGTTTAGGTGTTTTAAATTCTTCCTGGAATCTTATTCATACAGTAGCTCTTGATGAAGAGGAAATTAAAATTTTAGCAAAAACAGGAGTTTCCATTATTCATTGTCCTGTAAGTAACGCAAAAACAGCTACAGGTATTGCACCAATAAAAGAAATGCTAAACGCTGGAGTTAATATTACTTTGGGCACAGATGCTTGTAGTAATAATAATACTAACAATATTTTAAATGAAGCTTATTTCGCATCGCTTTTACATGCAGCAAAAAATAAAGATGCTCAAAGGGTTACAACAGATATGCTTTGGCAATGGCTGACTACAAATGCCTATAAAATGCTTGGCAGAAATCAAGCAGGAGTTATAAAAGAGGGTGAACAGGCAGATTTGCTTATGTGGGATTTAAATAATAATGTTTTTGTACCACAAGTTTATGGTAATTTTGATTCTTCTATTTTTTATAATGCACCAGATATTAAGCCCCATACTGTAATTATAGATGGCGAAATGGTTGTTGAAAATTATAAATTTATTAAATTTCCAGAGTTAGATGTTGTAGATAAAATTAATGAAACTGGACAAAAAATTTATAAAAAGTTTTTTGAAGAAAATTAAATTAAAAAATTTGTTTGTTAGGCAACAAAAGCTTTTTTCAAATATTTATTATCTAAATTTTTAACAACAATATAAGCAATTATTGTTGAAATAGCTCTGCGTAATAATCTTTGATGATCTATAGTTAAGCCCAAAAATTTACTATTTCCTAAAAGATCACGTAAATTTTGGTTACTATATTTTTTATAAATAGTTTTATATATAGTTTCTAAAAGCTCACCTGTTAGCCAGCTTGCTACACCTATTTTGGCACTAGACCATAAAGATAACTTTTCTGGATTATTTACTAAATATTCATTTATTACTTGAGTGATTATTGTAAATAACATCGCATCACCAAGATTAGTCATTAATCTTGGTTGGCTTTTTGCAAGATAGATGTTTTTAGTAGTCGCATTGCTAGGTGTAATAAATAAAAGTGAAACAAATAATAATTTTTTTAAAATATTAAATTTTATGTTCATAAATAATCCTTAAATTTTAAGCTTGTTTAATAAAGTTAAAGTTTATATCATCAAATTAACAAGTCAAAAGGCTTTATTGAGTATTTTAATCAAAAATATTGCAACATCCTTGAATTTTGACCATATTTTCATAAAACAACCTTTAAAAATAACCATATTTTTGAAAAAGTAGCCAAATAAATTAAATAATTAGGATAATTTATGGGAAAAATAAAAATAGGAACCCATGTAATTGAAATTACCAACGAAGATAAAATATTATTTCCAGAATCTAAAATTACTAAAGGTGATTTAATTAATTATTACAAAAATATTGGCAAATTTATGTTGCCATATTTAAAAGATCGCCCAATAAGCATGTTAAGATACCCTTTGGGAATAAGTAAAGAAGGCTTTTATCAAAAAGAAGCAGGAGAATATTTTCCCAAATGGATTAAAACCAAAAAAATAAAAAAAGAAGATGGTTTTGTAAATCAAGTAATTATTAATAATATTGCAACACTTGTTTATCTTGCTAATCAAGCTTGTATATCACCACATATTTGGTTAAGTAGAACAGACAAAATTAATTACCCAGATAAAATTGTTTTTGACTTAGACCCATCGGGTAAGAATTTTAATCATGTGCGTGAGGGGGCTATTTTATTAAAAGATAAACTAGATAGTATGGGATTAATTTCGTATGCAATGCTTACAGGCTCTCGTGGTATTCATGTAATAGTTCCTATAAAACGAAAATATGATTTTGATTACGTGCGTAATTTTGCTCAAGATATTGCGCGAGATTTAGTTAATAAAAATAAAAATTTATTTACGCTAGAAATGCGCAAAGCAAAAAGGGGCAAAAAAGTTTTTATAGACACATTGCGAAATGCATATGCTCAAACAAGTATTGCGCCATACGCAGTCAGGCCTATAGAAGGTGCGCCTGTAGCAACGCCAATTTTATGGCAAGAAGTTTTGGATAATAAATTAACCCCAGATAAATATAATATAAAAAATATATTTAATTATTTAGAAAAAAATAAAAACAAAAAAATATGGGGAAATTTTTTAAAAAAAAGGGGAGAGATATGCGTTTAGTTATAAAAGCATCTGGAGAACAAGAAGAATTTGATTCTAAAAAATTTAGAAGATCTTTATTGCGTGTCGGAGCCAGTGAGCAAGATATAGACAAATTAATAAAAGATGTTGAAGAAAATAAAGATTTAGTTACAACGCATGATATTTATAAATATGCGTTTAATTATTTATCTCGTATAAAAGCATCTTTAGCTTCACGATATAATATTAAAAATGCTATTTTTCAACTCGGGCCATCAGGTTTTCCGTTTGAGTTATTTTTATCAAAATTTTTTGAAAGTTTGGGTTATCAAACAGTTATAGGCAGAAAACTTTTGGGCAAATGTGTTACGCACGAAGTTGATGTTGTTTTAAAAAAAGATAACAATTTTTATATAGTAGAAAGTAAATTTCATAATGCTCAAGGCATTAAATCTGATGTTAAAATAACTCTTTATATTCAAGCTAGATTTTTAGATATAAACGCCGATGGCCATAAAGAATTTTATAAAGCTTGGGCTGTAACAAATACAAGGTTTACTTCAGATGCAATACAATATGCAAATTGTGTTGGAATGAATATTATGGATTGGAACTATCCTCACAATAAAAGTTTGTCGTATTTTATTGATAAATTAGGCTTGCATCCTGTCACAACTCTTGTCTCTTTATCTAGTAAACAAAAAAAAGATTTAATAAATAACAATATTATTTTGTGTAAACAAATTATTGAAGATAAAAATGTTTTAAAAATACTTAAATTAAGTGATAAAAAAATAGACAAATTAATTACAGAGGCTCAAGAAGTTGTATCTGCTTTTAAAAATTAATTAGTTTTGCTAACAAAAATTTTGTGAACCCACGTACCATTAATATCTTTTATTGCATAAATAATATTAGTTATAGCATTTGATAAAATCTCTTGTTTACCATAAATATGTGGGTAATAATTGCCAATATTATTATTTTGCTCAACAATAACTTGTGATCCATTTTGTTTTAATAAATTAGGATCTATTTCTAAAATTATAACTTTATCTATTTCTTTAAAAAATTTGTTTAATGTATTTTCTACTTGACTGCCAAATGACATGTGAATAAAGCCAGATTCTATATCTATAGGCAAAATTGTTACAGGGTTTTGTTTATTATCTGGATTATAATATTTGTATTCTAAAATTTTATAACATTTATTTGGATCTAAATTTAATGATTTAGCATATGTCTCTTTTTTTATTTTATCTTGTATAGCAACGGTTGTATAAATTTTTTTAATTTCATCAGGGTAATCAACCATAATAGCATCAACATTAGCATCAATAAGCTTTTTGATAGCCAGCTCACTTTCATCGGGGCTCCACACCCAAAGTTGTAAGCCATTTTCTTTTATCTCTTTTGCCAAAGAATAAGAAAAACAATTTTCTATGTTAATTAGGCAAATGCCATAAGCCCCCATTGCTTTTAATGATTCTACACATTTGTATGGTGTATAAATTGCACTTGGAATTAATTTTATAAAATTACAAAGTTCTTTTAAATGCTTTAATTCGTAATGCAAAAAGCCTGTGGCATAAAATTGCTCAGTGTTCCAATTTTTATTTTTTACATAAAAATTTATAATGTTTGCTATATCTTGAGCAACGCCTTCTTCTTTTATATCAATTATAATTTTTGTTTTGGCATCTAAAATATCAAGAACATCTTCTAGTGTTAAAATATCACTGTCATCTTTTAATTTTATATTTTTTAATTCTTCTAATGTTTTATCTTGAATTTTGCCTGTGCCATTTGTAGTTCTAGATACGTCTGCATCGTGCATTACAATTAAATTTCCAGATTTGCATTTGTGAATGTCAAACTCTACAGCTTCGACATTTATATCTATTGCATGCTTAAAAGCGTTTTTTGAATTTTCTGTTTTATACCCGGAACAGCCTCTGTGCGCAATTATCATACTGTTTGCTCCTGTGTATTTAAAGTTTATTAAAAGTGTGCTTAGTAATAAAAATATTTTTAATTTATTATTATTCATAAATTAAAAATTATAATATTTATTGAAAACTTTTTTTATTTCATCTAAAGATATATCAAAATGAGCTTTAAACATGTCCCTCATGGTATTTTGAATTTCTAAATCTATAACGGCTTTTTCGCTTGAAGATTTAGATTCTATGTTTTCTGTTTTTTCTAAAATAAAATTATTTATATTTTGCATAAGTTGATTCATTTCAGTGTTAACTAATATAGTTAAATCACGAACTAATTCATTTGGAAGAATGTAAAAGTAGATGGCTTGATCTAACAAGGTTTCTTTTGTAGCTGAAATTAATAAAATAGAATTAAATTCTTTTGTAAACGTGTTGAAATCTTTAGCTTCTTGTGTTTTATCAAATAAAGGCGATGCCTTTGTTTTTTCGTATGTTGTTTTAATATATTCAAAATATTCTTTTACTGCCATTTCTGGTGAAATTTTTTGTGCTAAATTTTTGATAGCTATGATAATTTCTTGTGCATTTAATTCGTCATTATTAACTTGTGTAGGTGTAATTATTTCAGCATTTAAATTTATAGCTAATAGTGATATTAATGATAATGTATAAATTAAATTTATTTTCTTCATGATAATTCTTTCTAAAATTAATAAAATAATAAATTACTTAACTTATAGTATTCTACTTAAAAATTAATTATTTGTAAGATAAAAAATCCTATTCGCTTTTGTATCAAATGGTTTGTGTTTTTTGCTTGGCGATTGAGCTGGGCTTGCAAATAACAATAAAAATGCTAGGTTAAAAACCTATAAATTTAGTCAAAATATATTAAATATAAGAGTAAAAAAATGAAAAAGTATTTATTAATAATATTATCTTTGTCTTTTAATATCATTTTAGCCAATGACGTTATTGTTGAACAAGCTAACAATAATCCATTGCCTGTGTTTTCTATAGAGACAGTGTTTAATGTTATAGAATCTGGTAAATATGATTTAAACAACATTATGCTAGTTGCAGAAAATGGTATGTTGACTAATGATGTATATATCAAAGAAAAGTCTATAGATATTTATAGATATTTATTAAGATCTGATGAAAATAAAAAAAATAAAATTTTATTAGAAAAAGCTTTAGCGGCAGCTAAAATTGGTGCTTTTTATGACATAATTTTTGGGTCTATTAGGGGTAGTGCATTGCATTTATTTGAAGTATTAGTAAAAATTGGTGTTGGATTAGATGATGCAGTTGCTGCTGCAGAATTTACCATTTTTAAACGCAATGGATTTCACTATAGAAATAGAGCATTAGATTTATTTGTTGCATTATTTAAAAAAGGTAAAGCCTTTGATCAAGCATTTAATCTAGTTGAAAAGGGTATTTTTATTGAGAATTCTTTTGTTATAAGAAGGACATTAGAATTATTTGATGAGCTGATTAAATATAATGGCAAAAACTTGATGGCAAATTTAGATAGTTTTAATAGAGTACTTAAAATTTTTGATAATGCTTTTAACTATAGTGATTCATATACAATATCTAGATATTCAGAAATATTGTTAGATATAGCAAAAATGAAAAATAAAGCGGGAAAACTTCCTCAAGAATTAATTAATAAATCTTTGGATAAGTGCAAAATAATACTTAGTACGTATGATTTGAATGATAAGAGTAAGTTTGAAAAGATTCAAAAAGAGCTGATAAAATACGCATAAATAGAATTAATTAATATGAATAAATTAATATTAAATAAATTCTTATTTTGTATTGCATTATTACTAAATTTTTTAGTTGTTTCTGTTTGTAGTAATATTAAAGTTGAAGAGAAGGGAAAAAATATTAGTACAATTATTTTTGATTTTGATGGGACTATAGCTGACACATTGCCATTGTGTATAAAATGCATAAATACTTTTGCTAAAGAGTATAATTATGCACCATCAAATAATATTGAATATTTTAGAAATAAGACGCTTGAAGATGTTATAAAAAATGATCTTAAATTGCATTTTTATCAATTGCCTAGTTATGGTGAAAAGCTTAAAAAAATGATTAGCGAACAAAAAGAGAGTATAAAAGTTTTTGTGGCTATTAATGATCTGATAACAGAGCTTTCGAAAAATTATAAAATAGGTATTATTACTTCTAATAATCAAGAAGTAGTCGAAACTGTTTTAGAAAAATCAAATATTAAAAATATCAGTTTTATCTTTTCGTCTAATGATCATTCAACAATTAAAAAAATTATTTATGGAAAAAGTGGGGTTATAACTAGCTTTTTAAAGAAAAATAATTTAAATCAAGATCAAGTTTTATATATTGGCGATGAAGTTCGAGATATTCAGGCCTGTAGAAAAGCTGGTGTAAAAATGGCAGCGGTTACTTGGGGGTATAATTCAAAGGAGCTTTTGGAAAAAGAAAAACCTGATTATTTGGTTGATAAGCCGTTAGAGATTTTAAAGATTTTAAGTAATAGAGAATAAAAAAAAAGCCATAATCAAATAAAAGATTATGGCTTTTAATATTTATCGTGGATATTTTGTAATATAATCTTCGATTGCTTTAGGCAAATTCTCTGTTATAACTTTTTCGTTTATAAATGGATCTATATTATAATCAACAAGATGGTCTGGATCTTTTATATATGTCAAAATATCCTTTAAATATATTGAACAAATTAACGCAACAACTCTTTCTTTTTCCTTTTGAGTTAAATTATATTTTTTAACAATATTGTTTTCTATTCCAATATGAATAATATGGCGAATTATGCTTTGTGGAATATAGTATGAGGTTATGCCATTTTTACCTGTTTTAATTATTATTTTACTTGCAGGTTCCCAGTAGGCTCCTCCTGTGCCATAAAGAGTAAGTTCAATAAAATATTTAGGTTTAATATCAAAGCCCCAATTTTTATTTAAAATTTTAAGCTTTTCAAACAATTTTGTATCTATCGTATTGACTGCATTTTGTACAACTTGAGAGCCTTTTTTATAATCTTTTGGATTATAAATTTCTGTATAAAAAATATTTCTTAAATTTTCAAAATTATAATTTGGTATTTTCTCCACATCTTGATATATTTTTTTAAATTCTTCATGTTCTGGCAGAGTTATATAATCTTTATAACCATTATTAATAAACCAAGGTAAAGATTTGATGTAATATGCAGTTATTTCAAATGCTTCTTCTTTTGTTGGAACTTGAACAAGCATTTCTGGCGTTGCATTTAGATTAAAACAAAATGTTAATGCAAACAAATTAATTAAATTTTTATTTTTCATAATTATTCTTTCTTCCTTTTATTTAATCTGTTAACGTGAAATTGGTCTGTTTCTTATTAAATCCATTTTTATTATTTTAACAATTACTTTATTAATGTTAAGTTTTATTGCATCGATAGTGTCTTGTGTTTGTTTGTTTTTCTTTAATTCTAAGTTGGTTATTGACGAGTTAATTGCTCTATCTATGTCATCAAGAGATAAATCTTTATCGCTTAACCTGTCGATAATATAAGTTTTAGTTATAAGTGTTTTAAGATTTTTGTATTGTGAAAATAACGTAGTTAATGTTTTTGAATTTGGCATTGAAACTATAACGTCATCTGTTGTAAAATCAGAAGGAAGTTTGCTATCCATTGCAGAAATTGTTGTATTAAGTGTTGCTACTAATATTATTAAAGAAAGTATTTTTTTAAACATATTAACTTTTTTCGATTTTTTATAGTTTATTATTTACAAAAATTTTATTGAAACGTAAAAGATAATAGCAAACTTAATTTAACTTGCAATAAATTAATATTATTCTGGCTTGCCACCTTAAGTTACAAGAGTAGGGTAGATTATAGGGAAGTCTTTACAACTAGCATTACGAAGCTAAATAAATAAAAAATGAGACTTTTTACATTTTAATGTATTAGCATCATCTATAATTATGATAACAATATCACATTATTTAGAGGAGATATAAGTATGGCATTTAGTGTAAAATCCAAAAAAAGTGGAAAAACATATTTTCTACATTCAAAGGAAGTTAACCTTAAGGGTGATCGTAAACAAAAAATTTACTATTTTGCTGGCGAGGCGGGAAGTAATGCTCTTGCGGCTCTTCCTGCAGGATATGAGGTTATGGAAAATAAGCGAACAGGACTTCCTATGTTAAGGAAAAATAAATAAATTAATAATTAAAAATACTGGCTAGCTAGTAGCTAATTTTTTTTATGTCTAGATCCCGGCTCGGAGGCCGGGATGATTTTTTTATTCCGGTAATGGCCTGCCATCCGTAGCCACGTAGGGCGTAGGATGGTGCGCCTAGCAGGACTCGAACCTGCGGCCTAGCATTTAGGAAACGCTCGCTCTATCCACCTGAGCTATAGGCGCGGAATATAAAAACTCCGGTACTGGCATGCCAGCCATAGCTGCGTAGCCGCGACGGCTGGTGCGCCCGGCAGGATTTGAACCTGCAACCTTCGGATTCGAAGTCCGCGACTCTATCCAGTTGAGCTACGGGCGCGACATTAACATTGTATTTCATATAAACTTTTTACGCAGCCGATTGCCTGTCCGCCGAAGCCACGAAGGGCGAAGGAGGAAGCTACGGGCGCGACATTAATTATGTATAATTTTTACCAGAAATTTGTTAAAATAGCTAGGTAAAAAAAATATATTGAAGGTGTTTTTATGGACGAATTATTAGATTTAGTTGATGAAAATGATATCGTAATTGCAACGATGTGGCGGGCAGAGGTTTATGCAAAAAAGCTTTCTAACTTTAGAGCAATAAATGCTTTTTTGAAAAACTCTAAAGGTGAAGTTTGGATTCCATTGCGTGTTACTACAAAAAGGGTGTTTCCATTACATTTAGATATGAGTGTAGGTGGGCATGTAAGCAGTGGTGAAACTTATGATCAAGCATTTGTTCGCGAAGTGCAAGAAGAAATTAATTTAGATGTCACTAAGTTATCTTATAAAAAAATAGGCTTATTTGTGCCGCACAAGCATGGCGTTTCGGCTTTTCAGACTGTTTATGAAATAGATTATGAACAAGATCCAGATTTTAATAAAAATGATTTTATTAAAGGTCAGTGGATGTTGCCACAAGATGCTTTGCAATTAATTTTGTCTGGACAAAAGGCAAAGGGAGACTTGCCCAAATTATTGCACTTGGTCTATGGCGTCTAAAGTTATATCTTGAGTTTCTTGCTCTTGCAATAAATTTTCTCGAGCAACATCTTGTTCTTCGATTTTATATTCAGGCATTTCTTCGGGTGTATCAAACTCTTGTTCTAGCGTAAGCTCAGGTTCTATTATTTCTTCTGGCGATTCTTCAGGAGTGATTTCAGTTGTTTGTTCTGGTTGTACAGGTTCGTCTTGTTTTTTTATAGTTTTTTCTAGCATATTTATTTCAGGTTTTGGCTTAAAGCTTGTTTCTTGTTTAATATTAATTTTTGGCAAATTATTTTCTTTTATATTTTTTATATTTTTATTTGGTTCTTGAATTGCGGGTTTTGTTAGCGTTGTTTTTGTTGCTTGGGCTTTTTCTAAATTTAAAATAGATAAATCTTGTTTATTATCTTGTGTATTAGTGTTATTAATTTCGTTATTATTTAAATTTGCATTTATAGTTTCTTGACTTGTAATTAAACAGCTTTGTAATTGTGCAAGATCGATTAATGGTTCGAGTTCTATTTTGTAATATAAATCTTGTTTTTCAAAATTTATTATAGAGCCTAAAAGATAACCTTCTGGGTAAATTAAGCCTTTGCCACTAGAAATTATAAAATCCCCTAAATCTATTTGTGTTAAGTGTGATACAAAATTAAAATCTAATTTATTAATTATATTTTTGCCTTGCACAATGCCAGTTGCACCAGATTTGTTGGCATAAGCGCTAATTTTACTCTTTTTATCTGTTATCAAAGTAATTTTGCTGTGCCAGCGCGAAGTTTGTGTAACTCGGCCAATTACTTGGTATTTATAAGTTGCTATCATGTTGTTTGCTATGCCGTGTAATGTTCCTTTGTTTATTATAAAATAATGTTCAGCGTTAGATATTTTTTTAAAAATTATATCTGCATAAATAAAATTATTTAAAGAGTATCTTTTTTTAAAATCTAAAATCTCTTGACCTCTGTCTTGATAATTAATACTCGATTTGAGTTCTGTATTTTCGTATAAAAGCATTTCGTTAGCTTGGCGTAGTAAATTATTTTCGATTAAAATATTTTCGAGTGTTTTGTTTTTCGAAAAAATATTTTTAATAGTATTAGAGACTTTGTTGCCAACAATTAAAAATGGGTGTGAGATATTTGCGAATAAATTTTCTAATCCAGAATTTTGATAAAACGTTATTCTATAAATTAAAATAAGTGATACTAATAATAAAAAAATATTTAAATAATTTATTTTTTTTATAATTTTTTCTAAAAGCTTCATAAACTCTTTCTGTTTATTGTTACAGATCCCGGGTCGTTGCACCAGTCTTCGCCAAGGCTACGACGGTCAGGCACGGGATGACAGACGCAGGATGCGTCGTGCTATTTGTTACAAACTCTCTTTTAAATTTACCAAAATATTTTTCATTTCTATCTCATCTTTTGCCAACATTAAATGCATACGAATTTTTGATGCTTGTGTCATATGCTTAATATAAAAACCCAAGTGCTTTTTTAATGCATTAAATCCATATTTAGGCCCATAGTATTTAGAATTTAACTCTAAATTAAGTATTGCAATTTCTATTTTTTCTTTTTCTGTAATATTAAATTTTTTATTATCAAGTTCATATAAAATTTCTTGCATTTTCCACGGTGCACCAAATAATGCTCTACCTATCATAAAGCCGTCTGCTCCAGTGTGTTCGTATGCATATTTGACACTGTTAGCATCTATTAAATTACCAGAAAATATAACAGGTATTTTTACAGCTTCTTTTATTTTTTTTACTAATTCAAAATCAAGATCGCCTATAAAGCCTTGATCTTTTAATCTTGGGTGAATAATAATTCCAGATATGCCTAAATATTCAGCCATTTGAGATAATTCTAGTGCATTTTTTTCTTTAAATCCGGCACGAATTTTTAGAGTAACTGGAATTTTATTATTTACTTTGTTAATTATAATTTTAATTATTTGTTCTAGTAATTCTGGCTTTGCCATTAGAGCGCAACCGCTGCCAGAATTAATTATATTTTTAGCTGGACAGCCAGAATTTAAATTTAGCATAGCAAAATTTTGTTCAAGAATTTTTTCTATTGCTTCTTCTATAAAATTAGTACTATTGGCAGAGACTTGAAAACAAAAAGGGTGTTCTATTTTTTGTATTTTAAATTCGTCTAGATCTAAGCAATTACTTACTGTGGCTGCATGTCGCATTTGTCCAAATAATAATTCTTCTTTGGAAAACATGCGCATTAGTTGCCTTGCCGGAGAGTCTAAATAGCCATCTATTGGCGCAGACATAAATCTGGGAACTTTTAAATTATTAAATAAAATTTTTTCGTGCCAAAATTTTTTATTCATAACCTGCCGGATTTTTGGTGTGATAATCTGTGCTTTGTTCAAAAGCATATGCAACTTGATAAATTAAATCTTCAGATAATCTTGGGCCAATAAATTGAAAGCCTATTGGTAAGTTATCTTTAGAATACCCACAAGTAAGCGAAAGTGCAGGGTTGCCTGTCATGTTGGTTGGCACAGTAAAATAATCGGCCATGTACATTAATAATGGATCTTTACTTTCTTGGCCTATTTTAAATGGTAATGTAGTTGTTGTAGGGCTTATTAAAAGATCTACAGATTTAAAAGTATTTTCAAGTTCTTGTCTTAATAAAGATCTTATATAATCTGCTTTATTATAAAACGTGTCTCTATGACTTGCAGATAATACATAATTACCCATTAAAATTCTACGTTTTACTTCTTGCCCAAAGCCTGCATCGCGAGTATTTATATACATGTCTTTTAAATCTTGTGCATTTACGCGTGAGCCATAAAGTGAGCCATCAAAGCGTGCTAAATTTGATGCAGCTTCGGCTCTGCTTATTATAAAATATATAGAGATACCATATTTTAAACTTGGAATATCGATATATTGTATTTTGGCTCCTAAACTTTCTAAATGTTTAATTGCATTTTTAAAATGCTCTTTAACTTCTGGAATTATATTTTCAGATTCTATGCCATCTTTTATTACGCCAATTTTTAAATTAGTGGGTAATTTACCAGTTAAATTTTTGGTAAAATCTTGTGTTGGTCTATTTAAAGTTGTTGAATCTTTGGGATCTTGTCCCATTAAAATAGTAGAAATTAAAGCGTTATCGTAAACAGTTTTTGTTAATGGTCCTACTTGATCGTTTGATGAGCCAAATGCAACAACACCATATCGTGAGAATGTTCCATATGTTGGATATAAACCAACAAGGCCAGAAAATGATGCTGGCTGGCGGACAGAGCCACCTGTTTCGGAACCTAATGCCCATGGTACAAGGCCTGCGGCTACAGCAGCTGCTGGTCCTGAGCTTGAGCCTCCTGGTGATCGTGTTAAATCCCATGGATTTTTTACAGGGCCAAAAGCAGAAAATTCTCCAGATGTGCCCATGGCAAATTCATCCATGTTGCCTGTGCCAAGAATTACAGCGCCATTATTTTCTAATTTTTCTGTTACAGTTGCATCATAAGGTGCAATATAATTTTTGAGTATATTTGAGCCACATGTGATTTTTTTATTTTTTATAGATATATTATTTTTTAAAATACCTGGGACTCCAGCAAGTAAATTATTATTATTATTATTATTATTATTATCTTGATCAAATATATCTATAGTGGCATTTAATTTTTCTTTATATTTTTTTAATCTATTTAAATAAAAAGTTATAACTTCTTTTTGTGTAACTTCTTTTTTATTTAATTTGTCTTTTAAGTCTTTTATAGTTAAAAACGGTTTCATAATTAAGATCCCGGCTTATTTTAATATTTGTGGTACTACAAAAAAATAATTTTTTTCTTCTGGTGCTTGTTTTAGTATAGCACAAGAATTATAAGGTACAGCTTTATCTTGTCTAAAAATATTTATATTTTTGGTATCTTTAATAGTATCTGTAGCGAATTTTACTTGATTAAGTTCTTGCGTATAATCTAAAACTTTTGTTATTTGATTTAATAACTCTTCAAGTTCATTATCATTTAATTTTAATGCAGATAAATCAGCTAGTCTTTGTAATTCTTTTTTATCTAGTTTTATCACAAATTCTCCTTTTAAATATCTTTATTTTGCCAGCGGGCACCTTTAATACGTTTTAAAAAGAATATACCCATGATTCCTGTGTTAATATAAAAAGAGCCGTACATTAGTGAAAATTTTACAACGCTATTTTCTATAGGTAACCATGAGATTAAGTATACTGTAGGTACAAAAAATAACAGAGTTGAAAACAATCGTACTTTCATAACAGTTTTTACATCGCCAGCACCTCGTAGTGCTCCGGCAAGTACTAATTGTACAAAGTCACATACAACTAATATGCTTATAAATACAAGAGCAGGAGATGCAAAGTCTGTAAATTTATTTCTGTCATCAAATATTTGAATTAATTCTTTTGAATATATGCATAAAGTTGAAAGTGTTATTAAAAGAGAAGTAGCCGTTAACACCATTACTTTTTTGATGTTATTTTTGGCGCCATCATAATCTTTGGCTCCAATTCTATTGCTTACTAAAAATATTATAACTTGAGCAAATCCAACTGCTGGTAATATTGCAAAGCGTTCTAAATCTTTTATTACACCATAAGAAGCAATTGCGTGTTTGCCTAAAGGTGCAATCATTTTGGCTAATAATACATAAGCTCCAGAAAGTGAACCTTTATCGATCATTATTGGTAAACTTAAGTTTAATATTTTATAAATTTTTTCTTTATTAAAAAATTTTATGAATATTTTACTAAAATATTTTTTATAATTTTGATTGTTTACTATATATACAAATGCAATAGATATCATAATTATATATTGAACTATTGTGGCAATTGCAGAACCTTCGAGTCCCATTTGAGTAAAGCCAAATTTACCTAAAACAAGAGTATAATCTATTATTATAAAAATTATATTACCTGTTATGTATATAAACATAGGTGTTTTCGTGTTTTTTACGGCTCGCATAAATGCAAAAAAACCAAGTGAAATAAATACTAGTAATACGCCAATAGCTCTTAATTTTAAAAAAGGCATGCCAAGAGTGATCATTTTTTCTGGTAGGCCCATAAAGTTAAATATATATGGAGCTCCAAAGAATATTAAAAGAAAAAATGAAATTCCAATAAGTACTGTTGTCCAAAAAGTTGAGCCTAAGTCTTGGCCGCATTCTTCGTATTCTTGTGCGCCATTATGACGGCCCATTATAGCTATAGATGCAACAGGAATAGCTTCTGCTAGTTTTGTTAGCATATGTAAAAAATTGTTTACCATGCCCATGGCACCATAAGACGAAACAGAATGTAGGTTAGATATTATATATGAATCTATTAATGGGGGTAAAGATATTAACATGGCATTTGATATCATTTCTGGAAGCCAATAACGCAAAATATCTTTTATAGATTCGCCACTATTTAAAATTGCTTTTATTTTATTTTTCACGAGATAACCCTTTTAATTACACTCTTTTTCTTATAGACTTAAGTTGTTACTTTAGAGGAAAAGTATGATATTTGCAACTATAAGAATTTTGACGATATTAAAATTTAGGCTCATTGGTTTATTAGTTTTTATATTTTCTGGAAAAAGAAAAAAAATAGCTTTAAAAAATATTAATTTTTGTTTTGAGCCAAAATGTTTAATAGATCAAAAAAATAATAAAAAAATAATAAAAAAAAGCTTTATGCTCTTGGGGCATTCGCTTGCTGATTTTATTTTAATAAGATTTTATAAAAAAAATTATTTAGATAAAATTTTTACTATAAAAAATCTTGATTATTTAAAAGAGAATTTAAAATTGGGTAAGGGCGTTATTCTTTCGACTGGGCACTTTGGTAGTTGGGAATTAGCTGCGCATTATTTGGCCCTAAATGGTTATAAATGTATGATTTTGTATAAACCCATGAAAGATAGTAAATTTTTAGAAAAAATAATTAAAGATAATAGAGAAATTGCTGGTAATATTTTAATACCCAAAGAAAATTCTTTATTAGCATTATTTAAACATTTAAAGCGTGGAGGTATAGTTTTGCTTGCTTCAGATCAACATTGTTATTCTAATGATGGTCGAGAAGTTGAACTATTTGGTCACAATGTTAGGTCTCATACTGCTTTTATAAATTTAAGTTTAAAAACTGGCGCTCCTATTTTGCCTGGTTTTGTTTATACAAAAAATTTATTTAATTATGAAATGGAGATTTGTGAGCCTATAAATCCTGAACGTTTTAAAAATAGTTTAGATCCAGAACTTGAAATGGCTATACTTAGTAATAAATATTTGGAGACAGCTATAAAAAAAGCCCCAGAGAATTGGCTTTGGTCACATAGGCGCTTTAAAGGCCTAATAAATTATTAATGGGGATTATTATTATGTACAAAAAATTTTATTTATTTTTATATATTTTTATATTTTTTTTAAAATTTAATAATATATTTTCTATGGAATCTAGATTAGAAAAACTAAGTTTAATTGCTAATAATGCAGATACAAGAGATTTTTGTCGAACTAGAGATTGTGATTATTATTTAAATATAGCTTTAAATAATTTTAATAATGAAATAGATTTTTATGAGTTTACGCAATCAGGAGAGTTAGAAAAATTACTTTTAGAGTTTTGTTATATTATTGATAAGCGCCAGGATTTATCTGTTAAGTTTAATCGTGATTTTTATTCTGTTGTATTATGTACTATAAAAAAAATTATTAAGTATTTTGGGCTAAATTATATATTTTTGGCCATAAACTATGGTTGTATAAATGATAATGACCAGAGTGTTTGTTCTTTAGTTAATTGGTTACTAGTAAAATTAATTGCAGCTAAATATGATATGGCAATAAAGTATTTAAAAAGAATTAGATTAAAATATATTGAAAGTGATAATGTTTTTGTACGTGATAATATAAATAATTTTTTATCTGTAAATAGTAGATTGTTGGTTAGATGTGATTAAATTTATCCCAGACTAAAAATCTGGGATAAATTTATAAAATATTTTTATTAAATTATATTTTAATTTTTATAAATTATATTTATCGTCTGTAAAATTTTTGCGTTCGCTATCTTGTTTATTTCGTTTATCTTTTATAATGCTTTTTTCTTTTCTGACAAGATTTATCATTTTATCAATAACTTTATCTATTGCTAAATACATATCAGGACATTCTTCGTGTGCATTTAAATCAAAATCCGGTGTTTTTAAATGTAATTTTGCTAAATGATGGTTATGCTGTTTGTTTGCCTTTAGCCAAAGTTCTGCAAATCTTGGAGTACGCCATTCTGAGTCTTGTATTAATTCACGTATTTTTAGAATTTTTTCTTTGGCTTGTTGTTCGATAACTGGAGAGTGTTCCATGTTTTCAAATGTTATTTTTATTTCCATTTACTATCCCTTTCTGTATATTTTTAATACTTAAAGAAACTTATCTGAAAGCTCTTTATAAAACTCATATCCAAAATACATTTCTTTTGTAGCGTTGTCATTAATAATATCTTTTATGGTTCCTGTCTTTATAATTTCACCTTTTATTACTACATAAACTCTGTTGGCTATAGATAATAATTGGTCTACGTTATGGTCTGATATTAATACAGCTATATTTTCTTTTGCTAAATTTGCAAAGATTTCTTTAAGCTCATAAATAGATTTAGGATCAACTCCTGCAAATGGTTCATCTAATAATATAGCTTCTGGATGCATTAAAATAGATCGAATTACTTCAAGCTTTCTTTTTTGCCCACCAGAAAGTGAGCCTGCGAGTTGTTTTTTATGATTAGTTAAATTTGTTTTTAATAGCCAAGATTCTAGTTCTTGATTAAATATGTTTAATTTATTTTTATTATTATCCCAGTAATTATGGTATTTAAATATTAATTTTAAATTATCTATTACTGACATTTGCTTAAATAGTGAAGTTTGCTGTGGTAAGTATAAAAGGCCCATAGAAACTCGATCACTTACAGAATAATTATTAATAATATTATTTTTAAAATTAATTAAATTAAGTTTTAAATGTATATCATGAGATTCTGTTTTTAAAAGTCCTGCAACCGTTCTTAGTAAAGTTGTTTTACCTGCACCATTAGGGCCCAAAAAAGCAACAACTTCGCCTGAATTTAAATCAAACGAAATATTATTGAGTATTTTATTTTTACCATAATATTGATTCAGATTTTCTACTTTTAATAGAGACATTTTAATTTATTTTATTTTTTGCTAATAATAAATTTTATTGGACAACCTAGTAAGTCATAATTTTTGCGTAAAACATTTTCTATAAAACCAAGTTGGGTTTCTTCAAACCATTCTGGGCGATTTACTTTTAATAAAAATGTTAATGTTTTTGCATCTGTTATTTGTCTAATTTTGTATAATTTTAATTCGTTCTTTTTATGAAATAATGGTTTTTTAATAAAAGCTGTTTTTATAAGTTCATCTATTTCTTCATCGCTAAATACTTGTTTTAATCTTGTCCATAGTTTTTCTATTTGCTTGTGTATTTTGGATATATTTTTTTTGCTTAAACAAGATATCCAGATGATAGGTAATTTTTTTAATATAAAATTATATTCTTTAAGTTTATATTCAAGTTCTTTACGTTCTGTTGGCGTTATTAAATCTGTTTTATTAAAAATTAAAATTAAAGCCTTTTTTTCTTCTTGAGCATAAAATAATAATTTTAATTCTTGATCAGATAATTGTTTTTCGCTTGCATCTACTACTAATAAAATAATATTAGAAATTCTAATAGCACTTAAAGAACTTTTTACCATTAAATTTTCTATTTCTTCTTTAACGCTGCTTTTTTTTCTAACACCTGCAGTATCTGTAATTGTAACTAAATCTTGCGCAATATAAGTTCGTTCGGTTATTGCTTCGCGAGTTGTGCCTGCAACAGGAGAAACAATGGTTCTATCTTCTTGTAACAGTAAATTAGTTAAAGAAGATTTACCTACATTGGGTTTGCCTATAATAGTCACTTTATAAGTTTCGCGATTATTTGTTTCTATAACTTTTGGTTCTGGAATTACAGTGATTATTTTATTAAGCAAATCTATAACGCCTGTACCATGAAGAGCTGAAATTTCGATAATATCTTTCATTCCCAAAGAAAAAAACTGAGGTGCATTTTCTTGTAATAATTTATTATCAGCTTTATTTAATATTAAAAATACAGGTTTTTTTGTTTTATGTAGTACTTTTGCTACTAATCTATCATGTTCTGTAAGGCCATTTTTGCCATCACATATAAATAATATTAAATCAGCTTGATTTAATAAATCTAAAACTTTTAATCTAACGTTTTCAAGAATTACATCTTTTTCAGGTTTAAAAGACACGCCACCTGTATCGATAAGTTCAAATGTTTTTTCTTTCCATGTTACTACTTCTGTAATATAGTCTCGAGTTACGCCTTCTTGTTCTAATACAAGACTTTGTGCATCTTTGGCTATTCTATTAAACAGGGTAGATTTACCAACATTTGTTCGACCGACAATTAAGACTTTTGGATATTTTTTATTTTTTTTCATATTTTTTTAATTTAAATTTTTAAAATTTTATACTATTTATTATTAATATTATTATCTAGCTTTATTTTACCTGGAAAAACAGATTGTATCAAGTTAGCTGTAGGCCAGTTTTCTTTGTTTGCTAAGGTTATATTTTGAGTCTGTGCCTGTTTTGTAACGCTTGATGTCGATAATGCATTATTGGGTGTGCTATTTGCAGCATTTTTCACAATATCTTCTTGAGTGTTTTCTTTGTGTTTATTTATATGCGATACACTTTTTTCAACAAAATCAAAGTTTTTGGCCCCTAAAAATGTTTCTGTTAGCATTTTTTCCCAGACATCTCGAGTATCGTTTATTGTAGATTGTGTGAACATATTATTATTTTCTAGAGCTAGCTCAACATTTTTTGTATTTTCATTAAATTTTATAAATTCAGCGCTATTAATTACAGAAGTAAGAAAAGGGTTATTTATTGTATTTATTTTTGATACAAAGTTTTGCCAGTTATTATTATTATTATTATTATTATTATTATTATTATTTGTTTTGACCGTAGTAATTGTTATATCTTGAGCATTTTTTACAGTATTTTTTTGTGTTATTTTTCCAGCTTGTTCATCTAAGCTAGAATTTTGCAATTTAGAAATTTGCTCTGGGCTGGCTAAATTAATTATTAATGTTTCTATAAAAATTTTTTTATTAGATGTTCTTCTAAAAATCTCTTCTTGTTCCCAGAATATTTTAAAAAAATAATTTAATTTAGATAGAGAAAGTTTTACAGCAATACTTTTAAATGCGTCTAAGTCATTAAAATAAGCAGGTAATTGAGATGCTTCATATTTTATCCATAATAGTGTTTGTAATACTTGTACCAGTGAATCCCATAACGTTTCTGGATTAATATTTTCAAAAATATTTGAATTTAAAATATTAAATATATTTTTTTTATCTTGATCTGCAATAGCTTGCCATAAATTAATAATTTCGCTTTCACTTATTTTACCAAGTTGCTTTAAAATTACGTCTAATGTTATTTTTTTATCAGAAAACCGCACTCTTTCAAGCATGTTTATAGCGTCGCGAACAGAGCCTTGTGTTTCTTGAATTATTATATCCAAAGCATTTTCTTCGATATCTATATTTTCTTGATTACATATATTTAATAAATGTTTTTTTAGATCTAAATTATTTATAGATTTAAAAATAGTTTGAAAACATCTAGATAAAACAGTTGTTGGAAATTTTTGAATTTCGGTAGTTGCAAGTATAAATAATGCAGAGACAGGTGGTTCTTCCAATATTTTTAATAAAGCATTAAATGCTGCTTTACTAAGCATATGAGCTTCGTCAATTAAATAAATTTTTTTTCGTCCTAATATTGGCATGTATGCACAATTTTCTAAAATTTGTCTAACATTTTCTACACCAGTATGCGATGCTGCATCTATTTCGATAAAATCTGGATGAGCGCCATATTGCATAGCCTTGCAAGAATCGCAATTCAAACAGGGAATATGGTGATCTTTGGGATTTTGTTTAAAGTTTTCGATATTTTTACAATTTATTGCAGCACCAAATATTCTTGCAGTGCTTGTTTTGCCGCAGCCTCTTTGGCCTGCAAACAGATATACTGGAAAAAGTTTTTCCAAATATAGGCTATTTAAAAGCATTTTTACAGGAATATCTTGACCGATAAGTTCATTAAAGTTTGAAGGACGCCATTTCCTGGCTAAATTTAAATTATTATTTTGAGTATTATATTCCATAAAAATTCCCTGGCTATAAAAACTGTAACTATTGTAAATTATTATATATTAAAACCAGAAAATTAAATAAAATGTTTATAAAAAAAACGGGGTACAGCGGTACTCAACCCTGGCTGCTTCCTTCCGGACCTGACCAATTTGATCTTATACCAACTTACCCCGAAGTTTGAATGGTGGAGAGGGAGGGATTCGAACCCTCGATACCCCTTTCAGGATATACACGATTTCCAATCGTGCGCTTTCGGCCACTCAGCCACCTCTCCAGTTTTAATACTTATTTTCTAGATGTAGTTCTTTTAGGTGCGAATTTTTTAGGTGCTATTTTTTCTGTTTCTAATGCAGCTTTTTTAATTAAAGTTTTCTTTTTAGCTGCAGTATCTTCTGTAGAGTCTTCATCGGTATCTTGTGTTAATAATTCTAAAACTTCTGTATTTATAACAGGAGCTTGTTCTATTGTTTCTTGTTCTTGAGCTTTTTCAGCTTCTTGCTTGATTGTACTTGTAGCAGAATCTTTTGCTTTTTTTACTAGATCTTTGCGATCGTCTTTTGTAGCAGCTTTTTTGTCTGCAACAAGCTTTTGACCCTCTTTTACAAATGTTGCTAAATATTGCAATATAAATTCTATTGATCTAGCTGAATCGTCATTGGCAGGTATTACAAAGTTGATTCCAGATGGATCTGTGTTTGTATCTACAAGAGCTACTACAGGAATTCCTGCATTTATAGCTTCTCTTACTGCAGAAACTTCTTTTTTTGCGTCAACAATTACAATTGCTCCTGGTGGAAATCTTAAATCTAAGATGCCGCCAATGTTTTTTTCCAATCTGGAAACTTCTTTTTGAATCATGCTTAATTCTTTTTTCTTGTAATAATCTGTAGGCTTTTTAATTATATCTTGTAAATGAAGTAATCTTGTTATTGCTTTTTTTACTTGATCAAAGTTTGTTAATGTTCCACCAACCCATCTATTTGTAACATAAGGAGAGCTGATTTCTTTTGCTGTTTTTAAAATTGCGGCTTGAGCAGATTTTTTTGTACCAATAAATAATATTGATTTACCTTCTGCTGCAATTGATTGCAAGTATTTGCCGGCTCTTTCCATTAAAAAAGCTGTTTTTGCAATATCAATTAAATGTATTTTATTCTTAGAACCCCAAATAAAAGGTTTCATTTTTGGGGACCAACGGGAGGTTTTGTGACCAAAGTGCACGCCCGCTTGTAGAAGATCTTTTAAATCTATCATGATATATATCTTTCGCAGGTTTTAACAATTATCTCCTAGGTTTTTTCTTTTTAGAAAAATTACCACCTGTAATAAGAGATAAGATTCAACAAAATAACTAACGAGCTTAAATTCTAACAAATATAGCTTAAAATTCAATAGATATTTAAAACAAAATTATTCGCCAATAGTTTCGTTTTTTTCAATTACTTTTGTATATTTTCTACCCACAAAAAATGTTGCTACAGTCCATACTCCTGATAATGCAATTATTATAAATGCATTTAGTCGTGTTAATGCTAAATATGCAGCGTTTCTGTAGATATAATTAAATGCAGAGCCGGATGTTTTGGATAATGTTCTGCCAAATGAATCTATCCATGCTTTTGACTTAAATTTAATATCTTTACTTGTTGGGATATATAAAATTTCTCTTACTGGTCCATTAAAGCCATAATGTAATGCGCGAATCACGACCATTATAATAAAAATAGTTGTTAAATTGGGGAAAAACAATAAGCCTATCATCATAATTATTATTGCAATTGGCATAATGAATAGTGAAAAATTTACGCCGAACTTTTTTAACATGGCTGATGTGCCAAAAAAAGCGAATACTAAACCTAAAACTTGAAATGCAGCTGTGTATAAAAACATAAATGCACTCATGCCGCCTATAGAATTGTTTGTTGCCACAGACATTTGTACTTGCATTTGGTAATCAAGTATCATACTTATTGCTTCATAAATAAAATTTAAGACAAATATGCCCATAACATATGGTTGCAATATCATTAAATTTAAGCCTTCAAATATTCCTACATTTTTTTCTTTGCCCTTTTGTTTTTCTGCAATATAAACAGCTTCGTAACCATGTAATAAATAACCGGGAATATCACGCTTTATTTTAGCTATACACAATGCAGCAAAAACAAGCAAAAGAGCTGATATAATTAATAAAGTTGGTATGCTAGAAACAATTGGTATATCAAGTTTTTCCATTATAAACCAGCTGCCAATTGAAGTGACAATGCCTCCTATGCGAGAAAATGCAACTAATTTTCCATAGTTACCTTTTGCATAATCTGGAGTGCTTATAGAGTTTGCAAATGCCCAGAATGTGCTTACAGCTATTGTAGAATATAGATCGATTAATATATAAAATATCCAACCAAATATTCTATAAGGGCTTGTGTTTGTATTTTGTAAGCCCATAACCGGGTGCATCAATATTCCTGCAGCCACTGCTATAGATACAACATAAAAGGCTAAGCAATAATAAAGCACTTGATGTCTTTTTAATTTATCAACAAGCTTTGTATAAATAAATAATACTGGAAATAGAATTATAATAGTTAAAAGCTTTGTGATTGGTTGATATTCTTTTCCAACCAATCCCAAGAAAACAGATGTTTTTAAGGGGCGTATTATTGAATATGTGCCGATAATAAATAGAAATGCACTAGCGAGTAAAGCCAGCTTTTTAAAATCGTAGTTAATACTGTCTTTTTTTAAATTTTTAAATAATTCAGATATTTTATCAAACAAAAACATTTGTTTTCCTGTGTTTTAAATAAATTTATATCTTAATAAAAGAGATATTGAAGTGTTAAACTTTATAGCTTTTTATTTTTTTTACAAGTTAAATTATAGGTTTTTCTCCAATAATAGTTTCATCTGCAATAACTTTTTTAAGTTTTTTACTCAAGAAACTTACTACTACCAGCCATAGACCCATTAAGCCAAGACTTATGAATAAATTTGCATATAAAAATGTAATAGGCACTAATTTTTTCATAGAAATATTTAATACAGATCCTGCGCCCTTTGATATTCTGCCCCCAAATGCATCGGTCCATGCTTTTGCTTTAAATTTAATAGCTTTTGTTGTAGGTATATATAAAATTTCACGGGTTGGATGATTTAATGCATAATTCAATGCTCGTAATAAAACTAAGGCTATTAATAACATGCTTGCAGATGGATGTATTATTGTTAATGTTATTATTGCAATACTTATTATTGGAAATATATAGAGTGCTTTATTTATTCCAAATACTCTTAAAAATGGTGTTGTACCAAATAGTGTTATAACTAGGCCAACAAGATTCATTGATACATAGTATCCTGCATAAAATGCTGTTAGTGAGCCGGCAGATGAGTGTGAAGCGTCAGCCGCAAGTAGTACTACATAGTCAAAAATTACTATTGTAACTTCGTAAAATAAAACTAATCCAAAAATTCCAAGAACATAAGGATTTTTAATCATGACAATTAGGCCTTCAAAAGGCTTTTTTAGCATGTTTATAAAACTGAATTTTTCTTTTTCTTCTTCTTTTTCTCTTGCTTTTTCTACTTTGTAAACGGCCTCGTACCCGTGCATATAATAGCCTGGAACATATTTCATTAAAAAGTATAACGTTATAAAGGCACAGCCCAAAAGTAAACTGCCTGCTAATAGAAATTTAGGTAAAATAATTTGATCTTGGGTTACAGCCATTCCGCTTGTTGCTAGGTATAATGTTCCTGCTGTAATGATACTGCCAATTTTGGATCCGGCAACAAATAAACCATAATAGTTTTTAGCATCAGAAGGGTTGTTTATAGAGTCTGCAAAAGACCAAAATGACATGGACATAAATGCGGCAAAACTTTCTTGGAAAAAATATATTGCCCAACCAACAATTCTGTTTGTACCTATTTCAGTATTTGCTAGTCCATAAACAGGGTTAATTAAAAAAAAGTATAAAATTATTCCACCAATAGCATGTAATAATAAAAATACATATAAAAGTTGGTGTCTTCTAAGCCAGTCGACTAATTTTGAATAAATTAAAATTAAAGGTATTAAAAAAAGTAGTGAATAAATTTTTGCATCTGGAACAAATTCCGCGCCAACCATTTTCGCAAATATAGCGTTTCTTAATGGTCGCCAAATTGCTTGGCAAGCAGACATAAATAGAAAGGTTAAAGATAATAAAAAGACTTTAAGTCGAAATTCCTTTTTTACATTCCAAAGCGAAAGCATTTTTTCAGCTAATTTGTTTAGCATTACCGTTCCCATCCGTTTTCCTAAACCCAGCCCGCTTTTGGACCATAAATAATCGAATCAATTAAAAAGGGGGCTGTTTTAGTGAAAAATTAAAGACACAAAAAAACAACTTTTTCTCGATTCCTATTGTATTTAATTATATGACAGGGGGTTCAAATGTCAATTTAATAAATAAAATAAAATTGTTACAAATTGTAATGTTGATTATGGGTAAAAACTTCTTGCGATATATTAATTTTTGACGTACTATTTAGTAGCTGTTGGGGGATGTGTAATTAATAAAGACAATAAATAATTTTAAATAAATAGAAAGTTTTATGGAGCAAGTAAAAGATTTGGAATTAAAATTTTTACCCGTTTTGCCTTTAAAAAACATGGTGGCGCTGCCTAAAAGCATTGTTCCTGTTGTTGTTGGTAGAGATATTTCTATAAAAGCAGTTGAGTTTGCAGCAAAAAACAATAAAGAAGTTTTTGTCTCTGCGCAGCGATCAGAATCTGTAGAAACACCGATGGTTTCGGATTTGTTTGATGTTGGCACAAGGGCTATTATTTTGCAAATTGCAAGAATGCCAAATAATACATTTAAAATTTTGATAGAGGGTATTTGTAGAGCTCAAATACAAGCTGAGCAGCCAGGTGATGGCTTTTTGGGTGTATTGGTTAAAGATATAGATGCTGGAATTATTCAGGACAGTGCAAAAAATAATGCACTTTGGAGAACGTTGTACGAAGATTTTAAAGAGTATATTTCTTTAAATGAAAAAATATCACCAGATTTGTTGGCTTTATTTAAGGGGCCTCAAGATTTAGATTATTTAACAGATACTATTGCGGTACAATTGCCTTTGAATTTTTTACAAAGGCAAGATGTATTGAATTTAATCGATTTGGAAGAAAGAGCTATACATCTTAGTGTTCTGTTAAAAAAAGAGATAGAAGTTTTATTAACGGCTCAAAAAATAAAAAAACGTGTACAAAGACAAATAGATAAAAATCAAAAAGATTATTATTTAAATGAACAAATGAGAGCTATTCAAAGAGAGCTTGGTAAAAATGATTTTCAGCAGGAAATTGATGCATTAAGAAAGCAATTGAAAAAGACAAAAATATCAAAAGAGGCTTATGAAAAAGTTGAGTCTGAGCTTAAAAGGCTTGAATCAATGACACCAACTTCTCCTGAAGCTGCAGTAAGCAGAAATTATGTTGATTGGTTATTAAATTTACCATGGGAAAATACTACTAGCGATAATGTAACTATAGAAGAAGCTGAAAAATTATTAGATAATTCTCATGCAGGAATGAAAAAGCCAAAAGAAAGAATTATAGAATTTTTGGCAGCGAAAAAATTTGCAGGTAATGAACTTAAGCGTTCGCCTATAATTTGTTTGGCTGGTCCTCCAGGTGTTGGAAAGACTTCTCTTGCGTTATCTATTGCGCAAGCATTGGGTAGAAAGCTTGTTAGAATCTCTTTAGGTGGTATGCGAGACGAAGCTGAAATTCGTGGACATAGAAGAACTTACATTGGTGCTATGCC
Organism: candidate division TM6 bacterium GW2011_GWF2_28_16; assembly: GCA_000989185.1. Classification (GTDB taxonomy): domain Bacteria; phylum Babelota; class Babeliae; order Babelales; family UASB340; genus UASB340. The sequence goes on along the minus strand of LBNX01000001.1, from coordinate 148,648 downwards.
TGGTAAAATTATTCAGGCTATGAAAAAAGCAGAAGTTTTAAATCCTGTTATTGTTCTTGATGAAATAGATAAAATGGCGATGGATTTTAGGGGCGATCCTGCATCAGCATTATTGGAAGTTTTAGATCCAGAACAAAATCATGCTTTTTCTGATTACTTTTTAGAAGTAGATTATGACTTGTCTAATGTTATGTTTATTACAACTGCTAACGTAGTTGATAATGTACCATATCCATTGTTAGATAGAATGGAAATTATAGGTCTTAATGGTTATACAAGTGCTGAAAAATTAAAAATAGCTCAAGACTTTTTAGTGCCTAAATTATTAAAAGAGCATGCATTAAAACCTGAGCAGTTTATAGTTTGTGAAAAGATATTGTCACGAGTTATAGAAGAATATACTAAAGAAGCTGGTGTTCGTCAGTTGGAGCGAGTTATTGCAAAACTTGTACGAAAAGCTATACAAAGTTTATTAAAAGATAAAAATTTAAAAATTATTAATATTACGGATGAAAATATATCTTCTTGGCTGGGCAGGGCTAAATTTAAAGAACCTGACAGATCAAAATTAAAAGATATAGGTCGTGTTACAGGTCTTGCTTGGACCGAAGTGGGCGGCGATGTTTTGGATATAGAAGTTGTAACTCTTAAAGGTAAGGGTGCTTTAACTTTAACTGGTCAATTGGGCGAAGTTATGCAAGAATCTGCGCAAGCTGCTATGACTTATATAAGATCTAGAGCAAAAGATTTGGGCTTAAAACCAGATTTTTATTCTGAACTTGATATTCATATACATGTGCCAGAAGGTGCAATTCCTAAAGATGGTCCTTCGGCTGGTATTACAATTGGTACAGCAATAGCATCTGCATTAACAGGTATATCTGTTGTTAAGGCTATCGCTATGACAGGTGAAATTACTTTACAAGGTAGAGTGTTGCCTGTTGGTGGACTTAAAGAAAAATTGCTTGCAGCGTCTAGATTGGGAATAAAAAAAGTTATAGTTTCAAAAGAAAATGAAGATGATATAAAAGAGTTTGAGAAAGAACTTAATGGTTCGCTTGAAATCTTTTATGCAGAAAATATGGACGAAGTTCTTAAAAATTCTTTTATGCAAGATCCATTTGAAAAAGCAAAAAAAGATTTAAAAGCTAATAAAACTAAAAATAAAAAAATAAAAAATAAAAGTAAAAAAAAAGTAAGCAAAAATAAAAAGAAAAAAAAGTAAATTTTACTCTTCTAAATCTTTTACAACTAAACCAGCTTTTATTTTGGGCTCTATCCAAGTAGATTTTGGTGGCAAATTTTTATTATAATCTACAACAGTCATAAGTTCTGTTGGTTTTAATGCTGGTAATAAAAATAGTGCTGTATAATTTTCTTTTTCAACTTTAGAAATTATTTTGTCTATGCTTAAATTACCACTTATATACTCTAAGCTGGTATTTATTTTTTCTTGATCTTTACCAAAAATTTCATTTATTATTTTTTCTTGAAATAATTGAGAAGGTATTGTTTCTAAGATGTTATATTCTTTTTTATGAAAAGTATTTTTTATGCTTATCCAAATATTTGTTATTTTTGAATTATGATTTTTTGGTTTTAATGTGTACCATTTTGTATTAAAATAAAGTCTAATATTTTTATGTGGTACTGTTTTTTTTGTGGATTTTACTAAATCAAAATGTTTTCTAAGTGTTTCTTTAAAATTATTTTTAGATAAATTATTTATATTTTTTAATAACCTATGATAAGGATAAATAGTTATTTGTTCGTCCGAAAATAATGCAGCTGTCATATATTTTATATCATCATTTTTAATACGTGATGCTGCAGCGCATCTGTGATGTCCATCTGCTATATACAAATTAGGCATGCCAGAAAAAATTTTAGTAATAGCATTTATATCATTTTTTTTATTTATTTTCCAAATTAAATGTCGTGTTTTATTTATTGTTTTAATGGCAAAGTCTGGATATTGAGCCAAAGTTTTAATAATTATAGAATTTATTTTGGGGTTATCTTTATAAGAAAGTAGTACAGGTTCTATAAAAGCTTTTTGTATGTCTATTATTTTTTGTGCAAATTCTGCTTTAGATTCGATAATATTTTCATGTTGCTTAATTTCTTTTTTTATATAATTATCTATTGCTATTTTGCCAATAATGCCAATATTAGTAGCATCTGTTCTTTGTTGACAATATAGGTAAAAACTTGATTTTTTGTCTTGTTCAAAAAAACCATTAGTTATAAATTCTTTTATAGAAATTGCATCTTTGATTTCTTTAATATCTTCGTAAGATTTTATTTTGTTTAGTTCATTTATTATATTATTGCTTATTTTATTATCAGAATACTTTATATCTGTAAGTAATAATAGACCATCGCTTTTTGGCATATAAGCCTTAAATGGCTGAAAATCTATAGTCGAATAAATATTTTTATTAAAATTAGACAATAATATTAAAAATACTAAACAAGATTTATTCACGATCTTTCCCCTAAAAACTAGTAAAATATTATAGTGAAAATTAATTCAGTAAATTAATTAAATCGCTTTGTCCTGTTTGAACTATTTTGGCTTGCCAATTTAACCATCTAAAAGAATTATTCCCCATGTTTTTTGCGACGACATTATTAATAATAATATTTTTTGTTTTTAAATAAAGATCCATTTTATCTTTTACTATAAATATTCCAGAATTTGCTTCCAGCTCTTGAGCTATTATTTTTGTATTTTGATAATAAGGTCCAATTATAGAAGGTACGCTCCAGGAAGCTGGTTCTAATAAATTATGCCCGCCAATATTTACAAAAGTACCACCTAAAAAATAAATATCACAAAATTGATATAAATTAAATAATTCGCCTAATTTACAAACAAGCAAAATATTATGATTGTTAAATATATTATTTATATTTTCGCTTAAATTATTATTATTATTATTATTTAAATTTATATCATTATCCCAGACAAAATATTTTTCGTTTAAATTATTTATTTTTGTTATTAATTCTTTTTGCCAGTGAAAGTGCCTTGGGGCTATAATTAATTTAATATTGCTTGTCATCCTGGCCTGCGAGCCGGGATCTCTTTTTAATTTTTCATAAAGTTCTAAATAAATATCAAGTTCTTCCGGGTGTATAGACCCTGCAAGTAATATTTTATATTTTTTATTAAAATTATTATCTAGATTATAGCTTTTTGTTACAGCTTTTTTTTCGAGTACATTTAAAGCTTTTATATTGCCCATAATTTTTAATTTATTTTTTTTGACGCCTAAATTTTCAAAAGTTATTTTGTCTTGTTTGTTTTGTGTAAAAATTAATGTACACATATTAAAAAGTTTTTTTAATATAAATTTAAATTTAAAATATTTATTTTTTGATCTATCTGTAATTCTTGCGTTAATTAAAAAGATTTTAACTTTAAATAATTTGGCTATCAATAATAAATTGGGCCAAATTTCAGCTTCGACTATTATTAAATATTTTGGCTTTATTCGTTTAAATGCAATAAGCATAAATATTAAAAAATCGTATGGCAAAAAGCTTAAATAATCACAGGCTATATTTTTTGCAGCTATATTTTTGCCTGTTAGTGTTCCGGTTGTTAAGTAAATTACACTATTGGGTTTTTCTTGTTTTATTTTATTTACAAGATCTTGAATAGAAAGAATTTCGCCTACAGAAACAGCGTGAATCCAGATTATATTATTATTATTATTATTATTATTATTATTATTATTATTATTATTATTATTAAATTTTACTTTTGGAATAAACCCTAGGCGTTCTTTTAAGTTGCCAAATACTGGTTTCTTTTTAAATTTACGAATTAATAAAAATATTATAAATACTGGCAAAAATAATATTTGTATTATTTGATAAAATATAAAAAATAAAATAAAAATTATATTCATAATATTAAATATTTAAACGCTGGTTAATAAGATGCTTGTTTTATTGCAATATTATTAATAATTCCCAAACTTGCCAATGTAATCCATAAATTTGTGCCACCATAGCTAAATAATGGTAATGGAATTCCAACAATAGGTAAAATGCCTGTGACCATAGATATATTTATAATTACAGAAAGCAGTATGTGTAACATTAGGCCAACTACAATTATTTGATCAGATATGTTAGAAAGTTGAAGTGCTAGTATTATTATTTTAAAAAATAGTGAAAAAAATAAAATTAAAACTAGTAATGCTCCCAAAAAGCCTAACTCTTCGCAAATTACAGCAAATATAAAATCTGTATGATCTTCAGGTAAAAATGCAAATTTATTTTGAGTCCCTTTTAAAAGCCCTTTGCCCAAAATGCCTCCTGAGCCTATTGCAATTTTAGATTGTTCAAGTTGATAACGTTCTTTTTGGGCATCACCTTCGCCTAATAAAACTAAGATTCTTTGTTTTTGATAAGGTTTTAACTTAGTCCATAAAAATGGGGCAAAGATAATAGAAATTAATATAGAAAATATAATAAATTTTTTATCAAGGCCTATTACCCAAAAAAGAATTATTCCCGATAGTAATATTATTAAAGCTGTACCTAGATCAGGTTGTTTTAATATTAAAATAAAAGCAATAAATAATATTATTAATGGTGCTATAAAATTTTTAAAAGCGGCTTTGCCTGCAATTGTTATTTGTAGTGTTTTATATTCGTAAAAATAGTATGCAACAAAAATTGGTAAAAAGAACTTTGTAAGTTCTGATGGTTGAAATTTAAAAAAATAAATAGAAACCCAGCGCTTGGCGCCCATTGCCATAAAACCGCTTAAAAAAGTGTAAGAAAGCAATATTAATGTTATAAAAAAAGCAGCAAAACCAATAGGCCTGAGTGTTTCTAAGTTTTTAAAACTAAAAAATAGATAAATAAATATACCAGAAATGGCCCAAAAAAGTTGTTTTTTAAAAAAAATTGATACATTATGTTCTGGGCTATACGTTGAGCTAAATACGAATAAAAGGCCTAATGCTAGTAGTGCAAGCATGCTGCCTGTTATAACCCAATCGAAATATGTAAAATATCTTTTTTTAAACATGATATATTGTAACTTTATAATTATAAATATTATTTTATACTTGTGACTATTATGATACCACTAAAATTAGAATTAAAAAATTTTTTAAGTTACGGCGATTCTGTACATACAGTAGAATTTAAAGATTATTCTTTAATTTGTCTTTCTGGTAAAAACGGAAATGGAAAATCGGCATTGCTGGATGCAATAACTTGGGTTTTATGGGGACAGGCAAGAAAAATTACAGGAACTGTAAAACCAGATGAAGGTCTTTTGCGTTTGGGGCAAAGTAAAATGATGGTAAGTATGGAGTTTAACTTTGCCGGTAATATTTATAGAGTTCGACGAGAATACACAAAGACTTATGGTAAACCTTTAATTTATTTGGATTTAGAGGTTTTTGATATAACAAAAGATAAGTTTTTGACGTTAACAGATAAAACAATAAAAAACACACAAGAAAAAATAGAAAAGTTATTAGGGCTAGATTATACAACATTTACAAATTCTGCATTTTTAAGACAGGGTGCTGCAGATGAATTTTCTAAAAAAAGTGCAAAAGAAAGAAAGCAAATATTAGCCAATATATTAGGATTTAATAGATATGAAGATTTATCTAGTTTGGCTTTAAATAAAGCTAAAATAATAAATGAAAATATAAATTTAAATTTGAAAATACAAGAAAATTATGAAAAAGAAATTTTAAAAGAAGAAAATTTAAAATGTTCTTATAACTTAGAAAAAGAAAATTTAAATAAAATTAATACAAATATAATAGAGCAAGAACAAAATTTATCTAAAAATAATCTTGAATATAATAATTTTTTAAAAATTAAAGATAAATATAAATTTTTTAAAGAAGAATTAGATAAAATTAATATTATTTATACACAAAAATTTACAGAATATAACGATTTAGCACTTTTATGGAAACAGGAACATTATAAAATTATTAAAATAAATTTATTGCTAGATCTTGAAAAAGAGAAAAAAAATATATTAGAAAAAGAAAAAGAGTTTAGTTTGACGCAGCAAAGAGTTTTGCTTTTACAAGAAGAATTATTAAAAAATAAAGAACTTTATCAAAATTTATCGTTAAGTTTGCAAGAAAAAAACAATCAAGATTTAAATAAATTAAAATTAGAAATACAAAAAAATGAAATAGAATTAAATCAATTATTATCTAGTAAAAAAAGCTTAGAATTAGAACTAAAAAATTTATTAAGCCAAAAAGAAAAGTATATAAGCGAAAAAAATAAGTTAGCTAAAAATTTATTAAATGCCAAAAACAATCAAGAATTAATAGAAAAAACACTATTAATTTTTGAAAAAAGAAGATCTTTTTATCAGTTATTAATAGAAAGAGGCAATTGGCTTAAAAATGAATATATAGATCTAAAAGATAAGCTTGAGGTTATAAAAAAGCAAGAAAGTCCTGCTTGCCCATTATGTGAACAGGTTTTAACAGTTAGAAGAAAAAGCTTTTTGGCTAATAAATTTTTAAGTGAAGTTAATTTAGTTAGCTATAAGCTGGTTCGTCCTACGAATATAATTAAAAAATTAAAAAATTTATTATTAGAACAACATGAGCAAATAAAAATATTAAAAGAAAAAGAAGAAATATATAAATTAAATATATTAAAAAATAGCGAACTCGATATTTATTTAAATGATTTAGAAAATAAATTATCTATTGTGAATAAAAGCTTAATAGAGTTAGATAAAAACATAGCTATTTATAAAGATAATTTAAAAAAATTATCTCAAGATTTAATAATATTTGAAAAAAATATAGACAACTTAATAGTTAATAATTTTAATAATAAAGATTTAAAAGAGCTTTTTGATACAATAAAAAAGATAGAACAAGAAAAAGGTAACTTAAATTATAATGAAACTGAACATAAACAAATACGTGAAAATTTAAATTTAATAGAGCAAAAAATAAGTTTAGTTAATAAGCTTGAAGATCAAAAGTTATTGCAAGTAAATAGAAGATCAAAAATAACTTTTATTTATATGCAATTAAAAGAATTTAAATTATTAAAATTAAAAATAGAAAATGATATTGAAAAATTAAATTTAGATTTATCTAAAGAGTTATTATTAGAAAAAAATATAATCGAAACAAAAAATATACTTGATAGTGCAAAAATACAAAAAGAAGCTTGTGTTCAAAAAATAACTGTACTTGAACATGAAGTAAATAATATTTTAAAATTAAAAAAAGAGTTTGAAAATAATACAGTACAATTAAATTTATTAACACAAGAAATGCAGGAGTATCAGGTTTTAGCACAAGCATTTGGCAAAAACGGTATTCAGGCACTTTTAATAGAACAGGCTATTCCACAAATAGAAGAAGAAGCTAATAATATTTTAAGTCGATTAACAGATAATCAGGCTCAAATTTTTATAGAGTCTTTAAGAGATTTAAAAAGTGGGGGAGTTAAAGAGACATTAGATATAAAAATTTCAGATTCTATTGGTATTAGACCATATGAAATGTTTTCTGGCGGTGAAGCCTTTCGAGTTGATTTTGCATTAAGAATTGCTATTTCAAAATTATTAGCCAGAAGAGCTGGTATTGCATTACAAACTTTAATTATAGACGAAGGCTTTGGTTCTCAAGATGAAGATGGGTTATCACGTCTTATGGATGCGATATATGCAATAAAAAATGATTTCTCTAAGATTATAGTCGTTTCACATTTAGAATCGTTTAAAGAGAATTTCCCTGTGCATTTTGTTGTACAAAAAAATTCTTCAGGGTCTTTTGTTTCTGTTTATGAAAGAGGGTAATAGAGGAAGGTTATAGCCTGCTGCATTGTTTGTTTTTTATAATTAAATATATTATTAAAATTAAAAATAATATGTGAATTAATGCAGACATACGTAAATCTTTATTTACCCAGAATGGCAAATTTTGTTGATCTAAAAATATTAATAGTGGGGCACGGCGCAAAATAACTTTGACAAAAACAAGTCCTGCATGAGCGCCCATATTTGTATATAATTTTCTTGTCTTTATAAAAATTAAGTTTAAAAGCATACCCAGCAAAAATAGGCCTAATCCAAGTTGCCAGTTTGTGGTAATTAAATTTAATGGGTTTTTTAGATCATGAACGAACATAAAAATTACAGAAGTTAAAATTAAACTTGTAAATGTAGAAAAATGTTGTTCAAAATATGGAAATAGTGTGCCACGAAAAATTAATTCTTCGGTCCAGGCAAGCATGAATACGACAATAAAGCCAAATAAAATTTTAAATATTAAATTGAAATTAAATTGACCCCAGTTATTATTAAATATTGCGTATCCAGAAAAATAAAAGATAAATAATAAAAAAGCGTGTAATACAAAAAATATTAAAAAATATTTAAAAAATAATTTAATAAATTTTTTATCTTTAAAAAAATATAAATTAGTTTGTAAAAAATTTTTAATAAAACTTTTAGATTGAGTAAAAATAAAGCCAAGAATTGTTACAATAACAAGTGTTATAAAAACAACTTTGCCCAGCCCTCTAGAGCTTAATAAGCTATACGTAGGGTTTATCTTGAGCATTAATGGTTGTAAAATTAAAAATACTGCTAAAAGTAAAAGGGCCGATAATAAAATCGGCCCAATTGCTTTGATAAATTTTTTTATCACCGCGCCAACAACCTCAAATTAACGAAGTTGTTCTTTAAGATGTTTGCCTGGCTTAAAGCGAGGAACATTTACTGCAGGAAGATTAATTCTTGCTTTTGTTGCAGGATTAATACCTACACGTGATGGACGATGTGATAGCCAATACGTTCCAAAGCCTGTGATAGAAACTTTGTCGCCTTTTTTTAACGATCTTTCAATGATACGTGTAAAAGAAGCTAAAACTTTAGAAATATCTTTTTTGCTAAAGTTGGTTTCTTCGCTCAATGCATTTATTAATTCACTCTTATTCATTTACATTCTCCCAAATTGACAAGGGTTAAAGAGTTATAGTTATACTTTACGGTACTACTCTTACAATTTTTACAAACATGTTCAGCAGAAATTTAAATTGTGTTGATGCGTTTGTCAAGAAAAAAGGGAAAATATATTTAATTTATGTGCATATTTTATATTGAAAATTTTTTTGTAATAATAAATATACTATATATACAATATATTTTATTATTTTTATCCTGTAAGAAAAGAATATTTTAAAATTTATTTTTTTTAATTTTAAAGGGGATTTTTATGTTTGTTGATACGCACTGTCATTTGAATATGATGGCTGTTAAAAATTATGGTGACAAATTTGAATTAAAAGATTTAGATATAATAAAAGATATTATAATTAGATCACAAAAAACTAATGTTAATAAATTTTTAACAGTTGGTACAAGTTTACAAGATAGTAATATTTCTATTTTAATTTCTAAAAATTTTGAGCAAGTTTATTCTGTAATTGGCATACACCCTTGTGATAGTGAAAATATTTTTGATTTAAGTGAAATAGAAAAATTAATAGTAAATAAAAAAGAAAATAAAATAGTGGGCATTGGCGAAACTGGTTTAGATTTTTATCATAAGCCATATGATAAAGTTAAACAAATAAATTTTTTTGAAAAACAAATAGAACTTAGTATCAAATATAAATTACCTTTGGTTATACATGTTCGTGAGTCTGTGCAAGAAGTTTTTGATATTTTAAAAACTTATAAAAATAATATAACTGGTGTTATACATTGTTTTTCTCAAGATAAAGAATATGCAAAAAAATTTTTGGACTTAAATTTTTATTTAGGTATAGGTGCGATTATTACTTATCCTAAAAATAATTATTTGCGTGAAATTGTAAATTTTATGCCATTAAATAGAATTTTATTAGAAACTGATGCGCCTTTTTTGCCACCACAAGAATTTAGAGGCAAACAGAACTCGCCTGAATATATTCCAATAACAGCTCAGGCTGTTGCGCTTGCTAAAAATATAGATATAAAAGAAGTAGAAGTTCAAACTACGCAGAATGCGATAAGGTTGTTTAATGCAGCAGGCGGTAGCCTGCCGCTACCATAATAACGCCAGCTAAAGCAGGCTCAGGGGATCTTTTTATAATTTTATAAGTTCATATAAGCCCACCGTGAGGTGCGGCGTAACTGGGGTAAAGGATGGCTATCGCCATCCGCCTATGGTTATGCTGTAGCTACAATTTCTCTTGCTGTATCTATAATAGATTTATCAAAATTTTCGAATTCAAGTAAATCTATAGCAACAGTTTTATCTGCAGGTCCATTTATTAATTTAAATGGGTATTCTATTTTTTGATCTTGCTTATTTACAAAAGCATCTACGTGATAGTTTTTAATTATATTATTAGTTTTTACTTCAAGCTGAGTCATAATAGAATAATGTGTTGCAAGTAGTGCTAATATTTTATTGTCTTTATATGCTAATTTTGCAATATAATCTGCAATTGCAAAGCTAGCGCTAGAACCTTCTTTTGGATTTGTGCCACTAAACATTTCGTCTACTATAACTAAACTTTTATTATTATTTTCTATGTTAAACAATAAATCTTTTACGCGTAAAACTTCAGCTTTAAACAAAGAGTTACCGTTACTTATATCATCTGTAATATTAAGATAAGAGTCTAAATAATAAAATGGTGTTAATATGCAAGTGTTTGCAGGGGCTATTGTAATAGTTTGTGCTAATAAGCTATTTATTAATATTGCTTTTAATATTGTAGATTTTCCGCCGGCGTTTGGCCCTGTTATTAAAGCGCACTTGGGACTATTTAAAGCCCCCAGCTCAATGCTGTTTAATATAGCTGTTTGTGGGTTTAAAAATGGTGTCCAAAAATTTTCTAAATATATATAACTATTTTCTTGTTCTAAATAATTAGCAAAGCAATATTTTGCATTATTATTTTTATTTTCTTTATATAATTTTGCTATAGATAAATAAGCATCTACTTGTCCAATTGCTTTAATAAATTTCACTAAATATTGCTGTGTGCTTGCTAGTAAATATGCTGTTTGCAAAATTTTGCCACGTAAAAAATATAATTCAATAAAACTTGCATCTTCTTTTGAATATATTTTTGACCTTAGTGAATTTAATAGTTTATTAAATAAATAATCTTGTTTTGTAATATCTTTAAAATATTCGTCCAATTCTTTAAAGGCGCCAAATTTATTGCTTAAACTTTTGTTGAAAATTATGAAAGTTTTAATTTTATCTGTGCTTGTAATTATTTTGGAAATTTGACTTAATTTTTTATGAATTTTTTTAACTTGATTATGTTTTTTAATGTTTGTTTTTATATTGTTTCTTATATGCATTGTGTTAGCAAATAGGTCTCCAACAGAAGATAAAATATCCCAAGAACTTAAAAGAGTTTTACCTAAATTTGAGCTTGCTGCTAAAAAATTTAAATTTTGTGCGTTATTTTTAGAATTATATAAATTACGTTTAAAGTCCCCATAATTGGTTTTAAGATCTTTATAATCTCTGGGTATATATTTTGTTATCAAGCTATAAGTATTTTTTGTATCTACAATAATATTAAATAAATTTATTAAGTTTAATTTGCCAGAGTTAGAATTTATTGTTTTTGCAAGTTCGCTAACACCTAGAGCATCTATTAATTCTTCGGGTAACACATCTATTAGTGCATCTAAAGCCCAAAAGGCTCCAGGAAAATAGTTTTCGGAACCAAACATGTTGTTAAATTCTTTTTTATCAAAAAATTTAAGTAATATTTCTTCTTGATCTTTATATTCTTTAATTATTTTTTCTAAAATATCGATATTTTTATTTTCTAATAAAGCTTTTATAATTTCTTGTCGATTTTGTAACTCTTGAATATCAAAAGTTGGTTCTAAAAGTATCTTAGATAGTGTTATTCTACCCGCATAACTTTGGGTTCGATCTATTTTAGAAAGTAAATGAGAGCTTGAAATGTTTTGACCACAAAATATTTCTAAATTTTCGTATAATTTTGTACTTGTTTTCACTAAATTTTTGGGCGATTCTGTTTTGTCACTTTTAAACAAATTTAAAATTACTTGGGTGTTATTTCTGGGTAATGTAAACTTTTGATAAATTATTTCGTGCATTTTATTATTATCTATAGAATCTGTCTCTTTGTTATATGCAGCTAGATAATCTTGTTCTTGTAGTTCTAATTTAAAAGAATTGAGATATAACTCTTCGAGTTTTTGATAAGTATTAATCTCTGGATATATATTTTTTGTTAATATACTTGGTATAAAAATTATAAAAAATAATAATTTATATTTAAAAATATCGCCCAAACTTTGCATGATTCCCCAATAATTTTCTAAAATTAATGTAAAATTTTAGCATATTAGATTTTATTGAGCAAAGGGGTTTTTGGCTTGATTTCTATTTGAAATTTTAAATTTATTTATTTTTAATATTATTAGAATTTTTAATATAACTGTCTATTCCTGCAAAAAGACCAATTAGTGGTGTAATTGCTATATTATATTCAGATGGTGTTAATAATTGAATTAACATTATTGGTAACATTAAACTATATATTTTTTTGCTTGAAATAAAAGCGCCAAATTTTTTGAGCCAAAAGGCGCCCATAAGCTTAGTGCTATTATAATTAAGCGAAGAAAAACAAGAGGGTACTTTTGATAATATATTTTGTAAATTAGTATAGCTGTTTGTAAAGCCTTTAGAGATAGATTTTTGGGCAAAACTATTAGTTAGTCCAGAGAACATTAAATTGCCCAAAGTTGCAGATATATAACTATTTGTAAAAGCATTATAGCCATCAAAGATACTGTTTATGATTAAAGCTTTTTTAGATATATTTTTTGTATTTTCGTTTTGAGAAAATAAAGGGTTATTAGCAAAAATACATATACTTAAAAATGTAATTTTTATTAAATTTTTAAAATTTATATTCATGCTAATAACCTCTATTTATTTTAAATTTCTAAATTATAATGTTGTGTTTATATTATTTACAATAATTGACCATATTAAAACATTCATAGCTACAAGGGGATGTCTTGAAAGCCAAGCAAATATACCACTAGGTATTTCTATTAAAGCTTTTCTGCCCATATATTTACCTACGATAAATAACATTTTTGCTATAAATATAGTACTTACCTTTGTTGCATTATAAGTGTATTTAATTATTGTAGGCATTAATGTAACTATAAATTTTACTAGTTTAAAAATGCCGTAGGCTGTACATGGCACACCAACTAACAAAATTACCCATGTTATTGTAGATTGAGCAAGTGCGTTATCTGGTGCAATAATATTTAAAAAAGATTGAAATAAAGTTTTTGTTAATTCAAATTTAGTTTTTAAAAGTTCCATTAGAGCTGGGTGCGATGCTAATTGTTTAGATGTTAATGATAATTTTTCTGTTGGGATTCCAGCAATACACTTTTTAAATGTTTTATAAATTTTGAATTCCTCTAGCGCTTTTGCGTCAAGATAGCTTATATGTTTAAGTTTTTTGATGCCATTTACGGATATTTTTTCATACATTGTTGGTGTTTTGTACCATGTAGATTTTATGGAATTTGCTAATTTACCAATAGAGTTAGAAAAATCTTTTTGACAGATTGCTTCTTGCTTTATGTTGATAATTCCAGGATTTGAATCTAGTTGTAATTTATTTAAAGCTTCTATCTTTTCTGATATATTTGGTGTATTTATGTTTTTTATATATTGTATAGGGCTTGTAAACCAATTATATGACTTTTGTTTTACTAAATCCAAAGCATTATTATAATTAGATTTTAAAAATCCTAATGATTTTTCACGTGCAAGATCTATGCTATTAACGCAATTATCATATTTGGATGTAATCAAATCTTTAGTTGCTGTAGCCATAGTTTTGAATTTTGATGGAGTTTCTTTTATCCATGGCATATTCCAACCATAAGCACTGTTGCTAGAAAGAATAGCTATGGCTAAAACTGCTCCAGCTATCTTAGATTTTAATATACTTTTCATATAAACCTCCATTTATATTTATTATTTTTGTTCTTTTTTACTAAAAATTTTTCTATATAAAGCTCTTGTTGCTAAATATGTTGCTATAGTTCCAGTTGTTATTGCTGCTAAACCAACTCCTGTTCCAACGCTGATAGCCACTTTGTTCTCTTTTATAAATTGTAAAATAGTGCTCATTGTTTCTTTTAATGTTTTATTATCTGTTATAAGAAATTTTACAGCTGTACTTCCTGCGCTTTTGATTCTACAAAGATCTGGCATAATTTCAGCAAGTTTAAGATCTATCCAACTCATTTCATTGTCTTTTGGGTTTAGCCCGTATTTTGCAATTAATCTTGAAGAAAATTTACCCATACAAGCAAGCAATTCTTTTGTTGCATAAATATCTTCTGGGCTGCAATTTTCTGGCCTAATGTCCAATTGTTTACATATTTCTTTATCACTTACACCAAAACTACGTATTGACGTTACTGCTTTTGTACCCCAAATAGTAACTCTACCTGCAACTTCATCAAATATATTTCCTGCAGCATTAGCATTATTGTTGGTTGTTAAAATAAATATTACCAAAGATGTATGTAAAACTTTTTTGAAATTAAGCTTTTTCATAGAAAGCCCCCATTAAATATAACTTCCATAAATTTTATAACCTACAAACAGGCTACAGTATTATTAAAAAAGCTTCAAAAGGGGTTATTTTAGATATCATTATTAGCGAGCTTTGCCAAAAAGCTTGCTGATCGATTTATCCAGAAAAATATGTGAAATTGCTCCAGCCACAAAGAAAAGATATGCAATAAAAACAGGCTCTAAAAGATTCTTGTTGTAATAATAAATAGACATTGGGATTACAAATGGTATAAAAATTATAAACCAAATTCTATGTGTAATGCCTCTGTGATTAGAAATTATAGGAATTAATGAAATAACACCTAAAATTGCGCAAAATTGCCATTTTTGCATAAAAACAGCGATTAAAAGTGCAATAAACAACAAAAAATATAAGATTTTTTGAATCATGCTTTTAGTGTCTATATCTGGAAAAAGGGAGCCCAAAAGGCATGAACCTAGATATAAAAATTTATAAGAATCAGGTATTTTTGTAGCTAAATTTAAAACGCTAAAAACTAAAAATATAATTATATAAACCAAAAAACCTGCAAATAAGTGTGTTTTATATTTTGGCATATTTATGCCCCTATATTTTATGCTTTTGCATATTGTAAAACTGCAAAATCAACACCCGGATAATAAAATTTGATTATACTTTTATAATCCCAACCTCTATTAACTAATTCATAAGCTCCGCGTTGGCATAACCCTGTTTGGTGCCCATAGCCTTTGCCATTAATTATAATTTTATTGTTTATTTTTTTTATCGTAAAATTAAGGCTTCTAACATTTTCTTTTAAATTTTCCCAAAATTGGCTGGCATTAAGTGTTATTTCTTTATTAGAAAAAATTAATTTTATTCTTTTAACTATACCAGCTTTATCTTGCTTCATGATTTTAATGTCTAAAAGCTTTTTGGTTCCAACAAGCTTTTTGGCAATATCGAGATTTTTTTTTAGTTTATCTATAAAATTTTGAACGGGATAATTTACTTGCCAGCGATAAAGTTCGTAATTTTTGCAATAATTACACGGTGTTTTTCTAGAAAGATAAGGCGCAGCTTTATAATTTAGAGCACTCATTTTAGATGTATCTATCCCTCCACAGCAAGCATCAAACATGGCAAGTATAGGCTTGTTTTTATATGTAATAATTTCGCCTTTGGTTTCTATTACAGCCTGTTTTAATCTTTTATAATTATGTTCACCATTATATTTTTGGTGAAAATTATTATTTTTTATATGATATAATTGTTTTTGTTTTTTATTATTATTTTCGTTAATTAAATTTATTGCATAAGTTCGTGATATTATGGCTTGCACCTTTTGCATTTCAAATGGCCATGTAGGGTAAATTTCGGAGCCTACCACTGAATAAACATAGGCATCTAAACTTAATTTGCTTATAATTAATAAATTTTTTTCTTTGTCTGTTTTATCTATTAAAAAAACAAGTTTTCCTGAATAATTTATTTTATTATATTCTATATTGCCATTGACTGCATTTATTTCGATTTTATTTGACTCAATTTTTTTAGAAGTTATTTTGTTTGTTATATGGTTTTTAGCTGCAATAAATAGCTGACCATCTTTAACCATAAGTTCCATAAATGGTTCGCTTATAAATAATTTTTTATTATTGTCTTTTGTATCTATAAATAAGCCATTTTTAGATTTTAAACTAAGTATAGTTTTTGGTGTGCTGCTTAGCTTATTTAATAAAACTTTTATCATTATTTCTTGTGGTTTTTTGTTTACCAAAAAAACATGTGAATTTATATTTTTTATAAAAGAAATAATTAAAAGAAATAAAGTTATTTTTTTTGTATTAATAAATTTCAAGTGCATAATCCTATTCGATGTCAAAATTCTTGGCTAGATCTATAAATTCTTGAGGTAATTTATTTTTTTTATCTATGCCTTCGTTTGCAAGTTTATCAGCTATTTTATTGTTTTCTCTTAATACATGTTTAAAAGTAGTTTTAGTATTTTTTAAAAGATAATTTATAAAGTTTTTAATTTTAATTAATTCAGGGCTTTTAACTTGATAAATACCATTCATTTGTTTAATTAATAATTCAGAATCTGAGATTATAGAGATATTATAATTTTTATAAATTTCTTGTTTTATGAAAAAAAGCGCAATAGCCAATGCCGTATATTCAGCCTGGTTATTTGTTTTTTCACCTAAAAAAAAACCTTTTTTTAAAAAAATTTCGTTATCTTTTTTTATATAAACACCAGCTCCAGCAGGGCCAGGGTTATTGCGTGATGCGCCATCGATATATGCTTGCCAAAAGTTATTGTTTTCTAGATTTTTATTTTCTATTTTATTTAAAAAACTTAATTGCTTTTCCATTAAAAACTTTCTGTATTATTATTTTTTTCTTCTTGTGAGTCATAATACAAAAATCTATAACAATTTCTACAAAGAATCACACCTGATGCTTTTAATCTCGACATATCTTGCCGTAAAATAGGGTAATAACAGGCGCTGCAAGTTTCTTTTATGGCTTGTACTATAGGGTTAGCTACTTTATGTTTCATTTTTTCATATTTAGTTAGCCATTCTACAGGAATCTCTTTTAAAGCTAAAGTTCTAGTTTCAGTTTCTTTTTGTAAATCAAGTTCTAATTGTTTTAAAAAATCTTCTTGATTAATTATACTTTCGTTTAATTGTTTAATTTTCTCTTCTGTTTTACTTTTTAATAGTTCCAGATCTTTTTTTAATTGTTCTAGTTCTATCCATGTAGTTTCTAAAGTGTTTTCTGTTTCAAGTGATTTAGCTTCTAACGATCTTAATTCTCGTTCTAATGCTTTAAATTCTTTTGAATTTTGTATACTTTCTAAAATATTACGTTTTTCAGATTCTTTTTCTCTTAAAGATTTTGCTTCTAATTCTAAAAAATCTAATTCTTTTTTTAGCGCTAATATTCTAGATTCTTGATCTTTTATTTTATTTTCTAATAATGGTATTTGTAATTGATCATTTTTAATGATATTTAAAGAAATTTCTTTTTTAGCAAAATTTTCACTTATGGCTTTGTCGATGTCCACAAGATTTTTTAGTTTTTTCCAAAGTTCCTGTATTACCATAAACAACTCCATAGCTTTTTTTATCTTGGATAAATATATAAAAGAATAATGGTGGGCCCACCAGGACTCGAACCTGGGACCTTTCGGTTATGAGCCGACTGCTCTAACCAACTGAGCTATGGGCCCCCATAATTTTTGATAATTTCAATTTATTTCAACTAATTAGGAGTAGTTTAACCTAACTTTTTTTATATGTGAAGTAAAAAATCCTTCAATCTGCAAGAATATCCAAATTCGTTGTCGTACCAGCCAAAAACCTTAGATAGATTACCTACACTTTCTGTTAATAAGCTGTCTATAATACACGAATGGCTATTTTGTATAAAATCGCTAGAAACTAATGGCTCTTGGCAATATTGTAAAATATTTTTTAGTTTATTCTCTGAATATTCTTTAAATAAATTATTTATTTTTTGAGAATTTAATTCTTCTTTAGTTACAAAAGTAAAATCCACAAGAGATACATTTGGTGTAGGTACTCTTATGGCTTGAGCTTTTATTTTTCCAGTTAATTCTGGATAAATTTTTATAATAACTTTATCAGCACCAGTTTTTGTAGGTATTATATTTAATCCTGCAGCTCTGGCTCTTCGTGGGTCTTTATGTTCTATATCTAATAAAACCTGATCGTTTGTATAAGAGTGTATAGTTGTCATTAGGCCATTTATAATTGTAAAATTTTCTTTTAATACTTTTACTATTGGAGCAAAGCAGTTTGTAGTACAACTACCAAGTGATATTATATTATGCGTTTTGGCATTATATTCGTTATCATTAACGCCGGGTATTATAGTAATATCTTCGTCTATTGCTGGAGCTGTAATTAATACTTTTTTTGCGCCAGCTTTTATATGTTTTAGAGCATCACTTTTTTTACAAAATTTACCTGTTGCATCTACAACTACATCAATATTTAATTTACCCCAGTCTATTTTTAGGGGGTCTAATTCTGTTAAGATTTTTATTTTATATCCATTAATATTTAAATAATTATCTTTATATTCTACTGTTCCATTATATTCTCTAAAAACGCTATCGTATTTAAATAATAATGCTGTTAAGCTTGGGTCACCTGGGCCTATATTAATTGCAGCAATATTTAATTTTTGTTTAGCTTGTTCATCTAGTAATACACTACGTAAAAAGGCTCGGCCGATTCGACCAAAGCCATTTATGGCTATATTTTTCATTATTTCTCCAGTTTTTTAAAATATTAACTTTTAAAGTTATATTTACTTAAAAAATTAGTTAATTCTTTAATTCCAGATTTATCTTTTGTATGTATAAATACTTTTTGTTCAAAGTCGCCTGTTTCTAGTTTTATTAGTGATAATTCTTGTTCTGTTAATTTATCTATTTTATTAAATACATGTAATATTGGTTTATCTATACCCAATTCTTTTAATGTATTATTAACTACTTTTATTTGGTCTTGCCAAGTGTTATTGCTTATATCTATTACATGTAAAAGTAAACTAGCATATTTTAGTTCATCCAATGTTGATTTAAACGCTTCTATTAAATGATGTGGTAATTGGCTAATAAAACCGACAGTATCAGAAACTAAACCTATTTTTTTATTTTCGAGATATAGCTCTTTTGTTGTTATATCTAATGTTGCAAAAAGTTTGTCTTCTACAAGAACCTGACTTTTGGTTAAAACATTTAACAAACTTGATTTGCCTGCATTTGTATAGCCAACCAGAGATATTAATGGCAGGTTTGATTCTAATCGTTTTTTACGTTGAACTTCACGCGATTGTTTAAGGGTTTCTAGTCTTTTTTTTGCTCTAGTATATTGAATTGCAAAATATTGCTTTAAGGCTTCTTTTGCAGTCTCTCCTGGGCCCTTGCCTCCAATCATACCTTCTTGTTGTGCAAAATCGATCCCTTTACCGGATAGCCTACTTTTTAAAAAGTCTATCTCGGCCATTTCGACTTGGATTCTGCCTTCAGCTGTTATGGCTGATTTTTTAAAAATTTCTAAAATTAATTTTTCTCTGTCCCAAACAGTGCAATTTAGATAATCTTCTAAATTTCTTTCTTGTAATGGCGTTAATATTTCAGAAACAATAACTTCTTCTATGTTATTTTCGTCGCAAAATTTTTTTAAATCTAAAAGTTTGCCTTTGGTAAAAAATAGCCCTTTGTCTATGGTTCTTATTTTTATAAATAAACTATGCTCGTATTTTAAGTTCATAGTTTGTGCCAAACTTAAAAATTCATCATAGTACTCTTGAATTGGACGCATTTGATTATATGGTGCATCTACGCCAATTAAAAGAGTTGTTAATTCTGGCGTATCGGTTGGCGTTGCTTTTCTTGTCATAATTTTTTCCCTTGTCATCCCGGACTTGATCCGGGATCTAATCATGTTTTTAAATTTTTCTAATTATTCTTTTCTCCAGGGTCTAGTATATTATCTTTTGAATTATTTAAAACAGGGGTGTTATTATCTTTGTAATATTCTAAAAAGTATCTAGATGGTTCAGCTTTAAAATGTAATGTGTCTACAAGCTTAAAACCACACTTTTTAAGCCCAAAGTAGCTTCTTAGGTTCCACATTTCAACATGTGCATTAAATTTATTTATATTTGGGTATATTTTAAAATATTCTTGAGCTAGTAATTTTACAGCCTCTTGTAGTCGACCACCACCCCAATATTTTGGGTTTATCCAACAACCAAATTGTCCGGGATCTTCTGGATCAGGTTCACGAATTTCTGCTGAGCCTATAAGCTTATTCTCTTTGTTATCAAAAATCATGTATATAAAAGTTAATTTATTTTTTTCTCTTTCAAATTCTTCTTCTAGATAATCTTTTATCCATGCTAAAGTTAATTTTGCAGGCCAGTATAATGGTTTTAAAACTAATGGGTCATTAGCCATTTCGAAATAATCTTTAAAATATTCAGGTTTTAATCTTTTTAAAGTTATTATTTTACCCGGAATAATTTCTGGTCTGGCATCAGGATGGCTAAATTTAAAAGAGCTTTGTTCTTGAGTAAAACTAATATTTTTTGAAAAATAAAAGTAACCTGTAACGCTTAATCCAGTTAAAAATAATATTGCTAAAAATATTTTTAATTTTTTACTAAAAATTTTGCACATAAAAACCCCAAATTTATTTGTACTAAATATTTATAAGTTAATACTAGTTTAAAGATTAATTATTTTGTGAGCAAGAGATTTTAAAAAGAAAGATCCTGAAACAAGTTCAGGATGACAAATAGCCTGCGCAAGCAGGCGCTTTTGTGGTAGCCCAGTTGCATATGCGCTGGGCGTTTTATAATGGTATATTGCCATGCTTTTTGGCTGGAAGTTTTTCTACTTTTGTTTTTATTATCTCAAGAGCATTAATTAACTGTTCTCTTGTATTATTAGGTTCTATAATGGCATCTATATAGCCATGTTCTGCGGCCATAAATGGGTTTAAAAACTCTTGTTCGTAATTTTTGATTAATTCTTCGGTTAATATTTTTTTTGTGTTTATATCTTGTTCTTGTTTAATTTTGTTTTGATACAAAATAGAGACTGCTGCTTGTGCTCCTAATACAGCAATTTGTGCATTTGGCCAGGAAAAATTAAAATCTGCGCCCAGTTGCTTGCTGCCCATTACTATATAAGCTCCACCAAAAGCTTTACGTAATATTAAAGTAATTTTGGGTACAGTGCTTTCGGCATATGCATATAAAAGTTTTGCACCCCTGCGAATTATTCCATTATGCTCTTGGTCTATACCAGGTAAAAATCCTGGTACATCAACCAAAGAAATTATGGGTATAGAAAAGCTGTCGCAAAATCTAATAAATCTGGCGGCTTTTTCTGAAGCATCTATATCTATAACGCCAGCTTTTATTAATGGCTGGTTTGCAACTATTGCTACAATATTTCCAGAAAGTGTTGCAAAACCTGTAATAATATTTTGTGCAAATAATTCTTGAATTTCAAAAAAGCTATTTTTATCAAAAATATAATTTATTAAAAGTTTAATATCGTAAGATTTATTAGTATTTTCTGGCACTATATTTTCTAGATTAATTTTTTCAGGCTCTATAAAATTTATATTTTCTTGTTTGGGATCTAAGTAATTTGCTGGAATATATTCAAGTAGTACTTTAACTTTATCAAAGCATTCTTGTTCTGTTTGGCACATAAAATGGGAAACACCAGATTTTGAATTATGAGTTTTTGCACCACCAAGTTCTTCTTTTGATATTTCTTGACCTAAACTTTCTTTTATAACATTTGGGCCTGTAATAAAAAGTTGGCTTATATTTTCTACTGTAAAAATAAAGTCTGTAAGTGCGGGTGAGTAAACAGCGCCTCCGGCGCAGGGGCCTAAAATTATAGAAATTTGTGGAATAACGCCTGAATATCTGACGTTTTTAAAAAAAATATCTCCAAAACCGGAAAGGCCATGTATGCCTTCTTGAATTCTTGCACCACCAGAATCGATAATACCAATAATAGGGCAGCCTATTTTGGCTGCAAGATCCATTATTTTGCAAATTTTTTTACCATGACTTTTGCCAAGAGAGCCACCATTAAGTGTAAAATCTTGAGAATATATGGCTACTTTTTGATTGTTTATTGTTCCAAAACCTGTAATCACGCCGTCAGTATAATTTTTTTGAATACTAAATTGCGAAGAGACAAGCATATCAGTTTCATGAAAACTATTATTATCTAATAATAAATTAATTCGTTCTCTTGCTGTTAATTTGCCTAGTTCTTTTTGCTTTGCAATTTTTTCTTGTCCGCCGCCTGTCAGGGCTAAAATTTTTTTATCTAAAAATAGTTGCTTTTGTGACACAGTTATCGTTACTTTATAAAATTATTGTAATTAATTAAAAATTTTAAAACGAGATTATAGCATGGTTAATTTCTAATTCAAATAATAATATATTGAAAAAAAGAAATAAAAAATGATAATTTGTTTTTTATTTTAAAAAATAAGATAATAATTAAAAAAAGGGTGAGTAAGTAAAGGAGCGTTTAATGTTAAACTCAACAGAAAACAGTAATGATATTTTTAGAGGTGTAAATTCAAAAAATACGTGCGTTGCCTGGTTTAAATTGGCAGAGCTTATAGCAAAAAAAGAAAAAGAAAAAACTTTAAATTTATATAGGCTTATAGCACATTCCTTTGAAGATAAAGCATATGTTTTGCAAGTTGAGGGTGATATTCTTTGGGCACTACAAGATGATCTTGCTGTAGAGCGATATAACCAGGCTGCCTTTTTATACAAAAAAGAAAAAAAGTTTTTATCTGCTGCAGCTATTTATGAACATATAATTTCTTTACAGCCGGATAATATTAATAATCTAAAAAGTTTAATTCTTGTTTATTTATTATTATCTTGGCCAGAAAAGTTTGAATTTAATTTTGTAAATTTAATTAAAAATATTTCAAAAAATTTAATAGATAAAAACTCAGTTTGGGATTTTGCTCAAAATATAATTACTTTTTCTGTGAGCGCGAATAATTTAGAATCTAAGTATTTTGATAAAGATATTTTAACAAATAAAAAAAATATAAGTGAATATAAATGGGTTATTAATTCTATAAATACAATATTTAAATCTCAAGATAGTTATTTAAGTGATCTTTTAACTCAATATTGTTTAGATAATAATTTGGATCTTAACACCTAGTTTTTCTATATTTATAAAATTATTTGTGCTGCAAAAAATTTTATTACTGTGTTCAAGGGCAAAAAATTTATTATTTTCGTTAAATAGTAATTTTAACGAAGCTCTATTATTTGTTGCCATATCTTTTTTATCTATTTCTTCTTTTAATTTTATTAAAAAATTATTATCTATATTTTTGGGTAAAATAAAATTTAAACTTTGTATTTGGGAATTATTTAAAAAAGTCTCAGCAGGTATTATATCATTTGCTTTTATTTTACACTTATTTGTGCCTGTTAAATCCAAAAAACCTTTTATAATAAATATATTATGTTGTGTTAATATATTTTCTACTTTTTTATAAACACTAGGAAATATAATTACTTCTGCATGGCCTGAGTAATCTTCAAATTGAGCAAAGGCCATAGGGTCACCTTTTTTTGTTTTTATAACTTTTATATTCTGCATTAACCCAAAGCAACTAACAAGTGGTTCTTTTTTGTTTGTATTATTTTTTACTAACTCCAAACAATCAAAAAATTTATTTGCATTTAGCCATTTTAAAACTGGGTAATTTTCTAATGGATGAGAGCTTAAGTAAAATCCGGCTATTTCTTTTTCTTTTTCGAGTTTTTCTTTGTCTGTCCAATCTTGTAATGGTGCAAAAGTATAAAAATTCTCTTGTGTGTTATTATTATTATTATTATTATTAGAGATATTATTGCTACCAAATAAGCTCATTTGGCCTGTTAAGGCTACTTTTTTTGCATCAAGAGCTATTTTTATAATTTTATCTAACTCTGCAATTTTTTGTGCTCTGTTTCCAGGTAAAATATCCATTGCACCAGCGTAAATTAAACTTTCTATAACACGTTTATTTGCAGTTCTCAAATCTACGCGTTTACAAAAATCTAAAATATCTATAAATTCTTTTTGTTTTCTTGTTTCTATAATGCTTTCTAGTGCTGCAAGGCCTACGTTTTTTATGCCTTGTAATCCAAAAAGTATTTCATTGTCTTGTGTTGCTTTAAATTGTATCTCAGATTTATTTATATTTGGTGATATTGTTTTAATACCCATGTCTTTTATTTCTTGCAAATAAAAAGTTAATTTATCTGGGTCATTTGTTTCGTGCGATATTAATGCAGCCATAAACTCTGCTGGATAATTGGCTTTTAAATATGCTGTGTGATAAGCAATAAGTGCATAAGCCGTAGAGTGAGATTTGTTAAAGCCATATCCAGCAAAGTAAGCCATTAAATCAAAAAGTTCGCCAGCTTTTTTTGAATCGAAGCCTTGTTTTTGTGCTCCTTCAACAAAAAGGGCTTTTTGTTGAGCCATTACTTCAACTTTTTTCTTACCCATGGCTCGACGTAAAATATCGGCGCCACCTAGCGTGTATCCGCCAATTACAGATGCAATTTTCATAACCTGTTCTTGATAGACTATAACGCCATATGTTTCGCTTAATATTGGTTCAAGTTCGGGGAACATATAAGTAGTTTTTTTGCGTTTATGTCTGCGTTCTATAAAATCATCGACCATGCCAGAGCCTAATGGTCCTGGGCGATATAAAGCATTTAGGGCTATTAAATCTTCTAAACTTTGTGGGCTTAGCTTTTGCATAATATCTTTTATGCCATCAGATTCGAACTGAAATACGCCGCTTGTTTTGCCATCACGTAATAGATCAAATGTTTTTTGATCATCAAAATTTATTTTATCTAAATTTATTTTTATATTATGTTTTGCTTCTATTGCATCTAGCGCTTCTTTTATTACAGTTAAGTTTTTTAAACCCAAAAAATCCATTTTTAAAAAGCCAACTTCTTCAAGTTCTGTCATGGCATATTGCACTACAAGTTCGTTAGTGGCTTTAGATGGAACATATAATGGCAAAACATCTTTTAATGGCATAGGTGAAATAACTACGCCTGCAGCATGCTTGGATGCATGTCTTGTTAGGCCTTCAAGTTTAAAACAAATATTAAATAATTCTTTAACATTTGGGTTATTATCTATTAATTCTTTTAATTTGGGTTCTTGTTCTATCGCTTCGTTTAATGTAATTTTTAATTGCTCTGGAATTAGTTCTGTAATAGTATTTGCATCTTGAAACGGAAAACCCAAAGCTCTGGCTACGTCTTTTATAACTCCCTTGGCCATCATTGTTCCAAATGTTATTATTTGGCAAACGCAATCGTGACCATATTTGTCTTTTACGTAATTAATTACTTCTTCACGTCTGTTTACGCAAAAGTCTATATCTATATCGGGCATACTTACGCGTTCTGGGTTTAAGAATCTTTCAAAAAGTAAATTATATTTTATAGGATCTACGTTTGTGATTTTTAAACACCATGCAACAAGTGATCCTGCAGCAGAGCCTCTGCCTGCGCCAACAGGAATGTTTTGTTCTTTTGCCCAACGAATAAAATCTGAAACTACAAGAAAATAGCCTATATAGCCCATTTTTATAATAGTATCCATTTCCCATTCTAGTCTTTTTAAATATTCAGGAAATAAATTTTCGGGAAATAAATTTTCGCGTCTAAATTCTTCTAGGCCATCAAGTGATAATTTTTTAAAAAATTCTTCTTCTGTATATTCTTTAGGAATTGGACTTTGAGGAAAAAACAATTTGCCGAATTCGAATTCGAATTCACACTTATCTGCGAGCTCACCTGTATTCCAAACAACTTCTGGATTATCAGGGAAAAAATCCAAAATTTCTTGTGTCGTTTTTACATGACACTCAAACTCTCCAAAAGTCATTCTTTTTGGGTCAGACATTGTTTTTTTTGTGCCAATTGCAAGCAAAACTTCATGAGCATAATAATCTTCGGGTCTTAAATAGTGCGCATCTGTAGTTGCGATTGTTTTTAGATTATATTTTTTGCTTAATTCAAAAATTTTTTTATTAACATCTATTTGATCTTTTTCTGGATGAGGTTGAACTTCTGTATAAAATCTTTCTGGGCCAAATGTATTTAAAAACCATTCTGTGCGTTCATAAGCTTGAGTATAATCGTTATTGAATAATAATGTTGGTATATGCCCGCCCAAACATGCTGTACTTGCAATTAATCCTTCGTTATATTTTTGTAATATATTATAGTCTATTCTGGGCTTAAAATAATAACCTTCTGTTTGAGCAAAAGCCATTAATTGGCACAAATTTTGATAGCCTATTTTATTTTGTACAATTAATAATAAATGAAAATATTTTTCATTTACATCTTTGATACTTACATCTGGAGTCATGTACATTTCGACGCCCAATATAGGTTTTATTCCTGCTTTTTTGGCAGATTTAAAAAATTTTACAGCACCAAAGATATTGCCATGGTCAGAAATACCAACAGCTCTCCAGCTTTGTTGCTTTGCCATAGATAATAAATCATCTATTTTTATTGCGCCATCTAATAACGAAAACTCTGTATGTAAATGTAAATGTACAAAATGCTTGTCTGTGTTCATAAATTTATTATTTATTATTTTTATAAAATATTTCTTAAACAAATTATTATAATTTTAAAAAGTTTATATTAAAAAAATATAAAAGTTAAAAAAAGAAAGAAAGTTTTATGCAAAATTTAATTATTTATTTTTTTGGCCTTTTTTTGAGCTTAGGTTTTTTATGGCTAGCTGCAGAATTATCTGTTAAATATTCTATAAAAGTTTCAGAAATGTTTGGAATAGATAAATTATTTTTAGGATTTACTTTTGTTGCAGTTGCAACTGGGCTGCCAGAATTATCTGTAGCTATTTGTGGATTATTTGAAGGTATTCCAACATTTTCTGTAGGTACAATTTTGGGCTCAAATATTTCTGATATATCTTTGGTTTTGGGCTTAGCAATTTTAATTTATGGAGTTTTAAAAATCTCAAAGCATAATGGCAAAGAATCTTTATTAATGCTAATTATTACGACTTTATCATGTTCATTTATATTTATTGTGGGTTATTTAAATAAATATATAGGGTTATTTTTAATATTAGTTTATTTTATTACAGTATATTTTTTATTTAATATTTCTAAAAATAAACCTAAAAATAAAGTAAATCTAAATTTTACACTAAAAGAAAAAATTATATTAATTATTAAATTGCTATTTAGCGTGGGATTAGTGTTTGTAGCTTCAGAATTTGCTGTAAAATTTTCTATAATTATTTCAAGATATTTAAATATATCAGAGCATATTATTGGTGTTACTATTCTTGCTATTGGTACATCTTTACCAGAATTAACCTTGAGCTTGAGCGCTATGCGAAAAAAAGAGTACGATATTGCGCTTGGCAATTCGCTCGGCTCTGTTTTTGAACAAGGAACTTTATTAATAGGTATTGTAGCTTTATCATCAAAAGATAATATAAGTTTAAAACCTTTAATGAGCCTTATACCGTATATGTTCTTGCCATTTTTAATTATATTGTTAGCAATTATTGGGCGCAAAAAAATAGGGCGCTTAGAAGCTTGTATTATGTTTTTATTATTTATATTATTTTTAGCACATCAGGTGTTTGGTTTTTAGTATTTAATTTTAGGGTGGCTTATTAGACCTTAATATTTTGAATAGTTGGTCGATCTTTTGGATTTTTTGCACAACAAGATAGTATTAAGTTATTTTTAGACGTATTGCTTGTATCATTTATTTTAGCCAAAAAATTTTCAAGCCAATTAATATATTTTATGTTTTCTATTAAAAATTTATTTTTAGACCATTCAGTATTTAGATCGTTAAATTCCATATTTTCTCTAGAAAAAATTATTTCACTTGGTGTTATTTTGTAAATAATAAATAGAATTAATAGCCCTAAATCATAAATATCAGTATAAAAACTTACGGTATATTGCATAGATTTATAAATAAGCTCTATTATTTCTGGGGGTGCATATTCAAATGTTCCCATAAACTTTTTTAACCCAAGATTTATATTCTTTATTTTGTAACAAGATTCAAAATCTATTATTTTGGGGATTATAATTGTATTTTCACGATCTTGTTTTATAAATAAAATTATATTTTCTGCTTTTAAATCTAAATGAACATAATTTTTCTCTGTGTGCAGATAATTTATGGCGTTAATTACATCTTTAATAATATTATCTTTTATAGAATTTAATTTTGTATTATCTAAATTTTTTATATAACTGTCTGGACTTTTAATAAAATTATATAAAGAGCAAGAACCTTGTTTTTCTAGGAGTAACTGTTCTTGGTCATTATTAGCTTTGATTTTAATTATATTAGGATGTTTTAATTTTTTTAATTTTGTAGATTCGCGAAGATATTCTTGTTCTTCTGTATATTTTATTAAAGCATAATTTTTATTATTGATTTTTACACTATATATTTGCTTATTTTTACTGTAATAAATTTCTTTTCTGTCTGGAAAATTATTAAATGAAATATTTTCAATGTGTCCAGAGAGATTTAATATTATAGAAATAAAAAAAATAATAATTATTTTATTTGCCACTAAAATCACATTAAAAAACTTTTTTAAAAAAAATATATATAAATTTATTGATATTTTATAGAGTTTTAAAAAATATGGAATAAAAAGAAAGGGTGTTTTATGAATAAATTTATTTTTCTGAGCTTTTTATTGCTATATATATCAAAGATTTATTTAAAAGAATATAACTATGCAGTGTTTATTCCAGATAACAAAGAAACTAATGTTTATACCAAAGAGGGTGCTCTTAACGGAGAAAAAGCTCTTGTTTTTCTAAATAAAATAGAGAAATATAAACTTCAAGATCAAAAAAAATTAACAAAAAGAATTAGTGAAGAGTTTTTTAAAAAAGATACAGAATCAAATAATTTAAAAAATTTTACAGACTTTATTTGGAAATATGAAAAAAAAGATGAAAATATTTATGTCTATAAATGGACGACTCCAAAAACTACTTTTTCTGAAGAGTTTTTTTATTATATTTATCAAGAAAAAGGTGGAAAAAGATTTGGTAGAACTTGTTTGTTTAATGATTTAGCAAAAAAAGATTTTGATAGGATTTATGTTTTTGAAGAGAAATCGTTATTTTTAGATAAGGCAAAATGGAATAGGGATAATGATTATGCAAAAGGTAAATTAATTTTTATACAAATTGATTCTATGTCTAAATCTAAAACTGAAAGTTTAATTGAAAAAATTATTCGTAGTTTAAATGAGTTTTGAGAATAAAAATAAATTTTTAAAAATTAATAATAAAAAAAGAGCCTAGCATATAACTAGACTCTTTTAATTTAAAAACTAAATTTATTTATACAAATTTAATTTCTTGTGCTTTTTTATTATATAAATCTTCTGCCTTTGCAATAAATTGATCTGTAATTTTTTGTAACAAATCGCTTAATCTTTTTGCAAAATCTTCAGAAATATCATGTTCTTTTTCTGATTCTCTTACTTGATTATGAAATTCTTTTCGTATATTTCTTATAGCAACTCTGCATTCTTCTGTTTTTTTGCCAAGAATTTTGTCTAACTCAGTTCTTCTGCTTTCTGTCATTTGGGGTAATTGTATTCTAATTAAATTACCGTCATTAACTGGAGTTACTCCCAATTCAGACATCTGTAAACCTTTTTCTATATCGCCAATTACAGATTTATCCCATGGTTGAATTGTAATTAATCGAGCATCTGGTGTAGCAATACTTGCAAGTTCGCGAATTTTCATTTGTTGGCCATAAACATCTACTTTAACATCTTCAACCATTTTTGTAGAAGCTCTGCCTGTTCTAATAGCTACAAGTTCTTTCTCGAAGTGTTTTAATGGATTTTCCATTTCTGCTTTTATTATTTTTTCAAAATCTGTGCTATTACCTTCTTGAAAAATTATTTCTACCATAAATCGTTCCCTTTAACTTATTGTACTACCAAAATTTTGATCGTTTAAAACCTGTAAAATCGAATCTTTTTCAAAGATATTAAAAATTTTAATTTTAATATCTTTATCGTGAGCTAGTGATATTGCTGTAAGATCCATAACTTGTAAGTTTTTTTCTATAACTGTTTTATAATCTATTGTTTTAATTAATTTTGCATCTGTGTTTTTTGCAGGATCTTTGTCAAAAATTCCAGCAACCTTTGTGCCTTTTAATACTAATTTTGCGTCTATTTGTAAAGCTCGTAAAATAGCATTTGTATCTGTTGTAAAAAATGGGTTGCCGGTACCACCAACAAAAATTATAATTTTATTGTTATCAAAAGCGCAACTTATATTTTCTGTAGTTATATTATCAGCTATTTCTGGACAAGATAAAGCTGATAATAATTTTGTTTTTACGCCGGTATTTTTTAGCATTTCATGTAAAACTAGCCCATTAATAATAGTTGCAAGCATTCCTGCATAATCGCCAGTTTCTTGTTTAATGCCAAAATTATGGCTATTTTGTGTGCCTCTAAATATATTGCCCGCTCCAACAACTAAAGCAATTTTATATTTTTGCGATAGATTTTTTATTTGTTCTATAACATTTTTTAAATTATTACTTTTTAAATTATTAGTAGTGTCAAAAAGCTCACCACTAATCTTTATTACTATCTTTTCCATAAAAAACTCTTATTTTTTACCAACAGAGAATCTTGCAAATTCTTTTATTTCTAATTTTAAACCTGTTTCTTTAGAAGTATTCTCTAATAATTGTTTAATTTTTAATTTATCGTTTTTAATATAAACTTGGTCTTCTAGGCAAACTTCTTCGTAATACTTGCTTATTTTACCAAGCATTATTTTTTCGATCATGTTTGGTTGTTTACCCGAATTTAACAATTGTTCTTTTATAATAGCTTGTTCTTTTTCTATTAAATTTTTGTCTAAATCTTTTGAAGAAATAGCTAATGGGCTTGTAACAGCTATTTGCATGCAAATATCATGAGCAAGTTGTTGTACTTTTTCTCTATTAGCACCTGAAATTTCTTTGTCGGCTTTAAGTTCTATTAAAATACCAAGATTTGCACCTGGGTGTATGTAAGCATTAACAAGGCCAGATAAATTTGTTTCAAACATAACAAATTCTTCAGTTTTAATGCTTTCAGCAATTTTGGCTATTAATTCTTCGAGCTTTTCTTGTATTGTAATTTTGCCATTAAATAAAACTTCGCCTAATAATTGTTCTATAGTTTTTGTTTTTTTATTTAATATGTGAGAACAAGTATCTTTTGCAAAATTTTTCATGTCTATTGTATTTGCTGAAAAATCTGTTTCGCAGGACATTCTTAATAGAACGCCTTTTGTATTGTTTTCGTTAATGCAGGCCTCAATATGTCCATTATCTGTAGCGTTTCCAGCACGCTTTTGTGCTACAGCAGCACCTTTTTTTCTTAATAATTCTACTGCTTTTTCGATATCGCCATTGGTTTCTTGTAATGCTTTTTTGCAGTCCATCATTCCAACTTGGGTCTTTTCTCTTAGCTCTTTTATTAATTCCATTGTAATTTCGGCCATTTATTAACTCCTGATTTTTGTAAATAATTAATTTTATAGTACACTAATTAAATGTCATAATATATCGTTTATAATGCCAAATTTGTTTGATTTTACAAGATATTGTCATTTTTTTGACAAAATAAAGGTAAATTATTAATATTTAAGCGATATTTAAGTAGTTTTGTAAATATAGTTATAGAACTTATAACTTGTTTTTAAATTTATTTTTTAAAAAATTATTGAGGAGCTGTCATGCCAGTACCAAAACGTAGAACTTCGAAAGCTAGACGAGATAAACGCGCCGCCGGTAAGAAAAAAGTGGTGCTAAATTTTGCAGTTTGTCAAACATGTTCTGCCCCTATAGCGGGTCATCATGTTTGCAAAGAATGTGGTCATTATAAAGGTGTTAAAGTTTTGAGAACAAAAACAGATCGTTTATATTCTAGAAATCAGACACGACAGGCTGCTCAAGCTAAACAGGCTCAGCCTGAAGCTGGCAAAGACGTTGCAGCGCCAACATCTAAATAATATAAAAATATTTAAGCCGTCATGTTTTATAAACAACGTGACGGTTTTTTTGATTTAGAATTTGATTTAAAAACTGTAAAGGAAAGAGAGATGGAATCAGAATTTTCAAAAAATCCATTAGTAGATAAAATTAAAGAGATGCCAAATTTTTGGGCAAAAAATAAGAGCATTATAGTTAATTATTTTATAGCAATTGTTGCTATAATTGGCATTATTATTGGGTATATGTTTTATAAAAACATGATAAATCGCGATGCCCAGAGAGATTTTTTAACTGCAATGCAAGTTTATAATGGTAAAGTTATAAAGACTGTAACAGATGAAAAGCTTGGTATTAATGAATTTAAATCAGAAGTCGAAAAGTGGGAACAAGTAGATAAAGTTTTTGATGAAATGTATAAAAAAAATAGTGGTTCTGGTATAGCAACATTTTTTTTAGCATATCGTGTAGACGCTTTAATAAATTTAAATAAGCTTGTTTTGGCTGTAGATGTTCAAAAAGAATTACTTAAAAAATTGCCAAGTAAATCTAATTTAAAGCCATTTAATCAGATAAAACTGGCTTTGATGCAAATTGATACAAAAATAGAAGCACGAGTAAAAGATGGCTTAGAATATTTAACAAAAATAGCTTATGATTCAGCCAGCCCTGCTCAAGACGCAGCTTTATATAATTTAGGTGAATATTATTTTTACGAAAAAAATTATAAAGAGGCAGCTAATTATTGGAATCAGTTAGTTTTAAAATTTGGTAAAAATATAGAATATCCATCTGTATATGTAGAATTAGCTAAGCCAAAGTTAAAAACTATAGTTGCATAAGCAAGCTTAAATTTAAAAATATAATATTAATTATACCCGGAGCTTATAGTAAAATTTAAGTTCCGGGTCTTTTGTTATAAAAAAGATATATTCTTGATATAATTAGCTATATAATTGTTAGATCCCCCATCCAGGCTTCGCGTAAAGCTACGCCGGACGCAGTCAAGTGGGGGATGACAAACGCAGAATGCTGTATGTTTTGAAAAGGCAAAAAATGTTAAAAAATATAAGAGTGCGCTTTGCTCCATCTCCAACGGGGCATTTGCATATTGGTAGTGTTCGTGTTGCAATTTTTAATTGGCTGTATGCTCGTCATAATAATGGCACATATTTAATGCGTGTAGAAGATACAGATACACAAAGATCAACAAAAGAATTTTTAGATTCACAAATAGATAGCTTACGTTGGTTAAATTTGTTACCTGATGAGCCAATAGTTTACCAGATGTCCAGGCTAGAAGAGCATAAAAAAGTAATAAATAAATTATTAGAATCTGGTGACGCTTACCCGTGTTTTTGTGAGCCTGAAGAGTTAGAAAAAAAACGTCAAGAGCGTGAAGCTTTAGGGCGTGCATATAAATACGAAGGCACGTGTAGAAATAAAAAATACACGCAAGACGATTTAAAAAAGCCTCATGCAATAAGATTTAAAGTTCCGGATAATCTTGAATATTTAGAATTTAACGATTTAATTAGAGGCCCTGTAAAAATAGAATCAGATCAGCTTGATGATTTTATAATAATGCGTCGTGATGGTGCGCCTACGTATAATTTTGTGGTTGTAGCAGATGATATTTTTATGCAAATTACACATGTTATACGCGGTGAAGATCATATACCTAATACACATAAGCAAATATTAATTTATAAAGCACTTAATTCAAATATTCCTGTGTTTGCACATTTGCCATTAATATTGGGTCCAGCCGGAAACAAATTAAGTAAGCGAGATGCTACTGTAAGCGTACAGGAATATAAGCAACAAGGTTTTTTAGCTGATGCATTATTTAATTATCTTGTAAGGCTAGGTTGGTCACATGGTGATCAAGAATTATTTACCAGAGAAGAGATGGTGAAATTTTTTGATTTTGATCATGTAGGCAAAAAGGGCGCTATTTTTGATATCAAAAAGCTTGAATGGATTAATGGTGTTTATATAAGACAAAGTGATTATAATAGCTTAGTTAATGCTATAAAAGAATTAGGCAATAATTACTTGCAAGAGCTTGAAAAAATCTGGTCGCAAGAACAGTTAAAAGAACTATTTGAGCAATATAAACAAAGAGCGACTAAGTTGTTAGATATGGTTCTTGATATTATTTCTTTGCATAATGATCCAAAAGTATTAGATCTAGCTCTCGTTCAAAAGTGGGTTACTCCAAATAGTATTGATCTATTGCAGGCCTTTTTACAGGAATTAAATAAAACTAGTGACTTAAGTCATGATCATTTATTAAATTTAGCTAATAATACTGTAGAAAAATTTAATTTAAAACTTGTAAATTTGGCACAATTATTACGGTTGGCATTAACTGGAAAAATAATGAGCCCAGGGGTTTTTGAGCTTATAAAAATATTAGGAAAAGATAGCGCTGTAAACAGAATAACTTTTTTAATTAAAAGTTTAAAATAAAAAAGGCTAGTGAGGTTTTATGAAAATTGGAATGATATTTCCTGGTCAAGGATCGCAATTTCTTGGTATGGGCAAAGAATTTTTTGACACTGAAAGAACTGTGCAAGAGCTTTTTGATTTGGCATCAAATTGTGTTGATCAAAATTTTGTTCGCTTATGTTTTGCATCTTCTGATAAAGAATTGCAAAATACTGTAAATGCACAAACATCTATATTTTTAGTTAGTGCTGCAATTTATAAAATATTACGCGAAAAATATAACATAGTTCCTGATCTTGTTGCTGGACATAGTTTAGGCGAATATACTGCCGTGTTTGCAGCAAATGGAATAAATTTTGCAGATGCTTTATATTTACTAAAAAAAAGATCGTTATTTATGGATAAAGCAACAGAGGAAAAACCCGGTAGCATGATTTCTATAATTGGTCTTCCGGAGCAAGTAGTTGTTGGAATTTGTGCAAGATATCATAAGCCCGAAGAAAATATGGTTGCGCAAGTTGTAAATTTTAATTCGCCACAGCAGCTAGTTGTATCGGGCACATTACCAGAACTCGAACAAATTAAATTAGACGTAAAAGCTTTATCCGGAAAAGTAATACCATTAAATGTTGCAGGAGCATTTCACTCTGTTTTAATGCAAGATGCACAAAAAGAATTTTCTTCTTATATGCTAAAAGTTGATTTTAAAGATCTTGAAATACCGTTAATTAATAATTTTCAAGCGCGTGTTATAAAAACTGCAGATGAAGTTAGAGATTCTTTAATAGAACAATTAAGTTCGCCGGTATTGTGGTGGCAAACCATGTTAGCTTTTCGAGAAATGGATGTAATTATACAGGTAGGCCCTTCGGATAAATTGGCAAAAATTTTAACACGAGAATGGCCAGATAAAAAAATTATTGCAATAAATAAGCCAGAGCATATTCAAGATTTATTTAATTTAATAGAAAAAAAGATGCCTATAGACTTAGGTAATAATGGCAATAATAATACAGACGTAAATGGGAGCAGCGAAGTTTAATTTATGCATAAAAAAAATTCACTTGTAACTGGTGGTGCATCAGGTATTGGGCGCGAGATAGTAAATTTACTACTAAATAGACAAGATACTGTTTTTGTATTTGATATTTTAGAAAATAGTGATGCTCGAGTTTTAGAGCTAATAAACTTGGGCGTAAATTATTTTAATATAAATATTTCGAGTTATAATTCTATTATAATTGGCTTTGAAAATATTTTTAAAATATTAAATACTCTTGAAAATAAAAATTTAAATTTACTTGTTAATAACGCTGGCATAACACGTGATAATCTGGCAATAAGATTAAAAGAGCAAGATTGGGATAGTGTGCTTGATATTAATTTAAAGGGTGCCTTTTTTTGTGCACAGCAAGCAATAAAAAAATTTCTAAAGCAAGATAAAAATTACACTAGTTATATTATTAATATTAGTTCTATCGTTGGTATTATAGGCAATGCTGGCCAAGTAAATTACGCAGCAAGCAAAGCAGGACTTATTGCGCTTACAAAAACATTAGCGCAAGAGTATGGCTCTAAAAATATTTTAATTAATGCTATAGCCCCAGGCTTTATTCAAACAAGCTTAACAAACAAATTACCAGAAGATATAAAAGAAAAAATATTAAATAAAATAAGTTTAAAAAGATTTGGGCAGCCACAAGATGTTGCTAATTTAGTACTGTTTTTATCTAGTGGTAATGCTGATTATATAACAGGTCAGGTTATTCAACTTGACGGTGGGTTATTTTAGATTAAATTTTGATTATTTTAAATTAAATTTATTGTAGAATGTTATTGAATTAAGTTAGTTATATCCCCGTTCGCCCTGAGCGTAGTGGCTTGCCACGGAGTCGAAGGGTTGAAAGAACGGACAAATTCTTTGGTTTTTTCGCAGTTATTTTCAACTAGATATGAAGCATTGCAGGCCGAAAGAAAAATAAAAAAATGGACGCATCGAAAAAAAGAAGCTTTAGCATATAAAGGTTGGGCAGGCTTACTTGAGTTAACAAAAATAGAAAATAAGGGGAGATAAAATAATTTTATTTGAGTTAGTAATTCACCCATTCGACTTCGCAACAAGTTGCTACGCTCAGGGCGAACGGGTAAATATTTTTTAATTTTTATAATAAAATGCGTAAAAAATTTATTTTAGCCCATTTACAATGTTTTCTAGCCCCATAGAATGTGAAGCTTTAAGTAGAATTAAATTATTATTATTATTTAAAATATTATTTAAAAGCGCTTGGGCTTCTTGCCAATTTTGTGCATTATATTTAACAATATCTGTTGGCGCTGTTTGTGCTATTAATTGCGCGTTATTTCCAACTAAAATTAATTTATTAATATTATTAAATTTTTGTAAAAATTTACCTAAATTTTTGTGCCAAGTTTTTTCTGTTTTACCAAGCTCAAGCATGTCACCAAGTACAGCAATTTTTTGTCCCGTACTTTTTATTAATGAAAAAGCTTTGATTGCAGCTTTCATGCTTTCGGGAGATGCGTTATAGCAATCGTTAATAATTAAACCCAAGTTATTTTTTAGTTTTATTTTTTCAAACCTACCTTCTGTCGAGCTATAACTTTCTATACCCCTTATTATAAAGTATTGGTCTATTTTTAAGTGTGTAGCAATTGCAGCTGCAGCCAAAGAGTTGTTTAGTAACCCATCGTGAAACACTGGTAATAATACTGGATATTTTTGGTTATATATTTTTAATATAAAACGAGTGTGTAAATTAGTTGTTTGATTTAATTTATCTTTTATTTCAATTAATTTTATTTTTCTGGCTTGAATATTGTTGCTTGTTTTTTTACCAAAAGTTATTACAGGAAAATTATTACAAGAATTTTTAATTATCTCTTTATCGCCATAAACTATTGCAATATTATTTTGTTTAAAATAACTAAAAATTTTTAATTTTTCTTGTAATATAATTTTTATATTTTCAAGTCCCTGCGTATGTGCTGGTGAAATATATGTAATAACGCCAATATCTGGCCTTAAATAATTTGCGAGTTCTTCCATTTCGCCAATATGACTGATTCCCATTTCGAAGATACCAAATTTATGAAAGTCTCTTAGTTTTAAAATATTTAAACATATTCCAATTATAGTATTTTGATTTTTATGTGAAGCAAAACTTAATATTCCTGCTTGTGTAAAAATATGGTGTAATATATTTTTTGTTGTAGTTTTGCCAACAGATCCTGTTATACCTATAATAGGAAAATTAAATTGAGCTCGCCAATATTGCGCTAGATCTTTTAATGCCTGTAAGCTATCTGGAACTAAAATTATTAATTTATCTTTAAGTAAATTTTCATTTATTTTATCTAGAATATATTTTTTATTTATATTTATTATAAGACCAGAGATATCTTTTTGTAAAACTTCTTCTATAAAATTATGCCCATCTACTTTTTGGCCACATAGAGCTATAAAAATTTCATTTTTATTAACAGTTCTACTGTCTATATCAAAGCTAGAAATATTATTTTTTGCAAAAAATTGTTCAAGTGAAATCCCATAAGTGATAAACTCTGGATTATTTAAAGCTTTTGTAAAAAAAATTTGGTCATAAATCATAAAAATTACTATCTTGCATAAAATTTTATATAATAAATATCTAGTTATTTTAAAATTACTAGAAAAAAATTAACTTTAATATACTATTATTTTTTCATACTATTTAAAAGAATTAAATATAATTTTATTTGGGAGACTATTTTTATGGCATTTTCTAAACAAGATACATTACAAAAAGTTGTAGATACTATAGCAGAAAAATTAAGCATTCCGGCAGAGCGTATAACCCCTGAGGTTACGTTTAAAGATTTAGGTGCAGATTCACTTGATATAGTAGAAATAATTATGAGCTTTGAAGAAATTTTTGGAATAGAAATTAAAGATGAAGATGCAGAAAAAATTAAAACTATCCAAAATGCTGTAGATATTATTCACGAAGTTAGAACAAAGTAATTATTTAATAAATTTTTAAAAAAAATTAATTTATTAAATTAAAAAGAAAAATTAGCATGAAAGATACAAAACATCGGGTTGTTATTACAGGTATGGGGGCTATTAACCCTTTGGGAAATAGTATAAATACTTGCTGGAATAATATAATACAGGGTTATTCTGGTATATCTTATTTACCAGATAATTTTTGGCCCGAAAATTATAAAGATTATCCATATACTTTTGCAGGGCTTGTAAAAAACGAGCAAGCGCTTTTAGATTCTTGTTTTGCGCCAGAAAAACAGCGTAAGACGGATAGATTTATTCACTTAGCAGCTATTGCTGGACATCAAGCTATGCACGATGCAGGTCTTAGTTCTAGTTACCCAGAAAATAGATTTAGATTCGGTTCTATTATAGGCGTAGGTATAGGTGGCATAAAGTCTATCGAAAACTCTATTCAAGATTTAAATGCCGGTGGGCCAAAGCGAGTGTCGCCTTTTTTGATACCTAGAGCTATAAGCAATCAAGCTGCAGGTTGGCTGTCGATGGAATTTAATTTGCAGGGTGGAGTTGGATCTATTGTAAATGCATGTTCTTCTAGTGCTGATGCATTAGGTTATGCATTTAGAAGTATACGTGATGGTTATGCCGATTATATGCTCGCCGGAGGTACTGAAAGCACAATAACGCAATTAGCGATAGCAGCTTTTGGGAATATGAGAGCTTTATGTAGCTCTAAAAATTTTAGTGATCCTACAAAAGCAAGTAGGCCATTTGATAAAGATCGTGCTGGCTTTATTTTATCTGAAGGTGCAGCGTGTCTTGTTCTAGAACGTTTAGATTTGGCTATGGCTCGAGGGGCTAATATTTATGCTGAAATTATAGGTTATGCTCAAACAAGTGATGCTTACCATATTACTGCTATGCATCCAGAGGCTAGAGGTGCTGTTGGTGCTATTAATTTTGCACTTGCCGATGCTAAAATTAATAAATCACAAGTTAATTATATTAACGCTCATGGAACTTCAACTGTTATGAACGATAAGCTAGAAACGTTTGCATTAAAGCAAGCTTTTAGTGAACATGTTAATTCTGCTAACCAAAATCATGCATGTGTAAGTAGCACTAAATCTATGACAGGGCACATGCTTGGCGCCGCAGGGGCCAGCGAAGCTATATTTTCTATATTAGCACTTAAAGATCAAATTTTGCCACCTACAATAAATTTGGATAACCAGGATCCTGAGTGTGATTTAGATTATGTTGCAAATCACGCACGCCAAGCTAAGCTTGAATTTGCTATTTCTAATTCATTTGGATTTGGTGGCGGTAATTCTGTTCTTGTTTTTAAAAAGATATAAAATTTATTTTTAAATTATAAAAAAAAAGAGCCCAGTAATTTATACTGAGCTCTTTTTACTAAATTAAATTTAGTTATTAATTAAAAACCTAAGAAGTTTAAAACTCTAGCTGCTAAATTTGGCTTTATTGTTTCTACAACAGGAGCTTTTATTGTTTCTATAATAGGAGCTGTAGTGTTTAAGATATTGTCAAAAAAACCACATTGATCAAAAGCTGGTTGTAAAGTTTTTACAACAGGAGCTGTAGTGACATGCATAAAGTTTCGGGCATCAAAGTTGTTTAAAAGTTGCAAAAAGTTTAAACCTTTTTCTTTAAGTATTTCTACTATTGCATAAAAATTTTGGCTTACGAATTCAAGAATAGCTTCATCATGCATACTATTTGCTGGAACATAACCTAAAAGTTCAAGTTGTTTTATTAATAAATAAACAAAAGCTGCAGGTCTAACTGTGTTCCATGTCTT
This sequence comes from candidate division TM6 bacterium GW2011_GWF2_28_16, assembly GCA_000989185.1. GTDB lineage: Bacteria > Babelota > Babeliae > Babelales > UASB340 > UASB340. The sequence continues at coordinate 108,062 of LBNX01000001.1, read as the reverse complement.
TGACAAAAAACCAGGTTTAGGTTTAGAAATACGAGCTTTAAGTTGTTTTTCAAATTTAGGTTCAAGTATCTTTTCGTTCATATCTTGAACTGGATTTTGTTTTTCAGGTTCTTGTTCTTCTACGTTGGGTGTTGCTGGATTCTCTGGTAGATTTGTGCCGTTTTTTGCATACTTAGAGTTTGGGGTGCTACCTCTACCTTTTCTCATATCTGCTGAAAGATTACCTATAGAAATTGTAAGTAATCCTAATAATAATAATTTTTTCATAATATAACCTCCATATATGAAATATAAACCTCACATTATTTTACAATTAGCTATAAATAAGTTTAATATTTATAAATATTGTTGCAAATGGGCAAAAATGGCGTTTTTTAAATAAAATTAAATAGAAAAAGGCCTAAAATCATAAAAAATTATAATTTTAGGCCCAAAAGTTAATAAAAATTACTTTTTTAGAAAGAAATGCCTAGTTTTCCATAAATTTCGAAGTTTTCTAATGCTTCATTACCATTTACAAATTCATAACTGGTTCCAACTGCAAGCATTAAAGGAGTTTTGCATTCATTAAAGCAATAACCAAATCCAGCATAAACTTTGTTAGTTAATGCGCTTGGGCTTGTTGCAGCGTCTAAATCGATATTTGCTGAATTTATTGCACCAGAAGCTCCATTGACATAATTTGCTGCTGGATCAAATTGAACTGTTGAATCAAAGTCTGTATCTGCTAATGCATATTTATTATCTTCCCATGCATTTTTTTGTTTTACATTTTCTTTTTCTTTATAATAAATATTGTATCCAATATCAAAAACTACATTTTTTGCAGTTACTGAAAAGCCAGCAAGTCCTTCTAACTGGAAGCCTGGTTTAATCTTTAAATCCTGAGCTAAAATATTTGCAGCTGGGAAAAGGGCATATTTGGCGTCTTCACCTGCTAACATGTAATGAGCTAATCTTAATTTTGGATGTCCTGTAATATAATCTTTTAAGCCAACGACTCTTTTTTCTGTATTTTCAAATAAATATTCTGCATGTCCTGCAAGCATAAAATGTATTTTGCGATGAGCATTTTTTGCTAATCTAAATCTAGAATCAAATGCTGCACCTAATGCCCAATAGCCACCATTGCCATTGATAGGTTCAAAAAGCCATTCAGCCTTGGCATCATTTCCTGTAGGTATTGTAAAATCTAAACCAAGTTTGAAAAAATTGCTTTTATGTTTATAAAAATTATAGCCAAGAGCTAATTTTACATCACCAAAATTTGTTTTGTCATGATTGCCACCAATTTTGGCGTATAAAAGTTTATCTTGCAAGTTTGTGCTGCCTACAGTTGTTTCCTGAAAGTCACCATTAAAATAATCCATTATGTTTTGACCAGCACCTTCACCTGCTGTGATATTAGTTAATGTTCCAGCTGTTTTTGGATTTATTCCCGATTTAACAGATGTTATAGGTGTGCTAATTCTTGCATAAAATCTTTTAAAATTGTGATTATAATCTAAGCGAACACCAAACGTTTTTTGTTTTGGTTCTAAAAAGAATTTACCAGTAGCTTTTAAAGCTGCTGAGTCTGCAGAGTTATGAATAACATTTCTAGGATCAATATTGTCATAAACGGCTTCGCTTACATTAATATAATCTCTATCTTCATTTACTGTATTTGCATGATAGCCAAAATATTTTCCTAGATCATATTCATTTTGTGATTCTTGATAAAATGGCACAGCCTGAAAGCTACCGCCCCATTTTTTGTGTTTCATTTTATTAATTTGTGTATGCCATGTTGTAAGCTCCATAGGCAGGTTAGACAAGAATGGACGGGTTTGCAAATATGTTTTTTGCGTTTCGATTCCAGCATTTATTGAAGCAAAAAGAAATGTGCTTGCAATAATGCTTTTGATTGTGTTGTTCATTAAAATCTCCTCTCTAAACAAACACGAAAAAACTAATAAACTTTGACAACTATTATTACACAAAATTTATGTAAGAAATTTTAAAATATATTTTTTATAAAAGTAAATATTTTAAAAATTTAGTTCTTATTGCTGTTTTTAAACTTTAGTATTAAAAAATTAAGTAAAATTCCAGAGCATAAAGATATTAATAAAACAAATTTTAGTGGCAATATGCCTACCAAGAATCCTGAAATTAAAAATGCAAAAGCTGTGCAAATTAATGGTGGAATACTATAAGCGCTTTGAGCTTTTACTAAATCTATAAAAGGTATTTGGCAACTTCTTGCTGTTATAATTATGGTATCTGATGCTGGTGAAATATGGTTACCAGAAACTGCGCCAGAAAGTATTGCACCTAATAATGGGTATATAATTGGAATATCTGCAACAGGAATTGGTTGAACTCTGCTAAAAAAAGAAGCAAGAATGTTTATGGCAATTGGAATTGTTATTGCCATTGCGCCCCATGCAGAACTAATGCCTACAGCGGTAATTAAAGTTATTATAAAAAATAAAACAGGTAATAATTTTATGTTTATATATTTTAATAATAAATAAGCTAAATAATTTCCTGTTAATAATTGATGGTTTAAAATATCTGCAAATGCCCATGCAAGTATAAGAACAAGAATTGATGGTAATAACAGCATAAAACCTTCTATTGTTATATGAAAAATATCTGTAAATTTTATAGATTTTTTTGCTATTAAAAATATTGAGCTAAATATAAATGTTAATAACCCACCAAACATAAGTGCAAGAACTGGCTTACCCTGTTGTATTGCTTGTAATAAATTATTATGGCCACCAAATAAATAAAAATGTCCTGTATATAATATAAAAATAAGTATAGATGATATTAAAAAAGTTATAGGCAAAACAAAATCTATTATGTGGCTTTCTGTATTGTCAGAACGTTTTGTTTTTTTTGGTGTATATTCTCGACCACCAAATAAATTCCCTGTGGTTTCGGCTATATTTTCATGCTTTTTTAGTAGACCAAAAGATATATTATATTTTACCATAAACCATACAGCTGTAATCATGATAAATGAGTAAAAAATAAATGGTATAACGCCTAAATATAAATAAAATGGATCAGAAAGAATTAATGGTTTTGTTTTTAAAATAGTAGAAACTTTGGCACTACTTATATTTGATACAATAACAGCACTCCAGCTGGATATTGGAACAATTATGGTCATTGTAGGAGCTAAAGAGTTTACTAAAAAAGCAAGTTTTGTTCTTGCTATTTTAAATTTATCTGTAATAGGATGCATTATTGCACCAACGCTTACACAACCAAATGAATCATCTATAGAAAATAAATTAGAAATTAATAATGATGCGGTTTGTGCGCCTTTTGCAGTTTTGATTTTTTTATTAATATAATTTTGAAAAGCTTCAGCACTACCGGAATATGTTAATAACGTAATTATGGCGCCAAGAATTAATAAAAATATAAATAGCATAATTCCTGAACTTTCTAAAAGCCCATTTATGCTAGTTAAGTTTCCAATTTCTGTAGTATTCCAAAGAACTTGAAAAACATTTTTTATAGAATCTATTATTGCGAAATTATTATAAATTAAACTACTAACTAATATACCTATTAATAACGATGTTACTATTCTATGTGTTAAGTATGCTAAAAAGATTACTAAAATCGGGGGTAACACCGTGATTAAACTATTTTGCATTAGTTATGCCTTTCTTTATATTTTTTAAATTTGTCCCTTAAAAACCAATTTTGCATGAGCCTGTAAATTTACCTGTTTATCTTTATCAATAAAACAGTTTACTTGTCCTCCCAAAAAATTTAAAGTAATTTTTTGTAAAATATTTATTTTTTGTGTTTGATATAAATACCCTGTTATGGCCGCAGCTCCAGAACTGCAGGCAAGTGTTGGGCCTACACCTCGTTCGTAGACTAAAACATTAATAGATTTTGTTTTTTTATATGGATCCTGAAACGAGTTCAGGATGACAGCCGCAGGCGTGATAAACTCGACATTAGTTTTATTTATAAAATCAGGGTGTGATTCTATGCTTTTGCCATTTATTAATACCCATTCTGGAGTAACCTGCTTCTCTATTATAAAATGTGGATTGCCTACGCTTACAACATGTCCCATAATTTCTTGATTATTATTAATTATTATATTTTTTATGCCTGAATAAATTAACTCAGATATTTGTGTTGTTATAATATTTTTATTGATAGAAAAATTAATAATTTTTTTTCCCATTTTAATTTTAGAGCTTTTTTCTATGTCGTGATATTCATGTAAATGTAGAACAGCACAGCGTAAGCCATTTAGGCAAATTTCAGCCTGTGAGCCGTCGCTATTAAAAATTAAAAGCTCAGGAATTACTTCTTGATTAATATTTTGCTTATTATTTTTATTATCATGTGATTTTGTAAGAACCAAAACGCCGTCAGCGCCTACACCAAAATTTCTTTTACATGAATTTATTACAAAATTTTTCCAGTTTGCACTAGAAATTTTTTCGTTTAATAACTTTTTTGATTTATTAAAGGCGTCTATTAATATAAAATCGTTGCCCAGCGACTGGTACTTGTAAAAGGTCTCCATTTTTATGCGTTATCTTGTTTTTCTAAATTATTTTTATTATTTACATTTATATTAATATCTTTAAATTTCGCATTTTCACCAAATAATTTTTGTAAATAGGCTCTTCCAGAATCGCCAAATGTTAATACAACAACATCGTTTTTATCTAGCTTTTTGCAATATTCTATAGCAGCATGCATAACTGCGCCACTGCTAATGCCAACCAAAAAACCTTTTAGTGCCAAATATCTTGCAGTACTAAAAGCATGTGCATCACTTACAGGTATAATTTCATCAACATACTGTTGTTCAAATGTATCTGTTATAACATCTATGCCAATACCTTCAGATTCGTATGCCTTTGGTGCTTTGCTAGAATATGCGCTGGTTGCAGCATCAGCACCTATAACTTTTATATTTTTATTTTTTTCTTTTAAAAATTTACCAACACCAGATATAGTTCCGCAACTGCCAGCGCCAACTATAACATGAGTTAATTTACCTTCTGTTTGTTCCCAAATTTCTTTACCTGTTGTTGTATAATGGGCTAGTGAGTTGGCTTTGTTGTAATATTGATTAGGCATAAATGAGCCCGGTATTTGTTCATGCAAAATTTCTGCCTTTGTGTGATATCCTTGCGGGTCATCAAGGCTGTCTGTGTTTGGACAAAGATATACAGTTGCTCCATATGCACGCAAAGCATCTACTTTTTCTTTGCTAGTTCTATCTGGTACAGTAATTATAACTTTATAACCTTTAACTGCACCTATCATTGCAAGTGCTATGCCCTGATTGCCAGAGCTAGCTTCGATAATTGTTCCGCCTGGTTTTAATAGACCTTCTTTTTCGGCTTGAGCGACCATAAACAAGGCAGATCTGTCTTTAACGCTGCCACCAGGATTTAAGAATTCGAGTTTTGCTAAAAGTGTTGCTTTAATACCAAATTCTTGTTCAACAAAATCTAGATGGGCTAGAGGGGTGTTACCAACAAGTTCTAATATATTTTTATATTTTTTATTCATAATTTTTATTTTCTAAATAAACGGCTAAAATAATTTTATATTATTAAGTTTATAATAATATTGGAAAAATTTTAGCTAACAGTGTAAAAAAATACAAGAAAATAATATAAAAAAAGTAAAAAAAATATTTATAAAAGGCTGAATATGTCAAAAAAAATAAGAGTTAGATTTGCTCCATCTCCTACCGGTTTTATACATATGGGTAATATTAGGGCGGCTTTAATGAATTACTTATTTGCTCACCAAAAAGATGGAGATTTTATTTTAAGAATAGAAGATACAGATGTTGAGCGAAATATTGAAGAAGCTAGCGCTGCGATATTAAACAATTTGCGTTGGTTTTCTTTAAATTATGACGAAGGGCCGATTACGGGTGGTGAATATGGGCCGTATTTACAGTCAGAACGAACAGATAAATATCAAAAATTATTAAACGAATTAATAAATAATAATTTAGTTTATAGATGCTTTTGTACCAAACAAGAGTTAGAAAATAAGCGTGAAGTTCAAATGGCAGCTGGGCAACCACCAAGATATGACAGAACTTGTTTGCATTTGTCTAGTGATAAAGTAAAAGAAAAAGTTGCAGCAGGGCAGCCATTTATTTGGCGCTTTAAACTTAATCATGAGGCTATTGTTGAAATAGATACTTTAGAGCGTGGTGTAATAAAATTTGAATATAAAAATTTTTCAGATTTTGCGCTTACGCGTTCTGATGGTAGTTTTACTTTTTTATTTTCTAATTTTGTAGATGATTTTTTAATGCAAATTACGCATGTAATACGAGGCGAAGATCATTTAACTAATACGCCATTACAAGCTGCGCTTTATAATGCATTTTCTTGTAAATTGCCAAGGTACTGGCATTTGCCCATGATTTGTAATGTTGAAGGCAAAAAAATGTCTAAAAGAGATTTTGGCTTTGGTATTCAGGAATTGCGTGATGCTGGTTATTTGCCTATGGCAATATTAAATTATTTGGCTATTTTAGGAAATTCTTTAGATCCAGAGATACAGAGTTTAGGTGAGCTTACAAAAAATTATAATTTTGAAAATATTTCTTCTACGGGTGCTATAAAATTTGATGCCGAAAAATTAAAATGGGTAAATCATAAATGGATTGAGCGTACTCCAGTTTTAAAACTAGTCGAACTTGTAAAGCCATTTTTGCACGATCAAATAGATGCAAGTATAAGTTTATCAGATAAAAAACTTGAATTTATTCTTGAAAAAGTAAAAGCAAATTTAAAAACATTGGTCGATATAGGTGATTTAATATCTTTTTATTTTAAAAAACCAGAGATAAATATTTTAAATATAGAAAAACAGTTTGGGCTTGATAAAGCAAAAATAGCGTTAGATATTATAAAAAATAATATAGATTTAGCTGATAAGACAGAACAATTTATAGAAAAAATTAAATCGCAATCTAAAGATTATGGTTTAAAGTTTAATGAAATTTTTGGAACAGTAAGATATTTATTAACAGGTAGTTTTAATGGTATTTCGGTACATGATTTAATGGAAATGCTTTCTGATGAAGAAATTATCGATAGATTAAAAATTTAAAAATTAAAAAGTTTATTATTTAACTGTTTAATTTGTAAATTTTCTAGTTTCTTGTCCATTTATTTTGAAAGGGCTAAATTAAGTTAGGTAGCAAAACGTATTATATCAAAGGAGAGGTAATGTGCGCTCAATGTAAGCCAAATAATAATATCAAAGTTACAGATACGCAATTGGCATCTCAACTTTCTGGACTTTTACACAAAGTTTTAAACTTTCATGAAGTTGATGGTCTTTCTCAAATGGTTCTTCATGAACTTGGCCATGAAAATTCTTTTAGTTTTAATAGAGCAACATATTTGATAGACAATCCAGATTTTAATCACTTGTTGGGTGTTGCTGGTTATTCATGTGATGAATGCCATTTTCATAAACAAGATTTATGGCAAGATCCATATTCATTTTTAAAAGATATGGATAGTGCTCAATATCATAATAAAGTTAAAACTTTTTTAAATGATGGCTTAAAAAAAACAGATCTTAACTTAGAAAGTAGTAAAGAGATTCATGAATTAGGAAATATTTTGGGGTTAGAAAAACCAGAATTTTTATTCTGGAAAATGAAACATGGCAATAACGGGCTATTGTTATTTGAGTCTAAGTTAAATAATCAAGATTTAGAGCCAGAAAGTTTTAATTGGCGTAGAGCATTTTTGCATAATATAACAGCACTGTTAAGCTTTTGCGGTATTTAATTTTGTAATAGTAGTTTTAATATTTTGGGTGGTTAAAATTTCGCTTGATATAAGCTTTGTGCATTTTCTTATTTTGCCATATGCACTTGAGTAATAGTGCTTTTGTGTGCAAAAATTTAAAGTTGATTTGAATTCAAAAATATTATTATTTTTATCTGTAATTTCGAAGATATTATTATTTATTTTTTTTATTTTTATATCTGGATGAAAGATAAAGTTTAACTGTGATTCAGTAATAAAACCTTCAACCTTATCTATTAAAACAATTTTATCTTTGTCTGTATCGAACAATAATTGTCTAATTATTTTTATATTATTATTTTTAAAATAATTTTTTATTAAATATTTATTTTTATTTTTTTTAATTACGCTTGTGTCTTTTTGTTCTTGTTTGTTTAGCGTAAAGAGGGAAGATATCCCGGAATTTCTTGCTTGCGCATAATTAAAAGCACTATGGCTTTTGTAACTTCTAAATAAATTTCTGGCTTTAATATTACCTGTATATAAATAAGTTCCAGGGTCTATTATTATTGGGCTATTGTTATAAGCAAGTGTTACAGAAAGCTCGTCTTGATGAAAGTGTCCTGTTGGTTGATTTTTATTATAAGTAGGGTGCCTGTAAGTTATATGATAATTATTATTTTTAATTATAGTTAACCCAAAGTTTTTATAATGAAAGAGTGTTTTATGATTAGCACTTCGACTACGCTCAGTGCGAACGGGCGCAGGATGACAAGAATTTTGATTTTCTTTTTTGTCATGCTGAACTCGTTTCAGCATCCAGTAATCATTTAATCTAAACCCATGCAAAATCTTACCACTGTCATTATCTCCAATTTGCAAGTAATCTTTTTTATTAATCTTATTTAATTTAATAAATTTTGTAGCACGTTTTAATTTTATTAATAATTTATTATTTAATTTTAAATTAATTTTTTTGCACAAATAATAAAAGTGCAAAAACATCTGAGTGCTTAATTTGTGATAACAGGTCGACCCTTCGTAATTTGTACCATCTGGCAAAAACTGTTTATCAAATTCACTTAATAATTTTTTATAAATTTTAATTTTATTTTTATTATTAAATAATAAATTTAAATAAAAAGCACCAAGTAAATCTGCAAGATAGTGATTATTATTTTTGTAATAAATTTCCCAGTTATTTTCGATATAAATTTTGTGTAAATATAAATTATTAATTAATTTTACCCAAAATTTATCACTAATATTTTTGTTATCTTTTAAATAATTAAAAACATAAATTAAATTTATAGCCCTTATGCTAACCTCCATGGGGTTTATCCAGTTAACTCCGGTTAAAAACGGGTTGTTGTCTATCCAGGAATTAATATTATTTATAAGATAATTTAAATATTTTTTATCTTGTGTTTTTAAGTAAACTTTGGCAAGCGCTGGAGTATGATATAATCGCGATAGCTCCCAAGCGTATTTTATGTCTTGTGAATAATTATTTTCAAAATTTAATCTTTTACCTAAAATATAAAATTTATTATCGCAAGCATTACCTGCGATTTTTAATAATTTTGCATAATTATATTTAATATTATTGGGTATAAAAGTTATATTTTTTAAATTATTTAATTTTTTATTATCACCAGAAACTAAAAAAGTTGGCAAAGTTTTTTTTTTGCCAACTTTTTTAATTTATATAAAAATATCTTTGATCTTGTTTGTGAAATTTTTACAGCTAAAAAGCTTTTTAGCCCAATATTTTTTATTTTTTTTATACTACTCTTTATCATGTTTTTATTTTTTACTTTTTTCTTGTGCGTTTTTTATTTCGTTAAAAAATTTAACGATTTCTTTAGCTTCTTTTTTTATTACTGTATTTTCATGAGTTAACATATTATTTAATAAATTTATAAATTTTTCATTATCCATAATTCTTGCACCATTTTTCATGAATAGTTTGATATGGCTTATTGGTGGATATTTTCCTACATTATCAATATTTATAATTATACTTTTTCTATATAATTGTTTTCCTAATGCTATTTCTAATACATTATCAAGAACAGTATTATTATTGTTTTTTGGATCATTATAATTGATATCCATTTTTAGCTTTTTTATAAAAATATCTATAAGCTCTTGTTTTTCTTTATTTGACTTTTTTTTCTTTATTAACGCCGTAAAGCATATGCCTCTATTTTCGAATATTATTTCATGCCAAACACAAAGATCTAGTATTGTTTGTAAATTAAGCTTTACCCATTTAGTGGTTGTTAGTAAATTAGACCAAATAGTTTTTTCTAGATAATTTACTAATTCTGTTTGCTCAAAACTTTCAAGCAAATTAAATATTTTAATATTATTATTGCGAGCTTTGTTTAAAATATTTATGATTTTTTTACAGTTTTTAAAGTTATATTTTTTTAATGATTGTAATAATAATATCTTTTTTAAATTCAACATTATTTCATTGTTTTTTTCACATGAATCATTGCTATATTCTTTATTATTGTCGCTAAGTATGAGTTGTTCAGAATCGCTAAACTCGAGAGGTTCAGAATCATAACATTCAAGTGGTTCATGATCGCTAAATTCGAGAGGTTCAGAATTGTAATTATAATCATATGGATCTAGATCCATAGCATTTAAATTTTGTGTTAAAACAAATAAAAATAAAAATATTTTTAATAACTTTTTATACATAAAAACCCTTTAAAATCTATTAAGGGTATTAATATAAAACGCTTTATTTTAAATATCAAATGGGTTTTTATATATTAAGTCCCGGCAAATCTTTTAAATCATTGCAAGCCAAATAAGCAAGCGTGGCTCCGCCACCGGTAGACAAAAAATTAAACTTATCTTGCAAGTTAAACATATTAACTGCAGTCACACAGTCGCCACCTCCGGCAATCTTGTAAGCTTGTTGATCCTGCCGGCCATAGCCTTGGCGAAGGCTGGTATTTGTTACAGCTTGTAATATTGCTTTTGTGCCAGCTCGACTTGCAAGTTCTTGATAAATTCCCATTGAGCCATTTATAAAAATTGTTTTAGCTTTTGCAATTTCTTGGGAAAATAGTTTTATAGTTTTGGGACCAATATCTATTGCAATAGCATTTTTATCAAAGCTATTATTTTCACAAATATTATTATTAATCACATGATCTATGGGTAATAAAATTTTAATATTATTATCTTTCGCAGAGACCAAAAACTCTTTAGCAAAATCTATAAAATTTTGCTCAACAATAGATTTTCCCATGTTATAACCCTGTGAAGCCAAAAAAGTATAAGCTATAGCTCCGCCAATAATTATACTATCAGGCTTATTATCTTGATCTTTTTCTAAAAAATTTTTTAATAAACTAATTTTGGTCTCTATTTTATTGCCACCTAAAACTATCATAAAAGGCTTTGCAGGCTTATTTTTAATTTTGTTTAATTCGTGAATTTCTTTTTCTATCAAAAAGCCAAAGGCTCTATTTTCTGGAGCAAATAATTTAGGTAAATCTGTTATGGAACAATCACTTCTGTGAATTAAAGCAAAGGCATCGTTAATATAAATATCAGCTAAATCTTTTAATAAATACGCAAATTTTTGTCGTTCTTCTGGTGTCCCTTTTTCACCATTATAAAAACGCAAGTTTTCTAGTAACAAAATAGTATTAAAATCTTGATGACTAAATGGCACAGCTTTTAATAGATCTATTTTATATTTAGTTTGATATTTTACCCCGTTCGCCCCGAGTGCCGAGCTTGCGAGGTGTATCGAGGGGTCTTCAAACCATTTTTGAATTATCTTTGTCGAAAGAGAATCATCATAATAATTTGTGCGGGAGTGAGCATCAGGTTGACCAATATGCGTGGCCAAAATCACTTTGCCACCATTTTTTTGTATATAATTTATTGTGGGCAAAATTTGCCTGAGCCTAAAATCATCAATAATTTTGCCATCTTTTATAGATACATTTAAATCAGCTCTTAAAAAGACTCTTTTACCTTTTAAATTTAGATCTTTTATAAACTTCATACTGGCTTTCCTATAAATAGACATTTTGTTTCAGTTTGAATAATAATATAGCTATATTATTCAAAAAAAACACCATTTGCATAAAACACCAGTTATTATAAACTTTATTATATATAAATACGATAAATATGGGGGTTTTTATGATATTTAGTAAATTTTTAAGTAAAAAAGTTATAAAACACATGCTTTTGTGTATTTTTGCCTTTTGGCATGTTCTTTTTGCCGAGCAAATTGAAGTAGTTAATTTTGAATCTGAAGATAAGCAAGTAATTATTTCCGAACAAACATTAGAAGAAACTTTAAAATCTTTAAATTTTTTAATTAAAGAAATTGATAATTTAAAAGCAGCTAAAGAGGCTGTTGATAATAGTTCATCAGAAGAAGAAAAAGAAGTTAGACAATCAATATTTTTATCTATTCTAAAAAAAGTACAAAATGGATTTATCTTTATAGTTGATAAAGCCGATAAAATTTGTACAAAAAAATTTTTAATTTCTCTTATTTTAATATTGGGTCCAGTTGTTTCTATTTATGGAAAATATATAAACCCAAAATTTTTTCCTTGGATAACTAACTTAATATCAAAAAAGGCAGGTGAAGGTGCTGCTGAAATAGCTATGCAAACAACTGTAGGTGTAGTTCAAGGAGCCTTGATTGGAACATGGAAGAATGTATGGGCAATTCCTAATGCAGCAATAAATTTTTATAGTTATATAAAAAAAGATATATATATTGGATATGAAAAAATGGATAAATTTGTTGAAGAAATGATATATGGTCCAGGTAATTATTATTAATTTATAAATGACAAATTGTAGTAAAAAATAGTCTCTTGATAAAGAGGCTATTTTTTTATTGCAATTTTTTAGAGATTGAATAGTATGCATCTAATTATAAGTAATTTTTATTAATAATTTATTGGGATATTTTATATGAAAAATAAAGGCTTATTATTGTTTTTGGTTGTGATGATATCAGGCGTTAATTTTTTATCAGCAGAAAAGGAAGATGTTGAATCATTAACGGGCTGGTTTTGGACGATTAAGCTTCATAAAAATTTAAATAATGAAGATTTAAGTAATAAAACTATTTTAAAGAAAAAGGTTCTATTTTCTAATTTTAAATTAGCAAATTTAGAAAAAGCAACTGTTAAAGATTCGTATTTTTATTGGAATAATTTTTATAATGCAAATTTGTCAAAAATGATATTGGATAATACTACTTTTGAACGTTGTGATTTTTCTAGAGCAATGTTTGTAAAATTTAATAAAAATAATATTGATGCTATTGATAATATTGTATTTAAAAAATGTAATTTTAATAATGTTAATATGGCTAAAGCTAATTTTGTAAGTGTTAAATTTATTGATTGTAAATTCGTTGGAACAAATATGACAAGTGCAAATTTTCGTGATGCAATTTTCATTGATTGTAAAATTAAACCAGCCTCGATAAAAGATACGTATTTTGATAATACGATTTTTGAAAATAGCCCAATCGATATTGAATAATTTTTTCAAGGTATTTTTATGAAAAATAAAGGCTTATTGTTCTTTTTGACTATGACTATATTAATGTCTAATAATTTATCAGCTAAACAAAAAGATAGAGAATCTCTTTTGGGATCACTTTGGCCTGCATTAACTAAAGGTGATTTAAAAGATGAAGATTTAAGTAATAAAACTATTTTGAATAAAAAGGTTTTATTTTCTAATTTTGATTGTGCAAATTTAAAAGAGGCAGAACTTAAAGATTGTTATTTTTTTTGGGATAACTTTATTAATGCTTCATTGAAAAAAACTATAGTGCAAAATGTGACATTTGAACTTTGTGATTTTGAAAGAGCTAAATTTATAAAATTTAATAAAAAGAATGAAATTCCTGAAAATATTAAATTTATAAGTTGTGTTTTTAATAATGCAAATATGACAAATGCTAATTTTGAAAACGTAATATTTCAAAATTGTGATTTTATTGCAGTAGATATGTCGGGTGCTAATTTTAAAAATTGTAAATTTATTAATTGCACAATTAGGCCAACATCTATAAATAATACATGCTTTGATGGTGCAGAGTTGGATTGTAGCCCAATAATTTATGTAAATAAAGAATTTGATGCGAGCTTGCCTGCATATAAAAATGCAAATGAGTTAAAAGATCTTTTAGCTGATATTAATAATTAATTAAAATTATATTTTAAAGTTTAAAAGAGTCTCTTTTTTATAAGAGACTCTTTTTTTGTGCCTACTCTTGTCTTAGCACCTGTGCAACATTAATCTTCATACTAGCTTTGGCTGGAATCCAGGTTGCCAAAAAGCCCAAAAGCATTGTAGCTACAAATACGACTATAAAAATTTCTAAACTCATGCGTGCTGGTAAATAAGAGACATAATAAACATCTGGAAGTTCTATAAAAGGGTATTTTTCTAAAAGATAACCAGCGATAGCTGCCAAGCCTAGTCCCGAAATAGAAGCAAAAAAAGTTATTTTGGTACCAATACTTAAAAATATGGATCTTATGTTTTTATCGGGATATCCCATAGATTTTAATATAGCAATATCTCTACGTTTTTGTTGAATATACATAAATAAAAGCGAGATCATGGTCATACAGGCGACCATGATTATTAAAGCTAGAATAAAAAACATGACATATTTTTCTAATTTTAATGAAGAAACTAGTGCTGGGTATAAATTTTTCCAACTGGTTACTGTTAATGCAGGCATGTCGTTTTGTAAAGTTTTTAAAATATTGTCTTCGTAATTTGTAAATTTAAATAAATTAATAATTTTTTCAAATAAATTTATTTTAGGTTCTTTAAATTTTAAACTAATTTGGTCTGCAGCATTAACATTTTCTTTAAATAAATTGTGTAAAAAATCTAGAGAACAAAAAGCAAAATTACTATCGTATTCTTCGAGCCCAATATTAAAAATACCAGAAACTATAACTTCTTTTTTCTTTAGGGCTATTTTGTTTTGCCCACCTTCTTTTGGGATTAAAAGAGTTAATGTATCACCTATTTTTAAATTGTAATTTTGAGCTGTTTTAGCGCCTATAATTATTTTATTGTTATTTATTAACTCTGTAAGTTCACTATTTATAGGCAATGCTATTTTTTCTTGAATATTAGTTACAAGTGTTTCTGTTTCTGGTTTTATACCCTTTAAAAAAAGTATATTTTGGCTTTTGTTATTTTCTATTAAAACTTGGCGAGTACTAGAAGGGCTTATAGAGTCTATATAATTATTATAATTTTTTGATAAATATTCTTTAACAGCTAAATAATCTATTTGTTGCCCATTACTATAAATTATAGCTTGAGAGTTTATGCCTTGCATCTTTTCGTGAGTTACTTTTTCAAAGCCATTCATAATTATAAGTGTTAACATTAAAGAAAATGTGCCAACAAAAATTCCTAAAAAGCATATTTTCATCATGAGTGATATATTTCTGTCTTTATTTTTAAATTTTATATACTTTGTTGCAATAAAAGAGCTTAATTGGTTCATTTTTTTCCTTCTTTTTTTCTGCGTAAATTTTGGTTAAATTACAAGTTATAGTATATTTTATAATATTTAAATTTTAAAAAATATATATATTAAGATAGTTATAAAAAAATTATGGGAGTGAGTAAATGTTTAATAAAAATTATTTGGCGTTATTGGTATCAAGTTTATTTTTGTTTCCATCTTGTATTAAATACTACAAATTAGCTAATACTGAGTTTCATCAGGGGCAAGCGCATAATGATAATAGGAAAGCACTAGAAGATGCCAAGAAAAAAATAGCTATTTATGATGAATTTTCTACAAAAGCTATATTTGATATTATGTATCTTTCTGATGCTGTTAAAACAGAATATGTTAATAAACATGCAGAAAAGAAGGGCTTAGATTTAAATGCAAAAAATGGTTTACTTTCAAAAGAGTTAGAACAAAATAAATTTTGGACAACATTTTATGTTCTTGCAGATCTAAGAGATAGAAGAAAAACATCTTTAAATGATAAAAATTCACCTTGGTCATTTTATTTATTATTAAAAAATGCAGCAACATTACAACCTATAACTATTAAAGAAATAGATGTAGAACCAGAATATCAATATTTATTTGGATCAAGATTTACAACGTTTCAAAGATATTATGAAATTAAATTTCCTGCTAAAGATTTAAATAATAATTTATATATAAATAATAATGAGCCATTTGAACTTGTGATAAGTGGCGCACATAAAGAAACGCATGTAAAATTTAATGACCCAATGCAAGCTAACGCTGCTAATAAATATAATGTTAATAGTAAAGGAAAGATTTTAAGCGATGAAGATTTCTATTGGCTCTGATCATAGAGGGTTTGAATTAAAAGAAAAAATTATAAAAGCTTTTGAAAATATAAATTGGGTAGATGTGGGAGTTAATAACTCACAAAGCACAGATTACCCAATTTATGCCAAAAAAGTAGCAAATTTAATTAAAGAAAAACAGGTAGATTTGGGTATTTTAATTTGTGGTTCTGGTGTTGGCATGTCTATTGCGGCTAATAGATTTCATGGTATTTATGCAGCACTTTGTTGGAACGAAGTGGTTGCAAAAGCTTCTAAAATGGATGATAATGCTAATGTTTTGGTTCTTCCTGCTGATTATATAGATGATGAATTAGCTATAAAAATAGTTAAAAGCTGGATAGAAGCAAAATTTAAAGGCGAAAAATATCAAAAAAGACTTGATATGATCGATGGTGAAAAGTAAATTAGGGAAAACATGAGCACAGAAAATAATAAAAAAAATCCATTTCAGGATACGTTAAATTTACCAACAACAGATTTTTCTTTGCGTGCAAATTCTGCACAAAAAGAGCCAGAGATTTTGCAATATTGGGAAAATGAAAAAATATACTCAAAAACATATAAGCATAATATTGGCAAAGAAAAGTTTATTTTGCATGATGGCCCGCCATATGCAAATGGCAATATTCATTTGGGTCATGTTTTAAATAAAGTCTTAAAAGATATAGTTGCAAAATATAATAGAATGGCAGGTAAACATGTTCCCGTAAAACCGGGTTGGGATTGCCATGGTTTACCTATAGAGCTTAAAGTAACCAAAGAAAAGGGTGAGCTTTTAAATTCTATAAATAATATACAAGAAAAAAATTTAACTCTAAAAAAATATAGTCGTGAATATGTTAATAAATGGATAGATATACAAAAACAAGAATTTAAGAATTTGGGCGTTTGTATGGATTGGGATAATCCATATATTACAATGAGCCCAGAGTACGAAAGTTTAATTTTAAAAGCATTTTCTAAATTTGTAGAAAATGGTTATATCGAACGTAAAAACAAAACAGTACCTTGGTGTGCTTCTTGCAGTACAGTTCTTGCTGCTGCTGAAATAGAATATAAAGACAGAAAAGACCCATCGATATATGTTTTATTTGAATTAAGCGATAAAGATAAAAATTTAGTATTTTCAAAATTTAATAATTATAAAATTAATTTTTTAATTTGGACAACAACTCCATGGACGCTGCCATTAAATAGGGCTGTTGTATTAAATAGTAATGCTAAATATAGTTTATTAGATATTAAAGATAATAAAGCAATAATAGTTGCAAGCGATTTAGTTGATAAATTATGCAAAGAGTTAAATATAGAAAAAAATGTTTTACTAGAATTTGAATCGCAAATATTAAAAAATAGCTTTGCAAAACATGCTTTTATAGAAAATTTACAAGTACCTGTAATTCTTGATAACTCTGTATTATTAAACGAAGGTACAGCTTGTGTACACAGTGCTCCAGGTTGTGGACCCGAAGATTATGCTCTTGGTGTTAAAAATAATTTAGAAATTTATTCGCCACTTTCTGCTGATGGTAAATATACAAGTGAAATAAAACCAAAAGAACTTGATGGCATGTCTATAATAGATGGCCAAATTTGGGTATTAAAAAAGCTACAAGAAGTAGGGCGCTTATTTCATAAAGTAAGTGTTACTCACTCTTACCCACATTGCTGGCGTTGCCATAATGGTTTAATGTTTAGAGCAACAGAACAGTGGTTTTGTAATTTACAAAAAAATAATTTAATAGAAAATGCTTTAAAAGAAATAGAAAAAGTAACATTTTATCCAGACTGGGGTAAAACTCGTTTGCATGCATTTGTATCAAATAGGACAGAATGGTGTATTTCGCGCCAAAGAACTTGGGGTGTACCAATACCTGCTGTTATTTGTAAAAAATGTGCGCATGCTCATTTAACGCCAGAATTAGTTGCTGGTGTTGCAGAGCAGGTTAAAACTCATGGTATAGAGTATTGGGATAAAGTAACTATACAAGAACTTGTAAATAATAAAATTTTACTAGCAAATTTTGCATGTAAATCTTGCAAAAATAATAACCTAGAAGAGTTTAAAAAAGAAACAGATATTTTAGATGTCTGGTTTGATTCTGGTGTTTCTAGCTTTGCAGTATTACAACAAGATAAAGAATTAGCGTTTCCTGCAGATTTATATCTTGAAGGTTCAGATCAGCATAGAGGTTGGTTCCAGAGTTCTTTATTAAGTTCTATGGTGCTTAATAATAAAACACAAACAAAAACTATAGTAACTCATGGTTTTACAGTTGACGAAAAGGGACATAAAATGTCCAAGTCTGTGGGCAATGTTATAGCTCCAGATGAAATTATAAAAAAATATAGCAGAGATATTTTACGTTTATTTGTCTCTTCTGTAGATTATCAAAATGATATTGTAATTTCGCATGATGCATTAAATAATGTTATGCAAGCGTACAAAAAAATTCGAAATACATGTAGATTTTTAATTTCGAATTTATACGATTTTGATATAAATAAAGACGCTGTAAATTATAATGATTTATTGCTTGTAGATAAATATGCTTTAAATCAATTGTACGAGCTTAATAATAATGTTTTAGATGCATATAATAATTATAATTTTGCTCAAGTTTTTCATTTATTAAATAGTTATTGTGCAAATAATTTAAGTGCTTTATATCTTGATATTTCTAAAGACAGATTATACACAGAAAAATTTGATAGTGCTTTGCGTAGATCTGCGCAAACAGTAAGCTTTTATATTTTAGATACGTTAACAAGATTAATGGCGCCTATATTATCTTTTTTAGCAGAAGAAGTTTCTGGATTTTATTTAAAAGATAAAAAAGAAAGTATTCACTTGTATAATTTTATGCCAGTTATAAATATCTGGGATAAAATTAAAAAAGAACAGGCTACAAATTTTGAATCAACACTTGTAAGTAGGTTTAGAACTATGGGTTCTTTAGAAGCGCTTACTTTTGAAGTTTTAATTAATGGTGCATTTAATAATTTAGAAAAATTAAGAGATGCTGTATTAAAGGCTATAGAAGAAAAACGTAAACAAGATTTGGTAAAGCATTCGCTAGAAGCTAAAGTAACTTTATATCTTGATCAAAATAGCCAAGAAGTTGAATCTATAAATTTTTTATTAAAATATTTAACTAAAAACGAAAATATTAATAAATTTTTTAAAGACTGGTTTATAGTTTCACAACTTGAGTTAGTTAAAACTCAAGATAGCTTAGATAAAACAGAACTTGCTTGGGCAAGTGTAAAAGTTGAACATGCACTTGGTGACAAATGTCCTCGTTGCTGGCAATGGGAAGAGACTAAACATTCTGAAAAGCTTTGTGCACGTTGTGCTAGCGTTTTGGGCAAGTAATAGATTTTTTATCTTTTTATAAGAAGGTATTATATGTTTTTAAACTTTGTTTTTTTTAAAAAAAATTTATATTTGACACTTTTTTTAGGCGCATTTTCTATGATAAATGGAATGCCTTCTAAGAATGAAAGATTTTATAGCAAGGTGATAATTCCATTTTTTAATGCTGTAAAAAAAGATGATATTGATAAAGTTATGTCTTTTGTTGATAAAGATCCAACGCTTATAAATTTTTTATTTGAGATAGAAAATCATATATATAATGGTGAAACTCCATTGATTATTGCAGCTCAAGATGGTTTATTTGATATGGCAGAATTTTTGATAGGTAAAGGCGCTAACGTTGATTATGCAGGTAAGGATGGAACTCCTTTAATTTGTGCTGCTAGAATGCGTACAAACAATACTTATAATGAACGAGTAAAAATTATCAAGTTGTTAATAGATAATAATGCTAATCCGAATATTCAAGATAAATCTAAAGATACGGCTTTAACTCATGCTGCTGGCCAAAAAGAAATTGTAGAAGAATTATTAGAAAATAATGATATAGATTTAAATATTAAAAATAAATATGGTGATACAGCTTTAAATATTGCGGCATCTTATGGTAGCGAGACGGTTGTTTTATTAGTAAATAAAGATAATGGTGCTTCTATTAATATTGCAAATAGAGAAGGAAAAACTCCAATATATCAGGCTGTTGATGATTTATGCCACTGGATCCATATAAAAGATGCACGACATTCAGGTAAAAGAGTAGTAAAATTTTTGTTAGAAAATGGTGCTGATTTTAATATTAAAGATAATGAAGGACATACTCCTCTTGATTGGATAGTATTAAGTATTAATATCACAGCAAAATTTAATAATTTAAAAAAAGAAGTTGAGTACTTAAAAAAAATACATCAATGGTTTATATCTGCTATTAAGAAATCTATCTTAAATAATTAAATAAATTAAAAAAAGAAGGCCACGATTTATTTTCGTGGCCTTCTTTTAAAGATTAATCTTCTTCGTCTTGCTCTACAGTTTTAACTAAATTATAAATTTTTTCTAAATAATCTTTTTGTTTTTTGTAATTATTTATAATTTTTGAAAATTTAAGTTTAAGATCTTTTTTTTCATTTTCTGTTATTACAGGAGCAGCTACTCCAGGTACTGGTTCTTTTAAAATTTCGCGCGTAGCTTTAGTTAAAGCTTCTTTTATTTTATCTGGAAATCCTGAATTTGTAATTGTTGCTAAAACATTTGCTTGTGTATCAAGGCCAGGAACATTTACATCTTCAATATTACGAATGTGTAACGCTCTGACTCCGGCATTGTCATTGCCAGGGGTGCCAAGATTGCGCTTGATCTCATCAGCTGTATCAAACCTTTGTAGCATATCATTTTTTAGTTCTTCAAACTCAATTTCATCTCCAAGTGCTTGTTTAAATCTTTTATTTACCTCATCAATTTTATCTAAATCAGCTTGAGATCTTTTTCTTAAATTATTTAGTATTTCTATATTTCTTGATATTGCACCAAGATTTTTGGCTGGCTCCCCAAAGCTTTTAAGTTCGCGTTCTTTATTTTTAAGTGAATTTATAATTTTATCTTCGTATTTAGCAAATTCTATTTTTATTGCTGGAGCATTTGATGATTCAAGATGTTTTAATATTTCCTGAGCTGAATTTACTTCTTTTTCTTGTCCTGGGTTATTAGCAAGAGGGATAAAGATAGCAATATGTCCCTTTAATTCACTATCAAGTTTTGGGGTTAACGTTTGTTGATCAGCAACTTTTGTTTCTTTTTTATTATCATTCGTTTTTGTTTTAATATTTAAATCTTTTTTAGTATTATTAATTTCGATTATTTTATCATTTAATTGGGAAAGTTTTTCTGACTTATAAACTTTATCTATATCTTGAAAAGTGCCATCTTTATATAAAGTTTTAATGTCATGAATTAATTTTAAAGATTCTTCGCCCAAAGTATTTATTTTGGCAAGCTTTTTTTGTGTTTTATCATCATATTTACTAGAAAGATTTTTATCTTTTTTTTCAGGCTCTTTAGTTCTTTCTGGTTCTATTTTAGAAGGTTCATCTTTTGGTGTTGGTTTGTAAGGCTGTGAATATCCTGAGCCTGGATAGCGTGAACGTGATCCGTAATCGTCATAACCTCGACCTCTGCCTGAATAATCGGGATAACTAGAACCGTATCGAGGATATCCTGGAGAATAACCACGACCGGGCTTGCTTTTGCTTGCAGCATCTTTTTCTAATTGTTTGCGTTTACCTATTTTTTTGTCTATTTCTTCTTTTACTTGTGAACTTTTAATTACAGAGTCTATTTTTGTTTTAATATTTTTTAAATCGCTATTTAAAAGTCTTTTTAAATTTTCTTGTAAAGGCGTTAAATTTAAATCTAAGCGGGATTTTTTTGTTGATTTTTTTTCGGCAATTTTTTTAAGATATTCAAAATCCGAAACTTCACTTTCAGCGTTTTTGCTTTCTGGTTTTAAATTTAAAAGATCTTGTTCTATTTTTTCTACTGTTTTTAAAGTGTCTAAGATTTTTTGTCTCAAATCTGTATACATAGGTAAATAAAACACTTTTAAATACATTTTTTTACTTTTAAGTTGAGCAATGGCTATATCTATTTGATTAAAAAGTTTGATAAGACCTAGCTCTTGCATTTGTTCTTTAAACGCAATACCTAAATTAAAGCTATTTATTTTGCTTTCTATATTATTAAGAGCTTTTGTTAATTTATTTATAAAATAATAAAAGGCTTCGACTTTTTCTTTTGGTAATTTTTTTATAAGAGTATCTTTTGAATATTTATCTTTATCATCTTGTTTTACAGGATCCAAAAAGTTATCTGTTAATGATTTTTTAGGTGCATTTATTTTAGCTTCGCCTATTTTTGTATCTTTTTCGATAGATTTAGGTTCTATTTTAGGTTCCACTTTTTCTACAGGTTTATTATCATCTTCTGATTCTCTAAAAATCTCTTCTAGCTCTTTCATCATTTGCATAAATTCAGGGTCTTTCATAATGTTTTCTATTTCTTCTGGTGATGGGATTGGGGGCATATCTTTATCTTGAGATTGTGGGCCGGGAATTTGTGGCTCTGTCATGGTAAAAACTAGATTTTTAGATAAAAAGAATAAAAATATAAATAAAAATATTTTTTTAATACTCATAAAATTCTCCCAATATATTTAAAACTTTAAATTATTATTATTTTTTTTATAAATTAATTTTATAAATTATTAATACAATAATATAAATATTATTTTGGAGTAAACATGTTTTTAAAGAAAGCCTTTTTATTGCTGGAACTTACAATAGCTATTTCTATTTTTGTAATTTTTGTATTAATTTTTTTAAATTTTTTTAATATTGCTATTTTTACTCAAAATTTGGGCAATAGAACAGGGAATATATTAAATAATATTAGTAATTATATAGAAAGTTATAAATATCATGAACAGCAAGCCTTTGGCCAAGATAATAGTTTAAATAATATAAAATTAAAATATTATAAAATTAATTTAGATAATAAAAATAATTATTTTGAATTTATAAAAGTAAAATCAAAAGAGCCTGTAAATTTAAAAAAAATGTGTAAATTAACTCTTGTTGGGCCATGTTATTAAAAAATAAACAGGGCTTTTCGTTAATAGAGCTTTCTATTTATTTGGTTATTTTTTCTATTTTTATTTTATTAAATTTTGGATTTTTGGCGCAAAATTTTAAAAAAATATTATTATTTACAAAAAATAATAGTAATAACGTTAGTAAAATTGCTTTATATAGCCTACTTAAAAGAGATTTAGCTTGTGCAGATAATAATTATAATACTTGGGATATAGAGAATTTTGTTTTTAGAAAAAATATAATAAATACAGAAAATAAAGATATTGGCTATGATTTTAGGCCAGAAGGGCTTTATCGCATAATTGGGATCTATAATTATACAAATAAAAAATGGGTTAAAAAAAATGTTGCCAGGCTAAATTTTAATAGCATTAATAATAAAATTTTAATTAAAATTAATTTAGATAATACTAAAAATTACGTAAAAAATATTAATATATTATGGGATAATAAAAATATAATAGTTAATTTAAAAAACAGGGTTATTTAGTATGAAAAAATCTGGATCTGCATTGTTAATTGTTATAATTTTTATAGCTATAAGTTCTGTGTTAATATTTAATTTGTGGTATAAAAATTCATTATATTTAGATTTAGTTAATCAACAAGTAATTTATTATAAACATTATTATTTAGCAGAAACGCTTTTTAATTATGCAATAAATTATACTAAAAATAATTATGAAACTATAAAAAAAAGTAATCAAAATTTACAGTATTCTTTAAATCATTTAATAGATATAATTAATTCTAAGTTTAATAAAAATAAGTTTGAAAATATAAATGCTTATATAAATTTTGTTAATTTAAATAAACAAAATCGTATATTTTTGAATTTAAAATTAGAAGATATAATTAATAAAAAAAATTTAGTTAATTTATCCTGTGAAATAGAAAAATTAAATGAAACAAAATACGCTATTAAAAACTATAATATCAGGGCTACTGTTTAGTTTTGCATTTTTATTTATAGATTATTTAGGCTTTTTAATTATATTTTCGCTTATAATTTTATATAAAATATTAACAAAAAATTTAAGTACAAAAAAAATAATATCATATGGTTTTATATGGGGAATTATAATATTTGGAACCCATTTAATTTGGCTTTATGAACTATTTATAAGTAAATCTAGCTGTAATATTTATATATTTTTTATTATCTATATTTTTTTATTATTTTACTCAGGGGCTTTAAGCGCTATCTATTTTTATTTAAGCAATAAAATTTTATTGTATTTTAAAAATATTTATTTAAAAATTTTATTATTTTTTATTAATTTATATTTGTTTTTTTATTTTATAATAAATTATTATCTTTTTTTTATAGACAAAAACTTTGGATATCCCTTTATAAACCCATTAATACCATTGGCAAGATATAAACTTTTTTTAAGTTTAATAAATGTGCTTTCTGTGTTTGGTATCACTAGTTCGTTATGGGATAATAGCAATAAAATAAATTTAGATAATTTTTTTAAAAATAATAAAATTATTTATGTAAAACCTGTAATAAGTAGCTTTAATAATAATTATAATGCAAATACAGCAGGGTTACTCGTTTATAATGAGCTGGCAAGTCTCAATTTGGAACAATATAAAAATAAATATAAAAATATAATTTTAGTTAGTCCAGAAACATTTTTCCCATATTTTTTAAACTTAGATAATAAACAAGATATTTTAAAATTATGGGCAAATATTTTGCCCAATAACAGCATGTTTTTGTTGGGCAGCCAACGAGAATGCTGTGATAATAATAAAACTAAATATTTTCAAACAGTTTATAGAGTAGAGCAGGGTCGTATAATTGAATATTATGACAAAAAACATAGAGTCTGGTTTGTAGAAAAAAATCCTAGATTATTAAAAAATTTAAATTTAAATAATATATTATATTTAGACGAAAAAAATAAATTTAGTAAGCCCAAAAACTTAAATAAAATTTTTAAAATTAATAATTTTAATATTGCTGTTTATATTTGTTCAGAATTATTTTTTTTAAAAGATATTAAACAAGAGTGTGAACAAAATAGGGTAAAATTAATATTCTTTCTTGTTAATGATAGTTGGTTTTTGAATTATTTTAAAAAAAATATGCAAAATTTTGTATATTTAATTTCAAATAGATTAAATATTCCAATATTATATGTAGGCCACAAAGAAATGCTTTTAGTAAAACCTATATTATGACCCTATTATAACCACTTTTTTTGTGTTATATTTTACACGTTTACAAGATAAATAATTTATAAAAAACAAAGGACATATTTATGAACATTTATTTATTAAAAGATGTAGAAAAAGTAGGTATGGCAGGTAACATTGTAAAAGTTTCTGATGGATTTGCTCAAAACTTTTTAATACCAAGAAAACTTGGTGTAGCTGTTACAGAACAGAATAAATCATTTTATGAAAACAAGATTACAAAAGTTAAAGTTCAAGAAAAGATTATTAATAGTAAAATAGAAATGCTTGCTGAACGTATTAATAATTTGCATTTAACTATAAAAGAAAAAGTTCATGATGATGGCAAACTTTATGGTTCTGTTGGACCAGAAGAGATTATTGCTTTACTAAAAGAAAAAGATATTACAGTAACAAAAAAACAAATTGAATTTGTAAAAACAGTTAAAGCTGTTGGTGATCATAAAGTTATTATAAAATTGTCTTCTAAATTAAAACCTGAATTAACTTTAAAAGTTGTTGCAGAGTAATTAACTTATTAAATTAGGATAAATCGTGCCTGGGTATAACATAAATTCAAAAAATAAAAATTTTAGATCCCAGGCGCATAACTTTTTAGGTAATAATTTACCAACAAATCTTGATGCCGAAAAATCTGTATTGGCTGCTATTTTACTTAATAGCAACAATCTTACTCTTGTATCTGATGTTTTAAAACCTGTAGATTTTTATTTAAAACAACATCAAATAATTTATCAGGCAATGCTTGATGTTGCACAGACTGATCATCAAATAGATATTTTAGTATTACAAGATGAGCTAGAAAAAAAACAATTATTAGAAGCTAGTGGTGGAGTAGTATACTTGATGGAATTACAGGAAGATATTCCATCAATAGGTATGATTGCGCAGCATGCTAAAATAGTAAAAGATAAATCTATATTGCGAGAACTTATTAGTTCTGCATCAGATATTATTACTACATGTTATGATCAAAATATAAAAGAGATAGATACTGTTCTTGATAGTTCTGAGAAAAAAATATTTCAAATTTCTAATAAACTTGTGCCTCCTACATTTGTCAAAATAGATGAGCTTTTAAAACGTACTTTTAAAAATTTAGCTCAAATGAAAACGTCTCGAGAGGGCGTTACAGGTATTCCTTCTGGATTTGTAGAATTTGACAGAATGACTTCTGGAATGCAAAAAAGTGATTTACTTATTTTGGCAGCAAGGCCATCTATGGGTAAAACGGCATTGGCTATGGATATGGCTGTTAATGCTTGGCGAGCAGGCTTTGCTGTGGGTATATTTTCATTAGAAATGTCTTGTGAACAATTGGTGCTACGTATGCTTTCATCTCAATCTAGAATTTCTAATACAAAAATTAGAAACGCTAGTGTTACTTCTGATGAGTGGATGCAGCTTACAAATAGTGCAGCACAACTTGCAGAAGCTAATATTTATATAGATGATAGTCCAGGTATAAATATAATGGAACTTAGAGCTAAAGCTCGAAAGTTAAAGGCTAAATCTAAAATAGACTTTTTAATTATAGATTATTTACAATTAATTCAGGGTACTGGTAATTTTGAAAATAGAACACAAGAAATTTCTACTATATCAAGATCTTTAAAAGCATTAGCGAAAGAACTTAATATACCAGTTTTAGCACTTTCACAGCTTTCGCGTTCGTTGGAAAGTCGAATGGACAAACGCCCATTGCTTTCTGACTTAAGAGAATCTGGTGCAATAGAACAAGATGGTGATGTTATATTTTTTGTTTATAGAGATGTTGTTTATAATGCAGAAACAGAAAATCCTGATATGGCCGAAATTATTATTGGTAAACAACGTAATGGCCCAATTGGTGCTTTTAATGTTAAATTTTTAGGAGAGTTTACACATTTTACAGATCACGAAGAGGGTTAAATAATTAGGAGTAAAGGGTGATTTTACTGGGAGTAGATCCGGGGTTTTCTGTAACCGGGTATTCAATTTTAAAAAAAGAAGAAAACAAAACTATTATTCTTGATTATGGCTATCTTAAAATGAGTAGTAAAAAAGAGTTATCAGAACGCACTGGAATTTTTTATTCTTTTTTTAAAGAAAAAATAGAAACATATAAAGTTACAGACTTAGCTTTAGAAACGTCATTTTTGGGCAAAAATGCCCAGACATTTTTAAAGTTAGGGTATTTACGTGGCATTTTATATCTTTTATCAAATCAAAATAATTTAAAAATCTATGAATTTGCACCCAGAGAAGTTAAAAATAGTGTTACAGGCTTTGGTGGGGCAAGTAAAGATCAAGTAGCTCTTATGATTTTAGCTATGTTTCCTAAATTAAGTCAATTTGGTCAAATTGAAAAACAAGATGTAACAGATGCTATAGCTATTTCTATCTGTGGCGTCTGGAAATATAACCAAAATGAGCTTTTAAAAAAACTATAATAAATTTATAAAAGATATAGTTGATTACAGTATATTCTTTTATTTTTATACAATGCTGTATTTTCTATTTGTAATTATTTATACTAATTAAAGATATAATAAAATATGGTTTTAGGGGTTTAATTAATTTTTTTTGGGGGGATTTTTTATGAAAAGTTTAAAAAAAATAGTTTTAGCGATCATGCTTTTATATAGCTTTAATCTTTTATTGGCTGATATGACATTGATTGATAGTCGTGGAATTAAATACAAAATCGAAACTCTTGATGCTGTAATTGATAAAATAACAGAAGAAAATAATGATTATACTACTTTAAATGTTGCAAAGAATCGAATTGGTGATACTGGAGCACAATCAATAGCAGAAGCATTGAAAGATGAAAATTGTAAACTTACTTCTTTAAATGTTGGATGGAATAATATTGGTGACACTGGAGCACAAGCTATAGCGGAAACATTGAAAGATAAGAATTGTAAACTTACTTCTTTAAATGTTGGATGGAATCGAATTGGTGTTAAGATAGCACAAGCAATAGCAGAAGCATTGAAAGATGAAAATTGTAAACTTACTACTTTAAATGTTGAAGGCAATAGGATTGGTGTTGAGGGAGCACAAGCAATAGCGAAAACATTGAAAGATAAGAATTGTAAACTTACTTCTTTAGATGTAGGAGTAAATCAAATTGGTGTTGAGGGTGCACAAGCAATAGCAGAATTATTGAAAGATAAAAATTGTAACCTTACTACTTTAGATGTTGGATCGAATCAAATTGGTGTTGAGGGTGCACAAGCTTTAGCAGATGCGTTAAAGAATGAAAATTGTAAACTTACTACTTTAGATGTTGGATCGAATCAAATTGGTGTTGAGGGTGCACAAGCTTTAGCAGATGCGTTAAAGAATGAAAATTGTAAACTTACTTCTTTAGATGTTGGATTGAATCAAATTGGTGTTGAAGGAGCACAAGCTTTAGCAGATGCGTTAAAGAATGAAAATTGTAAACTTACTTCTTTAGATGTTTTTGGTAATGAAATTGGTGATGAGGCAGCACAGGCTCTAGCAGATGCGTTAAAGAATGAAAATTGTAAACTTACTTCTTTAGATGCTAGAATGAATAAGATTGGTGATACTGGAGCACAGGCTCTAGAAGATGCGTTAAAGAATGAAAATTGTAAACTTACTTCTTTAGATGTTTTTGGTAATCAAATTGGTGATGCAGTTAAAGAAAAAATAAATTTTATAATAGCATTATGTGTAATAAATAATTTGAAAAGAATTATAGAATATAATGAAATAAACGAAAATAATTATAAAAAAATAGTTGAAAATGTTAGAAGTCGTATTTCTATATATGACTATGATAAATTATTAGAAAATTGGTATAATTCACTACAAGAAAATAAAAAATTGCAATATTTAGATGCTGAATATAAAGAAGAGTTAGCCGATCATGATATCGAAACAAGTGGCGCTGCCATTAAATATATTAAAGATAAATTTGATACTTTAGATAAAGAATTAAACCTTGAATTAAAGAAGAAAGATAAGAATTTTGACGAATTTATAAATAATGAAAAATTGATGAATATGCTTGGCGTAAGTGGGCCATTTAGGCAAGATTTTGATGATTATGGAGATTTTGGAGTAGAAGTTTAAAGAAGTATAAATTTTAATAAGATTTGGAATTTAATTAATAAAATTAAAGATATAGAATTTTTTTTTGGGGGATTTTTTATGAAAAGTTTAAAAAAAATAGTTTTAGCGATCATGCTTTTATATAGCTTTAATCTCTTTTCAGCTGATATAACATTGATTAATAGTCGAGGAATTAAATACAAAATCGAAACTCTTGATGCTGCAATTGATAAAATAACAGAAGAAAATAACGATTTTATTAATTTAATTAGCAGAAAAGAAATCGCTGTCGCAGAAGCCGAAGTAATGGTAGCTGCATTAAAGAATGAACATTGTAAACTTACTTTGTTAGAGCTTTTAGATAAAAATATAAGTGATGAACTTAAAAAAACAATAAATTTTACAAGTGCATTATGTGCAATAAACAATTTGAAAAGAATGATAGAAAATGATGAAATAAATGAAAATAATTATAAAGAAATAGTTAATAATGTTAAATTTAATACCGATATCAAATTTAAAAGATACTTTACCTACTTTAATGATTTCTTATTAGAAGACTGGTATAATTCACTACAAGAAAAAGAGGAGTTGCAATATTTAGATGCTGAATATAAAGAAGAGTTAGCAAAACAGTACATTAAAAATAGCGATGCTGCCGTTAAATATATTAAAGATAAATTTAAAAAGTTATATAAAATATTAAGTGAATTTGATAAAAAGAATAAAAATTTTGATGAATTTATAGATAATAAAGAATTAAAAGACATTCTTGGTATAAAAGAATTAGTTAGGGATGATCTAGAAGATCTTGAATTTTAAAAAATAATAAATTTTATTTATATCTATAATTTAATCAAAAAAAGAGACCTAAGAATTAGGTCTCTTTTTTTACAATTTAATTCAAAAACAAACCTTAAGTCTGATAATAATTATTATGTTAAAAAATATAATATCATTTACAAATTTAAAATCAAAATGACTTGTACTTTTTCAAAAAAATAAAGATCTCTGTTCTAGGCATAGGCATATTTAAGCCCCAATTTTTAAATCTTTAAACCAAATAACGTCAATTAAGAGATCTTAAAAACACAACTATTATAACGACAATTAATTAGATAGCTATAAATGAATGCTATTTTGTACCAAAAAATATGGCCCGAGTTAAAACCCGGGCCAACAAACATTTAAAATTATAAAATGTTTAATTTTTCACAGAAAGATTTTTCATTAAAGCTTCAAGCGAACCTTCTTGCCTTTCGACTTGTTCAACAAATTCTTGATTTTCTTTATTTTCATCTTTTTCTTTATTTAATTTTTTAATTTTTTCTTCTACTAATATTTGAAATTCATTAATTAATTTTTCTGTAGAATCTATTAAAATTTCAGAATTTAGCCCATCTTTTATAATTTTATAAAAGTTATCTAAAATTACACCACTAACTTTATCTTTTAATGCTAATTCTATAAGTAATTTAAACCATGAATTTTCAGTCATAAATTGATCTGAATTTATGAAAATTTCAATTGCATCATTAGCTTGATCAAAGGCATAATCATTTTTTACACATTCTATAAAAAAATCTAAAACCGCTTCTCTTATATAAAACACATCACCTGATTTTTTTGCTAATTCTAATGTCTTTTGAACAGCGATGTTAATTTTTTCTTTAGTAATAACAATATTTTGCTTTAATAATTCAGTAATAAATTCTATAGCTGTTTTATTAACATAATCATCATTTAAATCTTTATTAATTAGCTCTATACTTACATCAAGTGTGTCTTTAATATTTTTATTTTTCAAATATCCTTGCTTTGCAAAACCAGTAAGCATCCAAAAATATTCTTTTATAAAGCTAGAGTCTTTTTCGTCTTTAAAATTTTTTTCAATCAAATCTACTGTAAAACCTATTTCTTGTTCACTTAAAGGTTGACCATCAAAGTATGTTGATCTTAACCAATAAAAAAAAGTTTCTTCCTTTTTTTTCTTATCTTTTAAAATAGAATCACTTTTTTCTTTATACGCTTTTCGTTTCTCTAATTTTTTTCTAATACTTGCATCCAAATTTACTGAACTAAAAGAAGCAAATAAACTTACTAAAATAGTTATGCTAAAAAAATTTTTTAATATTTTCATATTTTCCCCAATATTTAATTTATTAATATCTTATTAAAGTTTACCAGTTACCTATAAATAACTAAAAAGCCTGTCATTCGAAATTAACGTTTTACTCAAAAAAATCTAACTTTTATATAAAAAACAAACCGCCATACAAGCGAACCTGTATGGCGGAAAAAAGGAGAAAGGAGAGTAGTAATGAAGCTTATTTAATACTTAATTATAAAGTGATAATTCACATTTTAATTAAGTAACCCAATCTTAAACCTATTCGAACAGAAAATCAAGCGCATTTTTAAAAAATCCTCAAAAAAAGCTAAAAACGATTCAAAATTACAATTTGAATTACAAAATTAACAATTTTACCTATTTTTTATAATAAAAACGCATTTTTTTATTATAATAGCTATTATATGACTGGGTTTTTAAGCATAATATGAAAAATTTTACTGTCAATTCTTTTTTCAAAAAATGAATCAATAGGACATGAAATTATAGTTTGAAACTCTTGATCTTTTAATAAAGATATTGCACCAGACAATCTATTAATATCAAAATCTGTGATAAAATCGTCTAACAATAAAACACCAGGTTCAAAGCCCTGAATTTGTAAAAGTTGTACTATTTTTAGCAAGAATAAAACAAGCTTTTGTTGCCCACGTGATGCAAAAAAACGAGCCTTTTTCTTTTTAAAATTTATAGAAAAATCATCTAAATGAATGCCAAATAAACTACGTTGGAAGCGCAATTCACCTTCTAAAAGCTTTGTTTCATAATATTGCCAAAACGAATCAAAAGGTTCTAGCATATTTTTTTTATTATAAACTAACTCTATAGAAAGCTCTGGGTCATATATTTTAAAATATTTATTTAATAATAAATTAACATTATCTTCTACTTGTTTTAAAAAAAGTTCTCTTTTTTCTTGTAAAAAAACAGATTTTTCCCAAAGCTGTTTTGTCCAACTATAAAGCTCTTCTTTAGATTTTGCAGAAATTATTTTATTTTTAGAATTTAAAAATAAAAATTTATTTCTTTGATCAAGATTTTTTTTATATTCCTTAAAATAATCGATCAAATCGGGCGATATTAAAAAAAGCGATTGATTTAAATAAGCTCTTCTAACTTCTGGAGCTCCAATAATTAACTGTAAATCATCTTCTGACAAAGCTATTACTTTATATCGTGAAATAATTTCTTTAAAATTATTTACACTTTTTTTATTAAGTTTTACAGATTTTTGAGTATTACTAGAAAATCCAATTTGTATTTGTCCAAAAGCTAAATCTTGCTCTTGAAAATCTACCTGTATAAAAAAATGATCTTTAGCAAAACTTACTAACTCACTTTTTGTTCTCGTTCTGAAAGATCTTAAATAACACGCATAATAAAGAGATTCCAAAATAGAAGTTTTTCCAGAACCATTATCGCCCTGTAATACAATAATTTTATCATTAAAAGAGAGCTGCAAATCAGAAAAACATCTGAAATTTTGCAGCTTTAAATTATTTATAATCACAAAAAATAAATTTTATATATTTTTATATATTATTGCTCTGCAGAAACAGGCATAACTATATAGGTAAATTTATAATTTTTATCTTTTACATCTGCTTCAAAAATAATAGGTCTAGAATCATCATGTATAAAAAAGTTAATAGCATCTTCATTAAAAACTTGTAAACCTGCAAGTAAATATGGTGAATAAAATTTTGTTGCAACTTCTTGTCCATCAAAATCATTCAACAATAAAGACTCATCTATTTTTCCAACTTCTTTACTTTGTAAATTTACAGCAAGTTTACCCGGCTGAAACTTAAAGCTAGTAGAAACAAACTGACCAGATAAAAAACAACTGGTTCTTTTTAAAGTTTTTAGAAAAGATTGTTTGTCTAAACTTGCGGCTCTAAAACCTTCTCTTTCTAAAATAGGCTCATAATGAGGAAATGGGTCAGAAATAAGTTTTGTAAAAAAATTAAAACTTGCACCAGAAAATACTAACTGATTACCACATGTTCCTAAAAATATATTTTCGACTTGAGTCTCTTCTAAAATTTTTTTAAGTTCTAATACAGCTCTTTTTGGTAAAAGCCATTTTTGGTTTTCGTGTAATTTATATTTATCTGTAAATATTTTTGCAAGTCTATGGCCATCAGTTGTTACCATCAACATGCCATTATCATTAAATTCTAAAAGCATTCCATTTAATGCTGCGTTAGAATTATTTTGTGGAATTAAAAATGCAACTTTATTTAATAAATCAACCAAATAAGTAGAATTAATTTGCATTAAATTTTCAATACGTTCTGGAAATTGCGGAAAATCATCTGCTGGTCGAATGTTTAATAAAAGTTTAACTCCATCAGACTTTAGATGTAATTGATTTTGCAGAAAATTAAACTCTATATCCCCTTCCATTTCTTTAACTAAATCAAATATTCTTTTGCCTGAAATTAAAAAATCAAAATTTTCTGTAAAATTACTTTCTATTCCCATGCTTGACTGCAAGCTAATTTGCAAATCTGTTGCTTTTAAAATTAACTCTTTAGATGTAACCTGAAACATAATAGATTCTGTAACATCAAGAGCTGTCTTTTTGCTGCATATAGGCTGCATTGCAGTTAATAACGATAATACATCTTTTTGTGTTACTATAAATTTTCCATCCATAAGCTTTACTCTCTTGTAATTTAATATAAAATTTAAACACTAATTAACTTGCTTATTATAAAACATGTGTAGAAAATGGAAAAGCAAAATGTTAAATAAAATAAAAAAAAGTTTACAAGAAAATATTATTACTGAAATAAAAAAACGTTTACAAGAATTTCAAGAGTTAAAAAATAAAAATAATCAAGATTGGTTCAACGAACTTTGCTTTTGTTTGCTTACTGCAAACTCAAAAGCTGAAACTGCAATAAAAATTCAAATAGAAATGTCTCAAAATGGCTTTACAGAAAAAACGCGAACAGAAATCGCTTATACGATAAAAAAACATGGCCACAGGTTTCATAATACTAAAGCAAAATATATCTTTTTAGCGCGCAAATTTTTAAATATTAAAGATATTTTGCAAAATTTGCCCGAAAATCAAACACGCGCATTTTTAGTAAACAATATTAAGGGCTTAGGCTATAAAGAGGCTTCACATTTTTTAAGAAATGTAGGATATAATAACTTTGCAATTATAGACAGGCATATTTTAAGATTTTTAAAAAAATATAATTTTATTAATGAAATTCCAAAAGTAATTTCGAAAAAAAATTATTTAGAATACGAAAAAATTTTAACAAATTTTAATATAGAGCAGAGTGAATTAGACCTGATTTTATGGGCACATATGACGGGTAAAGTTTTAAAATAAAAGTAAAAAAAGAGCTCCAGAATTTTTGGAACTCTTTAAAAAAATACTAATTTATTAAAAATATCATCCAAATGTCCGTGAAGATCCCCATATAAACTGAATGATTCTTTTAAACCTAGCTTCCGAGCAAATTCACACGCATTATACGCAGCACATACATTATCCATAGAAACATTTAAATTACAATCATTCAAATATGTTTCAATTTTTTTTATAATTTCAACAAGTGTGTCAATTTTAAATTCTGAAATTTTAAATTCAGAATTTAGCAAAGCTATATAAATTTCAAATTCCATCTCCGTTATCTCTATTTTAGTACCGTTTTCTTCTAAAAAAATTTGTTTATCCATTGCAGACAAATTTTGCAAACCATTAAAACCTACAACTACTAAACCTACAAGTAATAATTTTTTTAATTTATTCATAAAATAATCCATCAAAAAATTTCTTTATCTTTATAATATCTTGTAAAATATAGTTTTTATTATAAAAATCAAGCATTTTATTAAAAATTAAAGACTTTTAAGCCCTTGGATGCTTGTCATCATAAATTTCTCTAACATGACTTTTTTCTAAATGCGTATAAATTTGCACAGTCGAAATATTTTCATGCCCCAGCAAAAGCTGCAATGATCGTATATTTGCGCCACTTTTAAGTAAATGCGTTGCAAGAGAATGTCTTAATGTATGTGGCGAAACTTTCTTTTTTATATTTGTTTTTTGCAAAATATTTTTTAGAATCCCCCAAAAAGACTGTCTGGATATAGGTTTTAAGCTATTATTATAATACGTAAAAAATAAATAATTATTGTTATTTATTTTTTCACGCTCACTTTTTGGTTTTAAATTTTCATAAACTTTTTCTAAATAAAATCTTAAAAATTCAAAAATCGCTGTAGGCACAGGAACCATACGTTCTTTGTTGCCTTTACCCAAAAGAGTAACAAAGCCTGTATCAAAATCTATTTGATCTGTTTTTAAATTTACTAATTCAGAAACCCGCATTCCAGAAGCATATAATAACGATAGCATAACTCTATTTCTAACGCCTTTATCGCTAGAATCTTTACCTGCAACTTTTAACAGTTCTTCTATTTCATCTTCTAACAAAAAATTTGGCAATGTTTGTTCTAGCTTTGGAAATACTAATTCACCAGCTTTATTAGCAATATTAAAACGTTCATTTAAAAAATTAAAAAAAGATTTTAAGCAAGATATTTTTCTAGATATAGTTTTTGCACTTACACCATCATCTTTTAATTTTTTTAAAAAATTTTTAAGATGCTGTTTGTTACAAATTCTAATATTAACTTTTTTGTCCTTTAAAAAATCCAAAAGTTGCTCACAATCTTTTTTGTAAGCAACAAAAGTATTTTTGCTAGTTCTTTTTTCTGTTAATAGATAAGTTGTAAATGACACTAAAAAATCTGTATCACCCAAATTATCAGCCATAAAAACCCCAACAGTATATTAATACGCTTTTGCAACTATAATATCTGTTGTACTAGATTTGGAACAAAAAAAACAAGCTTTATTTTCTTTAGTATCAAGTAAGCATCTTATAGAGGCTTTATGCTCTTTTAATTTGGCTTCACATTCAGAACTACCACACCACCCCACTTTATAAGCACCATTTTTATCTTCAAGATTTTTAACAAAATCAACTAATTTTTCAGCTTTATTTATGTTTTTTTCAAGCCTATTTTTTGCTTGCTTAAATAATTCTTGTTGTATATTTTCCAGTAAATTTTCTACCTCTTTTTCTAAATTATCTATCGAAACAAAAGTCTTCTTTTTAGCTTTATCTTGTTCTAATCTATTTACCAAAACAACTTGATTATTTTGTATATCTTTAGGCCCTATTTCTAATCTTACAGGTACACCTTTGATTTCCCATTTAAAAAATTTGGCTCCAGGCGTTTCTTGATCATCACTATCTAAAAGCACAGAAATATTTTTATTTTCAAGTTTTTTAGCAATTTCACTAGCTTTTAATAAAACTATATTTTTATCTTCTTCTGTTTTATAAATTGGAACAATAACTACCTGAATAGGTGCTATTTTAGGAGGCATAATTAAACCATTTTGATCACCATGTGACATAATAAGAGCACCGATTAATCGTGTAGTGGCGCCCCAAGAAGTACAATATGGTGAACTTAAATTATTATCTTTATCTTGAAATTGTATTTCAAAAGCGTTAGAAAAGCTATGTGCCAAAACATGACTTGTGCATAGTTGCAAAGCCTTACCGTCTTGCATTAATCCTTCAATGGTCATTGTAATATCTGCCCCAGCAAATCTTTCAGAGTCAGACTTTTTGCCTGCAATAACAGGAATAGCTAAGTAATTTTCAACAAAATCTTTATA
Organism: candidate division TM6 bacterium GW2011_GWF2_28_16; assembly: GCA_000989185.1. Classification (GTDB taxonomy): domain Bacteria; phylum Babelota; class Babeliae; order Babelales; family UASB340; genus UASB340. The sequence continues at coordinate 70,738 of LBNX01000001.1, read as the reverse complement.
TAAATTCAAAATACTTTGCGCAAATTCAATAGCCTCTTGTTGGCTAACATGAGCAGTATGTCCTTCTTGCCACAAAAATTCTGTAGTACGCAAAAAAGGCCTTGTACGCATTTCCCATCTTACAACATTTGCCCACTGATTTATTTTTAAAGGTAAATCTCTCCAGGATTTTATCCAGCGAGAAAACATATAATAAATCATAGTTTCTGATGTTGGACGGATAACCAAAGGTTCTTCAAGTTTATTTCCACCAGCATGGGTAACAACTGCTAATTCAGGCGAAAAACCTTGAACATGCTTAGCTTCTTTTTTTAAAAAACTTTCTGGTATAAGTAACGGGAAATAAGCATTTTGCGTGCCTGTTTGCTTAATCTTTTTATCTAAAATTTTTTGTATATTTTCCCAAATAGAATATGCATATGGCCTTAGCACAAAGCATCCCTTTACTGGGCTTTGGTCTACAAGTTCAGCTTCAGTTAAAATATCTTGGTACCACTGAGCAAAATCATTATTTATATCAGCAAGTTTTTTCATAATTGTTACCTACTTATTATACAAAAAGTCTAATATTCTTTTTATTATTTCATCTCCGGTAATATTACCATTAAATAAAGAATTCGTAACCCAAATTTAATCTTTTAATTAGATTATTGATTTTTAATAACCATTAATATTACAAAATAAATATAATTATTTAACCCAAATTAAGGAGTTTTTAGAATGAAGATCAATAAAGTATTATTTTCAGCACTTATAATAGCTTTTACCTTTATTTTTTCTGGCTATATATTATCTAAAAAATCAACAAAAAATTATGATGATCGCATTAAAAAAATAGAACAACTTAAAAAAAATTTATATGCCGATAAAATAGCGCCCGAAAAATACTCTGATGCTATAGTACAAGCGAGAAAAACAATGCCTATTCCTAAATATTCGGCTAAAGATCCTTCTTTGGATATTATTAAGTATGTACTTGAAAAAGATAAATACACTTTAACAGATGCCGATATCAAAAATATATTTAAAGCACTATTTGTTTGTTCACTAAAGCAAAAATTCCCTATAAATCCAATTACTGTAACAAGAGCAATAAAATTATTCTCAAAATTATATGCTAAAACTAAAAATAGAATGCCAAAAAACAACATAAAATTACTAGCTTCGAATGATAATAAACTTTTGGCATATAGTGGCGTTGGTCCAGGATATTCTACAGATACAACAAGTATAATAATTTATTTTATAATTGATTTACTTGCAGCAATTTTCCGTTAAAATATTTAGGGGCGCACGTTTTATGCGCCCCTAAAATAAAGAGGTTTTTATGAAAAATGGTCAAATTTTTGTAATTGCCGCTCCATCTGGAGCTGGAAAAACTACTGTTTCTAATCAGGCTATTGCAAAATTAACACCAAAAATTGATATTTCTAAAGTTGTAACCTATACAACCAGACACCCAAGGCCAACAGAAATTAATGGCCAAGATTATAATTTTATAGATTTTCAAGATTTTAAACAAAAAGAAAAAAATAACTTTTTCTTAGAAACTACAGAATATTCTGGCGCTTTATATGGCTCGCCTAAAAATATTTTAGATCAAATATCTTTAGGTAAATCTTTTATTATTGTTACAGATTTAGTAGGCGTAAAAGAATATAAAAAACTTATACCCAACTCTATTTTTATATGGCTGACAATACCAAATCTAGATATTTTAAGAGAACGCTTAATTAAAAGAGGCGATCATAAAGATAAAATAGATAAACGTTTAGATCTTGCCAAACAAGAAGTAAAAGAAGCCGAACATAATAAATTTTTTAATTATTTTATAGTCAATAATATTTTTGATAAAACCGTGCAAAGTTTATGTGAAATTATAGAGCACGAATTAACTTCTCAAAAATAATAAATTAAAATTATTTAGATCTTTCTTCTCTATAAAAAACAAACAAGCCTATAATTATAGCTATTAAAGAAACATAATAATGCCAACTTATAGTTTCTGACAAGAAAAAATAACCGTAAAATGCACCAAAAACAGGGGATAAAAAACCAGCGCTTGTAACAAATGTAATTGAATATCTTTTTAATAACCAGCCATAAAAATTATAAAATACTATATTAGCAACAAAAATAAGTAATAAAGTCCAACCCAAAAAAGGCCAAAAATCAAAAATACTATTTTTGTTAATGCCTTCTACAAAAAATGCAGTAATTAAAGCCCAAAACCCACCTAAAAGCATTGAAAAGCCATTGATCATTAAAAGTGAATACCCTTTATCTAAAAGTTTTTTAACTATAAACCATGCATATGCACCACTTATAACAGCTATTAATAATACAATTTCAGGAAAAGACACAGAAAAAAACTCCATACCTGTTTCTCTTATATCTGTTTGAGTAAGTAATATTGGAATTAAACCGGCAAGACCAATTAGCATGCCTAAAAATTTTTTAAATTTAAGCTTTTCTTTTAATAAAATATAAGACAATAATGCTGCAATAAATGGCGTGGCAGAATAAATTAAATTAGATTTAGAAGAACTTAAATATTGTAGTGACCAAATATCTGGAATATAAACTAAATATATATGAAATATTGCTACTTTTATAAACAACCAAATATCACTTTTTTTTATATAAAATTTATTTCTTTTAAAAAAATAAGTAAATAATAGCATTATGCCACCTGCTAAAATCATTCTAAAGCCAACTAAGAAAAATGGCTTGGCAAACTCAAGTGATATTTTTGCTATTGTAAAAGTTAAAGCAAGAATTGCATACAAAAGTACTACTAAAAACACTGCATCTCCTTTTTATTTTTAAAAAACTATTAATTAACTTTTTTATTATAAAAATAAAAAAATATTATAAAAAAAATTATTAAAGGTAAATAAAAGAAAATAATAGCAGTTTGTCCTAAAAAAGCCAAAGTTTTAACTAAATTTAATAATATATAAGAACTTAAAAATAAAAATCCACTTAAAAATATAGATATCAATAAATTACTTTTATTTTTAGCAAAAAACATTATTAAAAATATTGCAAAAAAAGGCATAAACAATTGCCATAATATTTGCGCAATACGCTTATGCTTTTCTATTAAAATATTTATATAATTTATATTATTTGTATAATTTAATTCGCTATATTTATAAAACTTTAAATCTTTATAATCAAATAATTTTTCCTGTGAATCTAAAAATTGCGTAAGATTAATTTCTGTTTTTTCAAAATTAGAAATATATGCATGATTTAAAGCTATATTTTGTATAGAACCATTATTTAATAATAATATATTATTAGCTAAAAAACCTGTATTTGCGTTAATAATAAATTGCTCACCATTTTTTTCTTTAAATAATAATAATAATTTTATAAATTTTATATCACTATTATTTTTTTCTTGTTTTTCAAAATAAATAGCAAAATTAGAAGAAATATTATGAAATTTACCTGGATATAAACTTGAAAAATGTTTTTGGGCCAAATCTAAAATAAGCTGTTTGCCATTTTTATAACTTTGAGGCGCATATTTTGTAACAATAGGCACATAAAAAGTTAATATTGATAATGAAAAAAATAAAATAGATTTAAATAAAGTTAATCTAGCTGATTTAAAATAATATATTAATATAATTTCATCTTCAACGTACAAATTACCTAATGACATCTGTACGGCTAAACTAGATGCTATTGGTATGGCAAATTGAGCCATCAATGGCACCATCAACAAAAAAACCTTAAGCCCTGCTGTAAAATCTGATATTACAGGTAATCTTAAAAATATGTCACTTGATGACAAAATAAAAATCAAAATTAAAAGATTTATAAAAAAACTTTTATAGAATCTCTTTAAGAAAAATAAAAACATTTATTGTTAGCTTATTATTAAACAGGTTCGTTATCGATAATTTTTATTCTTTCTATACTTTTGGCAATTCCCGAAAAAGAATCAACATAAACTACTATTCCATCAATTTCGAATGGAGGAATAGATACTGGCTTAAATTTTGCAGGCAACTGTGTAATAAACTTATTAATAATAATTTCTTTTTCCATTCCTATTATTGAATCTATTGCACCACAAAAACCCAAATCTGTAATATATGCAGTGCCATTTGGTAATATTTTTTCATCAGCAGTTTGTACATGTGTATGTGTACCAAAAAAGCCCGTAACTTTACCATCTAAAAAATTAGCCAGAGCTTGTTTTTCTGCTGTAGCTTCTGCATGAAAATCTACAAATATTATATTTGTTTTAGTTTTTAAAAAAGTTAAAAGAGATTCTGCTTTTCTAAATGGGCAATCTATAGTTTCTCGCATAAAACCTCTACCCTGTAAATTCATAATTGCAACAGGCTTACCATTAATATGATATAATGCATAGCCATGTCCTGGACAATCTGCAGGAAAGTTAGCAGGTCTAATTAATTTATCAGTATTATTTAAAAAACCATAAATTTCTTTATTTTCCCAAATGTGATTACCAGAAGTAACCACATCAACACCAGCAGCAACAAGCCTATTTACAATTTTATCTGTAGTACTTTTGCCGTTTTTACCAGTATTTTCACCATTGACTATTACAGAATCTAGAGAATATTTATCTTTTAACTGAGGCAAATGCTTTAAAAAAACATCTAACCCACTTTGAGCTATAATATCCCCTATAAACATAAATTTTAAATAATTATTTTGCATATTCTATTATTCGTTTTTCTCGTATAACATTAATTTTTATTTGGCCAGGAAAATTAACTTCTTCTTCTACTCGCTTTGCAATATCTCTGGCGAGCATCATAGATTTTTCATCATCCATGGTTACTTCGTCTACTATAATTCTAATTTCTCTACCAGCCTGTAATGCATATGCCTTTTTTACGCCATCAAAACTTGTAGCTATATCTTCTAGAACTTCTAAACGCTTAATATATGTAGTTAAAGTTTCACGTCTTGCTCCTGGGCGAGAAGCCGAAATTGCATCTGCTATATGAGTAATAAGACCATAAATACTCTTTGCAGGTACTTCATCATGGTGACTTGCAATAGCATTAACAACTATTGGATCTTCACCATATTTTTTGGCTAAGTCAGCACCAATTGTAGCATGAGGCCCTTCAACTTCAGCTGAAACAGCTTTACCAATATCATGCAACAAACCACATCGAGCTGCTAATTCTTGATCTAAGCCCAGCTCAGCAGCAACCATTCTTGCAAAATACGCAACTTCTTTACAGTGAATTAAATTATTTTGAGTGTAACTAGTTCTAAAGTGTAATGCTCCTAATAATTTTACTATTTCTGGATGCACACCTCTAAAATTAAATTCTAAAACAGCTTGACGACCAACTTCTTCAATATTTTGGTCTATCTCTGCTTGGCATTGTTCTACTACTTCTTCTATTCTCGTAGGATTTATACGGCCATCTTGAATCAATTTATTTAAAGCTCTTTTAGCGACTTCACGTCTTATAGGATTAAAACCTGAAATAGTAATTACTTCTGGCGTATCACCTATAACAAATTCCATACCAGTAGCCATTTCTAATGCTTTTATATTTCTACCTTCTTTACCTATAATACGACCTTTCATATCTTCGCTAGGCAAATTTATAACACTTGAAGAATGCAATGTAACTTGATCTGAAAGAACTCTTTGCATTGCAGTTGTCAAAATTTCTGTTGCCTTATCTTTTGCAACAATATTTGTTTCTTCATCTACTTTGGCTATCCATTTTTGTTTTTCAAGCTTTACTTCTTTTTCTATGGCTTCCATTAACACTTTACGTGCTTCATCTTGGCTCATGCCACCAACTTTTTCTAATTTTACAACAAGATCATTATATAATTTCTTAATTTTTACTTCGTCTAAACTAAGAGCATCAAGACGGCGCATTAAATCACGTTCTTTTTGTTGTAATTCTTTTCTTAAATCATCCAACAAAACTTCACGTTGTTCTATCATATCTTCTCGTTTTTGCAACTTATGCTCAAGTTTTTCAGATTCCATACGTTCATGACGAAGCTCTAAATCAAAATCACTTCTACGTTTATAAATTTCTTTTTTAAGATTGACTAAAGCATCTCTTTTTTCTCGCTCCGCAAAATCTTTTGCTTCAAATATGATTTTTTGAGCTTCTTGTTTTAATTTAAATAAATTTTCTCTTTTTATTTTATAATAAAAAACAATAAGAGCTGAGCCTAAAACAAGCCCAGATATAAACATTATTAAAACCATTTTATAATTTCCTAATTTTAAAAATACTATTAAAAACAAATAAAAAAAAATAACATTAAAGTATTAACCTTTAATGTTATTGGTATAAAAAGCAACAATAAATAAATATATAAAAGTAATTATAAAATTAATAACTGCAACTAATTTGTTTCAGAATCCAACAAAACTCCTAAATCGGAAACTTTTTGCTGCACATAATCTAAATGTGCATCTTTTTGTTTTAATTCTCGAACCAATTGTAATGCTAACATTACTGCAGATACATAACCATCTGTTACGTGCATAGTACTAGAAATTTCTTTCATTTTACCATCAACATACGCAACATCGCTTAAGATATCCTGTTCGTTTTCATCTGTGGCAAAAGTGTAACTTTTACCAAAAATCGTTGCCTGAATCTTTTTAAATTCTTTTTCCATGCTCAATTACTTTACAATTTCTTTATTTTTTTCTTCCAAGGAGCTAATAGTTTCCAGCAAATCTTTTATAGAATCCATTATCACAGTCTTTTCATCTTGAAGATCATTCGATGCTTTATTATTAGCCATTAAACTCTTTTCTAGCTGAACACACTTGCTTGATAATATTTCATTTTCTTTTTTTAATTCACTATTCTTTTTATGCAACTCAACATTCTTCTGGATTACCTGAAGAACTTTAGCTTCTAGCTCCTCTAATTGCTTCATTTTTTTCTACCTTTTTATACAATCAAAGGTTAATAAATTATACAAAACAACATACAGTTATATTAATAATATGTTATTTCAAATTTCAAACTTTTTATTTTTTAGCCATTTCTACTAATTGCGTAAAGGCTTTTGGTTCAAAAATAGCAAGCTGACTAAGCATTTTTCTGTTCAATTTTACTTCTAGCTTATCAAGCGCATTCATAAACTTACTATAGCTAAAATCTTGTTTTTTGCATGCAGCGCTAATTCTTGAAATAAAAAGTGCTCTATAATCTCTTTTTTTTAGTTTTCTTCCTATAAAAGAAAACTCCATAGCTCTTAAAAGAGTTTCATAAGCTTTTTTAAATGCTTTACTACGTAAACCCCAGTAACCTTCTGTTTTTTTCAGTACACGTTTATGACGTTTTTTGGTAACAACACCACGTTTAACTCTACTCATAAATGTCCTTCACGGCAGTATAAATATCTTATAAATTTATTTAATTAAAAACTAATTTGGAAGCAATTTTTGAACACGTTTTTCGTTCGTACCCTGAAAATGCTCGCCAGACCTTAATTGTCTTATCTTCTTACCATTCTTTGCCCAGGCGTGATGACGTCTGAAAGCTTTTGCTCTTTTTATTTTTCCACTACCCATTTTTTTAAATCTTTTTTTACTTCCAGAATGACTTTTCATTTTTGGCATATAAAAACCCTTTAAATCTGTTATCTAATGTTATCTATTTTAAATAATATATTTTTGACCAGAATGGACCACCTTTTTGTTCTTTTTCTTCAATAAGAGTTCCAATTTTCTGATCTTCCAAATGCTTATTAATTCTTTCAAAAAAATTACCACCTAATTCTTTTATCATTATGAATTCACGACCCTTAAATTGTACCGTGAACTTAACTTTTTTGCCTTCTGTTAAAAAGTTAACGGCCTGTTTCAATTTTGTATTAAAGTCATTTTCATCTATATTAGGTCTAAGCTTAATTTCTTTTATTTGAATTATTTTTTGCTTCTTCTTAGACTCACTCAATTGTTTCTTTTTTTTATATAAAAATTTACCAAAATTCATTAATTTGGCAATGGCTACCCCATCTTTTTCGCCAACTACTACCAAATCCAACCCTGCATTTTCTGCAGCCTTAAGCGCTTCAGCCTTTGATATAACACCTAAATTTTGCCCTGCATCGTCTATTACCTGCATAACAGCAGCTCTTATCTTTTCATTTACAAAATGACTTGTAGCTAAAAGCTTATCATTTCTATCTGTTTCTAGATTTCTAGGCTTAAATTTGCTCACTAATATATTCCTTTATAATCCAATTACTCAATAACATCTTGATTCTTCATAACATCTTCAAGAATCTTTTCTGCTAAAGCAGGATTATCTGTAAATGTTTTTATACAATTATCCCTACCTTGGCCAAGTTTTTCTTCTTTGTATACAAACCAAGCACCTGCTTGTTTTATAATACCAAGCTTAATTGCAATTTCAAGTAAATCTAAATCCTTAGAAATACCATGCCCAAAAATTATATCAACTTCAACCACTTTAAATGGTGGTGCCATCTTGTTTTTTGCTACTTTTACAGCAACTTTATTTCCAAAAGGCTTACCATCTTTTTTCAAAGTGGCAATACGTCGTATATCAAGCCTGATAGAAGCATAAAACTTTAATGCATTTCCACCTGATGTAGTTTCATTATTTGCAAAAGGCATTCCACCTATTTTATGTCTTATCTGATTTATAAATATTAAAGAAGTTTTTGACTTATGTACAATGGGAGTAAGTTTTCGTAATGCCTGAGACATTAAACGAGCCTGCAAACCAATATGCTGATCGCCCATATCACCTTCTATTTCAGCTTTAGGAACTAACGCTGCAACAGAATCGATAACTAATAAATCAATAGCTCCAGACCTTATTAACATTTCTGCAATATCTAATGCCTGCTCGCCATAATCAGGCTGTGAAATGACTAAATCTTTAGTATTAACACCTATATTTTCTGCATAAATAGGATCCATTGCATGCTCTGCATCTATAAAAGCACAAATGCCTCCCGCTTTTTGAGCTTGTGCAATTGCATGAAGCGTTAATGTTGTTTTTCCGGATGCTTCTGGACCATAAATTTCTATTACTCTTCCTCTAGGAAGCCCACCAATTCCCAAGGCCTTATCTATTAAAATAGAACCTGTAGAAATAGTTTGAACACCATCAACAGTTTTTTGCCCTAACAGCATTACTGCACCTTTACCAAATTGTTTATCTATTTGGGCAAAAGCAGCATCGAGAGCCTTATGTTTTGCTTCTAATTCGGCATTACTTGCTGAAACCTTTTTTACTTGCATATAATCTTTCTTTCTCTTGTATACTTTTGTATAAAATTAAATATCAATGTCGTTTATAGGGTAATTAGCATTTTTATTATCTAAAAATTTTTCGAACTTTTCCAGTTTAGCAGTTCTAAACAAAGATGCAATAAAACCCTGTAAATAAAGCCCTTTTGATTTATTCAAAGCTTCACTTATTAACTTATTTTTTTCAATTTCAAATGAAATTAAACTGGTTTGTTCTATATTTCTAAATTGTACTAAATAATAATCACTATTATGCTTATAGCTTAAAACTTGGTCGGCGCTATCTAAAACAAAAGCCCTTTTTGCAAATTCTGCATCTAGCCCTAAATCTTGTAAATTATCAGAATTTTTTATAGCTTTTGTTTCTATTAAATTTAATCCTAACTGAGCAGCTAAATCTTTTATATTTTTACTTTTATTTAATACTGCAGCTTTTGCAGATTTTAAATTATTTTTCAATGAAATTTTTGCATTTTTTGCATTAATCTGTGTCATAATTTTAGCTTTTGCATCTTTTAGTTCTGGTATATAACTTTTTTGAACAGATACTACCTGAAACAACACAAAATCATCTTTATAATTAAAAAATCCATATTGTTTTTCTTTTTTAGAATTAGAAAATATTTTTTCTGCTAACATATTTTCTAATTCACTACCAACGCTGTCTTTTTTTTCTAAAAGCTTAGATTCTTTTAAAATTAAATTATTTTCACTTATAAATTTATTTACAATGTTATCATTAGCAGATGCTTCGTATACAGCCCTCTTGATATCTGCAGACAAAACTGTTAAAACTTTTTTTGCCTTTACTGATTTTATAACATCATTTCTAACAGAGTCTAAAGATTTATAAGATGTAGGCATTCTTTTTTCTAATTGAATCAGCTCATATCCATCTTTTGTCTTTATTATATCAGAAATCTCACCTTCATTTTGAAGTTTTAGCGCAGCTTTTTCAAATTCTGGGTCGTAACTACCTTTTTCAAAAAAGTCCACAAGTCCACCATTTGAATTTGTTTTTTCATCTTGTGAATATTGCTTTGCCATATCTATAAAATTAGCTTTTTTAGATACAATCTTTTCTCTAATAGTTTTCGCTTGAGATAAAACTTTTTCTATCTTATCTGCTGCATCATTTTTAGATACTTTAAATAATATATGTCTTACTTTTACCTTTGGAGCTATTCTAAATAATATAGATTTATTTTTTTCATAAAATGATTGTATTTGGGACTCATCAACAACTATCTTTTTTGCATAATCATTACTATTTATAACCCAATAATTAGCTTTTCTTTTTTCAGGAATTCTAAATTCTTCTTTATGCTCATTATAAAATTTATTTATTTCTTCGTTTTTTATTTCATGAGCTGCTTCTTTTTTTAGATAATCATCAAAATTAAATTTAACTATATTAAAGCTTTTTTTAGCAATACTGTTTGTAAAAGATTCTTTAAGATTATTTAATGGAATATAATTTGCAGAAGTTAAAAAACCTTCAAAAAATTCTCTTTCTATACTTTCACTTAAACGATTTTCAAATTTTTCTGGAGTAAGATTTACTGCAGCTAAATATCTTTTATAAACATCCATATTAATATTACCATAGGCATCTTTTAATTCTTCTGGTAACTTTGATAACAATTCTTTTTCTAGATATTCACTATCTAATTCTATATTAAAATAATCTTTTTCTATATCTAACACCTTATTATTTAAACATGTATTAAACGCTGCTTTTTCTGGATCCAAAAGCCCTGCCATTGCCAAAAACATATCTACAGGTATACCAAGTCTTTCAGCATAATTTTTGTACATATTTATTTGACGGTTAACATTTTCTAAAGCGTCTTGATAATCTATAAGCTTAATATCATTACCGTTATATTTAGCTATTGTAATATATGCAGGATTATTTTTTTTATAGCCTAAATAAGCCCAAAAAGTACTTCCTGTCATTGCAAAAAATACAACCCACAAAACATTTTTCCATTTTTTCATTTCTTTTCTAAATATATATATCATTCTTTCACCCTCTTAATAAAAATTAATAAAACAAAAATTAATTATGCTCAAATTGTATCTTTAAGATAGATTATAGGCAACAAAAATTTTTAAGATTTAAAGTTTTATAGATTCTAAATTTATTTTTTCTAAGTCATTTATTTCTAGAATTTTGCAGATAAACCTTTTGTTATTACTATTTTGCAATAATAATTTAAAACTTTTCCAAAAGGTTTCTTGTCGCTTTGCATATTGTCTAGTTTGACAAACAATATTATTTATTAATTCTGGTAGCATATTTTCTTGCTTACCATTTTTAATCCATTGGGCAATTTCATAATACCCAATAAAACCCTTTTTCTTGAAAAATTCTTCCCATTCAGTATTAATATATGGCTCAACTTCTTGTACCCAACCAGAGTTAAACATAAGTTTTGTTCTAGTGTTAATACGCTCATGTAAAATATTTTTATTCATATTTAAATAAATAAATAAAGAATTAAACTCTGGATTAAATACAGGCTCAGCCTGCGATGGTTTTATGCCAAAATTATACCAAATATCAAGTGCTCTATTAATTCTATAAGTATCATTTTTATGTATTTTTGTAGCACGTTCAGGATCAATTTGATTTAATAAATCCCAGGAATATATTTTATTATCTTGATTAATTAAATTTAAATTATCTTTTTTATTTTGAAACTCTATTGGTAAAAAATATAAAGATTTTAAATAAAACAAAGAGCCACCAACAAGAATAGGCGTTTTATTTTTATTAAAAATTTCTTTAATTTTCGCTAGAACAAGATTTTTGTACTCAACAACAGAAAAATCTTTAGGCTCATCTAAAATATCAAATAAATGATTTTTTACAGCCCCATTTTTCCAATCTGGCTTTGCAGTACCAATATTAAATGATGTATAAAACTGGCCCATATCTGCATTTATTATCTCACCATTAAATTTTAATGCGAGTTTATCTGCAAAAGCAGTTTTACCAGAAGCTGTAGGCCCAGATATAATTATTACAAATTTATTATTATCTTTCATGTAAAAAATAATAATAAATTATATAGCAGAAGACAATGGCCTAATTGCTGGTTGAGTAAATAAGAACTGTTTAAATGGAGCTTGTAATTGTTCTTGAACAGAATGTGCAGTTTGGGCTGTTACTACTTGTATTTCTTGAATTAAAAGATCTTCAGCTGCGATTAATATCTTTTTTTCTCCAAAAGATAATTCTTTTTGCTGAGCTACTGTCATTAAATCTTTATAAACATAAGCAACATCTTCAATTTTACCACTTTGAAGCTTTAACTGATAATCTTTATTTCTTCTATTCCAACCGCTAGGAGTAAAATCTACATAATCAAATTTTTTATCAAATGGTTTATAAAAATAAACAAAAATTTTTTTGATAGTTTGAGTATCACAAAGACTTCTAATACAACAAGCATTAATATTTTCGAAAGGTAAAAGAATTGTTGTATCTTTAAATAAGAATTTTAATTTAAATAATTTTAGACTTCTATCCCCTACAACTTTTTCCATTGTTTCTTCGATTACGGCTACGCCATGACCTGGATACATAACCTTGTCTTTTAGATTGAACATGAAAACCCCTTTAATCTTGCCGCTAAAAAACCAGCTAGACAGATATATAAATACCCCTCCATATATTTCAAAATTCCCTAATGACATTCAAAAATCATGTAAAGTATTATAACAAAAAAAATATTCTATCCCTAAAGTATAAATAAAAAGTGAGTTTTTATGCATTTTTGCTCATTTTAGTCAAAAAAAATTATTTTACGTTTGATTGCTTTTTAAATTAATATACTATTATAAACAGTAGTGTATTAATGGTGGTATAGCTAATAATGGCGAAATAAATATGAAAATTAAAAAAGAATCAGATTTTGGCGAACTTTTATTTAGAATTATAGTTTTAATAATTCTTATAATTTCATTTAAACCTATATATTTATATTTTAATTCTTTTAAAAAAGCTCAAATAAATCAAGTTAAGCCCATAACTATAGAACAAAAAGTTTATCCGAAAACTAATTTCAATCAAAATCAAGTATCAAACAATACTTACAGTCAAGATGCTCACAATAATAAGCAATTACAAATACAAATAGAAAAGCCTTTAATTACAAAAGCTATAAATACTAAACAAAAATTAATGCTACCTAAAAAGTTAGTCACTTCCTTAAAAAATAATCATAACAAATTAGAAGAATTTGACGTATTAAGTGTTGAACAGGTAAATAATTATGTAGAAAAAATAAATGCTTATATAGACGAACAGGACTATTTACTTTCTAATATAGATACAGAAAGCTCTAGTTCTGGGCATGTATTAAAATCTATAGAAAAAAGTATTCAAGATATAGAGAATGAAATTAAAGATAAAAAAATAAGCAATCTTATAAATAACACAGAATTAAATAATCTAAAATTGAAAATAGAATCATATAGACAAGCGATTAAGCAAATTTAATCCCTTGTGTTCGCCCCCTCAACCCTTGATTTTATAATACAGCAAAGCAGCCATAAAATTAAGACATTAGAAAAATTGATATTTTAAGCCTATATAAAAAGAAAAAACACAATGCAATATCCGGAAAAATTCAATCTTAAACAAAAATTCAAATCTAGTTTTAAATGGAACATTGCTGGAGGACTTTTTTATGAAGCCTCAAAAATTACAAATCAAATTCTGTTAATCAAAATAATGACAACGCAAGATTATGGTTTAATGGCATCTATATTTGCCATAATTTATTTAGCTATTTATTTAACTGAATTTGGGTCATCCCAAACAATTCCTGTATTTTTAAATATTTTTACAAAAAATCAAAGCTCATTTAAAAATATATTTTTGAAATTTTATATATTGCCTCAAATCTTATTTTTTATAATTGCAGCAGTTATAACCTTTTTTTGGTATAAAAATAGCTTATTTTTAAGTAGTAATTCGCCGTATATATTTTTAATACCAGGAATAATAATTTTTGAAGGTCTTAGAATTTTTTTAAGACGTTTTTTACATAATATTTTTATATCAAAATCTACAATAATAATAGAATCCATTTTAATGGCCTTATTTTTAAGTGCCATTTGGATACCGTATTTTATTTTTAACAAACAAATAACACTTAATTTAATATTTATACCTTTTTTTATAAATTCTGTTTTAGCAATAATATTTTTTATTTATTTACTTAAAAAATATTATGCTAATTTGCCAAACAACCATAATTCTGAAAACAATAAAATTATTTATAAAATCATTAAAACACGTACTTTAAATTATGCTATCAACATAAGTAAAAACTTATTTACAGGTAATTTTTTAACTCCATACTTAGCAGCCAATATTGGTTGGTCAGAGGCTGGAATATTTAATTTGGCAAGCCACATTGCAGAATCTATCAAAGCAATTACTAAATCTACGGTTATATTTTCTGGAGGAGGACTTTTTGCAAAATTAAAATCGAAATCTATATTTGTAAAAAAATCAGCATTTGCTTTGGTTTGTAAAAACTTAAACAAAATTATATATCCTGTAATCATTTTTACATTAATAAATAGTAAATTTATTTTCGATATTAAAAAAACAACTATTTCTCAAGAGACATTTTCTATAGTTATTTTGTTTTTCTTAATATCTTCTTTTGAGTATTTTTTCTCTATATATGAACAATTTTTTATAATAGAAGAAAATGCTGGAAAGTTATTATTTATAAAGCTATTTGAATTTTTGATGTTTTTTATTGCTATAAAAATAACTAATTATAACAACGCCATTTCTATTCTTTTATCACTAATAATAGTGAAACTAATTAGCTTTTTTTTATTAAGTACCAGCGCTTTTTATATCTGGAAGCTAAAGCCTAATTTTAAAATTAGCAAAAATTTATTATTTATATCTATTTTAATATCTATATTATTCTATCTGCTTTACCAATTTCATTAATTCATGCTCATAATTTTTTCTTATAATATTACCATTTATTTTTAGCGTAGAGCCAGATCCAAATTCAAGGTCATTTAAGTTTAAATTTCCATATATTGTTACTTTATCAAATTCTAAGCTAACATCATTTCCAATAAATAGCCCAGAAAGATCTAAGCCATTTTTAAATACTATATTTCTAAAAATTAAAGCTTTATTAAACCCTTTAGTCCTTATAACTTTAGAGCCTTTAAATGATACGGCGTCATTAAAATGTATTCTTTCAAACAATATATTATTAATTATTAAAGAATTTTCACATAAAAGACCTTTTTCTATATCTAAAAGATCTCCTATTCTTTCTGGTTTAAACTGTAAAACATCATGAATAATAGTATTATTTAAATCAAATGGTTTATCGACACATGAATAATTATTTATTTTTATAATCTTACCGGTATTTAAAGTAATTTTTGCTTCAGGGTCTTTTTTAAGTTGAGCATAAACGTCTAAATACTCATTTATTTTTTCTTTATCAAAAGCAAATGTTAAAAGAGGTTCTTCGTAATTTTTAGCGTTTAATTTATTTTGTTTTTCTTCTTTACGAGATTGAGCTAATTTATTTTCCAGCTCTTCCATATCTTGCAGATATTCATTGAATCTATCTAATAATATTAATGCTTTATTTTGAACATATTTATTATTAGTGTCATTAGCTGTTTTTACCAAATTATTTATATAATTTACTTGTATTTCGTTTAAAAAATTTTCGCTATTTTCTATTTGATTAATAATAGAATCTAAAACAATTATTTTTCCTTCATCTGAAATAGAAGAAAACTTTTTAATTTTTTTATTTACAATTTCTACATCTAAGAGTCTTTTTTCTTGTAAAAGCTGACTAAATTCGTTTATCCAATCTTTTACAGATAATTTATGTTTCAATTCAAAAGCTTTTTCCTGAACAGCAATGTCATTAGTATAATTAGCCACTCTAACAATACTATTTATGTAATTTATCTGCATATCATCTAAGCTAGAAACACCATCTAACTCAGCAAGCATTTTTTCCAATACTTTAATTTTGCCTTCATTAGATAAAGTATTAAATTGCTCTATTTTTGAATTAGCCACATCAACTTGAGTGATTATTTCTTCTTTTTCTTGATTTATTTCTGCAAGTTTATTTTTTAATACTTCTGCATAGCCTACAATATCACTATTAGTAGAATTACTAACCATCTCTATTATACTATTTATATAATTCATTTGAACATCTATAAAATCATCTACACCATCAAGTGATTTTACTAGCTTTTCCAATACCTTTATTTTACCGTTATCAGACAACTGTTTAAATTTTTCCAATCTACTATCTGCCACTTCTTCTTTTGAACGAAAAGCTTTCTTTTGCGCAAATTCAATAAGTTTTTTTTGCAACTCAATAGCCTTAGCAGCAATATCTTTATTAAAACTATTTACAGCTATATTAATTAAATCTTTAATATAATTAACTTGTAGCTCATTCATACTAATTTCTTGTTCATTTAAAGAACTTATTATTTTATCTAGAACTCTAATTCTACCACTATCATTTATAGCTTTAAATTTCTCTAATTTGGCTTTTATTTTTTCAGATATAGGTAAATTCTCAAAGATATCAGCCTTTAATAAACTAATAATAGTTTTATTATTTTTAATTTGATTAGATAAAGTGATTATTTGTTTTTTTAGTTGATTAGATTCTGTTAATTTTACCTTATCTTCTGGCGTAATTTTATAAGTTTGATCCTTTTGATATGCATTAATAGCAACCCCCAAATCTCCCTTTATTTGATTTCTTCGTTTTTTTAAAGTATTAACCTGATCGATTAATACTTTATTTGTTTCTACAAGTTTAATATAACTTTCTCGTAACTTTATATCCCCTTTAGAATTAACCAAACCTGCAATCATTAACCCAAAAACAAATATAATTATTTTTTTATTTATTATGTTCATAATTATCCTACTAAAAAAACATAAATTTATTTTCAAATATAGATAACAAAAAACACAATAATCAATATAAGTCTAAATTTGCCAATTTGTTCTGTAAAAAAAGATTATTTAGACTCAATATATTTTACAAAATATTTAAACGTAAGCCCTTGGCGCCATACATCCCTTTTTTAGGTTTTATTTTTTTGTATTTTGATTTTCAAAAATATTTTAACTATTTATAAAACTAAATTTATTTTTATATTGTAAATTTAAAAAAACGTTTTATTGGTTATTTAACCTTATATTATAAAAGGCGTCTTATTGGTTATTATGTATGTACATATACTTATACTTAACTATTTACTCTTTTATTTTTATTTTCTCAATTACTCTTATTAACTTTATAACTTTATACATACACTGTTAATACATACACTCTTAATAATTTTATACGTATATATGTATATGCGTAAACATAATATCAATTATTTTAACTATTCAAATATTTTAACTATTCAAATATTTATATATTATAAATTTATATTTTATACATACATATAGTATATAAATATATAATTCACGTAGTCCCACGTTCTTCTGTCCTTTGCTCTTTCACTAACACCCTTCTTTTATTCTATCAAGCAATCGTCCCGTGCTCCTTTGTTAAAAACAGAAGATACTTGGGACGGAGTGCAAAATCGCGATTTTCAAAAAAAATTCATAAAATATCATTAAATTCAAACTTAAATACACGTATAAAAACAATAAAAAGCAGCTAAAATAAAAACAAAACAACTAAACTGCTATATTATACGACACAAGCATAACAATAATAAAGTATTTAAATATTAACTTACATATAAAATTTAGAAAATTTCTTCAATATATACCTGAGTCTTATATACTAAGATTTTTAAACAAATCTCTTGACAAATCTACATCAACCCACTAAGATATTCTCAGATTTTAGCCGCAAAACTTGCCCTTTAAATTGATATTTTTGCTCTGTTTTTGATAATTAAGCAAAAAATATATGGCGGTTTTCAAGTTGAAATTCCAGTTTAAAAATATGTAAAAAAAGTTTTAGTTTAAAAATTCAATTTTTTTAAAATAAAAGGATAAAAAATGGCAAAAATTATAGGTATAGACCTTGGAACAACAAACTCTGTAGTTTCTTTTATGGAAGGTGGAACTGCAAAAGTTATTCCAAACCAAGAAGGTAACAACACAACCCCTTCTATTGTAGCATACACAAAAGATAACCAACGTTTGGTAGGTTCTGTCGCAAAAAGACAGGCTGTTACCAATCCAGAAAACACAATATTTTCTGCAAAAAGATATATTGGTAGAAAATTTTCAAGTTTAACTAAAGAAGAAACTTCTTTAGCTCCATACAAACTAGCATCAGGCAAAAATGATGATGTCGTAATAGAAGTTCAAGGAAAACAATTAACCCCTCAAGAAATTTCTGCAGCCATATTACAAAAATTAAAACAAGCCGCACAAGATTATATTGGCGAAGCTGTAACAGATGCAGTAATAACCGTTCCGGCTTATTTTAACGATGCTCAAAGACAGGCTACAAAAGACGCTGGCGTAATTGCTGGTTTAAATGTAAAAAGAATTATAAACGAGCCTACAGCAGCTGCACTTGCTTATGGCATGGATAAAAAAAAGAACGAAACTATAGCAGTTTTTGACTTTGGTGGTGGTACATTTGATATTTCTATATTAGAAGTTGGCGATGGTGTAGTAGAAGTTAAATCAACAAATGGGGATACTCTATTAGGCGGCGACAATATTGATGCAAAATTAATAGACTATTTAGTTCAAGAATTTAAAAAAGAAAATGGCATAGATCTTACCAAAGACAAAATGGCTTTACAGCGTTTAAAAGAAGCTGCTGAAAAAGCAAAAATTGAACTTTCTGCCACAACAGAAACAGAAATCAATTTGCCTTATATAACAGCAGATGCCACAGGGCCAAAGCATTTAGTGTTAAAACTTACAAGAGCAAAATTAGAAAACATTTGCGAAGATATATTTAAAAGATTATTTATCCCTTGTGAAAAAGCTATAAAAGATGCGCAAATAGATAAAAATAAAATAGATGAAGTTGTATTAGTTGGTGGATCAACAAGAATTCCAAAAGTCGTTGAACTTGTTAAAAACTTTTTTGGCAAAGAACCAAACAAATCTGTAAATCCAGATGAAGTTGTTTCTATTGGTGCTGCAATACAAGGTGGTGTATTAGCCGGAGATGTTACAGACGTATTATTATTAGATGTCACCCCACTTTCACTTGGTATCGAAACAATGGGTGGAGTTGCAACAAAGTTAATAGACAGAAATACAACAATACCAACAAAAAAATCTCAAGTATTTTCTACAGCAGAAGATAATCAAACTGCAGTCGATATACATATTGTCCAAGGTGAACGTGAATTTGCAAAAGATAATAAAACTTTAGGTCGTTTTAGACTTGATGGAATTCCAGCAGCCCCAAGAGGTATACCTCAAATAGAAGTTACATTTGATATCGATGCCAATGGCATAGTAAATGTCTTGGCAAAAGATAAAGGCACAGGTAAAGAACAACATATAACAATTACAAATTCTTCTGGTCTTTCAAAAGAAGAAGTAGAGAATTTAGTCAAACAAGCAAAACAACATGAAGCAGAAGATAAAAAACAAAAAGATGTCATAGAAAAACGAAATAGTTTAGATAACATGATACTTTCTATAGAAAAAACTATAAGAGAAAATAAAGAAAAATTACCAGCAGACGAAGTACAAAAAGTAGAGACAGCTCTAGAAGAAGCAAAAAAGATCTTAAAAGAAAATGACAATGATGCAGAGGCTTTACAAAAAGCAACCAATGATTTGCTTACAGCCTCACATAAAATAGCCGAAATACTTTATAAAGAACAACAAAATAATTCTTCTCAAAATAGTCAAAATGACTCAAATGACCAAAATAATACAGATAATAATAACAACAATAGTAATTCTGGAAATAATGGGCCAATAGATATTTAAACTAGTCATCCCGGGCCCAGACCCGGGATCTCTTTTTATACATTCAAAATCACCCGGCCCTACTAGTTTTCCCCAATATCTTGACTAATAAAAATAAATATTTGTAACATAAATTATAAATACCATAATAATTTTGAAAAAAAGGGGAATTAATGGTTATTAATAATTTAATAAAATATTTTATTTTAATTTTATTTTTTATATCTTTACATAAACCATGTTTAACAGAAAACTCAAATTTATTAACCAGCAAAAGAGATACAAATAATCAAAAAAACATTCAACAGAATGTAATAAAACAAAATATATCTTTATTAGATGCTAAGCTTAAAAAGCTACAAACAAAATTAGATAATATAAATAATAATACTTATTCTTTATATTTAAAAAAAGAAGCTTTAAATGAAAATGTAAAAGAAATACAACATGCTATAAATACTTTATCAAAGGAACAAGACACCCTAAAGCTCAAGCTAATATATATAAAAATAAACGAATATAAAAGCTATATAAATAAAGCAATTCACCAAAACAAATATCTACAAATAATTAACAGATTAAATTGGACAAATTCTACAACAAAACCCGAAGTTATTATTCCTGACCATTTAATATTAAACATAAAAGAACTACGCAATAAACGCCTAACGGCTTTAAGAGAAAAAAATTATTTACTTTTAAATGACATAGAACAAGAACTTAATAATAATATTAAAATTGCACTAAAAAATATAAATAATAAACTTGTAGATTTACAAAAAATTACAGGCAAAAATAATTACGAAAACAATACTATAAATAGTAAAATAAAAAATATAAAAGAAAAAGTTAAAATAAATTTATCAAAAATAGAAAATTATAACGCAAAAATTAAACTACTCGATACAAAAATTTCTGAACAAAAAATATTAGCTACTAATAAAAATGCAAAAGTTCAAAAAGTTAGTTACGAGCTAGAATTCTTACAAAAACATATTAACGAATTAAATAATTAAATAAAAAGGGGATTAAATGCTAAGTCCAAGAAAAATACACTCTATCCTTCTTGGCCCTCCAGTTTTAACAATATTAATTTTATCTGGCTGTTGGGAAAGAGGCGAAGAATCTAATAATATTAATAACAATAATTCAAAGGAGCTTACTATGAAAAAATGTTCCACAAAAAAATGCCCAAAATGTGGCTGCAAAAAGTGCAAATGCAAATAACAAAATAGCACTAAGAACTCATGATTAATTTCATGAGTTCTTTTTTATTATAAATATTTTTGTATTTAAAGACCCAAAAGCTAAGGGATTTATATGTCAAATTTGTTAAAATTTCAAAATAAAATAACTAAATTTTTACTATTATTTTTACTTTTAATTTCAATAACAAAAATATATAGTATGGAGAGACCTGTATATAAATCTCTGCCAGTATCAGAATTAAAGAATATTATTAAAAAGAGTTCAGGCTTTGAACAAAATATAAACAAACTTGTTGATGAAATAAATAATGATGATATTGATGTCAAAATTAAAGATTTAGCCAAAGACAATCTTAAAACATTGTTATCTGTATCAAAAACAATTCTTAAAGAGAATAAAGCACTTGATAGAATAACATATGCAGCATCAACTGCAACTAAATGCAATGACAATGAAATTAAAAATACTGCAAAGAAACTATATTTCGAGATTTTAAAAAAAATAACTATATTAATAAAAAAAGATCAAGCAATTGAAATAGCAGCTCAAACTGTAATAAATGGAATAAATAGTGATGATAAAGAGATTCGAAATTCAACACAAAAATTATTTCTAACATTATTACCAAAATTAAGGAATTTGATTAGAAAAGATCAAGATTTTGAAATAGCCATAAAGTTAGTAATTGAAGCAATAAAAAGTGATAATTGGAAAATTAAGGATTCAGCAATAAATTTATTTTTTTTACTAGTATCACAATTAACGACTTTGGTTGGAAAAGAGCAAGAATATGAGCTGGCTATTCAAGTTGCTGTTGAAGGAATGAGAATCGATAGTTGGAACATTATAAATTCATCATTAGCTTTATTTAACGCCTTATTTAAAAAAGATCAAGCATTTGAGCAAGCAACTCAAATAGCTATTGAAACAATGAAAAACAATGAACCTGATATTCGACATGGATCATTGGAATTATTTAAAACATTATTTAAAAATGGTCGAGCTTTTGATCAAGCAATTCAAGCAGCCTCTAAATTAATAAAAAGTAATAATTTAAATCATCAATTTTCAGTGCTAAATTTATTTCAAACACTTATTGAAAATAATCAAGCATATTATCAAGCAGCCCAAGCTGCTATTGAAGCAATGAAAATTAATAGATGGGAAATTGAATATACAGCACAAAAATTATTTGAATCAGCAACATCAAAATTAATAACATTAGTTGAAAACGGCCAAGCTTTTGATCAAGCAACTCAAATAGCTAGTGAAGGAATAAAAAGCGAAAATAAAAATATTCGAAATTTATCAGTAGATTTATTTGATGCCTTATTTAAAAAAGGTCAAGCATTTGAGCAAGCAGCTCAGGCTGCTATCGAGTCATCAGAAAATAGTAAGCTACTTTATGAATCAAACCAATTATTTAAATCATTATCATCAAAATTAATCGTATTAGTTGAAAACGGCCAAGCTTTTGAAATAGCAATTCAAATAGCTAGTGAAGGAATCAAAAGTATTAATTATAACATTCGAAATTTATCATTAGATCTATTTGATGCCTTATTTAAAAAAGATCAAGCATTTGAGCAAGCAACTACATTAGCCGTTGAATTAATGCAAAACAAAATTTACAATATTCAGAATTTTTCTCTAGAACTATTTAAATTACTAGTAAAATATGAGCAAGCATTTGAACAAGCGACTAAAGCAGCTATTGACGCAATAAATCAAGCAATTAGAATCAACCTTACCTTTATGTATACTTCAGCTATTGAACTATTTCAAATACTAGTAGAAGGAGATAAAGCTATTGAACAGGCAGCCCAACTAGCTGTTGAAGGAATTAAAAACGAAAATTTGGAAATAAAAACTAAATCATTATATTTATTTGCAGCATTAATACCAAAATTAATATCTTTAGTTGAAAACGGCCAAGCTTTTGAAACAGCAACTCAAATAGCTGTTTCAGAAATGAAAAACGATGATTGGCAAATTAGAACGTTCTCATTAAATTTATTTGAAGCATTATTTAAAAAAAAACAGGCCTTTGAACAAGCCACTCAAATAGCTTTAGAAATAATAAAAAGCGATGACGAATCCATCCAAATTTCAGCATTAGAATTATTTATATTACTAGTAAAAAATAGTCAAGCATTTGAACAAGCTATTACAGCATCGGTTGATATGATAAAAAGCAACAATGAATTTATCCATATGTTAGCGTTAGAATTATTGCAAGAATTAGTTAAAAAGGGCCAATACTTCGAACAAGCAACCCAAGCTGCTGTAGAAGCAATAAAAAGCGATGTGATAGACTTTAACATTGAAGCTTTATATTTATTTAAAGCATTAATTAAAAAAAATCAAGCCTTTGGGCACGCAATTCTAGCAGCTATTGCAAAAATACAAAATGATAATATAGATGTTCAAACTGCAGCACAAAAATTATTTAACTCAATAATAAATTACTTAAAAAATACAGGTAATTCAGAAAATAAAATTAATCTTTTAAATAAAATAGATGAGTTAACAGAAAACCCTCAATATTATAATATAGCAAGACAAATTTATGATATCTTAATAAATGATTCAGATGAAAATGTAAAAAATCAAACTATAGAACTTTTAGAAAAATTAAATACTTGTACTATTTGTTATGATGATACACAAGAAAATGATAGATACTTATGCACAAAAGGACATGCTTATTGCAGTGAATGTGTTAAAAAGTTAGTAGAAGAATTTTTTAATACAGGCGGAGCATCAAAATTAAAATGCGCTCATAAGCTTAAAGCTGATGTTATACCAGATGATGTTTTAAAAAAAGTTTTATCAAAAGAAAAATATGAAGAGTTTGATGAACTAAGAGCATTAGAATTATTTAAAAAAGATCCAAATTTTTATAGCTGTCCATTTTGTAAATATGGCGCTGTAATAAAAAATTTAGGTCAAGTTAATGAATATAGTTGTCCAAAATGTGGCAACACTTCTTGCACAAAATGTCGAGAAAAAATTCATCCTGATAAAACATGTTTAGAAGCTAAATATGATAGAATAGATAATATTAACAACTTTTTTGCTTTAGCTATGGATGAATTTTTAATAAGAAAATGTTCATATTGTGGAACAAAATTAGTAAAATTTGAAAACTGTAATCATGTTAAATGTGAAAAATGTGATAAATTTACATGTTACCATTGTGGTGAATTAATTGATGAAGAGTATACGCATTTTGGTGAATCTCGAGGTTTATGCCCATTATACCCACCAGGCAAAACAGATAATGAAAAAAATAAATATTATTACGATAAAGCAAAGGAAAAGGCGCTAAAAGAAACTGAAAATTGGCTAAATTATAGAATTAATAAGAGCCTAGAAATAACTGGAATTAAAGATAAAGTAACAAAAAACAACATTAAAACTATTTTAGAAAAATTAGATCAAGACAATCAATTTTAGTAAATAAAATACCCCGTTCCAGCACTTAGACTAAACTCAGTAAGAACGGGGTATTTTGTTTTTATTTTATTCCCAAATCTTTTAAAAATGCATCTTGATTAGGCTCTCTACCCAAATAATCTTTTAATAAAATATCAGGATCTTTACTACCACCACGGCCCAAAACTAAATTTACTATGCGTTCACCCTCTTGAGCATTTAAAAGTCCAGATTCTTTAATTTTATAAAATAAATCTATAGCAAATACCTTTGACCACATATAACCATAATATTTTGCTGCATATCCCATTAAATGCCCAAATGCCGCCCAAAAATGTGCATCCGGTTCAAATTTTATTTTAGTTATATATTTTTCAAATAAATCTTTATTTAATTTATCTATATTTTTATCTTTACCCTCAACAAAGCATTCAAGCGAAAGCAAAGATAAAACAACTTGTCGTGTTACAAAATATCCAGAATCAAAATTTTTAAGTTCTATTTTTTTATTAATAATTTCTTCTGGTAATGGCTGACCTGTTTGATAATGTGCTGTGGCCAATTTTAGCATATTTTTATCCCACATCCACTCTTCAAACATTTGCGATGGTAATTCCACAAAGTCTGTTTTTGTATTTGTTCCTGCAAAGCCATGCATTTGAGTTTTACCCAAAAAGCCATGCATTGCATGTCCAAACTCATGAAAAAATGTTTCTACATCTCTATGCTTTAATAATGCTGGTTTATCTTTTGTTGCCTTTGGAAAATTTGCAATAACCATTATTACAGCTAAATTTTCATCATTTTTATATTTTGCCGGCAATACTATATCGCACATACATGCATGTGAATATTTATTCTCTCTAGGGTATAAATCTAAAAATAAATACCCTCTAAGTTTATTATCATTTTTTTCATAAATTTTTATAGCAATAACATCTTTATTCCAAGCATTATCAATATTAACCAATTCAAACTTTAAAGATAAAAATTGTTGATAAATTTCAAAAATTTTATTAACCGTATTTTGTACAGGAAAATACTCTGCTATTTTTTGTTCATCTATATCAAAATGCTTTTTTTTGTAACTTTCTAATGCAAATTTATAATCCCATGAATTAATTTTGCCATCTTTATCAAGCTCTACACCTTCAGGTAAATCTTGTAATAATATTTCAAATTCTTTATTCATTTTAATTACAGTTTTAGCAACTAAATCATGTAAAAATTTTTTAGCTCTATTTACATTTTTGACCATTTGATCATCAAGATCTAAACTAGCAAAGCTTTCAAACCCCAAAATATTTGCAAGTTCTTCTCTTTTATTTATTACAAAATTTAAATTATCTATATTTTTTGGATAAGCTCTATTATTAAAACAAAAATATAAATTTTTTCTGGTATTTGCATTTGTGCAATATTGCATAACATTTGCATATGTTGGATAATCGCATTTTAAAATATATTTTCCAGAATCACTTTTGGTTAAAGAGGCAACAAAATCTTTATCTACACCTGCCAAATCGCTTTCATCAACTTCGATAAAACTATTATCTGTATTTATATTTTTTTCAAACTCTAAAACTTTTTGTGAAATTTCTTTTTTTATTTGTTTTATTTTTTCAAATTCATTATCTGGTAAATCAAACCCAGCTCGCTTGTAATCACTTAAAGATTCTTGAACATAATATTTTTGTTCACTATCAAGATCTTCTTTTTTAAAATTCAAATCAAAATAATCTTTAAATGCCTTATAAATTTCACGGTTTAAAAAAGTATCTATAGCAAATTTATCCAATTCTAAAGTTGCTTCGTGACAAGCTTCACGTAATTCATTATCTGGACATACAAGTTCAAAAGTAGCAATTGCATGGCTTGCAGAAGAATATTTAAACTCTAAGTTATCTAGAGCTTTTACAGTATTTTCAAATGTTCTTAGATTTTTATCTATATTTAAAAGTTCTTTAATACCAGAATTTACTATTTCTTTTAAAAATTTAACCCTATTCTCAACATCTTGTGTAGACACAGGAAATAATTTTAAAGCTTCGCTTATATTATTATATTTTCCTTCGATAATTTTACTAAAATTTTGCATATCAACAATCTCTTTCGAACTTTTTAAAGTATTACATCCAGAAAAACTCAATATAACAAATAAAGACAAAATACTTATATGTTTTAAATTATTTATATTCACACAAAACTCCTGTTCTCACTAATTATAATAGGGCTATTAATTTTCACTAATAGCCCTATTATAATTTTTATAAAAAATTTTAAAACTTAAATTCTAAAAATCTGCAAAATCAAAATTTTGTTCTTGTTCCAAATCTTCAAATTCTTGATCTTGAGCTAACTCCTGTTGATATAAGCTTTCTATTTGAGATATATCGCCCAAATCTTCAAATTTAGGAAAAACTACATCATATGGTAAGCCTACAGCATTAAAAAACGGCTGCAATATTGGCTTTATTTTTGAATTTATTTTATTAAAATTTTTTCTAATACCAATAATTCTTCTCAAAAAGCCCTTTAATTTTATTTTCGTATTATTTAAATAATTTTCTTTATCTATTTTATGCTCTATTGCAGTTTTTAAACCTATAGCAGAAATTTCCATAACAATTTTATTAACTTCACTTGTTTTTATTAAATCTTGTTTTGTTAATTCAAATGCAGGCTTTAAATCTAATTTAAAATCATAGTTAACTATGCTATTAAAATTATTCCAAAATTTATTTAAATAATCTTTTAAACTAATTTTACCAATTTTAATTCCAGAAATTATTTTAAAAAAAACATTATCAAAGATTTTATCAAAATCTTTTTGAACAAAAGTTTCGACTTTGGCTAATCTATAGAATAAAAAAAATAATTCTGTTATAAACTCTTGGCTAGAAATAATATTATTTTTTTTATCAACACACAGCAAAACTAATTTAATTAAAAATTCATCTTGAGGTTTTACATGTATAAAACGATCAAAACCTAATAAAACTAAACTATTTTTAAAAGCTAAATCCAACCAATCGGCTAAATTTACAAAATCTATTTCTGTTTCAAATCCTGTAAATGGCTTTGTTAAATCACCACAACCTGAATAGCCAAAATTTAAAAAAATACCACCCGAACCCTGTTTGTCTATTGCTATTTCAAAAGAATCTTTATAACTAGCTTTTTTTATATATAAATTAATATTTTTAAAAAAATCTTGTACATCTTTTAATGCAACAGAAGCATCACTTATATCTTTTTTAATTAATTCAACAAGCGATGGGACTTGTAAAACTTTTTCTTGAATGTTCCCTGGGACAACTTCCTTAAATTGTCCCAAAGCAAAATTAAAATTTAATAAAAATATTAATAAATAATTTTTGTTAAAAAACATCTACAGGCTCATCATCATAACTAAAATCTTCTTCTTCAATAAAAATTGTTTCATCAAATTCAGGTTCTTTTTCCAAGTCCTGTAACGAAATAAATTCAAAACCTATTAAAGATTTTGCGAACTTATTAATATTTTCAATAACTGGTTGCAATACCTTTGATCTATTTCCAAGACGCTTAAATTCTCTTAATATAAATTGCATCTCAGTTTCTGGTTCTAATTCAACTGCTCTTTTAAATTTAAAATGACGTAATACTTTTATTGCAAAATTAGTTTTAGCTTGAACTAAATTTTTCTTTGCTATAACTAAATTTTTAAAAGTTTCGCTTTTTTGATTTAAATAATCTTGTAATCTAGGGTCATTTGGAGCTAACTGTTCTTTTGCTTGTTTTAACATACTTACAGCCTTTTTATATTCAGCATCTGCTTTTTGTTGTTCAAATAACATTCCAGCACCATCTATTACAACATTACCGGCTGCATCAAATGTTCCACTAGCACCAACAATTTCTTGATATGCTTGTTTTCCTATTTCAACACCCTGATCTTTAATGTCTGGAACCAAATTTTGAGCTTGTTTTAATGCTATCCTTAAATCTTTGAATACCCTAAAAGCTACTTTTGTAGCATAACTAAGAGTATAAGCGTCTCCTAAAATAGCATCTGAATAAACATAACCATTATCTCCGTAAAATTTATATCCCATATTATTTTTCAAAAGATATAAATAATAAGTCAAAGATTCCATAATAGAAATATTTTGTTTTTCAAAAATAGCAAAATCATCTAATACTGGTTCTTGTTTTAATTCTCCATCATTATCTAAAATATCTTTCAAATCATTTAGTTTTTTTACAAGCAAATCTTTTTCTTTATTTGTAAATTTATCGCTTGTATTTATATTTTTAATAGTATTTAATACTTCATCAACAAAATTAATTATCAAGTTATTTAAAGCGTCAACATTTTTGGACAAGTCTTTGTTATAAACAAATCTTGCACACAAATAAGCTAACATTTTTGCGTCAGTTAATGTTAAATTTTCATTTTCAAACAAAGACTGTAAATTTTCTTTTGCATATTTTACTTCAGAATCTATACTACCTCTACGCATAACTTCGCTAATTTGTTTGTCATAATTTGTATATCCTGTTTTTTTGTCCTTCCATTCTTGATAACTATTTGCCTGCACTGGTATCTTAATGTCATTTAATGTATTTTTTATAAAATCAGGAAGTGCTTTTAATAATACAACTGGATCATCGTAATAAATTCTTTTTGTCCATTTTTTAGAATTCTTTTCTCCATTATTTGCTTCTATTGTTTTTTCTACATTAACAGTTTGCATCAATCTCATTAATAAAAACATAACTTGATTTGGAATTTCTTCCACTTGGCTTGGAATATATGTTTTTGCAAGTAAAATTAATTTTATATAAAATATATATAATGGTTTTAATTCAAGAATATCATTTAATTTTTTTAATAAATCAGGCCCTATAGCTTTTCTTAATGGATCTGCAATATTTTTTATAACATCAGATTTAGCTACATCTCTTTCTGTTTTGGAACCAATGCCTAATAAAACGTTTAATAAATGTATTCTTAAAATATTATTTGGAGTTTCTGTTGGCAATATATTTAATTCACCAAGAGTTGGAGATACCAATTCTCCTTTGAATTTCGTAAACCCAGTTCCAACATCTCCTGCCCCAGCTTCCCAATTCCATCTAAAACCAAAATTGAATTCTTTTTCACCTACTTTAACTGGAAAAGTAAAATTCAATTCTTCTAATTCATCATAATTTAATGAATCTAATTTTGCCTTGGCCATTTCCGGTAGTCTATTTATAAAATCAACAAAAGATGTCTTAAATTTTGCTAATCTAGATTCAGCCTCTTGATCTGTTTTTTGTTGTTTAGAAGCTCTATTTTTGGCTAACAAAGCATTTGTATTCGCAGACATAATAATTAATAAAAATAAAACTATTATATTGACTCTCTTCATCAAACTCTCCTACTTTTTACTAATACAATATTTTGTAAAACATAAAGAGTTTATTTATCTCAAACCTAATTTGTAAAGCTTTTTAAAAATTATACTTTTATTATTTTATAAACAAAAAAAAGCCGGGTGTTTTAAAACCCGACTTTTTATTGTTTAATAATATAAAACTATAATTATATTCTATTAGCAGGAGAAATCTCTGCGCCAATTATACCCAAATTAGCCATAATAAGCCCCATTGAAATAACAGGATCTAATTTATGCTCAGGTAAATTTGACAACTCGGTCAATGTAATAAAAGATAAATTTACAACTATAAATCCACCTTCTATTGTATATCTTATTTTCTTGAAATCTAAATGATCCATCAATTTTTTTGCTGCATCAAATGAAAGATTTCCAATTCTAACAACTTGACCTTTAACAGTTTTAACTGCTACTAAAAGAGCATTTTTTATTTTTTCAAATACTTTTAAATAATCTTTTAAAATTTCATCAAAGTTAACACCGTTACCTGATAACAATATAACGTCTTGTCTTTTAATACATTTAATCTTTTCAATAACTTTATTTACAATATCTTCAGCTGTATCTATACCATTAAAAAGACCATTTATAGATTCATTTTCAACAGCAAGCATAGCATCATATATTAAGTTTTCAGTAGCATTATCAATTTCGTTTTCATTTATTTGAACTTTTACAGCATCAAATAAATCGTTTATTTTGTCTAAAGCTTCAGTTCTTTGTTCTTTAGCTGTATTTTTATCTAAAAACTCGCCTGTTACGATATTATAGTAACGTTTATTTTTACAACCTACTCCTGATTCAGTTCTTACTAATTTTTTTCTATGATTATCTAATTTCTTTTTCATTCCGGCATTTAAACCAAAACTAGAAACTCCAACTGCAAGTAATGCAGCCAAGATAACTTTATTTAAATTTTTCATAATATAACCTCCAATAAATATATTTTTATAACCTCAACATTTCCCACTATTCACTTTATACTTGTCTAGTATAGGAAAATAAAAAACAACATAAAAACGCCACTTTTGATTCAAAAACTTCATAAAAACTGGCAGAAAATTAGTTTTTATGCATTTTAAACAAGCAAAAACTAGGCATTTTTAGCTTTTTTCTATCAATTAAATTTCAAATAAGCAATTTAATTATGTTTATAATAAACAAATATTTTATACTTGTAAACCGCTATATTTATACAAAAAACACTGTTTTTACTTGTTTT
The DNA here is from genome assembly GCA_000989185.1 of candidate division TM6 bacterium GW2011_GWF2_28_16. Taxonomy (GTDB): domain Bacteria; phylum Babelota; class Babeliae; order Babelales; family UASB340; genus UASB340. The sequence continues at coordinate 39,191 of LBNX01000001.1, read as the reverse complement.
TATATATTTATTGCAAACTAGACTCTATTTTTGACTTAATTTCATCAAAATTAAATTCTCCAGGCTTACCTAAAAGAACTAATGAACCCTTAGAAAAGTTAACAAGATCATTTTCGATAGATACAGATTTTGGTTTTATTAAAAAAAATAACTGTTTATTGTCATCTAAACTTACATTATTAATTTCTTCGAACTGCACAAACAATTTAATTAAACCTGCCAATTCTGTATTTTTTACTTTATTAAAAGATAAAAAGCTAACTTTATCTAAAAAAGCATCTGCCAATTTTTGAAAATTCTCTTTATTAATATTATTTTCGGGGTAAATATTTAAAACTATTGGCAAATCTTTTTTAACAGCAAAATACAAAAAATCTGCAATATCTCTTAAATAATAAACATTAGAAGGTGAACCATCAGCTCTTTTTTCTTTTAAAAGCCTTATTTTTGGCATTATATTATTTTCAGCAAGTTTAGAGCTATCCACATTTGCCTTATTTGGTTCAAGAACATTTGCAGTAAATAAACCATATTCTGGTGGCTGATAGGCCCATAACTTTGTAAAAAATAAAATAATACTTATAAATATTACAAGAACTTTCATCCCTAAATCTCCCCGTTTTATCTAAATTAAATAAATTTAGAAAAATATTCCCCAATATTTTCAATTTATTTTATAAAAAAAGGAAGATTAATAGCAATAAACTATATTTTTTGTATTAAACTTTTAAGTTGCAAAGCATTTTTATGTTCAGGATATAAAAATAAAACAGAATCTATTTCTCTTTTTGCTGCATTAAAATCTGATAAATTATAATTTATTAATGCCAAGTAATAATGAGCATCAAGGTAATTTGGTGCCAATTTTATAGCATGCTCAAGATTTTGTTTTGCATTTATATAATTATTATTATAAGCATTAACTTTACTAATGTTATATAGTGCTACTTCAGGCGTTAAGTAATCTTTATTTTTAGTTAAATCTTGCCAAATTAATATAGAAGAATTAATTAAATTTTCATTTTTGCTAAGCATACCAATTTGTGCCTGCAAACAAGCTTTATTATTTAAAATCTCACATTTTAATTTATTATCTTTTGTATTTATTAACGCTGCATCAAAAAATTCAAGTGCTACATTTTCGTCTGCTAATTCTAGTAAAAGAGTAGCTTTTAAAGCCAGATATTCAGGTGTAGTATTTAAATTCAAAGCTAAGTTCACATATTCTAATGCTTTTTTATAAGAATAATTATTTAAATCTCTTTGATCTTGCAATTCAACTAATGCCATTTTGTAATAATTTTGTGCAAGTTTGTTATTTTTTTGCTTATTGCACGATGGCAAAAAAAATAAAATATTTAAAAAAAACATTAAGTGAACTATGTTTATCAAAGTTTTAAATCTTTTTATATTTAAGTTTATATTCAAGAAAATTCTCCTTTGCTATAATCTATAACTAATTTAAAATTTTAGTAAATTTTTATAATTAATTTAAGGATTAATTTTAAGTGGATCAAATTTGGCAAAGTTTTTTAAAAATCATAAAAGAAGATGTTGGAATTCAAACCGTAGAAACATGGTTTAAAGCTGTTTCTTTGGAAAAATGGGACAAAGAAAAAGAAATTGTTTTTTTAAATGTGCCAAATCAATTTGTAAAAAATTGGTTAAAAGAACATTATTTTATTATTATACAAAAAACACTTAAAAGTCTTTTAGATTCAGAAAATTTAAATATAGAATTTTTAAGCCCAGATCCAAGTTTAGCACGTACCAGAAATATAATTCCAGCATCTATGATACATACATATACAAAAACAAATAATAATACGCCAGAGAATTCAAGTAATGCAGGTAATACAAATAATACAAGCACTTATACTAAACCAAATATTATATATAAAGATAAACAAGAAGATATACCTGAAAATTTAAATACTAATACCCAACAATTACCCGCAAAAACTGAATTTTCATTCAAAAAAAGTAATTTAAATCCTAATTATAATTTTGATTCTTTTATAATAGGACCAAACAATTCTTTAGCTCATGCTGCAGGATATGCAATATGCCAAAATTTGGGACGAGTTTATAACCCATTGTTTATATATGGCGGAACCGGTCTTGGTAAAACTCATTTATTACACGCAATTGGAAATGAAGTTAAAAATAGAGATAATTCAAAAACAATTGTTTATCAAACAATAGATAAATTTACCAATGAATTTATAGCAGCCATAAGACTAGACAAAATAATGCTATTTAGACAAAAATATCAAAAAATAGATTTATTATTACTAGATGACATTCAATTTTTATCCAATAAAGAACAAACTCAAGAAATGTTCTTTCATATTTTTAATTTATTATATGAAGAAAAAAAACAAATAATACTTTCTAGTGATACATTTCCAAAAGAAATTAAAGGCTTACAAGCCAGATTGAAATCAAGATTAGAATGGGGCCTCGTTGTTGACATACAAATTCCAGACTTAGAAACAAAAATAGCAATTTTAGAAAAAAAGGCTGAACAGAATTCTATTAATCTTACACCTGAAGTTTCAAGTTTTATTGCATCAAGAATAACTTCTAATGTAAGAGAATTGGAAGGCGCTCTAATTAGAGTAAATGCTTTTAGTACATTAACAAACAAACCACTATCTTTAGACCTTGCAAAAAAAGTATTATTACACTTAGATGATTCAACAAAAAAAGAAGGAATAATGTTAGAAAAAATTTTAAGAACAATTACACACCATTATTCTATATCTGTAAACGATTTAAAATCCAAAAAACGTCATAAAGATGTAGCTTTAATTAGACAAATAACATTTTTTTTAATGAAAAAACTATCATACTGTTCGTTAAAAACTATTGGTGAATCCATAGGCAACAGAGACCACTCTACAGTGCTTCACGCAATAACAAGGGTAGAAGAAAATATAAAAAACGACCATGATTTTGCAAAAAAAATAAATAATATTGAACAAAAAATTTTAATGTCATAAATATAATTAATTAAAAGGGAGATTTTTATGAAAAATTATTTTAAATATTATATTTTAAAATTAATAATATTGTTATTGGTACTTTCTGGTTGCGTAAAAAATTCTAAATATTCATCTGAACAAAAAGATATATCACCAGACAGTCTGGATTATCAAAGTATTTTATTAAAAAAAGAAGAACTTTCATCAACTGGGATATCTAAAATTCAAAAACAAGCACAAGAAAATAGAATTTTAGAAATTAATATTCAAAATATTACAGGAAAAGCTATATATGTTGCATGTTTTTCTTATATCAAACGACATACAAAAGCCGACAGATGGCGCTGGGATAAATCTAAAATTTATATGTTAAACGCAAATGAATCGACAACTATTAAATTAGATACTATTGTCAATAAAGAAAACAGAGAAAATATTTATGGGTATTTAGCAGTATTTGATAAAGAAAAAGATGCTATTAATTCTACATATGAATTACTAGAAGAAACAAAAAAACTCGATCTAGATAGAATATATTTATTAAAAAATAAAACTGTAAAAATTGGCATAGAAAAATACGGTTTTAAAGGAAATTTACTATCTACAAAAATTACTGAAAAAATAATATCTGGTAAAATTAAACCAAGCAAACCAATACCAGAACTAGACTTTTATATTAAAAATAGAACAGGCAAAAAAATTTATATTGCAGGTTTTATATATCAAAAACAAATAGATACTGATGTTTGGTATTATGACAAAACAGATATTTACGAAATAAATGATAAAGAAACTATTTTAATGGATATAGATACTATTAATGATAAATATAACAGAGTTTTTGCTCGAGGATTTTTAGGCGTATTTAATGAAAATCAAAAAGAAGAAGCCGAAAAATCTACGTACGAAACATTACCTACAAATAATAAACTCGCGCTAGGAACAATCGCCCCACTTAAAGGAAGAGTTGTAGTTGTTCAAGTGGAAAAATATGGTATGATAGATAACTTTTTAGAGTTCGCAATAATAGATAAAAAATAAAAAAATATTTATGGAAAATAAAACCTATCACAAATCAGTATTAGTAAACGAAGTTTTACAGTATTTAAACCCCGAACCAAATAAAACATATTTGGATGCAACATTTGGCGGGGGTGGACATACAAAGGCAATTTTAGAAAAAGAACCAAATTGTAATGTTATTGCTTTAGATTGGGATAAAACAGCAATAGACAAAAATTACCCAGAATTAAAAAATTTATATGGCGATAGATTAAAAGTTATTTGGGGTAATTTTGCAAGTATTAAAAAAATTATAGAAAAAGAAAATATAAAAAATATTAATGGCATACTCGCAGACTTTGGAACATCACAATATCAAATAGCAAACACTCCAGGAATGTCTTTTCAAACAGATAGCCCTCTAGATATGCGTATGTCTCAAGCTCATTTTTATTTTAAAGCTTCGGATATTGTAAATAGATACACAGAAAAAGAACTAGCTGATATTATTTTTAAATATGGCGAAGAAAGATTTTCTCGCCAAATTGCACGCGCAATAGTAGAACAAAGAAAAAAAGAAAAATTCACAACAACAGGCCAGCTTGCAGATCTTATAGAAAATATAATACCAAGACCAAAAATATTTAAAAAATATAAAATACATCCTGCAACAAAAACATTTCAAGCTCTACGCATTTTTGTAAATAAAGAACTTGATAATATAGAAATTTTTTTACGAGATGCTTTAGAAATAATAAAACCTGCAAGTAATATTGTTTGTATAAGTTTTCATTCTTTAGAAGATAGAATTGTAAAAAACTTTTTTAGAGAAAATAAAAATAAATTAGAAATACTTACAAAAAAGCCTATCACTGCAACCCAAGAAGAATTAAGTGTAAACCCTTCTAGTAGATCCGCAAAATTACGCGCTGCAAAAATATTGACAAATTTGTAGATCAGATTTAGATTTACATCGTTTAGTTCAGCGTATTATTAATAGAGTTAAGGATGTACAATGGAAATTACCGAAGTAAAAGTATACTTGGCTAATGAAGGTAAACTTAAAGGTTACGCAACAATGGTTATTGATAATTGCTTTATCGTAAGAGATATGAAAATTATCAAAAGTGATAACAAAGGATATTTTGTATCTATGCCATCTAGACGCAAAAAAGATGGTACTTTTAAAGACATCGTCCACCCTCTAGATTCAGAAACCAGAACAAAAATAGAAGAAAAAATTGTTGCTGAATACAAAAAAACTATTGAAGAAGCTTGAAAAAATAAATAAATACATTAAATTATAATAGAAATTCAACTTACGTTGGGGCGTAGCCAAGTGGTACGGCAGCGGGTTTTGGATCCGCCATACGGAGGTTCGATCCCTCCCGCCCCAACCAGCCTATGCCAAGGCTACGGTTGGCAGGCCAGTAATAGATTTTTTTAATATTATTAAAATTTACTCAAAGATAAATATACACATGAACATATCAAACACAGTTAATCCTGTTATCAATTTCGAAGAATCTTTTTTTAATACAGATAAAACTTATATACACTCTACTGCCATTATTGGTACTAACGTAAAACTTGGTAACAATGTAAAAGTAGGCCCATATTGCATACTTGTTGGCGATATTACCATTGGCGACAACAGTGTAATATACGCTAATACAATTATAGGCATGCCCGCACAAAACCTTGATACTCAAAAAAGCTTAGGCTCTATAGAAATTGGCAAAAATTGCAAAATTCGAGAATTTGTAACAATTGGTGCAAGTAAATACGAAAATGGCAAAACTATAATTGGTGACAATTGTTATATTATGACTTATTGTCATATCGCTCATGATGTAGTTCTAGAAAATAATGTAACATTAATTAGCAATGTAAATCTGGGTGGGCATGTATATATTGAACACCATGCCTTTTTAATGGCAAACAGTGCAGTGCATCAATTTTGTAGAATTGGGCAATTCACATCACTTGCTCCATATAGTGCGATAAGACAAGATTTGCCACCATTCGGTATGTTTAGTGGTTTACCTGCTAATTTTTTTGGACTTAATCTAATAGCTTTAAAACGTGCCGGTTTCACGCTTGAGTCTATAAATAATATAAAGCATGTTGCAAAGCTATTTTATCAAGATAAATTTTTAATTAACGAAATAGAAAAGCAATCTCAAGAAAATTTATGGGGCAAAGATTTAAACGTTATAAATTTTATAAATTTTATAAAAAACAGCTCCCGTGGGGTGAGTAAAAAATCAGCTTTAAACAAAGCAGATAATATTGGGGAATAAAATGATAAAAATAGGAATTATTGGCCTTGGGCATATGGGCAATTATCATGCTTCGGCAAGCACGATAGCTCAAAACGTAAACTTAGTAGCTGTAGCTGACCCAAACGAAGCTAATTTTGCAAAAATAAAATCTGGCAATATAAAAAAATTTTTAAACTATCAAGACATGTTAGATTTAGTTGATGCTGTAATTATTGCAGTACCAACAGAATTACACCATAAAATTGCAAAAGATTGTTTACTTGCCGGCAAACATGTTCTTGTCGAAAAACCTATAACTAAAAATATAGAACAGGCCCAAGAATTATTTAATATCGCTCAAGAAAAAAATTTAGCATTACACATTGGGCACGTAGAACGTTTTAATGGTGCTGTACAAGAATTAAAAAAAATTATTAATAATCCATATTTAATCGAATGTCATAGAATTGGTCCTTTTGCACCAAGAGTTCAAAATGACAGTGTTGTGTTAGATTTAATGATTCATGATATAGATTTAGTTTTAAATATAATAGATTCAGAAATAGAGCAAGCAAATATAATATCACAAAAAATAAATTCTCAACTTGCTGATTTAGCTGTAGTTCAAATTAAATTTAAAAATAATACAATGGCAAATATAACAGCAAGCAGGGCTTCTCAAATAAAAGAACGTACTATGTGCATACATCAAAAAGATGCTTTTATTAAATTAGATTTCACTACACAAGATATTTTTATTCACAGGCATACAAGTGACAGTGTTATTGTTGGTGTTAATCAATTGCAATATAAACAAGAAGCGACTATAGAACGTTTATTTGTATTTAAAGATAATCCACTAAAACAAGAAATAGAATATTTTATAAATTCTATAAAAACTGGCCAAAAATTAAATAATGCAAAAAATGATATTAATGCACTTAAATTAACTTTAACATTAGACGCTCAAGTAAAATGATTGCTATTATTGCTGGCACTGGTAATTTACCTATAGATGCCATAAAAGCTCTTATAAATTTAAATAAACAATTTATTGTTATATCTTTATTTCCAGAAAATAATTTATTAAAAATAAAAAATATTTTAAATAATTATAATCTTGGACAAGTTATAACTTTACCATTCTATAAAGCTGGAACTATTTTAAATATTTTAAAAAAATATAACACGCAAAAACTTTTATTTATAGGCAAAGTTGATAAAAGAAATTTATTTAAAAATTTTAAATTCGACTGGTTAACAGTAAAAGCACTTGCTATGGCAGCAACCAAAAGCGACACTTCTCTGTTGCAAACTATAGTAAATATAGTAGAACAAGAGGGAATAAAAGTTTTAAAACAAAGTGATATATTAAAAAATTTATTTGTAAGCCCAGGTATTTTAACTGGTAAATTAACTCCAGAATTACAGGAAGATATAAATTTTGGACTCGAAAGTGCCAATAAACTTTCTCTTTTAGATGTGGGCCAAACTGTTGTTGTAAAAGATAAAATGATAATAGCTGTCGAAGCAATCGAAGGCACAGATAATTGTATAGCAAGAGCTATAGAACTTGGACATAAAGATCTTGTTATATGTAAAACTGCACATAACAATCAAAATAAAAAATTTGATTTACCAACTCTTGGACCAAGTACTCTAGAAAATATAAAACCAGGCAACGTTAAAGCCATTGCCTGGCATTGCGATAAAACTTTTATTTCTGATCTAGATATATTTATTGCTAAAGCCAAAGAGCTTAATATTACTCTTATTAGTGTTTAAATTTTAAGACTATGTAGCAGGTTGTACTGGCACAGATTGTGTTTCTGTTGTGCCTGAGCCACCACCAGGAGGAGGCGGTAAGCCAGGTCTATTAAGAATATAATCAACAATACTCTTTGTAACAAAACTACCAACAAAGCTACCAATAGTTTGTGATATCTTTTTGCTCATACCATTTAAAATGCCATCAACAAAAAGATCTAACTTTTTATCGATATTATTATCTTGTTTAAATTTATTTAATAATTCAAAAGAATTATCTAAATTTATTTCTGAATCTTTTAATTGAATTATTTCTAACAAAGACAAACTATAAGCTGTAGCACTTTCATAATTTTGATAATTAGCAAAACTAATTTCAAATTCTGCTAACTGCACAGGTGTAAATGTTTGTGTGTATTGTAATAAATTTAATAAAAATTCATAAATATATTTAGTGTTAATATCGACATTTTTTAATTGATAAAACTTTAAAACATTCTCTTTTAAAAAACTTTTTACAAAAGCTATTTTTTTATCAGTCTCTGACAAATTTATAAATTTGTCTTGGTTATTTTCTACAAACTCTTTGTAATCATCAGTCAAAAATGCTTCGTCAAAAAACTTTGTAATTATTTTGGCAGCTATTACATTAACAGGTTTATTAAACTTTTTACCAATAATACCACCAACATGACCACCAACTTTTTCTGATAAATATCCATATATTCTATTTTTAATATATTGATTACTAGAAATATGTTCTAAATCTCTATTACCAACATAGTAATCAAAATAAATTGGCTGAAAAAAGTTAATTATACTTTTATTCTTTGTAAAAATATCTGCCAAATTTATATTTGTTATATCATTTCTTATAAGGTTTTCTTTTGCAAAAATAGTTTTTAAATCTAAATTAGCAATAGTTTTTGGAAAGTATTTATCACTTAGTACAGGCATAAAAGTTGTAACCATAAACTGCATTAAATCTGGACCAATAATTCCTAAACTATAATTTTCAATATTTTTAAATTGTTTATGTGCTTTTAATAATTTTTCTTTAAGTTCTTTTACTTGATTTTCATCTTTTTTTGTATACCAAGCTGTAAAATTACTTGGAGCCAAGGCCATCATTTTATCAACAATATTTATATCAGTGAGCCCTAAAGAACCCGTTAAACGATTACCAACATTAAACCCACCAAATAATATAGATTTATAAATTGCCATATTTAAATGATTAAAATCTGTTGGCCAATAATTAGTTGCATTTAAACCATTTCTATACTTTGCATATAAATTATAATAAGCAAAAGCTGAACCTATTCTAAATAAAGATTTACCAAGCCAATTAAAATTTCTGGCTAAAAAGTTATGATCTCTATGCAAAAGGTACAGCTCAGTAAAAATATTTGCATTCAATAATTCATTTAAATCTTTTTTTAGATTATTTAAATCATCTAATTTAATATCTTCTATTTTTTCTAATTTAATAATATTTAATTTATAAAAATTAGTTATAACATTATGTTCATTTTTATTTAATTCAGCTAACTTTTTTAATACAAAAACAGGAAATATAAATGCACCAGCAAGACTATTACCTACACTATGTAAAAATGATACTGTTTTATTATCGTGTCTATAAAAATTAAAAAATTTATTATATAAACTGTACGAAGTAACTAACAAAGAATTAGCATAATAAGTTTTATTAGCAACATTATTTAACTTATTATTAATTGTATCAACTTTATTATAAGCAGCATTAACAAATGGGTCTTTTTTAAGATTTTTAAATTGTTCATTGGCTATTACTGTAAATTGATCTTTATTAAAGCCTATTAAATTATTTTCTTGAATATTAGACTCTATGTCTTGAGATACAATATTTCCATTATCATCTAACATTTTATTAACAAACGTAACAATATCACCAAAAATTGCATCTCTTATATAAATAGCAGCTTCTTTTTGTTCTTGAGTTATATTTTCTGAACTTAAAAAAGTATTTAAATCGATAATAAGCTGATTAATTGCTTTTTTGGTTTGAACATTTACTATTTTTTCTTGATCTTTTTTTATATTCTTTTGATCTACAAATACTTGTGCAAATGCTTGAATGCCACCAGTGCTTAGTGCCTGCATACAAGTTTTAAAAAGTACTAATCTTTCTTGTCCTAAAGAGTTTAAACTATTTAAAACTTCTTCATTTTTCATATAATCTTCTAAAAAGATATTTACGGCCAAAATATCTTGCTTAAAGCTATCGTCTAATAAATTTGCCTGCAATTTAAATATAAAATTTGGCGATGCTAATTTTAAAGCCAAATTAACAAAAGTTTTGTCATCTATAATAAAAAGAATATCTTTTAATAAAGAAACATAATCTGTTACTAAATCAGCTTGATTTATATCTGCAAAGCCAAAAAGCCTTGCAACCAACATGCTAGAACTTTGCCATACAGAAAAAACTTCTTCTTTTAATTCTTCTGGTAATAAAGCTGTTTTATTATTTAAATCTTGCATTAACTGCTTGTTTAACAATTCTGCTTGATTTTGATAGTCACCAAAAAGATTTTCTGTATCAAAATTTTCTTGATCTTGAAAATCAAGAGATTCTATATCAAAATCTTGATTGCGTTCTTGAGCACAAATATTTAAATTTAAAGAAAAAACTAAAGTAAATATAAATAAAATTTTAGAATTAAACTTTTTTATAAACACAAAAAAACCCCAAATAAAACCCCAAATAATACTATTTTTAGAGTTTTAGTATGTCAAAAAGCGCGATTCTGTCAAGAAAAAAGGAGCCATTTGGCCCCAATAAACTATTTTATTTCTAATAGAGTATAAATCAACTTTCCCAGCGTGAAAAATTAGCAATTAATCCCAACATGCAATAAAGTGCAACCAAAGATGTACCACCATAACTTATAAATGGTAAACCAAGGCCTTTAGTTGGCAAAAGACCACATGCAACCATAAGATTTACAACAGCCTGTAAGCTTGTAAGAACTACAAACCCTAAAGTCGCAAAAAATGCAAAATCTGTTTGCATTTTAAGAGCCAGTCTAAGCCCAAAATAAAAGAATAATAAATATAAAGATATAATAATTAAAGAGCCTACAAGGCCAGTTTCTTCTGCTATTATTGGAAATATAAAATCTGTATGCTGCATTGGTAAATAAAAAAACTTTTGAGCCGAGTTAGAAATACCAACTCCCCAAAGTTGTCCGGAGCCTATAGCAATTAAAGATTGTATAATCTGAAAACCACTACCCTGTGGATCGGACCATGGATTTAAGAATATTAAAATTCTATTTAATCTGTAAGCTTTAGAATAAATTAAATAAACTATAACTGGCAAAGATATTAAAAAAGTAACACCTAAATGTATAAGACTAAAATTAGCAACAAAAAATATAACCAATGCCGTTGCAAATATAGTCGCCACAGATCCAAAATCAGGTTGTTTAAGTAAAACTATAAAAGTAATTCCCAAAATTATTAAAAATGGTAAATAACTATGCAAAAAAGATTTTACCTTTTTTCGTTTTTTTTCTAAAAAAAAGCCTATATATAAAAACAAAAATAATTTTAAAAATTCGCTTGGCTGAAAACTAAATCCTGCAATATTAAGCCAACGAGAAGAACCATGCATTTTTAATCCCATATCAGGAGAAAGGGTAAGAGCGGTCAAAAATAGTGATATAAAAAACAAAAAAAACACTATCTTTTTTAAAAAATTTTCCGGCAATATTGCAAAAACAATAAATGATAAAATAGCTGGAATTAAGTATAAAATTTGTTTCTTAATAAAATAAAAAGACGATCCAAATTTTTCTAATGCATAAACAGAACTTGAAGAATATATAAATATAAAGCCTATTAAAGTTAATGCCAAAACTACTAAAAAAAAATATTTTAAATCTTTTTTTATCTCATCTCTACTTTCTGTCATAAATTTTTATCCCATCTTTTTATTTAAAACTGCATCTTTAAACGCCTGACCTCTATATTTATAATCTTTAAACAAATCAAAGCTAGAACCTGTTGGCGAAAATAAAACCTGATCACCTGGTTGCATAATTTTAAATACAGCATCAACAACGTCTTGCAAGCCAGCAAAACTATCATAACAAGAAAAATTAGCGCAATCTTTACCAAAACAAAAAACTGTTTTTACTTGTTTTATATTTTTTAAAAAAGTTACTAATGGAGTTCTATCTACACCCTTAGAAAGACCTCCCAATATTAATATTATAGGCTTATTATTTTGAGCTAGTTTACTTACAGCTTCTTGAGTTGCCTGATAAACAGTTGATTTAGAATCATTATAAAAATCTACGTTATTTATTGTTGCAAAAAGCTCTAATCTATTTAACTTTAAATTTTCTTGTGAATAAAAATTTTCTTGAGATAAAAAGATATCTTTTAATTTATTTAAATTAAATTTTAATAAATATAAAGTCGCCAAAATTACACGCCAATTTTTTTCAAAACTAACATTTGGCAAATATGCTAATTCAAAAATAATTTCTTGTTCTATTAATTTATTATTAATAATTTTATTAAATATTAAATTATTATTTACCCCAGCGCAGCCCTTGTCATCACCGGCTGCGACCGGGGATCTCTCTATCGAAAATATATTAAAATTTTTAAGCCCAATATTACTTAATTTATTCAAAGTATTATCAAAATCTTTTGATATACAGCAAATTTGTGATTTTAAATTTAATAATTTTTTTACAAATATCGCATTAAGATCTTCTGGTAATTCATTAAATAAATCACTATTAAAAATAAAATACTGCCCCTCTTTTTGATACTCAAAAATTTTACATTTAGATTCAAAATAATCTTGTAAATTTATATGCCAATCTAAATGATTACAATAAAAATTATTAAATATTGCAATATCTGGAGCATAAAATTTATTTAATTTTAATTGAAAGCTAGAAAGCTCTATAAATGCAAGATCTATATTATTTTGTGCTTCTATAAGTTCGAGCATGGCAAGACCAATATTGCCACCAGCGCTAGTTTTTTTAAAATTATTATTTAAGTCTGGAATTTGATTTGCAAAATTTGCCAAAAAAGAAGTAATAGTAGTTTTTCCTAAGCTGCCAGTAACCGCCACAGAATTTTTTTTAAAATATTTTGAAAATAAATCAAGTTCACACAATAATTTATCTTGTGCTATATCTTGTGGCAAATTTTTTAGTTTAAACCCAGGACTAACAAAAAAATTTTGACTATTATTTATAAAACTTTTTATAGAATTATTATCAAATACTTGAGCATGAACAGAGTTTATCTCTTCTAGTTCCTGAGAATTTAGATCTCTTTCATCAAAAATATTTATTTTTAAATCACTATCTTTACTAGATAAAAATTTAAAAACAGATTTTCCAACAACTCCAAACCCCAAAATCCCTATGCTGTTTGCCATTGCAGATAACTTTCAAAAATATTTGTATAAATATTTATAATTATAAATTAACAATAATAATTATATTAATTATAAATTATAAATTTGCTATCAAATGATTTAACATATTTATCCAGTTTGTTACCAAAAGTAAAGCAATATCTACATTTAGCTTACCAGATTTAATAGAATTTAAAGCATCTACAATTTCTTGCGTACCTATTTTTCCAACTTTATAAACAAAAAACCATTTTTTTGTTCCTATTAAAATTAAATCAATAGTTTCTTTTTCATACTTATTAGATAACAAAATTTCAGAATATAATTTATAAAGTAAAATATTAATTTTCTTGAGTCTGTTTTTATACCAATTTTTATAAACTTTAGTAACAAGACCAATAAGTAAAAATATAACTAAAAAAGTTAAAAAATAATCCAAATGTTTTACCAAAACACCAATTATTCCAGATACACCAGAAATTGCCTTACTAGCACCAATACCAGGTAAACCGATTGGTGCAAATAAAAATACAAACATTTTTAACTCCTATCTTTTATATATTTTTCTATACCATTAAAAATACCAATTGCTAACATTTGTCTATACACAGGGCTGGAAAGTCTTTTTGCTTCTTTTTTATTTGTTACAAAACCAACTTCTATTAATGTCGCAGGAACTTCACTGCGCAATAAAAGTCTAAAATCATTTTTTTTAACACCTTTATCAATTACATTGCTTACTTTTTTATCATTTAAAAAATTTATCATCCCCATATGAATATTACTTGCAAGCTTTTCTGATAAATCAATATTATTTTTTAAAGCTTCATTGGCAAATTTTGCAAGTTTTTTATCTTTTGGTTCAAAAATAAATAAAAAACCGCCCCTTCTTTTTTTTGCAAGTAAATCTTGTGGATTTAAAAAATAAGACTCCAAGCCAGAAGCATCTGATACACTTGGAACTGCATTAACATGTATAGAAACAAAAAGATCGGCATTTAATTGCCCTGCAAGCTCATTACGTTCTTTTAATGTTAAAGTTTGATCATCATTTCTTGTTAAATAGACATTAAACCCGTTTTTTTTTAACTCATTATGAACTCTTCGAGCAATATCTAACGTTAAATCTTTCTCTTTTAATAAAAAAAAACCCTGGGCCCCAAAATCAGACCCCCCATGGCCAGCATCAACTAAAATACGAAAATCTTTATTATTTTTTTGTTCAAAATTTTGTGCCTGTAAAATTCCCTTACCCCTGTTTTGTAATTTTTCTAATTCATTTTTTCTAAAAAAATCTATTACCAATCTTGAAGGATCTTCTAATTTACTCCAACGAATTAAAATATCAGTTACAGAAAATATTATAGTTAAAATAACTCTTGGGCTAGGAATACTTGAATACGAAAGCTCTACACTTTTTATAATATCCCCTATAGATTTAATTTCTTTAACAATATTTTTTTCTTTAAAATTATTTAAATCCATAGCAGGAAAAACCAATTCTAATTGATTTTTTTCTGGATATATATTTTTTTCAAAGTATAAAGTATCTGTAAATTCTAAAAAAAGATGCGGCGCAAATCTATTTTTACAAACTTCTGCCGTTTTTAAAGTATTTATAGCACGTGTACGTACTGCACAATTTACATTCAAAAAATTTATATTAATTAGTAAAAAATATAATAGATTTATAAAACGTTTTTCCATAGCCCACCCCTTTTTAAAATTCTATTAATCCATTTTTTCAACTCTAAATTAACAATTAACTTTTCTAATTGTCAATTAAAATGAAAAGAAGTTAAATAATAGCTTTAAGTTACTTATTTTATAAAGCTACTATTTTTTGTAAAAAATATTATGCTTATGCATGGATCCCAGGTCTTCGCCCGGGATGACAAAATAAACAAGAGAAATATTATGATAATAGAGAAAAATATTAGTTTAAAAGATAAAAATTGGTTCAAAACCGGTGGCAATACAAAATACTTTTGCCAACCAACAACAGAGCAAGAATTTACTCAATCTGTAGATTTTGCCAATAAAAATAATTTAGAAATATTTGTTTTAGGCGATGGGGCTAATTTATTAATAAGTGATAATGGTTTTACAGGTTTAACGATAAACCCAAAAATTAATACTATTATTTTAAATGATAATAGTTTAATAACAGCAGGTGCCGGTGTAGAAATACAAGATTTAATAAATTATTCTCTTGATAATAATTTATTAGGACTTGAAGATTTTAGTAATATTCCCGGATCTATTGGAGGCGCTGTTTATATAAATATTCACTATTTTGAAAAATATTTAAGTGATTATTTAATAAGCGCAAAAGTTATTAACTCAAAAACTGGTGAGATCTTAAACGTTGATAAAAACTGGTTTAATTTTGGATATGATCAATCTAAATTACAAGACAAGAATTATTTTTTAGTTAGCGCAACTTTTGAATTAAAAAAATGCGATAATCTAGAGGCTGCATATGCTAAAGGTCGTCGTGACGAAATTATAAGATATCGCCAAAGACAATATCCTACAAAAAATACTTGTGGTAGTTTTTTTAGAAATTTTCATGATCATGAAGTAACTCTGAAAATAGATGGCAAAAAAATGATCTTTGTCGCTTATTATTTAGATAAATTAGGCATTAAAGGCAATTTAAAAATTGGTGGAGCACAAGTTTCGTTTAAACATGCTAACATGATAGTTACAAACGATACTGCTACAAGCCAAGATGTAATAAATCTTTCTCAAAAAATACAAGAACTTATGTTTAAAACTTATGGTATTAAGCCTGTTGCAGAATGCCAGCTTATTGGGTTTTAATATTTAAAAATTTTTATTTGCACGAGATTATTTCTGGATAAAACCAATCCTCTGCAAGTCTAATTTTTAAATATGTTGGATAATATTTATCTCCAGAAGATATAACCGTAGCAATATCCATAGATTTATCTTCATTTTTAAAAATCCATGCCCCATCGCAAACTGACTGTTCAACATCATTTACAACATTACAATAGTCTATCCAATCTAAAATACCATCTGAAAACTTTTTTTTATATTTCAATTTTTCTGCCATAGCCCATTCATCAGCAGGTTGAGAATGCTGATGCCCTCTAGCCCATAAATTTACATTTTGTTTTTTCATTTCTTCAAATGAATATTTAATTGAATGCAATTTAACATCACCGCCTCTAGGGCTGGGTTCACTTGGGTATTTAGCATTTGCAGAAATATCACCCCACAATAATCCTTCTAAATTAAGTTGTGAAATATCCTGCAAAACACTAAAATATTCTGCATCTAGCAAAAATTTAGGATCAAACTCTCCTCCACACCCACCATGGTTAAATCTTGCAATAAAACTATAATAAGAAACATAAAGAATTGTTGGTAATAAATTAAATTTATCAAAAATATTATTCAGCAAATCTTCTCGAATTTGTTGTTTTATAAACAAAGCCTTCAATTCCGCACTTATATTGCCTTCTGTTTTATAAGGATATGTTTCATGATTACCCTTTAATATATAAACATTATTTGGATTTATAATTTTTAATAAAAATATTAAAGCTATAGTTTTTAAATTTTCAAAACCTCTATCTGTGAAATCACCCAAAAAAATTATTGTTTCTTCTGGTTTTAATTTTAAATCATCTTTTATAATATCTTGTATAATTTTCTTTAAAGCCAAATAATCAGCATGCGTATCTCCAATACAATAAATAACTTTATTACCAGAACCATTAAATTCAATTTTTTGGGCATATGAAAAATTTTTATCTATTATTTGTGGAACACAATTATTCCCAATCCACTCACTTATATTAAAATCCTGGTCGTATATTTTACTAATAGATTCAAATATTTTGTTCAAAACTTTTAAATCTACTTCATTATTAAATTGAGCTAAAAATTTATCATCAAAGTCTTTCAAAGAGCTATAACCAAAGGCTGATAAATCTTGTTCTTGCGTACCCTCAGTTTGATAATACATTGATAAAAGTTTACAATTAATAAAACAAACTAAAAATAACAAATATATTTTTTTTCCTAAATACATAAAAATCTCATAATTAATTACATTCAATAACAGTAAAATTTAATTTATTCTCTTGATCAACATCTATATTAAGATACGACGGTGCATAATCAATTTCTCTGCAAGGTTGATCTAAATATATTCCACTTAAAATTGCAGCACTTATTAAAACAAATATAGATTTTTTGTATTCACCAATATTGCCAATATCACAAAAACCAAGATTACCACCATTGCCATCTATTTTATAATTTTGTTCACGTTTTTTATATTTTTTTTCTATTATAGAATCAATTTGATACAAAGGTTTAAAATCCCATTCACAATCAACCTCGCCTGTATCAATTTCATGTTGATGTCCCTTAATGATATAATCTACTCCAAATTTTTGCATTTTAGATAAAACATCAATAGAAGATCGCGCCAATGAATCACCCCTAACCGTCAAGCTAACCGCCCTGTTTAAACTATACAGAATATCATGCCATAGATTTGGGGAATAATTAGTACTAAAATTAATATGCTGAAATATTTTCGGGCCATTTATTAAATATTTAGGATTATATTCAAAATTAAAACCACCATGATTTAACTGTATAACTTTGTCTGCTATCTTTAAATAAACAGCTTCTGGTAAATAATTAAAAATACCTAAAATATATCTATATATATTTATAAGACTTTTTCCATTTTTATCTTTTACAATTTTACAAGAAAGTTCTTTTAAAAAACCATCACAAATATTCATATCTAAAGCTTCGTGATTGCCTTTTAAAATTATTACATCTTCAAAATTTAATAATTTTAAAATGATTATTAAAAGCAACACTTCTAAACTATTATTACCCCTACCAATAAAATCACCTAAAAAAATTAATTTTTTTTTATTTAATTTTAAATTATTATCCAAAAAATCATTTTCAATTAATTTTTTTATTATTTTAAAAAAATCTTGAATGTTACCATGTAGATCACCAATTACAGCTCTTTGCTTTATGGAATCATCGTCAACTTTACACGCATAATGCAAATTAGTTTTAGACAAACAATCAATTAATATTTGTATATTATTAGACCTAAGGCCATAACTTGAAACATTTATAAATTTTGATATTAAAAAAATATCATGCAAATCTACTTCAATTTGATCTTCTGAATTATAATATGGATTAAAATTTAAAAATTTTTCGTTGTACAACCATTTTTCTTCTACATTTATAAAATCAAACAATCTATACCAAAAAACATGTAATAATTTGAAAAATAAGGATTCACAATCTAAACTATTAAAATTATTAATACTCTTATCTTCTGGACATATATATTTATTAACACCATCAAAACTATTTAATTTATTTTCAGATAAAATATTATTCACATATTGATCAAAAGTCAGCTCTTCAACAAACTCTTCTTTAAGTTCGCTTCCTGCACTAAGTAAAATAAAAATATTTATAAAGAAAAAAAAAGATATTATTTTTTTTGTAAAATTAAATTTCACCATTTAAAATTTTTTCTCTGTAACTCTTCATTAACTCGATCATAAAATAAATATTATGCATTGTTGCAAGCGTTAAACCTGCAAGCTCATGCGACTTAAAGAGGTGATAAATATACGCCAAAGAATAATTTTTGCAAGCTGGACAGTTACAACCAGCTTCTATTGGGCCAAAATTATTTGCATTACCTGATTTAAAAACACGTAATAAACCATTTTTGGTAAACAAAAGCCCATGACGCGCTGCCCTTGTTGGATGAGAACTATCAAACGTATCTATGCCCAATGGAATAATACCTGATATAGATTCTAAATCGCCTATTCCCAACAAATGATTAGGTTTATCTTCTGGAACATATGGCATTAAAAAATTAAGCATTTCAAACATTTCTGTTCTATTTTTGCCAACGCTACCACCAATTGCAAAACCATCAAAATCTAATTTAGATAAAGTTTCAACGCTTTTTTTGCGCAAATCTTTATCTATACCACCATGAAGTACCGCGTATAAAGCCTGATTATTAATATTTTTTTTATGCTCAATTAAAGATCTTGTCTCCCATCTATGAGTACGATCAAGAGATTTTAATAATTGTTTTTGATCTGTATTATATGGCAAAAGCTCATCAAAGCTAACAATAATATCTGCACCAATTTCTTTTTGAGCCTGAATTGAAGTTTCTGGTGTTAATAAAATTTTAGCGCCATCACGATAAGATCTAAATAAAACACCCTCTTCGTTAATTTTTAATACAGAACTATCATGTTTTTTTTGTCCCTTACTTTTAAGCTCTTGAGCAACTCCACCGTATGCAAGGCTAAAAACCTGAAAGCCTCCAGAATCTGTAATTATTGGATTTTTGCGATTAATAAATTTGTGTATTCCACCAGCATTTTGAATTAACTTAGAACCTGGCTGTAAAATTAAATGATAAGTATTTGCAAACATTAATTGCAAACCTAGTTCATCTAAACTTTTATTATCTAAAGCCTTTATAGTTCCATTTGTTCCAACACCCACAAAGCAGGGAGTATCAATTATTCCGTGTGGCGTATAAATTCGCCCAACACGAGCTCTAGATTTTTTGGATTTATAAATAATTTCGAATTTAAAAAAATTATTTAAATTATTATTTATAATATTTTTATTATTAATTATATTTTCTAACATTATTTTATTCTTTTTAATTATTATTATTTAAATTTAATTTTAAAATATTTTTTACAAAACTTAATAATGGCGTAGAAATAAAAATTACTATTAATTTTAAACTAAACCCAACAAGCATAACCTGTAATATATTGCCCACTAAACCATACAAGCCTAAAAAACTAAATATAATAGTATCTAAAGCTTGCGATAAAATTATAGAAGCTAAATTTCTAAACAAAAAATATTTATTATTTAATTTATTTTCTAAAAATTTATATATAAAATTATTAAATTTTACAGATATTAAATACGATGCAAAAGAGGCTATCGATATTCTTGGTGCAAATTTTAGTAATTCACTAAAATAATTATTAGCCCAGTCAAATGTATTTGGGATATATAACATGTGCACAAAAGATACTACCATATAAAATAACATGGCAAAAAAGCTAATTATCACAGTTTTATCTGCAATCTCTTTGCCATAATATTCTTGTAGCAAATTTATGCCCAAAACACTGCCTATAACAAATGCATCTGCACACGTGGCATTTAAGCCAAACAAGTTTATTTGCTTAAGCACAAACAAATTGGCAATTACAGCCTGTAAACTTATAAGCATAATTAATGCATTTTTGCTAATTTTTAATGCAATAAAAGTAAAAGCTATTATTAAAAATATCTGTAAAAGTAATATTAATTCATTCATAGTTATAAAATTATACCCAAAATAACGCTTAGCACAATCGCTTAAGTTTTGCTATAATAACCAAAGTTTAGTTTTATAGCATTTTTTTTATTTAAACCCAAAGGGAATAAAATGTCGTCAGATGCTAATTTAAATAACGTAACATTAGAACAAATAGTATCATTATGTAAACGCAGGGGCTTTGTTTACCAAAGTGCAGAAATTTACTCAGGATTAAATGGCGTTTACGATTTTGGCCCATTGGGTACACAATTAAAACAAAATATAAAAAATGCCTGGACAAAAGCATTAAATACTGGCGAACAAGATGTTGTTTTTATGGATGGCGCTATTTTGGGTGCACAAGCAGTTTGGCAGGCATCTGGTCACGCCGATAATTTTAGTGATCCATTAGTAGATTGCCAAAATTGCAAAAAACGTTTTAGAGCTGATGATATTAACTTAGAAAAACCATGCCCTTCGTGTGGCATAAAAAAATGGACTGATATTCGCCAATTTAAATTAATGTTCGAAACTAATTTAGGCGCAGTAAGCGACAATGCAAACATTGCATATTTAAGACCAGAAACAGCACAATCTATTTTTATCAATTTTAAAAATGTAATGAGCTCTACAAAAGTTAAAATTCCATTTGGTATAGCCCAAATAGGTAAAGCTTTTAGAAACGAAATCACACCAAAACAATTTTTATTTAGAATGCGTGAATTTGAACAAATGGAAATGGAATTTTTTTGCCAAGAAAAAGATGCCAACAATTTTTTTGAAACTTGGGTAGAAAAGCGCTTAAATTTTTATAAAAAAATTGGCCTTGATATGTCAAAAATACGCACGAGAGTCCACGAAAAAGATGAGCTTGCTCACTATTCCAAAAATTGCACTGATGTTGAATATAACTTCCCTTTTGGTTGGAAAGAGCTAGAAGGTATAGCATATAGAGGCAATTTTGACCTAAGCCAACACTCGAAATTTTCGGGCAAAGATTTATCTGTTTTTGATGATGAAACAAAAGAATCATATATGCCACATGTAGTTGAATGCTCTGTTGGTGTAGATAGATTATTTTTGACTATATTATTTGATGCTTATACACAAGATACAGTTGAAGGCGAAACTCGAGTAAGCCTACGCTTACATCCAAGCATTGCACCTGTTACAGCTGCAATATTACCATTAAGTAAAAATCTTTCTGAAAATAGTATAAAGATTTATGAAAATTTAAAACAAAAAAACTTTAAAGTACAACATGATGAATCTGGCTCTATTGGTAAACGATACAGGAGACAAGATGAAATTGGTACACCAGTCTGTATCACTTATGATTTTGACAGTTTAAATGATAATCAAGTAACAATTAGAGATAGAGATAGTTTAAAACAAGAACGAATTTCTATAGATCAAATCGAAAATTATCTTAATAATATTTTAAATAAATAATAAATAAAAATTTATGAATATTTTAAGAAAAATTTATGACTGGATGGGTGCCAAAGTATATTCTAAGCATGCTACACTTTGGCTTGCGGCACTATTTTTTATAGAAGCAATATTTTTTATACCAGTAGATCCGTTATTGATACTATATTGTGTTCAGAATAATAAAAAATCTTTATATTATGCTCTTATTGCGACAGTAGCTTCTGTTGCTGGGGGAATTGCTGGTTATATTATTGGCAAATTAATGTGGCAAACTGTTGGCATAAATTTAGTAAAATGGATTATAAGCGAAGCTGCCTTTAATGCGGCTATATTAAAATATAAGTTATATCAAAACTGGGCAGTATTAATTGCAGGGTTTACACCATTACCATATAAAGCTGTAACATTATCAGCCGGTTTTTGTGGTTTAGCACTAACACCATTTATTGTGTTTTCTTTTATATCTAGAGGTGCTAGATTTTTTTTGGTAGCAGGCACAATACGCATATGGGGACCTCAAATTAAAGATTTTATTGACCAACATTTTAATAAACTTGTAATATTATTTACAATAATTTTAATAGCAAGCTTTTGGTTGCTAAAATAAAAGGGACTATTTATGAAATGTACTGTTATTGGGTTGGGCAGATTTGGATATCAATTAGCCACATCCCTTGCTGATCAAGGCATGGAAGTAATGGCTATAGACAGTAATGAATCAATAATTGCTGCAATAAGAGATAAAGTAACGCAAGCTGTATGTTTACGTGTTACAAGCGAAGATTCTCTTCTCACTCTTGGCATAGAAGACATGGATATTGTAGTTGTAGCAATGGGTGAAGATTTTGCACAATCTATTTTAATTACTGCATTATTAAAAAAACAATTACATGTAAAAAATGTTATTGCTAGAGCTGTTAGCAGTATACATGAAAGTATATTAATGCTTGTTGGAGCTGACAGAGTAGTGTTTCCTGAACAAGATTTGGGAATTAAACTTGCCAATAATTTAAGTTTTTCTTTAATAGAATTTTTTCAAGTTACAGAAAAATTTGCACTTACAGAAATTATTGCACCAAAAAATTTTGTTGGTAAAACCATATCAAACTTAAACTTAAAAAAATCTCATCAAGTTTCGTGCATTGGCGTAAATATAGATGAAGAAATAAATTTACTAGAACCAGATTATGTAATTCAAGCTGGAGATAAGTTATTAATTGCAGGAAATAACGATAAATTAGCGAATTTAGCAAAAGAAAAAGATAAAGAATAATTTGATATTAAATTAAAAACAAAAAAAAGAGCTTGCGTTTTTGACAAGCTCTTTTTTTATAATTTATTAAAAACTAAATAGATTCAATTCTAATAACAGTTATTGGCTGTCTGTGACCTTTTTTAGTTCTTTGTTTATGACGTCTTTTATGTCTAAATACAATAACTTTTTCACCTTTTGTTTGTTTTACAATAGATGCTACAAGCTTTGCACCTTTTACATAAGGTTGGCCTATTTCGAATTTATCTTCACCTGTTTTGCGAAACAAAACTTCGGTAAATTCAATTTTATCGCCATCATTGCCTTCTAACTTTTCTACGCCAAGAGTTTTACCAGGTATAGCTTGATATTGTTTGCCACCGGTTTGAAAAATTGCATATTGTTCAAATGTCTTAATATCTTCCATGTCTAAAATCCGCCTTATTTATTAAAAGATCTTTTAAAATTACTAATTTTGCTAATAAACGGGTACATATACTATAACAAAATTGTCTTTACTGTCTAGACAAAAACAAATAAATACCCATATATAAAAACTTAATTTATATAACTTTAAAAATAAACTTTACAAATAGAATAAAAATACTTAAAATGGCAAATCGTCTTCAAACGGACCTTCATCTTTGAATTCTACTTCGCCAGAAGAAGGCAATTCTTCATCTTGTGCACTTTTAGTTTTTCTTGTTTTAGGAGCACTAGATTTGGTATTTCTTTCTGCTATTTCTTCTAATTTATTTGCTGTAGCCATAACTTCTTCTGTAGAAACAGTAGAGCCTTGTACTGCACCCAAAAATGTTACTCTGTCTGCTACAATGCCATGTTTGCTTCTTTTTTGGCCATCATTATCTGTCCAAGAGTCTAATTTTAATCTACCCTCTATTAATACAGAGCTACCTTTTTTTAAATATTGATTAGAGCTTTCTGCTTGTGGACCCCAAACATCAATATCTATATAGCAAACTTCTTGAATCATCGATCCTGTTTGTTTGTTTTTAAACTGTCTATTAGAAGCCAAAGCCAATCTACAAACAGCTTGTCCTGATGTTAATTGTTTATATTCAGGATCTCTTGTTAAATTACCTATCATTATTACACGGTTGTAACTTGCCATAGCTTTTCCTTTATTGTTTTATTAAATTATCACGTACTTCTTTTAAATTTTTTTTAATATTTAAATAATATCCAGAATTTTGTAAATATCCATCATAAATATTTTTAATTTCTTTAAATATGTTATCAACAGTGCAATTACCCTGTATAAATTCTTTATATATTATTTTATTTAAAAATAAATTTGGCAAACCCATAACTTTTATATTAACAACCAACTTTGCCAAAAAATATGTTATCCAAGAAGTTTTATAAAAAATAATTGCCGGCACATTTAACAATGCCAACTCAAGAGTCACTGTCCCAGGTTTGGTAATAGCCATAAAAGATTGTTTTAACTCTTTTATTTTTTCTTGTTCGTCTGTAATAATTTTTATATTATCACCAAAATTATTTAGTAATCCATTTTTTCTAAGTTCATCTTCTACAAATTTTTTATCCAAAGATTCTGCCAATGGCAATATTATTTTTATAGAAGAATCTAAAAATTTTATTCTTTTAATAACACTCGCAAGTAATGGTAACAATTTTTTTATTTCTTGTTTTCTTGATCCTGGTAGAACTGTAATTTGTTTTTTTACTGGCAAATCTAAATCTATATAATCATGCAATTTATCACATAATGGGGTACCCAAATATTCTACATTTAGCCCATGTTTTTTGTACCAAGCGACCTCAAATGGATACAAAACAACTAAATTATCACAATATTTTTTTAGTTTTTTTACACGCCATGCTCCCCAAGCCCACAATTGTGGTGGAGCCAAATAAATAATTTTTATTTTATTATTTTTTTGTTTTAATCTTTTAGCCAATATTAAATTAAAGCCTGGAAAATCAACCAAAACTACTTCATCAAAATTATTTTGTGTAATATAATCTGTAAGCTTTTTTAAATAACCAAAAATAAATTTTAATTTACTCAAAACTTCTACAACACCAACAATATTTAGTTTTTTGTAACTATCATAAATATTAGCGCCTGCTTTATATAAATTATCACCACCAACAGCATGCACTTCTAGCTTTTCAATTTTAGATCTTTTTTTTAAGTACCAGGCAGCAGTTTGATCGCCAGATAATTCACCAGCAACTATAAATATTTTTTTCATTATTTAACAAGACCAGGACCAAATAAATTGCCTACAGTTTCTCTTACATTCTTTGGGGAAACAAGTTCTCGTTTATAAATTTCTTCAGCTAGAGGCGAACGAACAAGTTCTCTGCCAGAATATTTACTATATTTTCGCTCATCTCTATTTTCGGGTTGTTGTTCTTGAGCGTTCGTAAAAGCTTGTTCAAATTCCTGTGGTACTTGTATACTATCTACTCTTTCTTCTGGATCGCCATCTGGCATAATTTCAGATTCTTGAAAATTGTTTTCTAATGGCTCATTTACAACTGGAACAGCATCAAGCAAAGCATTTTGTACATTATCTTTTGATTGCTCAGTTGGCACCTGATCATTATTAAGCACATTATCTTTTGGTTGTTCAGGAATAACAGGATTTAAATTTTGCACTCGCTCATCTTGTATAGCTTCATCATTGCCTGGATTTCCTGGATTAAAATCATTTGAATTATTTTCACTATTTCTTACTTCTTCTGGTTTACTAAATCTATTTACAAGATAAAAACCAGAGACTATTACTGCCAAAAATAATGCAGAAACTTTTTTGTGATCTTTAATATATTTAACAGTTTTTTGATAAAACCCTGTTTTTACTGCATCTATTTTTTCAGCATCAACTTGCTGAATTCCACCAACCTGAGAATCTGCTAATTTTAAATCTAACAATTCTAATCTTGTAATTTGTTCTGTAATATTTTGCTCTATATTTTCATTATTTTTTACAAAATCTAAAGTGTTAATTTCTTTTAATTTTTCATTTAATAAAATAATTTTTTGATTAATTTCTTTAAGCTCTAACTCACTTAAATTATTTTTAAATAGTTCAAATTCTTTAAAAAAATTCTCTATATCCAAAAGCAATTTATTTAAATTTTGTTTATCTTGATTCAAATCACTGGAAATAGCCTGCGATAAATTAAATATATTATTTTTAAAATTTACACTTAAATCTTTTAAATTATCTCCAAAACAAGTATTAAAACCCAACAATAATATATAAATATATTTTAAATAATTTTTCATTTGTGACCCAATTCTTTTAAACAATTATCTTTATCTAAATCACTCTTAATATTTTTAACAACTTTTAATTGCTCATTTAATTTACTATTTATATCTTTAATTAAATTTAAACTTTTATTTAAATCACCAGTTTTAGCTTTTTTAAAATTACCAGCAGCATCTACTAAATCTTCTACATTATTAATTAATTGCTTTTGAATTTTAGTAGCCTTTATTTGTATTTTGGCAATAGTTTTATTTAAATCTGCAATATTATCCAATCCAGATTTTATATTGCTACCAATAGTTTCTTTTATTGCATTTTTATTTCTAGAAACTTTTGTATTATCTTTTTCTATAATAAAATTACTTGGAATACTATTTGCACAAAAACAACTATTTAATAAATTAAATAAAAATAAATTTACAAAAATATACTTTAACAAATTAAACTTTAACTTCATTTTTGTTGCTCTTTTTGTGATGTTCTAATAAATTTTTTGCAAAGGCAAATACAAGCCCTCCATTACGAAAATCTCCAAGCGTTTTTATAGTTGCATCAAAAAGATTATTGCCTACTTTTTTATAATGTGTTTTACCTTCGGTAACTATTTGTGGTGCAACAAGCACACCCTCTTTATTTATATGTACTTGTTTTTGTATTTGATTATTAACAAGAATATCTATGCCTTTAGTTTGAACTTCTTGGTTATCAACAGCTTCTAAACCTTGATCTTTTTCTATAAGCTTTTTTTCGTTTGCTTCTAAATATTTAGTTATTGCATCTAACGCACCAGAAATAGATGTATAATCTTTTTCTATAGTTTCCCAATCTAAATTTTCTGCCTTTATAAATATAACTAAAAGCCTAGATAACAAATTAATTTTTTCTTTTAAATCAATTGTTAAGCCAGAAAAAAAATAATCATCGTTTAATAAAGCTTCTAAATTACCAACTAAACTATTTAATTTTTCTAATTTTTCAATTTTAGGAATAACTTCGTCTTTTAATAAGTCATTTAATTGCGTAAAATAATTTTCAAAAAGCTCTATTTTAGTTTTTTCTACCTGCAAGTCACTTCTCAATGTATTAAATAAATTAAAAACTTTTGATTCTTTATTTAATGGAGCCTCATTTAAATTCGAATTACTCAAATTAAGAGTAATATTATCCAAATTTTCTTGAGCTAAACAATATGAACTAAAAACAAATAGAACCATTATGTACTGTAAAAATCTTGTACTAAAAAAACGAAAACTCATTAAAAAATCCTTTAAAAAAAATTTACACAAAAAAGGGACGAGAATTAAAACATTCACTCGTCCCTTTTTTTAACTAATTTATCTAAAAAATATAAATAAGCTATATTTTTTTAGATTTAATATTTTTAACTGTATTATTCAGTTTTGTTTGCAGCCTTTTTTGCTTGATATTTACTATAAGCATATTTAGCTCCAAATCCAGCACCAACAACAGCTGCAGTTCCGGCTACTACATAACCAGCCTTTTTTAATTGCTGTTTATTAATTGAAGTTACTTTTGCAATAGCATTATTCCACAAATTTTTTGCTTTTTGTGCAAAAGTTAATTCTGCTTGTTCAGCCATTAAACCAGAACAAAAAGCCATAGAAACTACAAATGCTAACATCTTTTTCATATAACACCTCTTGAAAAAATCAAGACTACAATACTACTCACTAACCAAACGCCAATTATTAAACAAAATTATTATTGATAACCATATCAAAATTGTAAACTAAGACAAATTATTTTTATTTAATAAATAATTTAAGCCTATTTTTAAATATTGTATAAAAACAATTAAAGAAAATATAACCAAAGCAACTAACAAAACATAATAAGTTTTTGCTGGCTCCCAACCAAAAAAATTACATATAAAAAGCCAACAAATAAATAATAATTGCAAAACAGTATTTGTTTTTCCCCATATTGTAGGTTCTATTTTAAATTTTGCTTTTTTATTTATTAAAAAAAATGCACCTAAAAGAATAAATATTTCTTTAAATAAAATAAAATATACAAACCATCTTGGTATCAAAAAAGAAGGTGAATCTATAAAAGCAAGTGATGCAAATATAGATATTAATAATAATTTATCAGCTATAGGATCTAATAATTTACCCAAAAAAGTTTCTTGTTTTAAAGCTCTTGCTAATTGCCCATCAAATAGATCTGTAATACCTGATATTGCTATCAAAATAAAAGCGCTAGCCCATTCTTGTTTATAAATATATAAAACAATAAATGGTGTTAAACTAATTCTAGCAATAGTTAAAATATTAGATATTGTTAACCAGCTTTTATCTTTAAAAATATCTTTATAATTTTTCATAGCATATCTTTTTAAATATCATAATATATGTTAATTTTTATCAATTTTAACTTAATAGATTAAAATGGTCCAATAAAAATACCAAATAAGGTTTACCTATGAACACAAAAAAAATTTTATTAGTAATAACACTTATATTTACCGCAGCAAAAGCCCAATTACGTGATACTGAATTTAGATACGATTTTGGCCAATATAGTGAACCATATTATAAAACATATGGACAAGAATATAAAGATGCTCTAGGCATTTACCCTGGCAAAAATCGAGAACCATTTGCACTCCCAGAAGAAATATTTTTGCAAGCAAAAGAAAATAACAAAAACTTAAACGACTCTCTACTTTTTAATCGTGATTTTTTAAAAAATAATATACAAAAAGTACATAAAACTTTAGTAAGTCACTATTCAGGACAAGAAATAATTATAACAACTCAAGATGATATAGAAATTCATTGTTTATATTTTGATAGAAATTCTGATAACTTAATTATAGTTGGCGCAGGCTTTACAAATGCAAAAGAGCTAATGGCGCCATTTGTAGATATGTTCCCCAATTATGACATAGTTTTATTTGATTACAGAGGTCATGGAATTAACCAAAAAGACAATTCTGTTTGGTATAATCCATTAACAAAAATAAAAAAAATTATAAATAAATCATTTGGTGTTGATACAGATATTACAAGAATGGCCAGCATGGAAGATTTAGATGTTACAGCTGTTGTTGAATATTTTAAATATAATAACAATAAAAAATACACTTGTGTTACAGGTTTAGGCATTTGCTATTCAGCTTTAATATTTTTACAAGCTCAAGCTCTACACACAAAAAAACTTTTTGATAAAATAATCTTAGATGGTTGCTGGTTATCGCTAAAAAAATTTGTAACAAAATTATCGCAAGATTGTAAATTATTAAAATCACCGCAATTTGGTGGCTGGAAAAATTCTTGGCCAAATAATACAAAATTATTTCAAAAAGGATTTCGCGCTTTGGCGCCAATAGTCCTTAATATTGATTATGAAAATTCAAATCTTAATAATTTACTAGAATTTATAACAGATACACCTATTTTATATTTTTATGGCAAAAATGATCTAACGATAGACAGACAAGACTTCGAAACTATTTTTAATGGGCTTAGCGCCTCTGAAAATAATAACGCTGTAACTGCAGTAACAACATCAATACCACATATTAGACATCATTTATGGATAAAAGAATTCTATAAATTCGCATGCGATAATTTTATAAAATTAAATTACGAAAGTTTTATAAAAACTTTAACTATTTAGCCATAGATCTTAATCTTGCAATTCTTACATCCATTGGAGGATGAGTCGAAAACAATGCAAATAAACTACTTGCATTAAATGGATAAACAATAAAAAGTGAAGCTGTACTTGCTTGAGCATTTGATGCAGGATCAATTTTTTGTTTATCAGCACCATTTTGTAACTTTTCAAGAGCGCTTGCAAGAGCCAATGGATCGTGCGAAATTTTTGCACCAGTTTCGTCTGCTAAATATTCACGAGATCTAGAAATAGCTAACTGTATTAATGTTGCTGCTATTGGCATTAAAATTGCAACAAAAATTGCACCAAGGGCTCCACCCTTATTTTTTGAATCTCTATCACTACCACCAAAAATAAAGCTCCATCTAATCATATCTGCTAAATAAGAAACAGCCATTGCAACAGTAGCTGCAATAGTAGCAATTAAAATATCTCTATTTTTAACATGAGAAAGTTCGTGAGCCAAAACTCCACGCAATTCATCTTTGTCTAAAACATTTAAAATACCTGTAGTTACTGCAACAGATGCATTATCAGGATTTCTGCCTGTTGCAAAAGCATTTGCCATTGGAGTTTCTATGAGCCATAATTTTGGCATTGGAATTCGTGCATTAGCACACAATTCAGAAACTATATCATAAACATAGCTGTATCTATTTTCATCTAAAAGTTTAGCACCATATAACTTTAAAACTATTTTGTCTGAAAAAAAATATGTTATAAAATTTATTAATAAAGAAAAAATAAATGCGAATATTATACCGTTTTGACCGCCTATCCAGTAACCCATAATAAATAGTAAGCCACTTAATACGCCCAAAAATATTACCGTTTTAAATTGATTCCAAAACATATTAACTCCCGTTATTTATCTTGCTCGTAGTCAATTTCCCAGTCACTAAAATCTTGTTCTTTTTCGCTTGTATCTTTATTTGTTTTATTTTCATTATTATTATTCAAACACTCTTGCTTAAGTTTAAATAATTCTTGTCCATCTTTAGCGACAAGCATTTTATAGTCTTCACCTTCTTGTGCAAGCTGACCGTGAGCAGTTTCAAACATCTTATTCATTTCGTCTTGCATCTTTTTAATTTTAGATTGCATCTTCAATATCATTTGAACGCCAGCAATATTAACGCCCATTTTATGCGTTAAATTTATTACCTGTTCAAGCCTATCTACATCCTCTTCAGAAAATAAACGTGTATTACCTTCTGTTCTCTTTGGGCAAATCAAGCCTTCTTTTTCGTACATTCTAACTGTCTGTTGATGAACATTAAACATTTTTGACACGACAGAAATAGAATAAAAACCCTTACGTCTTTTCATACAACCACCTCACTCATCTGTTTTTAAAATAGTTAAAAACGCTTCTTGAGGAAGCTCCACATTACCAACCTGCTTCATCTTTTTTTTACCTTCTTTTTGCTTTTCTAATAGCTTACGTTTTCGCGTAATATCACCACCATAACATTTTGCAATAACGTTTTTACGCAAAGCTGTTACAGTTTCTCTTGCTATAATTTTTGCTCCAATTGCTGCTTGTATTGCAACTTCGAACATTTGCCTGTGAATTACAGCTTTTAATTTTTGAGTTAACTGTCTACCCAAATAATATGCTTTGTCTTCATGAACTATAACAGAAAGTGCATCTACCGGCTTACCGTTTAAAAGTACATTCATTTTTACTAAATCTGCCACGACAAAACCTGCAACTTCATAATCAAAGCTTGCATAACCCGATGAATATGTTTTTAATTTATCATAAAAATCTATAATAATTTCGTTTAATGGCATTTTATATTGTAAAATTATTCTATTTTCATCAAGATATCGCATATCTGTTTGCTCACCCCTACGCTCCTGGCAAAGTTGTAATATTGGTCCTAAATATTCTTTTGGTGTTATCACTGTAGCATTTATTATAGGCTCATAAACAGCTTCTATTTTTACAGTTTCTGGAAAATCAGAAGGCTTTTCGATCGACACTTCAGATCCATCAGTTAATTTAATTTTATATAATACTGTTGGCGATGTAGCTATTATAGATAAACCATATTCTTGTTCTAATCTTTGTTTAAAAACATCCATGTGCAATAAACCCAAAAACCCACATCTAAAGCCAAGACCTAACGCAACAGAACTTTCTTTTTCAACATGCACACTAGGATCATTTAAAGTTAATTTTTCGATAGCATCTCGTAATTCTTCATAGTCTGAATTATCAACAGGATAAACACCGGCAAAAACCATTGATTTTGCTGGCTTAAAACCAGGCAATGCTACTACAGGATATTTAGTGTGATAAAAAGTATCACCAATTCTAGCTTCTTTTACAGTTTTCATTCCAGAAATTAAAAACCCTACTTGCCCAGTAAACAATGCTCCTGTTGCCACTGGCTCTGGGTACATAAGGCCAATATCTAAAACCTCATATTCAAGTCCAGAATGAGCAGACATTATTTTGTCGCCCTTACTTATTTTGCCATCAATAACTTCTATCAAGCAAATAACGCCCCTATATTCATCATACCAAGAATCAAACAGCAAACATTTTAATGGTTTATTTTCATCACCTTTTGGCTCTGGAATTCTTTTTATTACTTGACCAAATAATTCTTTAACACCCAAACCTGTTTTTGCAGAAATACGTAACACTTCGCTTTTATCTATATCAAAGGCAACATGTAATTCATTTTCTACAACTTCGGGCTGTGCATTAGCCATATCAATTTTGTTCATAACAGGGATAATTGTTAAATCCTGATCAAATGCCAAATAAAAATTTGCCATCGTTTGAGCTTGCACGCCTTGTGCAGCATCAACAAGTAAAAGAGCTCCCTGACAAGCATACAAAGATCTAGAAACTTCATAACTAAAATCTACATGGCCCGGGGTATCAATTAAATTTAATAAATAAGTCTGGCCTTCATGTTCATAAAAAAGCGATGCTGTTTGAGCTTTTACCGTAATACCTCGTTCTTTTTCTACTTGCAATTTATCCAAAAATTGTTCGTTTTTGTTTCTGTCTGATATAGTTCCTGCAAACTCTAACATTCTGTCTGCTAAAGTTGATTTACCATGATCTATGTGAGCTATAATAGAAAAATTTCTAATATATTTTTGTGAAAAACTTTTTAAATCTAAATTTTTTAAATCTTTATACGGCATAATTAACTTTTCAATAAAATTCTTAAATATCTAACTGCAAACATCCCCAAAGCTACTGCCAAAATAGCAAATAGATTTCCTTTTACAATATACCATAAACCAGAACGATATTCACCTGCTAAAAATAATTTTACAGCTTCCAGTGAATATGTACTAAAAGTAGTAAATGCACCCAATATCCCAATAAATATAAATTTTTCAATATCTTGAGAAACTTTTACAAACATAAATAGTTCAAAACATGCGCCTATAATAAAAGAGCCTATATAATTTACTGTCAAAATATTAAACGTTGTAAAAATAGTAGCCCCATAAGCTAAAAAATATCTAGCTAGAGTGCCTATTATGCCACCTAAAATTATCAATAATATAGTAACCACATTTTCTCCCTACATTCTTTCAGGCTTAGTCAAACCTAATAAATCTAGACTTAACCCCAACACTCTTCTTACAAGAAATAATACAAGCATTCTTGATTTACTTAATTCTATATTCTCTTTATCTATAATTCTATTGTTTGCATAATACGAATGAAATAAATTAGCTAATTCTATAGTATAATAAGACAATAAATGTGTTTGATAGCTATTCTGTATAACAATTAAAATATCATTTAAAAAGATTAATTTTTTAACAACTTCTAATTCATTTTTACATAAATTATTTAAACATATATCTAAATTTTTTTGCGATAATTTATTATTTAATAATTCGCCAACAAAATCTTTAAATTCTGGCTCTTGTCCTGCTTTTTCAAGCACGCCTTTAGTTCTTACATAGGCATATTGTATATAAAAAACAGGATTTTCGTCTGTCTTTTTTAAAGCAATACTCAAGTCAAAATCCAAATGTGCTTCTGCTTTTCTATTAAGATAAAAAAATCTGGCAACATCACAACCAACGGTATCTACAACATCTTTAAGTTCTGTAAATTTACCAGCTCGTTTTGACATTCTTTCTACTTGCCCGGCATTTTTGATATTTACAAGTTGATATAAAATTACATCTAAATTATCAGCATTATAGCCCATAGCCTGAACAGTTGCTTTAAGTCGCATTACATAACCATGATGATCTTGGCCCAAAATATCTATAATTTTTTCAAAGCCTCGCTTAAATTTATTTTCATGATAAGCAATATCTGCTGCAATATAAGTTAATTCACCTGTATTTTTTTTAACAACTCTGTCTTTATCATCACCAAACTCTGTAGATTTAAACCAAAGTGCGCCATCTTGCTCATAAATTAATTTTTTATCTTGTAACTTTTTAATTGCATTATCTACAGCTCCAGAATTATGCAAAGTAAGTTCCGAAAACCAATTATCAAAAACAATACCATAATCTTTTAAATCTTTTTTTTGTAATTCTAGCATTATATTTTTGGCATAATTTTCGAAAAAACTATTATCTTTTTTAAATAAATCTTGGCCATATTCTTTAACACACAATTTTGCCAAATCTATTAAATATTCACCTTTATATCCATCTTCTGGAATTTCTAATTTTGCATCACCCAACTCTTGTAAGCATCTAATTTTAAAAGATTCACCAAATTTATTAATTTGATTACCGGCATCATTTATATAAAATTCTTTTTTAGCATCGTGACCTAAAAAATTTAAAACTTTAACTAAAGTATCACCAATAATACCACCCCTGCCATGACCCAAATGCAACGGCCCCGTGGGATTTGCACTTACAAATTCTATTAAATATTTTAATTTTTTATCTTCTATATTTAATTTAAAAAAATTATCTCGTTCTAAAAATAATTCTCGTGCTATTTGCTGCCATGCAACTTTTGTAAAAAATATATTTACAAAACCCGGACCAGCTATTTCTATACTTTCGACTAAATCTTTAATATCACCAAAAGCTTTCCCACTTACAAATTCTTTTATAATTTCTTGTGCAATATCTTTTGGGTTTTTATTTAATTTTTTCGATAATAATAGAGCAATATTACAACTCAAATCTCCAAAATCTTGTCTATTTTTATCCTGATTTAAAACTATTTGCACAGAGTTTAAATCAAAATTATTAAGAGAAAATATTTTTACAATAGATTCTAAAAAGATTTTTTTTATTTTATTGACTAAATTCATTGTTTAATGCCTTATAATATTTACCAAAAATACGATCAAATATAGTGCTCAAATATATATTAGCAATTAAACAAAAGTTTAAAAGCGCATGTAAATAAAAATTGGATTTTAGTAAAAAAAGGAGATTACTTGAAGCCTCAAATTAAATTTTTAAATTTATGGTTAATATATCTCTTTATTTTTTTTACAAATTTTAAAATTACCCTATTTTCAGGTACTTTAAAATTTCATGGTCCAAGTTCAAGTATAGTTTTAGAAAGCTCAAGGTCAAAATTAGCAATAGTACCAGATACAGTTGCCGGCTGGCCAGGCAGATCTATTTATACAAACGATGGTAAAGTAACAAATATAAAAACAGCCAGTAATTTTAATGGCGATACTCTTTTGAGCAATAATGGTACAACAGAACTAATTACCGCCAACTCTAATTCTATAGTAACTCAAGACAAACAAATTAAATATAATTCTAATTCTATTATTCAACATGATAAAGAAATAAGCTGGAATTCAAGTTTTATAATATCTCAAGCTGCAAATTTTATTTCTATAAACAATGGAAAATTAGCTGTATTTGGAGCAATAAATGGAGCAACTTCTGTTCCAACAACAGCATTTATAAACAGCCCAATTAATTTACGAGATAGCACATTAACATTATCTGGCGACTTACATTTATCTAGTGATTCAGTAATAACTTCAAGCGGCAAACTTAACTTAAATGGCTTTTCTATAATCTTAAATAACGATTTAACAATCCCAGACAATATCGATATTGTAGTAACCTCTAGTGGTACAATTAATGGCAATGGACACAATTTAACATTAGGTAAATATTCACAAATTTTACTTGATGGTGATGTAAGTTTAACCTATAAAAATTTAATTTTAAAAAACAAATTAAATACTACAAACAAGCCTCCAATATTATGTTCAGGCTGGAGCAGCCAAGCAATTTTTGATAACGTAAGTTTTTCGTTAAACAATGATTTTGTATTTAGAAACGGTCAATTTTTTATAAATAATAGTGTCAACTATACCGGCACATCTAAATTTATTTATAATTCCGTAAGACCAAGTTTTATCAATTCAAAATCGTGTTTTAATTTTAGACCAGATACATATTTTTCATTTGCTCCAAGTACTACATATAACAATCTTATTATATTTAAAGATAATACTTCTAAAATTAATTTTAATAACAGCACATTATTAACTACACATACAGGACTTAGACTAACTACAGGATCATTATATTTTGACAACAAAGTAACATTAAGCACTTATGGCGAAAATTATCTTACAGATTTTAATGCAACGTATACTAATATTAACTATGGTACGACTGTATATTCTGTAAACTGGCGAAATGACGGCAAATACCTTGCAACCGGAGGTAACGCCCCAACAAATAATAACGAACTTCAAGTTTACTCTTTTGATGGCTCAAATTTATCACTAGTAGCATCACAAAATTTTGGTGATTACATTTATTCTGTCGACTGGAGCCCAAATGGCAAATATTTAGCTGTCGGCGGCAAAACCCCAACCAGCGGTGACGAAATTCAAATTTATTCTTTTGGTGAAAATTCATTAAAATTAATAACTTCTCAAAATTACGGTACCAGTGTTAATACATTAAACTGGAGCCCTAATGGCAAATATTTAGCAATAGGAGGAAGCTCTCCAGTTAGTGGCGACGAAATTCAAATTTATTATTTTAATGGCTCATCTCTATCTCTTGTAGATTCACAAGATTATGGTAGCTCTGTGTGGACCATAAGCTGGAGCCATGATGGTAAGTATTTTGCTGCAGGAGGAGGAACTCCAACTAGTGGTAACGAATTACAAGTTTTTTCTTTTGATAGCTCAGCAATATCTTTAATAGATTCAAAAGATTATGGTACGTTTATTTATGCAATAAATTGGAGCCCAGATAACCTACACATAGCAATTGGTGGCCTAGGCCCAACAAGCGGCGATGAACTTCAAGTTTACTCTTTTAATGGTTCTTCTTTACATCTGGTTGATTCCGAAAATTACGGAACTGTTATTAGTACAGTAAACTGGAGTCCAAATGGTGAATATATATCTGCAGCAGGAACCAGCCCGGCCAG
Organism: candidate division TM6 bacterium GW2011_GWF2_28_16; assembly: GCA_000989185.1. Lineage (GTDB taxonomy): Bacteria > Babelota > Babeliae > Babelales > UASB340 > UASB340. The sequence continues at coordinate 1,354 of LBNX01000001.1, read as the reverse complement.
CAATAATGAAATTCAAATTTATTCTTTTGATGGTTCAGCTCTAACTCTTATAGCTGCACAAAATTACGGTTCTTCCGTCCAATCTATAAACTGGTGTCCAAATGGCCAATACCTGGCTGTCGGTGGCAATACCCCAGACGCTGGGCATCAAAGTGTTGATGTTTATAATTTTGATTATGCTAAAAATATTTTGCCTCAAGCTATTTCTAATTCAATAGTTTTAGGCAATTCAACTTTAGGCCAAAATTACGATTTATCTACAAACATTTTATCTGGAGCTAGAGTTTATCTTGATGGCAGCTTATTAGCAGATAATTCATCAAGTAGTCTAAATAATTTAAATTTCATGAACAGAAGCGCTTCAATTAATTTACAAAATACTCGATCTAAATTAAAAATTACAAACAATGAAGGTATTAATGGCTGGAACCAAGAATCTATTTTAAGAGCCGAAAATCCTGGTAACTCTTGGGTAACTGGTAACACAACTTATGGTTTTGAAGGTAGCGAAATTTTACCTTCGGGCAATATTGTATACAACAACTCTAACGCTATAATTCAAAATACTAATAATATTAAATATAATTCTCAGACTATAATAACTCACGACAAGAGAATACGATATAACTCTCAAGCCATTATCACTCATAATAAAAAGATTACTAACAACAGTAACGCTATCGTTTCTCATGATACTCGTATAACTAATAACACAACAAACATTCATAATAATTCTCAAGCTATTATTCAACAAGATAAAAGAATTAGCTGGAACTCTAACGCTATAGTTAATAACGATGTTTCAGCTCTACAAGAACAAATTACTAATAACTCTCAAGCTATTGTTAAGAACAACAACCAACACTAATAATATTAGATATAATTCTCAAGCTCTCGTTCAACACGATTCTAGAATTACAACTAATACAAATAATATTAGATATAACTCACAGGCTATAATTACTCACGACAAGAGAATACGATATAACTCTCAAGCAATTATCACTCATGATAAAAAAATTAATAACAACAGTAACGCTATTATCTCTCATGACAAAGAAATAGCTTGGAATAGCTCGGCTATAATAAGTATAGTTGACGATGTAGGTTATATAAGCGCAGCAACGATCTGGAATGACAAGCAAATCAGCTGGAACTCAAGTGCTATACTTCAATTTAATAATAAAATTACTAATAACTCTAATGCTATTGTGTCTCAAGATGTAAGAATTACTACTAACACAACAGACATACATAATAACTCTCAAGCTATTGTTCAACTTGATACAAGAACAACAACCAACACTAATAATATTAGATATAATTCTCAAGCTCTCGTTCAACACGATTCTAG